>SFNQ01000028.1 GCA_004554165.1 Clostridiales bacterium | reverse complement strand
GAAGAGCCTCCAATCACCGTCCTATGCGCCCTTTACTGTATAGCTCTCCCGACGATTTCCTTCATAGCTATACTGTCCAACATGTTTGACAAACCTACAGGACGAATTCCGAATACGGCAAAACCGCGGTCGAAGCCACTGCGAAGCGCGGACGGCCCTTTGCAATCGAAAAGCGCTTCCGCTCCATATCCGGGCGGAAGCGCAAAAATCGCGGCATGTTCAACACGAAAACGGCGAATTAAGCCGATTGCTCCTGTTCCTTCTTTTCCAGCAACTGATCGATCAGGGAAACCAGGCCCGCAATTTCGGGCTTGCTGATCTGCGCGTCTGCGCCAAGCTGCTCGCCCTTAACCCGCATTGCTTCGTTGATCAGCGAGGAGAACAGGATCACGGGGAGTTTTTTGAGCGTTGCGTCCTCTTTGATCAGCTTTGTCAAACGATGTCCGTCCATCTGGGGCATCTCGATATCGGTCACAACCAGATCGACATGATCCTCAAGCGGATCGCCGCTGTCCTTCGCCTCGCAAAGATAGTCCCAGGCCTCCTGCCCGTTGTCCACCTTAACGGTATTCACATAGCCCGCGCGATGGAGGCATTCGGTAATCAGTTTGGACAGCAGCATGGAATCCTCCGCAATCAGAATCCGCTTTTCGCTGCGCATCCGCCCCTCAAGCGCATCGATATCCTTTACCTTGAGGCCAATCTCGGGCGAAATTTCCGAAACGATTTTTTCAAAATCCAGAATGGTAATGAGCCTGTCCTCATATTCCGCGATGCCCGTTGCCCCGCCCTCGTTTCCGCCGTAAATTACCTGGTCAGGCTTCTGAATATTGCGCCAGGAGATGCGGTTGATCCCCACGACCGAGTGGACATGGAAGGCAAAGTTATGGGAATTGAAATTGGTGATAATAAAAATATCGTGGCTGGTATCGGCAGACGGCGCAAGGCCGAGATATTTTGCAAGATCGATCACGGTAATGACGGCATCGCGGGGTTTAAAAATACCTTCTACCACCGGATGTGCATTCTGCATGGGCTTGATTTCGCGGTATTTCATGATTTCCAGCACCTTTGCAACGTTGATGCCAAAAATCTGACCGTCAATGGTAAACTCCATGATTTCAAATTCGTTTGTGCCGGACTCCAGCAGGATTTCTGTCTGGTTCAGATTGTTCATAGTATACCTCTCGTCTGTAATCTGTTACTCCATGCTCAAAATTACCAGTTATATCTGTATTGTACACGATTCGAGCGAATAATGATAGCCTAAAATTGTATTTCTGACGGAAAAAGTTGACAGCGTTCTCAGCGCATTGCGAGGGAAAAGCGGCAAAACGTGTTCTCACCCTTCCGGTATTTCTTGCGGAAATTCCCTTTCTCCTCCGCTCTCCATCGGCAATTGCCCGCACCGCCCTGCCAGCCATTTGCATCAGGCCGGAAACCATTCGGCCGCTGTTCCCGCATGGTCTTACCGAACATGGTTTATTTAATCCGCCGCTTCGAGCAGGCCGTCCGGGCGCACCCAATACCAGCGTCCCTCCCGGATTTCCGTGCCAGGAGCAAAGACGTTTTCATAGTGCGTGAGGAAATAATCGTCGAGCTGGAACAGATACACGCCGTCAAAACGCTCCAGCAGGTATGCCGGCATGTCAGCTACAGCACAGTAGGTCGTCCAGATATTGTTCGTATCCCCAGGCTCGCGGAAGCTCCAAACCGATCCGTTGAGCTTCCATTTGGGATGCAGGCAGTAGCGCATGGTCTGGTATTCAAGCCCCGCTGTATCCTGCGCGATAACGAGCAGCCGCGCGTCCGGTGAAGCGCCGCTGGACTCCAGCGCAGCGACAGCCGAGGCATACGGAGCGCGTTTGTTTTCGGACTCCCGCACGACCTTGCGCGTTGCAAGCTCCTTAAGCTCCGGCAGCGGCATTAAGAGCAGGAAAAGCACAAGCAGCAGCGCCGCAGCGCGTTTCCCCACCCCCGGTTCCGTCACGCGGGAGAACCATACCATTGAGAGCAGCGCGAGAAGCGCCAAAAAGCCCGCGTTCAAATAGCGGTCAAAGCTCGAAAGCTGCGCCGCCTCATAGGGCGAGTAGACCGACCAGGAAACGTATAGCAGCAACAGGCTTGCCACATAGACAGCAGTTGAAGCAAGCGCGATCCAAATCACGGCACGCTTCCTTTTGTTCTCCGGTCCCGGCGCTCCGCTTTCCCGCAGGAGCAGCACGACAAGCGCCGTCAGAAACAGCGCGAAAGCAAAAAAGCTGATCTTCAGCGTACCCACACGCTGCGTAAACGAGAACAGCTCCCGCAGATAGTTTTTGATTACCGGCACATAAGGCCTGGCCGGATCCGCCAGTGCCTGGCGGACGCCGCTCGCTATCGCGTCGCCGCCTCCCGCAGCGGAACCGACCTGCAGCAGAAAGCTGCTCCAGGAAATCCTTGCAAAAGCAACCGAAAGCGCGGGCAGACCGACGGAACAAATCCGCCGCGCCCACCGCGTCCGAAGCACCTTGCCCCGGGCAGCCATCGTTTGAAAGCAGAAGAAGTCCACAGCAAGCGCAAGCAGCGACAGGCAGGCAAAGAGCAGGCCGACATCCTTTGAGAGCACGAGTACAAACAGCAGCAGCGCAAAGCGGGCGATGTCCGCGCCGCGCTTCTCCTTCAGGTCATAGCAGAAAAACAGCGCCGCGCCAAAGAGCAGCCCCAGAAAGCAATCGATGGAAAGCCCGCCAATGGGGTCATGGAATAGCGTCACAGGCAGCATCAGCAGCAGGGCCGCCGCGGCAAGTATGCGCAGGATGCCATCGCGCCAGCGAAGGCCGGCCAGCGCGGGCAGCAGGAGCGATACGGCGAACAGATGGTAGGCTGCATATAGCTTCCATTCTGTAAAAGGGCCGCCGCTCCCGAGCCGCTGGACAAAATACTGCAGGAGCGCCATGGCGGGCGGATAGGACGGAAACTGTGCGCCCATGGCGACCGTCGGCAGCGCGTCGTGGGCGAACATGAGCTTCACAGTGTCCGCCCAGTGTGAAAAATCGTCCCAGGAGTCGGCCACGCGGCCGTAGTCCACATACAGTATCGCAAAAAACGTGAGAAGGAACAGCACACATTCCGGGCAGAGCAGAAGCGCCGCCGTTTCCTTCCACGCACGACGCCGCAGGGTTTGGACAAAAGCGTAGCCGCCCATCAAAAGCAGCAGCAGGCTCACCGCGACAACGCCCGTGCGGAGCTGTCCCGCAAGTGCAAACAGGTACAAAAGAGCCACGATTCCACACATCGTCATGGGCAGGCTCCTGGCCATGCGCAACCGGAGCGCACAATGGAAGAACCATCCCGCAAGCAGCAGAAGCAGGAGTAAAAGCAGCAGCCCTATCATCTGTGTCCCCCTGTATTCAAATCAGATTCGACGTTCTTCTTCCCATGCTCTTTGGCATTCCGCGACCTCCTGCCGCAGGCCTGCTTCAAAATCCATGGGCTGATAGCCAAAGTCCCTTGCGGCGGCCTCATGCCCGTAGGCCCGTGGCTCCACAAGGCGCTGCACCTTCTCCCGAAGGTCGATCCTTGTGAGCGTCAGCAAATACAGCAGCCAGGCCCCGCCATAAGCGAGAAAAAACGGAACGGAGAAGAAGCGGGTTTTCTTCCCGAGCCCGTCCGCGATGATCCGCAGCAGATCGATGAGATCGATCGGGTATGCGCCGGACAGGTCATAGTTCCGGCCTTTGGTCGTCTCCGGGTGGCAGAGCACGTCATAGTACGCACGTCCAAGATCCTTCCGATGCACAGGCTGGAGCGCAAAGTGTCCGCCAGACACAAGCGGGAAAAGCCGAAGCCTGTCCACCATGCGGATGAAGATCGAAAGATTCTTATCGTCAGGTCCCCCATAGATCATGGTGGGCCGCAGCAGCGTTAGGGAAACGCCCGTCCCCTCCAGCATGGCCTCGATCTGCCACTCGATCTGCCGGTATGCCTCCCCCGCCTGCTTATACTTTGAATAGATGCCGGTGGTATGTACGAGGATAAGCCAACGCGCGCCGGCATCCAGCGCCGCCTGCACAACGGGGAGCGACTTGTGTACGCCCGCGATGTGCAGCACGGTGTCCACGCCCTGCATTGCCCGTTTGAGATCCTCCGCGCTGTCGAGATCGCCCCTGCAAAGCGCAATCGCCAGACCGCTTTCCTCGATTGCGCGCGTATCGCTCGAGCTTCTCACAAGCGCGCGGAAACAATTCCCCTGCGTCCCGCGTTGCATGAGCTCGGAAAGAAAGCATCGTCCGGTTTTTCCGGTCAGCCCGGTGATCAATACCTGCATGCCCCGCCCCTCCTCCGGCATTATCTGCCTTGCTTTGACAGCAACAGTATAGCATGGACCGCCTTTCCAGTAAACTGCCGGCTTCGTCAATCACATCGCAGGTTACGGGATGGTGCATGCGGTTGCCCGCCGCCTCCGGGGCGCTTGTCGTTTCCGGGGAGGCGTCTGCTTCCAAGGTCGTTGCCGGCTCGTACTTTCCCCCCTCACTCGCTCAGTCCGTTTCCGGCAGGCAGCAAACCGGCAAAACGGCGTCATCAAGGGGAGAACGCTTTGGATCAGGCTGTATGCGGGACGAAACGGAATCTCCTTGGAATTCTTGTTTCGGGCTTTATTCTCTGTTGCGCCAAGCGCCGCAGGGCAGCTGCCCTGCGGCGCTTGGTTTTGTGCGACAGGTCAATCCGCAGCCGGCTTCACACGCAGGGCGCACAGGCTCAGCAGCAGGGACAGCATTGCCGCAGCAACGGGAACCGACATGCCAGCCTGCATGGATACTGCATCGGAAATCGCCGCCATGACGAGGGGCACGGCAACCCGGCCAAGGCCCATAGCAATCATCAGCGCAGAGGTCGTCAGCGTCGTGTTGCCGCGATATCCTGCGGCGCACTCTGAGATCAGCATGGGCTGAAAATGTCCCGAAGCCAGCCCAACCAGTCCTACTGCGACGCACATTACCACCGCACTGCCGCTCCAGATGCCGGCAAGCAGGAACAGTCCGCAAAGCAGGGAACCCAACGCCACCATGACCAGCGGTTTGACCCGCAGCCTTGGCGCAAGAAAGCGGTTGACCGTTGCCGCAACCCAGAAGATGGTCAGGCAGCTTGCGCCAAGCGCGGCGGCATTGTGCTCCACAAGCATGTAGCGGGCGATCCAGCAGAGCACACCCGTCTGAACCATGGAGGTCACAGCGCCGCAGCCCAGCAGAAGAAGATTGCGTCCACCCTTCAGATAAGCCCCTAGCTGGCGAAAAGACAGACGTGCCTCCTGCGTCTGCGCAAGTCCGCCCGCAGCCCGAATATCACGGCGAACCAGGGCAATCAGCAGCATGGCCAGCAGCGTAAGCCCGGCAACGGCAAAATGTACGCCGCGCCAGCGCATGGAGAGCAGCAGCCACTGGATCGCAAGCGGAGCAAGGAGACTGCCGATGCCGAAAACCCCATGCAGCAGGCCAAGGTACTTGGGACTGTCCGTCGGATGCACATCCACCATGCAGGAATTGATGTAAGTATCGAGCCAGCCGCAGCCGACACCCAGCAGAACGATGGCCGGTGCAAAAAAAGCGAACGCGGGGGCCGCGCCGGAGAGCAGAAGCATAGCGGCCTGCAGCAATCCGGAGAGCAGCACCATGGTCATCTTTTGAATCCGGCCCTGAAGCGCCGGCGTAGCCAGCAGCGCCAGCATCAGGCCCATGCTGAGCATGCTGCTCAAAAGCCCCTGCGCTGCGCCCGCCAGAGAAAAAGCATCGATGATCTCGTTGACCAGTACGCTGGTCAGAGAGTTGACAAAAGCATAGGCAAAGGAAACCACCAGAATGGCGGCGGTCACTCGCTTTGTCAAGCGTACGGCTTCACGGTTTTCCATAACTCCTCCCGGTCTCCCATTTCTGAAAAGGAACCGGTACAGGGCCTTGCCTGCGCCGGTTCCCAGGGTCAATGAATTCTCCGATTCTTTACTGCCGTACCTTCTTCTCCCGGTTATAGAGGATCAGGAGCAATATCATAATCAGGCCCATAAAGATGTTGCGCATGGGCTGCGCCAGTCCCATCGCCGTAAGGACGTTGCTGAGCACGACCATCACCAGCGAACCGGCAATGCTTCCCGTATAGGTGCCGACGCCGCCGGAGAAGGCGGTACCGCCAATGATGACCGCGATGAGGGAGTTATATGCGTATTCATCAAAGATCTGGCAGCGCGCCGCATTCATGTACGCCGCTCCCAGCATGCCCGCAAAGGCCGCAAACATGCCGGAAAACACATAGGTCAGAATCTGCACCCGGCTCACGTTGATACCGTTGAGCCGCGCCGCGACCGGGTTGTTTCCCACAAGATAAACCTGCTTTCCAAAGCGGGAGCGGTTGAGCAGGAAGAATACAAGCGGGAAAATAATCAGCGCGTAAAGTACAATGGACGGAAGAAATTTCAGCCCAAACAGGCGCGAAGTCACTGAGGAGATAAACGCAGGCGGAGCATAGCCCATGGGGCTTCCCTGGGTAAGCACATACTGCATGCGGGTGACCACGTTGGAAATGGCCATCGTAACGATCATGGGCGGCAGGCCGATCTTGACGGAGCATACGCCGTTGAGCAGGCCGACGGCAGCGCCCATGGCAAGCGCAACCACCAGAAGCTCAACAAAATGCCCATTCTGGCTGTTCATGATGGTTGTCGTCAAAATAGCCGCCGACGACATCACCGCGCCCACGCCAAAGTCCATGCCCCCGCCAATCAGCACAATGGTCTGGCCTGCGGACGCAAAGCTCAAAAGCAGCGTCAGCATGATGATGGAGCCGATTGCGCTGGCGTTGAGCGATGCCGGCGAAATGATGATCGTAATCAGATAGAGAATCGCCGCGATAATAAACGCCATGCGCGCCGGGCTCTTCTGGATGAACATCTTCATGCGCTGTCCAAACGACAGCTGGGCAGTCAGGTTATTTTTCATTGCCGTCGCCCTCCTTGCCATCCCTGGCCGGCTGATCATACAGGCGATCGCTGCGCCGGAACTGGCGCACAATGCCCTGCTTGAGCGCTTCGCGCTGTCCCTTGGCGGTAACGATGGTCATCAGCAGCCCGAGGAAAATGATAACGTCCGATACGAAATTCTGCCAGTAGCTCGTAACCGAAAAGCCCGGGAAGAGCTTCACAAGCAGCGAGAAGAAGTAGTAAACGGAATTCTGAATCAGCACAAAGAAGCTGGAGCCGAATACCGCGCAGGAGACGGAGCCCCAGCCGCCAAAGCCCAGACCGCCGATGATACAGGCGGACAGGGAGCGGATGCCGTAGTCCTCCGCCTGAAGGGGATTACCGGAGGCGATCATGAGCGTAATGCAAACGCCCGCGATCCCCACGATGATGCCCTTGAGCAAAAAGGCCTTAAACTGAACTGCCATGGGGCTGATGCCGGCGGCAAAGGCATTGCGCGGATTGGCGCCCACAGCGTAGATATGCGAACCAAACTTTGTTCGCTTGACATAAAGCCAGAGCAGCAATACCAATACGATTGCAAGCAGCGACACCGGGATGATGCCGAAAATCTGGGAATCATACGCCTTGTAGAACACCTTGTCCACCTTGCCCTGCGGCACGTCCATAATCAGCACGTTGACGCCCTTGATAACATAGGTCAGAGCATAGCTGGCAAGGAGCGCCGGCAGACGGAACACAGAGCAGCAGACCCAGCAGGCGATCGAAGCCAGTACCGCGGCGCCAATGCCCAGCAGGCAGCAAACGCCAAAGGGAAGCCCCCATTCCTGCCCGGTCATAATAATCACAACATTGACAAGCGCAACCTGAACGCCGCAGGAAACATCCATTGTTCCCGCAAGCAGCAGGAGGCTTTGCGAAATGGCGACGAGAATGAAGGGCGTGTTCTTGGCAAAAAGCGTATTGATGCTTTTGATGCTGAAAAACGACGCGGGCCCCTGCAGCGCGGCGTTCAGCGCCAGCGCAATCAGGAAAAGGATGAAGCCCGCGAAGGCAGACGTCCGCCGAAACCGCAGGAACGCGCGCTTAACAGACTGTAACATTACTGCACCTCCTTCTCAGGCGTGGCCGCGCCCTGCGCTGCCTGCGCGCGGCCGGACACGCACAGCAGATGCAGAAAATCTCCTGCGCTTGCAGAAACCTCCGTCCTGCCCGACAGCGCGATTTCACGCAGCGTGAAATGGGGGCAGCGCACGATTGTACGCGCCTCTGCGCCCTGCGCCGCCTGCCAATCGCTCTGTCCCGGCGGCGTCGTATCCGACGGGGACAACCGCGCAACCGCGAGGGCGCTTTCAATGTGCAGCGGCCGGGGCTTGCCCGCAGCGTCCAGCCGGCCGTAGTCGTACACGCGGTAGGTCTGGTTGGAGCTTTCCTGAATCTCGTACAGGACAATCCCCGCGCCTATGGCATGCAGCATCCCCGCGGGAACATAATAGCTCTCGCCCGCCTGCACGGGGATGCGGCGCAGAACCTCCTCCACCGTGCCGTCCGCAATGCGGCGCGAAAGCTCTGCCCGCGCAATCTCACGATTCAGCCCCAGATACAGGAAAGCGCCGGGCTTTGCCTCGAGAATGTGCCAAAGCTCCGTCTTCCCCCGTTCTCCCGCATTGCGGTATGCATAGGCGTCGTCCGGGTGTACCTGCACGGAAAGGGGCTTCTGCGCATCGATGAGCTTGATGAGCACGGGCAGCGGATCCTCAGGAGCGCCCCCCGCACAGGCCGGATGTTCCGACAGATAATCGCGCAGCGTACGGCCGCAATCCGGGCCGCTGGCAATGCGGGAGGGCCCGTCCGGGTGAACGGACAGTTCCCAGCTCTCCGCAATCAGCGGCAGGGACGCATCCTTTCCGAAGCGTTCGCTCAGCGTTGTGCCGCCCCAGAGATACTGCTTGTAAGCGGGCGTAAGCAAAAACACAGCTAACCTCCAATCTGCACGGACAAGCCCATCCGCGCGCCAAGCTCCGCCGCAGACGCCAGCGCTTCGCTCCCCATGACCGGCAGGCCGTCCAGCCGGTAGCTTCGGTCCAGCTTTTCATACTTGCCGCGTCCCAGACTGTGGTACGGCAGCAGCACATATTCAGAAAGCCCCAGCGCGCGCGCAAAGGCAAAGCAGCGCTCCAGCGTTTCCTCCCCGTCGTTAAACCCGGGAATGACGGGCGTGCGCAGCGTCACCCGCGCCCCTGCGCGGATGAGCCGCCGGACGTTCTCCTCCACAGTGGCAAGAAACGCGCCCGTAGCGCGCTGCAGCGCAGCGGCATCCGGATGCTTGTAATCCACAAAAAAACCGTCCGTAACGGGCATTGCCGCTTCCAGAGTTTCCCAGGGTACGCAGGCGGTCGTCTCCACAAAGGCGGAAATCCCCTCCGATCTGGCCATGTCAAGAAGCGCCACCGCGGCGCGCTGGCCAAGCGGTTCTCCCCCCGACAGGGTCAGCCCGCCGCCGGTGGCGTCATAATAGGCCCGGTCGCGGCGCACGACATCCATGATATCCGAAAGGCGCATCGGCTTCCCGGACAGCGCATTCACGCCCATGGGGCAGACGGACGCGCAGCAGCCGCAGCCCACGCAGGCGGCGCGGTCGATCTGCGCCCGGCCCCCGCTCAGAGAGATTGCGCCGCTTTTGCAGGCGGGCAGGCAGGCGCCGCAGCCCACACAGCGCTTTTTATCATGCAAAAGCACGGGGCGGACGCTCTGCGTCTCCGGATTGCAGCACCAGTAGCAGCGCAGCGGGCAGCCCTGCAAAAACACCACCGTGCGGAGGCCCGGGCCGTCGTGAATGGCGCTGCGCTCGATCTCCGTAACGATCAGCAGGGGCTCATCCATACAGCACCCTGCTCATCAGTTCCTGCTGGATGTCCGGCTCCAGGTTGACAAAGACCGCAGAAAACCCGGAAACCCGCACAATCAGGTCGCGATACTCGTCGGGACGCTCTACCGCGGCTTCCAGCACCCCGCGATCCACAACCGTCACCATCAGGTGGCAGCCCCCGCGATCGAAGTAGACCCGGAACATCTGCTTGATGAGCGCCCGCCGGTTGTTGAAAAAGTCCGGCGTGAACTTGATGTTCTGCACGCTTCCGCCATGCAGGCGCGCATCAAAGCGGGAAAGCGAATTCAGCATCGCCGTCGGCCCGCTGTGGTTCGCGCCGCCCTGGGGATTGTTGGCCGGATTCATGAACTGCCCCTTGCGCCGCCCGTCGTAGGAGGCGGCCGTGCGCCTGCCCCACTCGGTATTGAGCTGGTTGTTGCTGATGACGATGAGGTAATACTGCATGCCCGCAGCAATCCCCCGATCGCGCACGCCGTTTGCCACGAATTCAAACAGATCGTTTGCCATATCGTCGGCATAGGGATCGTCGTTGCCGTACTTTGGCGTCTCCCAGAGCTGCCGCCGGAGCCGCTCCTGCCCTGCAAAGTCGGCGTTTGCCGCATCCCGCAGGGCGGCCAGCGTTACAAGCCGCTCCTCGAACACAATGCGCCGGATTGCCGCAAGGGAGTCCGAGACATTGATATTGCCGTAGGTTTCGTTCGTGCCGCCAAGATAACGCACGCCGCCGTCCAGCAGGGCGCGCCCGCGGCCCAGGCAGTCGTCCATGAGTATGCTCGTAAAGAGGAAGGACACCTCCTCATTCATAATCTCATAGGAACGCTTCTGCGCGGCGACGGACAGATCGAGATAGTGATCGACAAGGCGCTTATACTGCGCATACAGCGCGTCAAAGTCCTTGAGCTCCTCCGCAGGCAGCAGGGCAACGCCATCGCTTTTGTCCACGCCGTCCATGGGATCGACGCCGCCGTTGAGCGAGATTTGCAGGAGCTTGAGGAGGTTGATGCAGGTATTCGGCGTTCCCGTACTCTGCCCCTGAATGACGAACTCTCCGCAGCCGAAGGGGACATACTGCTCTGCGGTTTTTTCATCCACACGCATGGCGTGCATAACGGCCGGGATGTTGACGTCGTCATTATACAGCGTCGGGTAGGTCGCGCCCTGACCGATGGTGTCGAGCGCAGCGTCATAAATGTCCTCCGGCGTATTGCGGTCAAAGCGCAGCGTAAACTGCGGCTCCACATACCGGCAGGTCTGCGCAACGCGCATGGCAATTCGCGCAAAGGTATCCGCCGCCTCCGGGTCGCGGCGTCCCCTGCCGCCTACGATGATGCGGCCATTGACCGTGGTTCTGCGGTTTTCGATCATCGTCCAGAGCGATTTGAGCAGGCGGAACGCCTCCTGCTCCGTGAGCCTGCCCTGGTCAAGATCGCGCTTGAGATACGGTCCCAGCACATCGTCCATGCGGCCATAGTTGATGACGCCAGCCAGCAGCGCGTACAGCCAGAAAAGCTGCAGCGCCTCAAAAAAAGTGGCGGGCGCTTCGGTTTTCATCCGCAAAAGCGCGTCCGACATACGGGCCAGCTCAACCCGACGCTCCGGCGAAGCCTGCGCCATGTCCCTTCCCGCTTTCTCTGCAAGCGCGTCGCAGCAGAGCCCAAACAGGTCCAGGCAGTCCAGGGAGGCGCGATAAAAGGCATTGTCCCCGCGCTGCTTCCGAAGGGTCTCGATGCGGCGGCGCAATCCGCCGATGCCGAGATCCATCAGCGTCCGGTAATCCAGCATCATGCCGGACAGGCGCGCAGTCGCAATCAGCGCATAGTCGCAGTCAATGAACATGCCAACGATGTCGTCGCGCAGCGCGTCGCGGCAGTACTTTGTCTTAAGATCATGTTCGAGCCAGTATGCGTACAGCGCGTCAACGCGGGCATGCTCCGTTTCGGGAATCTGCGCCTTGAACTTTTTGAGCTTATTGAACACGCAGTAGTGTCCCACGCCGCCCACCGAGGTCACGCAGCCAAAACCGATCGGCAAAAAATCCAGCCGTCCGGCAATCAGATCCCGCTCCTCGATGGAGCGCAGCAGCGCGGGGTACAGCACCCTAAGACACGCGACCTCACGCTCCTCCTTGGTCTTCCCTGCGGATTCCGCATGCGCCGCCGTATAGCGTTCCATCAGCGCAAGCTGCTCCATGGGCGCAAGCTCGGGCGGGAGTTTAATGCTGACCTCTACATTTTGCGCTGTTTCCGCGTTGAATGCCATGCTTAATGCGCGCTCCTTTCCGCATCACGCCAGTTCTGCCGGTATCCGTTCATCAGATCGGTAAAGCGTCTGGCGATGTAGTGTGGCCGCGTAATGGCGCTGCCCACAACCACCGCGTGCGCGCCGAGATACAGGCACTTGATCGCATCCTCCGGCGAATAAATATGGCCTTCCATAATCATGTAAGCCTTATCGCCAAATTCGCGGCACATACGCGCAAACTCGCGCAGGTTCGGCTCCTCGATCTGCTTGGTTTTTTCGGTATAGCCATACAGGGTGGGCCCCACGATATCCGCACCCATCTCCACGGCACGCGCCGCCTCCTCAAACGTGGAAACATCGGCAAAGGTCATGGCGTCCGGAAACTCTTTTTTCACCACGGGCAACAGCTCGTAGGCCGGTCTTCCTTCCGCATTGATCTGCTCGGTGCAGTCCAGTGCAATGATATCCGCCCCCGCCTCGTAAACCTGGCGGGCGGACTCCAGCGTTGGCGTGATGAATACATCGGTACCCGCTTTCCATTGTTTATACAGGCCGATCACCGGCAGGTTCACAGCGCGCTTAATGTCGCGAATCTGCTCCGGCGAATTGGCCCGGATGCCGACTGCGCCGCCCCAGACCGCAGCCTCGGCCATTTTGACATGCATATCCGGCGTGGAGATCGGATCGTCATGCTGCACCTGGCAGGATACAATCAGGCCGTTTTTAAAGGATTCCAGAATCGCGCGCTTTCTCGGGTCTGTTGTTTTCATCATAGTTCCCTCCTTTGAAACTCTTCTACGCCCCCATTATATTCTCAAAACATTGCAAAATCAATCATTTTATTGCAAATTGCCCGTGCAAAGCACAGGCAATCGTGAATTTGTTATGAAACTGAGCCGCAGCGCCCGCCCTATTCCACAAAAACCATGTTTGCGGGAAAATCTCCCTGCGGCCGGGGACCGTTAATATAGACGAGTTCAAAAGCGTCAATCCCCGTCACATGGAAGGAACCAACCTTGCTGAGCTTGCTGCTGTCAACGAGCAAATAGCTTCTTTCCGCTTTTTGCAGGGCGATCTGTTTGATCTTCATGCATTCCATATCCGTTGCGTAAACCGTGTTCCGCACAACGTCGATCCCCATGGTGCCGATAAAAGCCCGGTGAAATCCAAAATGCTCCAGCGTACTTTCCGCAATCGCGCCGACGATCATCTGATCTGCAGGAATGAACCGGCCGCCCACCAGGAATACCTCCGCCCGCGATTCCGGCGTAACGCGCTGCAGGATCAGATTGTTGCAGGTGACGATGCGAATGGGCTTACTGAGCAGAAACTGCGCAAGCGGCGCAATGCTCGTGCCCACGTCGAGAAAAACGCACTCGCCGGGCTGCACCGTCTCCGCCGCAGCCTGGGCAACGAGGAGCTTCTCCCGGGGATTGATATTGTTCTTGGCGCGGATGGAGAGCTCCACATCAAAGCTCACATCCGCTCCGTCCGAACGCACCGCGCCGCCCTGCACGCGCCGGAGTTTTCCCTGCGCCTCAAGCTTTTCAAAATCCCGCCGAACGGTAGCTTCGGATACGCCGAGCTCACCTGCAATCCCCTTATAGTCCACAATGCCGGATTCGTTCAACCGCTTTAAAATATACAGATTTCTTGCCGATGCGATCATCGCGCCCCCATCCCTTCCTGCTCATTCCAGTTTATAAAATCGATACCCGTCTGTCTCCGGATCTCATCCATCAGGGACAGCGTCTGTTCCGTAACGCGGTTGTGTCGCTCCCAGGAGCGCAGGCCGCGCGCGGCATCCTCCACAAACGAAATAAAAGCTCCGATTTCGTGGGCCATGCCGAAAAACTCCGGGTCAGGATCCCCATAGACCTCCGCCGCCGCGCCGTCGCGCCCGATGCGCAGAATGCGCTTTGGATTCGTAATGCTGTCGACCAGCAGGGTTCCCTCCTCCCCCTGCACTTCATTCTGCCGTCTGTGATCCGCAATTTTGGAATAGGACAGATCCGCCAGCATTCCATCATAGCCGCACAGGACGCCGCCCTGCGCATCCAGACCGTTAGGCAGCCGCTGCGCCGCCGCCTGTATCCGCGAAGGCATGCCAAACAACGAGATCAACGCATGGATGCAATACACGCCGATGTCCATCAGCGCGCCGTTACACAGCGCCGGATTGAATGCGTTTTCCACCACGCCCCGCTTAAATCTATCATAACGCGAGGAATACTGGCAATAGGAAAAGGATGCGCGCCGGACGGGACCTATTGTATCCAGCGCCGCCCCAAGCGCGGCAAAGCCCGGCGTAAACGCCGGACGCATGGCTTCCAGCAGCACAAGCCCCTTCTCTCCGGCCAGCGCGCGGAGCGACGCAAAGGCCTCGCGATCCGGGCAGGCGGGCTTTTCCAGCAGAACGTGCTTTCCCGCGCGGAGCATTCGCTCCGCCTGCGCCGCATGGCATGCGTTCGGCGAGGCGATGTAGACAGCGTCCACGTCGCCGCAGGCCGCCAGTTCCTCCAGCGACGTCAGGCAACGCGCGCCGCCAAAGGAATCCGCAAAGGCTTCGGCCGTTTCCCTGCGGCGGGAACAGACTGCGGCGAGGGAGAAGCCCGCAAGCTTCCTCCCCGCCGTGACGAATTCGCGGGAAATAAAGTTGGTTCCCACCACCGCAAAGCGCATTGTCACTTCCCTACATCTGGTCAAGGCAGGCCGCGCCGATGGTGCCCGCCGCGTTGCCCAGCGCCGCCTTTACAATGGGCGGCACACCGATGATGTCGCTGGCAAAGACGTATTTTTTCACGCGCTCGTTCAGGGGCTTGAGCAGGTAGTCCCCCTCTCCCGACAATCCGCCGCCGATCAGAACGATCTCCGGGCGGAAAACGTTCACAAGGCCGCCGATACCGTTTGCAAGATACTCCATATACTGATCCACAACGGCCAGCGCCGCGGCATCGCCCTGCCTTGCGCAGTCGAAGGCCGTTCGCCCGGATACGTCGCCGTGCTCACGGCAGTATGCATGCATGGCGGACTGGGGATGGGCTTCCATGGCCTCCTTTGTTTGACGGATCAGCGCGGTCACGGACGCATAGGATTCCAGGCAGCCGTTGATGCCGCAGGTGCAGGGATAGCCGCCCGCAATCAGCGGCGTATGCCCCAGCTCCGTGCCCATGCCGTCTCCACCGCAATAGAGCTTTCCGTTCAGGATAACGCCGCCGCCCACGCCGGTTCCCAGCGTGAGCATAATAACGTTGGCACAGCCCTTCGCGGCGCCCGCGAGTGCCTCGCCAATGATGGCGCAGTTGGCATCGTTGCCGATGTATACGGGAACGGGCAGGTGCTTTTCCAGCTCCTCGCGGAGCGGAACGTTGCGCCAGTTGGTATTGTTGGAGAAAACAAGCCGCCCCGTATTGGGATTGATACAGCTCGGCGTTCCGACGCCGACGCAGGGAAAATCGGATACGGCAAGGCCGGCCATCTCCGCCACCTCGCGCGCCGCGGCTGCCATATCCGCCACGACACGCTCAAATCCCTGACCCGTTGGGCGCGAATGGCGGTACACCACCTGATAGTTCTCATCGACGATCCCGGCCTTAATCGCTGTGCCGCCCATATCGATGCCAATGCGGTATTGCATGAAAGTTTCCTCCTGTGTGTTTCAATGTTATCGCGGCGCTTACACGCCCGCGCGCTTGAGCGTATCGTCCGTAAAGCGCTTGGCGCGCTCGATATCACCCTCGTCAAGATGCTCGATGATGAGCGGGATGTTCGGATGTTCCTGCGCAAGACGCCTGACGTACAGATCATAATTGAGAATCCCGAGGCCCGCCGCCGGCAGCTCCACTCCGCCGGAACCCCGGAAGGAGTGCGAAGCGTCCGCATCGATATCCGCGTGCTTTTCACCGGTGTCAGTGGCAAGCCTGATGTCCTTGGCATGGGCGATCTTCATATAGGGACTGAGACGGTCGAAGATATGATTGATCGTTCCGTCCACATCCTGAATGGTGTTTTCGTCAAAATAGTTGGTAGGATCGCAGATCAGCCCCAGATTTTTGCTGTTGACGTCGCGGAACATGCGCTCCACCTGCTCCACCGATCCGATCACGTTGTTGACATAGTTTTCCACAATAAAGGTGGCGCCCCAGTCTCCCGCATAGTCGGCAAGGTCGCGGATGATCTCAATGGCCTCGTCATACACCTCGGGGCTGGCGTTTTTCTCATGCCAGACCCAGTCGCTCTCAAGGTTATAGGTACCCGTTTCGCTGGCCACATAGGGACAGCCGAGATCGCGGGCATGGCGCAGCATCATTTTAAGATAATCGATATTTTTTCTGCGAACGTCGGGATCGGGATGCACAAAGTTCGTATAGGCGGATACGGCGATGACCGGCAGGTTCGCTTCGCGGAAGGCATTGCGGATTTCCCTCGCCTTTTCCCTGGTCAGCGGCTCTTTTGCCGCGTCAAAATCCTTGAACGTCACGTCCAGCTGAACACAATTAAAATCGGAAGCTTTAATGCGGCGGATCACCTCATCCATGGAGTAGGGATAATAACCGGTAAAAATGCCAACACTGATCATTGCTCTTCTCTCCTTCTCTGTTGATCGTATGGAACCAGCACCCGCCGCCGGCCCGCTTTTCCGCGCCGGCGACGGCTCGAACCCGTATCGTGAAACCGTCAGTCCGTGGGCAGCAGCAGCTCGGCCAGCGCCACGGTACGCTTTTCCTTAATGGAACGGTAGCAGGCCTCGACGCAGGCGATGGTACGGATGTTGTCACGGGCGGATATCTCGGGCTCCGTCCCCTGCTCCACAGCGCGCAGCAGCCCGGACATCGTCCCTTCAAACGCATCCGGGAACCAGACCGTATCCCACGTTGGCGCAATCCAGCGGTTCGGATAGCGCTTTGAGGTAAAGCGCAGCGTGGAAGGGCAGCGGGCAGGATATTCGGGCCAGCCGATGGTGCCCTCCGCCATACCCTCGGTGCCCTCAACCCTCCAGCGGATATAGATGTCCTTCTCGCAGGGCTCCTCCGGCCAGGCCCAGACGTCGTCCAGAGAGGTGGCCATAAAGCCGTTGTCGTACTGGAAGGTATACTGGGTGATGCCGTCCACATGGGGGAAGCGGCTGCGCGGATCCGTGCGGCACACGCAGGTGATCTCCTGCGGATCGCCAAAGAGGAAGCGGAAGGAATCCACATGGTGGATGCCCATGCCGAAGATCTCCAGCTTGTCATACTGGCGCAGAAAGTCCTGCCAGTGTGGTATGGCGCGCATTTCGATGGTCGCCAGCACCGGCTCGCCAAGCTCGCCGGTATCCAGCAGATACTTGAGCGCACGCATGGACTGATCGCAGCGCATATTGGAATTGACGGCGATGGTTTTCCCGTTCTCCTGGCCGAGCCGCACGATTTCCCGCGCGTTTTCCAGCGACATCTCAATGGGCTTCTGGCAGAGGATGCCGCGAAGGTGCTTCTTTTGAACCGCCTCGCGCACAATGGCCAGCTGCTGATCCGGCGGGTAGGCGATATCCAGAATCTCAATCGCATCGTCCTCCAGCATCTGCTGCCAGGTTTTGTACACCTTTGGAATCCGGTGCCGCTGCGCAACCGCCTCTGCATGGGCCGGTGTGCGCGACGCGATCGCAACGGGCTGAAAGCCTGCGTTCCGATAGGAAACCAAATGGCAGTCCGCCATGATGAAGCCCGAACCGATGCAGCCAATACGCCAGTCCTTGCGTTGCGGTGAAGGGTATTCCGTCGCAGCAATCAGTTGTTCCACGATGGGTTCCATGAGCGCGTCCTCCTGTACCAATATATACTTATATTTTAGCAGAAAACCCCGGCCAATGCACGCGCTTTATTTTGCTGCGCGTGCGGCCAGAACCGATTCAAACTCCGTATCCTCCGTAATCCCGGGCAGCGTCAGCGTTCCGGCTGCCTCTCTGGCCCTTGCTTCGTCCAGCATGGTCGCCGTGCGCGTGCAGCCAAAGCGCGTACCGCCGACGGCTTTGACAAGCAGCGCGTCGTCAAGCTTGCGTACGCCGCCCGCCGCCTTAACCTGCATGCTGTCCGGCGTATGCGCGCGCATGAGTTTGAGGTCATGAATGGTGGCGCCGCCCGGCGCATAACCCGTTGACGTCTTGGTAAAATCGGCGCCGACCCGGGCGCAGATTTCGCAGGCGGCGATCTTCTGCTCGTCGTTCAAATAGGCGTTCTCCAAAATGACCTTGACGAGAACATTTTTTTCATGCGCAACATCCACCACAGCCTTCAAATCTTTCTCCACATAATCATACTCGCCGGAGAGGAGCCTGCCGATATTGAGGACCACATCGATCTCCACGCAACCCTGCTCAATGGCCCGTTTTGCTTCATAAACCTTGACATCGGTGAGATTGGAGCCGTGCGGAAAGCCGATCACGGTGGTCACGCGGACCTTGCTGCCCTTGAGAATCTCCGCAGCCAGCTCCACATCGCAGGGGCGAACGCAGACGGTCACGCATTGATATTCCTTGGCGATCTCGCAGCCGCGCCTGATCTCTTCGACCGTAAAAGCGGGATTCAGCAGAGAATGATCGATCATGTCGGCGATGTCTTGCGCTTTGAGTGTGTTCATAGAGAAAAAACCTTTCCTTTCTTTTCGTTTCGCGCCAATTCGCGCCTACAGTTCTGAAAGCAACCGCTCCCGTCTGCCTGCAACCGCGTATCGAACGCCTTGTCGGCGTCCATTTGGGCGCCAACCTGTTTGTGTCGGAAATCATTATAACACTATTTTCATTTGCATTCAATTGTTTTCAATTATTTTCATCCAAAGCAAAAAAATTGGTCTTTTCATTGCAATCTTTTTCACCATGAGATATACTAGATACAACACCGTATCCAACATATCTTTTAAAACTATAAGGAGGTCCTATTGTGAAACGGTTCAGAACTTGTGTTATCGGCGTTGGCTTTATCGGCGCGGCGCACATCGAGGCGCTCCGCCGCCTTGGCAATGTGGAGGTGGTCGCAGTTTCCGACATTCCGAATGCGGCGGCGAAGGCCGAAGCGCACTGCGTCCCCAAGGGATACGACAATTATAAAGAAATGATCGACGTGGAAAAGCCGGATGTGGTCCACATCTGCACGCCCAACGCCTCGCACTTTGAGATGGCAATGTACGCCATGGAGCGCGGCATTTCCGTGGTTTGTGAAAAGCCGCTGACCAAGACGCTGGAGGAGGCCAGGCAGCTGGCCGCCTATGCCCGCGAGCACAACATCGTCACCGGCGTCAACTTCAACTGCCGCTGGTATCCGCAGGTCATGCAGGCCAAAGCCATGGTCGAGAGCGGAGAGGTGGGCGACATCTACACCGTGCACGGCGGATATCTCCAGGACTGGCTGTATTATGATACGGACTACAGCTGGCGCCTCGAGCCGGAGATGAGCGGCGAGTCCCGCGCGTTTGCGGACATCGGTTCCCACTGGATCGACATGGTGGAAGCCGTTACGGGTCTGCGCGCAGTGGAGGTCTTTTCCGATTTTGAAACCTTCCACAAAACCCGCAAGAAGCCGCTCAAGCCCATCGACACCTATTCCGGAATGGCGCTGCGCCCCGAGGATTATGAGGAAAAGCCAATCCATACCGAGGATTACTGCACGGTTCTGTTCCGCTTTGACAACGGCGCGCACGGCACCTGTACCATCAGCCAGGTCTTTGCCGGCAGGAAGAACCAGATGCTCCTGGACATTGCGGGCAGCAAGTGCGCCCTGCACTGGGACAGCGAGGACAGCAACGAGCTCTGGATTGGCCGCAGGGATACTTTCAACCAGAAGGCCGCAAAGGACCCCTCCATTCTGAGCCGGCTTGCCGCCACTTCCATCAGCTATCCCGGCGGCCATG
This sequence comes from Clostridiales bacterium, assembly GCA_004554165.1. Taxonomy (GTDB): domain Bacteria; phylum Bacillota; class Clostridia; order Christensenellales; family CAG-138; genus CAG-1024. The sequence continues at coordinate 11,392 of SFNQ01000028.1, read as the reverse complement.
TGGAGGGCTTCCCGGATACCTTCAAGCAGAACTTCAGGGCCATCTATGCCGCCATTGAAAAGGGCGACACCAGCCGCGGCATCTTCGCAAACTTCGAGGACGGCCTGCGCGAAATGACCCTTTGCGACGCCGTTGTCCGCAGCGCGCGGGAGGGCTGCTGGGTCAAGGTCGGCGAGTAAGGAGCGGCCATGTTCAAAATCGGTACGCTGGCCGACTGGTTTGGCGTCGGTCTGATCGAGGGCATACGGGAATCCGAACGCTGCGGCGCGGAGGGCGTACAGATCTATGCTGCGGATGCGTTTGACCCGCGCACAGCGGATCGCGCGCTCATCAATGCCGTCCGCACAACGGCGCGCGACTGCCGCCAGGCCATTACGGCGCTGTGCGGAGAACTTGGCGGCTACGGGCTCGAAAAAGCGGAGGACAATCCGGACAAGCTGGACTACCTCAGGCGCGTACTGGAGATGGCCGATCTGCTGGACTGCCGCATTGTGACCACGCACATCGGCGTGGTCCCGGAGGACAGGGCCGACCCCCGCTACCGGATCATGCTGGACGCCGTGGGAGAAGCCGGGCGCTATGCCGCAGCTCTCGGTTCCTTCATCGCCGTGGAAACCGGGCCGGAAAAAATCGCAACGCTTCGCGGCCTGATCGACGACTGCGGCGCCGGCGTCGGCATCAACTATGACCCGGCAAACCTGGTCATGGTGGGAGCGGACGATGAAGTTGCGGCGGTCCGGACAGCGGGCGAAGCCATCGTACATACCCATGCCAAGGACGGACGTGCGCTCAGAAAGATCGCCCCTGCGGACTTCTACCACCAGTTCGCGGAGGGCGGCCTCGAATGGGCGGCCACCTGCGGCTGCTGCGAGGAAACGCCCCTCGGGGAGGGCTCCGTCCGCTGGATCCCCTATCTGAAGGCGCTCAGGGAAACCGGCTATGACGGTTATCTCACCATTGAGCGCGAGGTCAAAAACGGCGCGGAGGATATCCGCATGGCAGTGCGCTTTTTGCGTGAAACTATGAAATCGCTCTGATGCAACCAAGGATACAACCAAATTCAAGAACTGGAGGCTACCATTATGATGAAGCTCGGACTCGTTTCCGCCATACTCCCGGACGATACCTTTGAACAGGTCATCGACTATGCCGCAAAGGTCGGCTTCTCCTGCGTCGAGGTCTGCTGCTGGCCCAGGGGTAAGGCCATCCGCCGCTATGCGGGCATCACCCACATCGACCTGAACGAATGTGACGACAAGAAGCTCCTCTACTACAAAAAGTATGCCGAGGACAGGGGCGTTTCCATTTCCTCTCTTGGCTACTATCCCAATCCGCTGGATGCCGACGCCGAGACGGCAGACGTAGCGATCAAGCACATTTACCGCCTGATCGACGCTTCCGCGCTGATGGGCATCAACATGATCACCACCTTCATCGGGCGGGACAAAACCAGGACCGTCGAGGAAAATCTGGACAAATTTGAAACCGTCTGGACGCCCATCGTCGCCTACGCAGAGCAGAAGGGCGTAAAGATCGCCATTGAAAACTGCCCCATGCTGTATACGGTCAACGAATGGCCCGGCGGCAACAACCTGGCCTGCACGCCTGCCATCTGGCGCGAGATGTTCCGCCGCATTCCCTCCCCGGCGCTGGGCCTGAACTATGACCCCTCGCACCCCTATCTCATTGGCGCAAGCTACATCAAGCCGGTCTACGAGTTCAAGGATCGCATCTACCACGTCCATTTCAAGGACATCAAAATCTATCCGGAAAAGGTGGACGATTACGGCTTCTTCTCCTACCCGGCGCTGTGGCATTCCCCGAAACTCCCCGGGCTTGGCGGCGTGGACTTTGGCGCGTTTGTTTCGGCGCTCAACGATATCCGCTACAGCGGCCCCGCCTGCATCGAGGTGGAGGACAAGGCTTACGAGGGCTCGGTGGACGACGTGCGCGCAGGTATCGAGCAGAGCTACCGCTTCATGAAGCAGTATATGTAAAAACAACGCAGGAGGAAAAGCGAATGAGCAGGACCAGAATCGCCGTACTGGGCTGCGGCTTTATCTCGGAAATTCATATCTCTTCTTACCAGCGCTTTGTACACGACGCCGAGGTCGTTGCGGTGTATTCCCATCATCTGGACAGGGCGAAGAAATTCGCAGAGAAGATGGGCGTACCTGCCGCCTACGACGACGTGGACCGGCTGCTTGCCGAATGTGACTGCGACATTCTGGACATCTGCCTGCCCAACCATCTGCACCACGGCGCATGCCTCAAGGCGGCAAAGGCCGGAAAGCATGTCATCATCGAAAAGCCGCTCTGCCTCTCCATTGCGGAGGCGGACGAGATGATCGCCGCCTGCCGGGAAAGCGGCAAGCTCCTCATGTATGCGGAGGAACTCTGCTTTGCGCCAAAGTATGAGCGCGTGCGGGCCATCGTGGAGAGCGGCGCCGTGGGTCAGGTCTACATGCTCAAGCAGTGCGAGAAGCACTCCGGCCCGCACAGCCGCTGGTTCTATGAATCCGACAAATCCGGCGGCGGCGTCATGATGGACATGGGCTGCCATGCCATCGCCTGGTTCATGTGGATGCTGAAATGCCGCGCGCCGAAGAGCGTCTACGGCAACTTTATGCACGTCTATCACGACACCGATGCGGAGGACCACGCGATCACGCAGATCGAGTTTGAAACCAACGGCAAAAAGGTGCTCTGCATCGGAGAGGACAGCTGGGTCAAGCAGGGCGGCATGCAGGACTGCATCGAGGTCTATGGCGAAAAGGGCGTCTGCTATTCCGACCTGTTTCAGGGCAACGCCTCCCAGATGTACAGTCTTGAGGGCTATGACTACGCAAGCGAGAAGGCCGGCGCTACCACGGGCTGGACCTACCCCATTTTTGAGGAAGCGTTCAACCAGGGCTATCCCCAGGAGCTTGCCCACTTTGTCGACTGTGTGCGCAACAACAAGGCTCCGGTTTCCGACGGCGAATACGGAAAAGCGGTGCTCCAGGTCATCCACGCGGCCTATGCCTCCGCAAAGGAAGGCCGCAAGGTGGCGCTGCCCTACGCATCCGCAGCGAAAAAGCCCGTGGACAACTGGAGGTAAAGCCCCATGCAGCGTTTTGTGGACGATGCGGCGCTGGGCAGCTATGTGGCGGAGCAGCTGGCGGCCATTCTGCGGGAAAAGCCGGACGCTCTGCTGTGCATTGCCGCCGGCACCTCCTCTTTCCCCGTGTTTGACGCGCTGAATGCGCGGGTGCGGTCGGGAGCGCTGTCCCTCTCCCGCGCCAGCTTCATGGGCATGGACGAGTGGTGCGGTCTTTCGCAGGACGCGGACGGCGCAATGGCGGATTTTCTCCGGCGCCATTTTCTCCGGGAGGCCGGCTTTGGCGGCGATGTGTTTCTCTTCGACGGCCTGGCCGATCCGGAGACGGAGTGTCTCCGTGCGGAACGCTTTCTGGCGGCGCACGGCGGTTTTGACGCCATCGTGTTCGGCATCGGCGTCAACGGTCATGTGGCGCTCAACGAGCCGGGCGTCGATCCCACGCTGCGCAGCCATGTGGCCGCCGTCTCCCCCGTGACCGCAACCGTGGCGCAGAAGTATTTCCAAAAGGAAGCGCCGGCGCTGAAAACGGGCGTGACCATCGGCCTTGCCAACGCGGCGGAGGCGCGCCGTATTTTCCTCCTTGCAAACTCGGCCGCAAAGCGCACAGCCGTAGCGCAAATTGAACAGTGTCTCGCCGCGGGAACGGTCTCCCGCCAGGTTCCCGCTTCCATCGTGGCTGCAATGCCACAGACGGAGTTTCTCGTCACCGAAGCGGTCTTTGCCTGAGCGGGACGGAAGAACGGGATCAGAGTCAAGGGCCGGAAAGCGCTTCCACCCTTGCAGGACGGCATGGCGCAGGCCATGCCGTCCTGCCTTTGCAAATTCGAACCCCACTCGTCTAACGAGTAGGTCAGTCTGTCGAAAACCCCGGAAAACCCAGAGGTTTTCGTACTTTGCGGGTTTTGCCGCCCGGGAGCGAATGCGAGAGGCAAAACCCGTAAAACTCAAAAAAGTGGCGTTCAGCCACTTCTTTTGACACTCTGACCCGCTCGTCTAACGAGTGGGCTTCGATATACAATCAGGCGCCTGGAAGCCGGCGCACTTTCAGGAGCACAGCGTAAGCCGGCGCAGAGAAAACGAGCGAAGAAATACCGGGGTATTGCAAGCGGGCCTGCGGCAGCTGCGGCCTGCCATATATCCCTTCAGACCCTGCGGCCCCCTGCCTGCGGCGGGTGTCAAAAGTCGATGCTGACGGTGGTCCCCCGTCCGGGTTCGCTGAAAAGATGCAGCGCGGCATCATGATAGGCCACGCCATGCTTGACGATGGAGAGACCGAGGCCGGTTCCGCCGATTTCACGGGAGTGGCTTTTATCTACGCGGTAAAAGCGTTCAAAAACGCGCTCCTGATGGGCAGGCGGAATACCAATGCCGGTATCGCGGATGGTAAAGCGGGTATGACCCTCCGCTTTGCTGACGCTGAGAACGACCTCTCCGTTCTCCCGGTTGTACTTGATGGCATTATCGCAGAGGTTATAAATGATCTCATCCAGAATCCGCTCAATGCCGCAAACCTCAGCGTGAACGCCCTCAAGCCGCATTGTAACGCCGCGCTTTTGCGCGGGGGCGGCCAATCGCTCGATAACGGAGGCGGAGAGATCATACAGGTCCACCGGTGACTTTTCCAGCGTCACATTGTTTTCATCCAGCTGCGAGAGCTTGATGATATCCTCTACCAGGGCAATGAGCCGCTGCGCTTCGCGATAGATGTTGTCCGCAAAGTGCGGCACGTCTTCGGGGCGGACAAAGCCGTTTTTCAGGATTTCCGCGGTGCCGGAGATGGAGGTCAGAGGGGTTTTCAGCTCATGGGAAACGTTGGCCGTAAACTCACGGCGCATAACGTCGCCATTCTCTTTCTCAGTATGATCGAGAACGACGATGACCGCGCCGGAGATGGTCTCGCCGCTATGGACAGGATTCGCCATGATGAGATAGTGCCGTTCGTTTGCCTCCATATGCCGCTCATCGTGCTCGCCGGAAAGCGCCAGCAGAACAGCCGTGCGAAAGCTATCGTCCAGCGGCAGCGCAAGGACATCCCGCTTTTCATGGAATGCCACGGCGCCAAGATTGAGCATCAGCAGCAAACTGTCGTTGTAGGAGAGAATCCGCCCCTCCCGATCGAGCACGAGAAAGCCTTCGGACATGTTCTTTGTAATGGCGGAAAACTCCTGCTGCTGCTGCTGCATCTGCTGGATTTGTTCTGCAATGATATGCTTTTGCAGCTGTATTTTCCCCAGCAGCGGGTACAGTTCATCATAAACCCGGCATTGCTCCGGGTGATCGAGGTCGATCCTGTTGATCGGCTCCACAATCTGCCGGGAAAGCCGTGTGCCGATAAGGGCGCAGATTGCGATGGCAATCAGAAAGATCACGATAAGCGGCGCCGTCATGCTCAGGACAAGAGAAATCAATGAATACCGCGTGTTGGATATGCGCAGGATGGTCCCATCGTCGAGCCGGAGCGCATAATAATACGTTGTCTCGCCGTTGGTTTCGGAGAAACGCATGCTGCTGCCGGCGCCTTCCCGCAGGGCGTCCTGCACTTCGCCGCGGGCGGCGTGGTTTTCCAGCGCAGACGCATCGGCAAAGCTGTCATACAATACGGTACCGTCGGCGGCGATCCAGGTAATGCGGCCGTTTTCCGTCTGAAGTCCTTCAAAATATCCGGCCCCCTCATGCATCACGCCCTGGGCAATATAGGCGGCGCTGTTCGCAAGCTCCGCCTGAAACTGCCTGTCAAAGTAACGGTACAGCACCCCAAAAGTCAAAAGAAGTGACGCCAGCAGGATGCCGATCGCCACAGCGGAGATCGCCCGAAAGATTTTTTTCCTCATGGGGAATCGTCCTTTCCAATCCGATAGCCATATCCACGCACGGTCTCAATGCAGCTTCCGGCAGCGCCCAGTTTCTGCCGGAGCGTACGGATATGCACGTCGATGGTGCGGCTCTCTCCGTCAAAAGCATAGCCCCAGATTCGATCGAGGATCTGCGTACGCGTCAGGACAATGCCGCGGTTTTCCAGCAGCAGGCAGAGCAGTTCAAACTCTTTGAGCGTAAGCGCCACGGATTCTCCGTTCACCTCCACAAGGTGCCTTTCCGGGGAGACGAGCAGGGCGCCGCAGCGATAGTCGCCCGCCTGCGTGCGTTCCTCCCCCGTGCGGCGCAGCAGCGCGCGGATACGCGCGAGCAGCTCCATCATGCCGAAGGGTTTTGCGATATAATCGTCTGCGCCGCTGTCAAGGCCTATGACCTTGTCATACTCCGTCCCCTTTGCGGTCAGCATGATAACCGGAATCTCCGCAGTCCGTGCGGCGCCGCGCAGACGCTTGAGCACGGCAAGGCCGTCCTCCTCCGGCAGCATGATATCCAGCAGGATCAGATTGGGATGCGCATGCTCCATGGCGCTCCAAAACTGCGAGGGCAGACCAAAGCCCTCGGCGTCCAGCCCCTGGCTGTTGAGCGTATAGACCAGCAGCTCCCGAATGCTGCTGTCATCCTCAAGCAGATAGATCACAGACTGCCTCCAAAGTTTGATTATAATTTAACTATACTGAATAAAAGCGCCGCAATCAATCAAACTTATGTAAAATTTTGAGCGCGGAACCAGATTCACGCTCTTTTGGCGCTCAAAGCATTCGGGCTGCGCCCGGGCATTTAACATAGATTTAACAATACTCCGCTGTTAGAGTTTACCTGCTCTGCTTATGCTAAAATTGTGTCAATTTGTATTTGTTGTATGCAGCGTGCGGGAAGCGGGAAAGCCCGTTGCCCGTAATCGCAGACTCCGACGGTATTCCCGCCTCATCGGCAGCGCTTTCGCCGCTTTTCAGTTCGGCCGCGCAGGTGTTCGCAGCAGGGCGGAGATGTTCCCCGGGATTCATCCGGCAAACGTGCGCAAAGCAGGCCGGATCCCTTTCCCGGAACAGACGGGGGCACTGAATTCGCCGGATGTCAAGTTAGAAAATAAGGAGAGATTTGGGATGGACTTGTTTTCGTTTATTACCCTGGGCGGCGGCGTCGCCTTTTTCCTGTACGGTATGCACGTCATGTCGTCCGGCCTTGAAAAGCTGGCGGGCGGCCGCCTTGAACAGACGCTCAAAAAGATGACCTCCAACCCTTTCAAAAGCCTTGCGCTGGGCGCGGGACTGACCATTGCCATACAATCCTCCTCCGCGCTGACGGTGATGCTGGTTGGCCTTGTCAACTCGGGCATTATGAAGCTCGGGCAGACCATCGGCATCATTATGGGCTCCAACGTCGGAACGACGCTGACGGCCTGGATTCTGAGTCTTGTGGGCGTGGAGAGCAGCAATGTCTTTGTGCGTCTGCTCAAGCCGGAATCCTTTGCCCCCCTCTTTGCCATTGTCGGCATTCTCCTCATCATGGCGTCCAAAAAGTCGCGCCATAAGGATATCGGCAACATCCTGATCGGCTTCTCCGTCCTGATGTGCGGCATGGAGCTGATGAGCGGCGCAGTCAGTCCGCTGGCGGAATCCCCCGAATTCTCCAATGTCCTCGTGATGTTCAAAAACCCCGTGCTCGGCGTTCTGGTCGGCGCGGTCTTTACCGGGATTATTCAGAGCTCGGCAGCCTCCGTGGGTATTTTACAGGCGCTGTCGCTGACGGGGAGCATCAGCTTTGGCATGGCTCTTCCCATCATTATGGGCCAGAATATCGGCACCTGCGTTACGGCGCTGCTGTCCAGCATCGGCGTCAACCGGAACGCAAAGCGGGTCGCCGCCGTCCATATGTCCTTCAATGTGATCGGCACGGTGATCTGCCTGATCCTGTTTTACGGCGCCGACGCAATTTTCCATTTTGCCTTTGTGGAGGACGTGGTCTCTCCGCTGGGCATAGCCTTCTGCCACAGCGTTTTCAACGTCGTGACCACCGCCATGCTGCTACCCTTTTCGCGTCAACTGGAGCGGCTGGCCTACATGCTCGTGCCGGAAAGGAAGGATCAGGAGGAGACCTACGCTTTTCTGGACGAACGCCTCCTCAATTCGCCCTCCTTCGCCATTGCGGAGTGCGGAAATATGACCGTGCGCATGTCCGTGCTTGCAAAGGACACGCTGCTTACCGCCATCTCCCTGCTGGATAATTTTGACGAAAAGAAGGCACAGCAAATTGTGGAGAACGAGGACAAGCTCGACATGTTTGAGGACAAGATCGGCACCTTCCTCGTCAAGATTGCCAGTCGGGACCTCACCGATCAGGACAGCCGCCATGTGACAAAGCTGCTGCATGTGATCGGGGATTTTGAGCGGATTGGCGACCACGCGCTCAATCTTCTTGATGTTGCCCGGGAAATGCATGAAAAGAAAATTCACTTTTCCAAGGAGGCGACGGCCGAGGTTTCTGTGCTCAGCAGCGCGCTGACGGAGATTCTGTCCCTTGCCATGTCCGCCTTTGAAAAGAACGACCTCGCCCTTGCTTCCGCCGTCGAGCCGCTGGAGCAGGTGATCGACGGGCTGATCGACCAGGTGAAAATGCGCCATGTGGAGCGGCTGCAAAAGGGCGTCTGCACCATTGAGCTTGGCTTCGTACTCTCCGATCTTCTGAACAATTATGAGCGCGTTTCCGATCACTGCTCGAACATTGCCGTTTGCATCATTGAGATTGCGCAGAATTCTTTCGACATGCATGCGTATCTTAACGACATCAAGCAGCCGGATAATGAGGAGTTCCGCGAAGCGTTCAAGGGATATTCCGCCAAATACCGGATTTGACGGCACGCTTTGCCGCAATGCGTCGAAAATCCTTGCATCTGACCCACATTCCGGGGTATGATGAAAAAAAGCCGCAACACCGGGAGGGATTACAACATGGAAAACGAATTGGAAAAGAAGGATTGCCCGCTGTCGCACGAAGATGGGCTGATGGAACCGGCGCCCGTTTCCTGCCCAGCGCCGGAGGACGAGCTTTCGCTGCTGCGCAGCATCCGCGCGGAACTGGTAGAGCAAAACGCAAGCAGTGGGCGCAAAATCCGGCTGCTGCGCGGTTGCCTGATTGCCGTCTCCCTCATTGCGCTGGTCGCGGTGGTGGCTGCCGCTACCTTATTGCCCTCGCTGTATCATATGGTGGACAACATCAACGTCACCGTAAACGCGCTTGACATGCAGCGCGTTGATGAAATCCTTGGCGACGTACAGGTTCTCGCCGGCCAGAGTACGGCGGTAATCAGCGGCATGGATGCCGCGCTTGCCAAGATCAACGGCCTCGATTTTGACGCGCTCAACGAGACCATCATCGCCCTTGAGAAAACGGTACGGGATTTTTCGAAGCTCGATATCGAAACGCTCAATACCGCCAGGGTTGATAAGGGGCCGCAGCCCCTTATGTTCCATCCGGCTCTGACGACAAGTGCGTCAGAACGGATGAAAACCCAGAGGTTTTCGTACTTTGCAGGTTTTGCCGCCCGGGAGCGAATGCGAGAGGCAAAACCTGTGAATGCTCGAAAAAGTGGCGTTCAGCCACTTTTTCGACACTCTGAGGCCCACCCCGCAGGGTGCGCCTTATCATTTCAGATTCAGCAAAGATCAAGCCCTCTGGGACATGAAAAATCGCAGAGGGCCGGTACGGGAAATGGTTTTCAATCTTTATTTTGCGCCGGTTTTTCTTCCCTTGCGGAAAATCACGCCGATCAGCATGATGACCACGGACACCGCAAGATACCAGGCCACAGCGATACCATGCGCAACAACCGCGGCATAGAGCATGAATATGCAGCCGCAGATGGCAAGCGCGGGCATTACGAAACGTTTGAAGGGCGACAGCTCCTTCTCCTTCTTGCAGAGCATCAGGAAAATCGGAATATACGAAGCATACAGCGTAACAATCGGCAGCTCCGAGGAGTCGAAACAAACGGGACCAAACCAGGGCGTGGTCAGGTTGGCGCCATAGAAATACACCAGCCATGCGCCGCACATCAGCAGACCAACCACAGCCGAATTGGTCGGCATATTCGTAACGGGATCCACCTGCCGGAAAATGTCGGGTCGGGGGCCCTCATTGCGCGCCGCAAGAGAGTACAGACCCCGGCTGCAGCCGAGCATGAGGCCGTTCAGCGTTCCAAGACACGATATCACCACAAAAACAAACAGCGCGGTGCCGCCGATTCGCCCAAAGACGGAGGAAAAGGCCAGCTTTGCCCCAGCTTCTCCGCCCTGCATCATTTCCGCATTGGAAATTCCACCGGTCAGGCCGATATAGTACAGAATATAGACGCTGGCTACGATCAGCGTTCCCGCGACAAGCGCGCGGGGCAGGTTCTTTTTGGCGTCCTTCAGCTCCGCGTTGATGCTCGTTGCAACAATCCAGCCCTCGTAGGCAAACGCGGTTGCGACCACAGCGGTGAGCAGCGCGTTGCCCTGATGGACGTCGGGATTGACCACGGTTTTAAAATTCTCAATGGTCATTCCGTTGACCAGACCCACGATCAGCCCAACCACCGCCATCAATAGCAGGGGGATCAGCTTGATTATCGTGGTTGAAACCTGAAATTTTCCGGCCAGCTTTGGCGACAGGGCGTTCATCGCATAGGTTGCAATCAGGAAAAAGCCGGAAAGCGCCAGACATTCTCCTCCCGTGATGCTAAAGCCAAGCAGTACACAGAGATACCGGGCCGACACCCACGCGAGCACCGAGGTAATCGCCGGATAATAGACAAAGGTCATGAACCAGCCGACATAGTATCCATAGCCGCTGCCCAGCGCCGCCTCCGCATAGTCGATAATGCCGTTGACATGTTCATACTTGGTCGCCATGGTCGCAAAGGTATAGGCACAGACCACCATGATAAGGCCGCCAATCACCCATGCAAAAATCGCGATCGTCAGATTTCCGCCGGTTGCCAGGAGGATTTTCTCCGCCTTAAAAAACACGCCCGAGCCGATCACAATGCCGACAACCATTGCGATGGCGGTAAAAAGGCCGTATTTCCTATGCAAATTGTTTTCTGTCAAAGTTTTGTCCACCCATCAGATTTGTATTTTTATTCTGATTTTTGATTATATACTATCTCCAATGGCTTGTCAATAGCACGCGCGACTCTCACGGCGGCGGCAACTGTATTTCTGTCGTTTCCACGGTTTGTAGGTTTGTCAAACATGTTGGACAGAATAGCTATGAAGGAAATCGTCGGGAGAGCTATACAGTAAAGGGCGCATAGGACGGTGATTGGAGGCTCTTCGATACACAGCCAGCTGAGCATCGAAGTCGGCAAGGGAGTAGAAGCGATGGGAGTCGTAGAAGCGACGCTGATCCTCACGGTGGCTGCGCTCTACCTTGCCGTTG
>SFNQ01000027.1 GCA_004554165.1 Clostridiales bacterium | reverse complement strand
ATATGAAGCACTTGGAGGCGACTTTGGAAGACGTCTCTATTGCCGGCTGACCTCATTCAGCCAGAGCCTGCAAACGAATTTGCGCATAACTCTTGACGGCACCCGAGGCAGAGTATATCGGCTATGAGTGTGCGTTCAGGCTGATCAGGGAATAGGGCCGATACAGAAACACGTTACAGCGCGGACGAGATTATCTCACGCCCGCGCCAATCGTTATCCGATATTTTTGAAGCGGCAGTTTCCTTCGCCTGCGCCCGAATTGTGTTCATCGCGCCGACCCAAGCCATTTGGTCGCGGGCTTTGAGTTCCTCCGTGATGCCTCGCGCTTTGGCGATCCGTTGGGCATACTCCCAAATCTTCTCTTTACATATCTCGTTCTGTTCTGCGAGCCAATCCTCCAAACAGCCAGAAAAGAGCAATTCCGTATACATATTTTGGTTGTGCTCCTTCATGTACGAAAGCAGCTTGCTCCCGTACCGTCCGATTCGCGCCTTGTTAATTTTCGTCCTGTTCATCTTATCACTCTCCAAATCATTTTATTTATAGAGAGTGCTGAAATAAACAACAAATCCGAACCCCTCACCAATCGGCGTTGGGTTCGGATTTGATTGCTTTGGTGGAGGCGGGGAGAGTCGAACTCCCGTCCGAAAACCTGTCAACAGAACTTTCTACGAGCGTAGTCGCCGTTTTAAAATTCCCTTTCCGCGGCTCCCAGCGACGGGATCCGCGTTCCGGTAGCTTCATCAATCCGGCCCGCCGCAAAGCTTAGGCGGGTTCGTTCCCTACCCTGAATGACGCCCGGATCCGCAACGGTAAGTTTTTGCGGGCGGACGGACGCTGGCGTTGTTACGCCGCGACTGCTAAAGTATTGTTGTTGTCAGTTACTTTAAAACTGTTCCCGTTTTTAACGAAGCACGGGGCTTCGGCTCGCTTATCCGGCCTCCATGATCCCCGTCGAAACCATGTTCGCCCCCAAGCTGTAAATCCTGTCCGGCAGTCCGTTTGCAGGCGGAGGCATCTTCCTCGCCATGCTACGGGCAACCGTACACATCTATATTATACCTTACGTTTCAAAAAGAGGCAAGAAGTCCAGCGTAGCAAAATAATCCTTTGGCGTTTCCGCCCGACGAATCAGCTTTGTCGAACCGTCGGGCTCCAGCAGCACTTCGGCGCTGCGGAGTTTGCCATTGTAATTGTACCCCATGGAAAAGCCATGCGCACCCGTATCGTGGATTACCACGAGATCCCCGATGTCGATCTTCGGAAGCGGCCTGTCCACGGCAAACTTATCGTTGTTTTCACAAAGCGACCCCGTCACATCGTAGAGCTGCGACAGCGGCGCGTTCTCCTTGCCCAGCACCGTAATGTGATGGTACGCCCCGTACATGGCCGGGCGCATCAGGTTGCAGGCGCAGGCGTCCAGACCGATATAATGCTTATGGGTATTCTTCTCATGGATTGCGTGGGTGACCAGATACCCGTAGGGGCCGGTGATGTAGCGGCCAAGCTCCGTATAGATCGAAAGCTCCATGCCCGCCGGCCGGATAATCTCGTTATAAACGCGCTCCACCTCGCTGCCGATGTAGGCAATATCGGCTTCCCGGTCGGTGGGACGGTATGGAATACCGATGCCTCCGGAAAGGTTGATGAAGCGGACATCCGCACCAGTGAGATCGCGCAGTTCCACGGCCATTTGGAACAGCCGCCGCGCAAGCGTGGGATAATAGTTTTCGTCGGTCGTATTGCTCGCCAGGAACGCATGCAGGCCAAAAATCTCCGCGCCATAGGCCTTCAGCTTTTTGAAGCCCTCGATGAGCTGTTCTCTGGTAAAGCCGTACTTGGCGTCCCCCGGATTGCCCATGATGGTGTTGCCCAGCATGAACTCGCCGCCAGGGTTGAAGCGACAGCTGATGGTTTTCGGAATACCGCCGTGCTCCTTCAGAAAATCGATGTGCGTAATGTCATCAAGATTGATGAGGACGCCCATCTCGCTGGCCAGTTCAAACTCTTCCGCCGGCGTATCGTTGCTGGAAAACATGATGTCATGCCCGGTAATGCCCACCGCGCCGGAGAGCATCAGCTCGGTCAGGCTGGAGCAGTCCATGCCGCAGCCCTCCTCGTGCAGAATCTTCATAATCACCGGGTTCGGCAGCGCCTTTACCGCAAAGTATTCGCGAAAGCCCCTGTTCCAGGCAAAGGCCCTTTGCAGCCTGCGGACATTCTCACGAATCCCCTTTTCATCATAGATATGAAAGGGCGTGGGGTATTCCTTTGTAATGCGCTCCATCTGTTCCTTGGTAAACGGCAGGGGTCTCATCGGCGGATCTCCTTCATTTTTCTTTGCATTTCCCGCCCGGCGTCGCGCTCTGCAATGCTGTGGCGTTTATCATACAGTTTTTTTCCCTTGGCAACGGCAAGCTCCACCTTGACCTTGCCATCCCTGAGATACAGCGAGAGCGGCACAAGGCTCATGCCCTCCGTCTGCTGGGCCGCGCCCAGTTTTTTGATCTCCCGCTTGTGCGCCAGAAGTTTCCGCGTGCGGAAGGGGTCATGATTGTAGATGTTGCCCTGTGTATAGGGGCTAACGTGCATGCCGATGAGAAACAGCTCGCCGTTTTTCACCTGGGCATAGCTGTCCTTCAGGTTCAGCTGTCCCTGCCGAATGGACTTGACCTCCGTTCCCACAAGGGCAATGCCGCACTCATAGGTATCCTCGATAAAATAATCGTGCCGCGCTTTTCTGTTCTGCGCAAGCAGCTTTGTTCCCCGCTTTACCGGCATGGAATCGTTCCTTCCGTTCAAAATAATATACGATCCGTAATCATCATACCCGTTTTTTGGTACTGCGTCAAGAAAAACAGCAGATTCCCGGAACCGAATCCGCTCCGCACTGTTCCACGTGGGGCGGACGTAACCCTTTCCCCGCAGCGCTCCCCGCTCCGTCCGAACCCCGGCGGGCCGCTAACCCCGCTCCGCAGAGCGTCGGAACAAAGGCCCCTAGGCGCAGCCAAAGTCGTCCCTCGCCTTCCCTGCCATGCTCTTGGGGAATTTGCCATCCCCGCGGCATCGTTGCCCGGGCAAACAAAAAGAAGCGCTCCGCGTGGTATGCAGAGCGCAAAAGGGAATTCTCCCTGCATCAGCCGACAATCGCAAGAACGATGGCAAGAACGCCAAAAACGATGCCCAGAATCACCGTCAGCTTCTGGAGCTTAGCCTCCCGGCTGGCCGCCTTGCCCTTTGCGGTAAACGACGCGGTATCCCCGCCGAACGCGGAGCCCATACCGGCGGACTTGGTCTTCTGCACCAACACCACGATGATTATCGCGATCGCAACGAGAACCAGCGCGATGGTAATAACGGTCGAAAGTACGCTCATCTGTATTTCCTCCAAATTTGACTGCACTGTGCATTATATCATAGCACAGTGGCATAGTGCAAGCAAAAACGCCCGTCCGTCTCAGGATTTTATGAGGGATTTCCCCGTCATTTCGGCGGGAACCGGCAGTCCCAGCAGCGTAAGCAGCGTCGGCGCAAGATCCGAGAGGCGTCCGCCGTCCCGCAGCGCCGCATCCCGCCGCGCGTTGTCCACGAGGATGCAGGGCACGGGGTTGGTGGTGTGCGCGGTAAAGGGCGCATTCTCCTGCGCATCCCACATCTGCTCGGCGTTTCCATGATCGGCCGTAATGATGCAGCGGCCGCCGGTGCGCAGGATGGCCTCCACCACCATCTGCACGCAGGAATCCACCGCATGCACTGCCGCAACCGCGGCGTCCATGACGCCGGTATGGCCCACCATGTCGCAGTTGGCAAAGTTCAGAATCATCACGTCATACCTGCCGCTCTCAATGCGCTTAACCGCCTCGTCCGCCACCTCGTAGGCGCTCATCTCGGGCTTGAGATCATAGGTTGCCACCTTTGGCGAGGGAATCAGCGCGCGGTCCTCGTTCTCGTTGGGCGCTTCCACGCCGCCGTTGAAGAAGAAGGTAACGTGCGCATATTTCTCCGTCTCCGCAATGCGAAGCTGGGTTTTTCCCTGCTTTGCAAGGTATTCGCCCAGCGTATTGTCCAGAGACTCCGGCTGAAACGCAACGTGGAGCCGCCCGTCGAAGGTCTTGTCATACTGCGTCATGGAGACATAATACAGCGGGAAATAGCCCTTCTTCCGCGCAAAGCCGTCAAACTCCTCAAAGATAAAGGCACGGCTGATCTCCCTGGCACGGTCGGGACGGAAGTTGTAGAAGATCACGGCGTCGTTGGCCGCGATGGTGGCCGTGGGTTTTCCGTCCGTAAGCACCACCGTGGGCACCACGAATTCATCCGTCACACCCGCGTCATAGCTGTTCTGCATGGCCTCCGCAGCACTTTCCGCGGTCTGTCCCTCGCCATAGGTGAGGGCGGCATAGGCCTTCTCCACCCGCTCGTAGCGGTTGTCCCGGTCCATGGCATAGTAGCGCCCCATGACGGTGGCAATTCTGCCAACGCCAATCTCCCGGAGCTTTTCCTCGACCTGCTGCACAAAGCCCTTGCCGCTGGAGGGCGGCACATCGCGCCCGTCCATGAAGCAGTGGACATACACCTTCTCCAGGCCATGATCCTTTGCCAGTTGCACCAGCGCGTACAGATGCGTCAGGTGGCTGTGGACGCCGCCGTCGGAGCACAGCCCCATCAGATGCAGCGCGGAGCCGTGCCTTTTGCAGTTCTCCACAGCGCCCAGAAAAGCGGGATTTTGGAAGAAATCCCCGTCGGCGATGGCTTTTGAGATGCGCGTAAACTCCTGATACACGATGCGTCCTGCGCCGATGTTCAGGTGTCCCACCTCGGAGTTGCCCATCTGCCCCTCGGGAAGCCCCACATCCATACCGCTTGCCTGCAGCATGGTGTGGGGATAGCTCTCCCAGAGCGCCCTGATATTCTCAATGCCGTCGGTCCTGATGGCATTGAACTCCTCACTCTCCCGGCAGCCGAAGCCGTCCAGAATCAACAAAGCGGTAATCGGTTTCATCAGTAGTTGACCACCCTGGAGAAGTCCTCCGCCTTGAGGCTGGCGCCGCCGATCAGGCCGCCGTCAATCTCCGGCATGCTCATGAGCTCGGCCGCATTCTTCGGGTTCATGCTGCCGCCGTACTGGATGCGCACCGCATCGGCCGTTTCCTCGCCGCAGGCCTCGCGAATCGCGCCGCGGATCACGGCAATGGTCGCGTTGGCGTCCTCCTTGGTGGCGGTCCTGCCCGTGCCGATGGCCCAGATGGGCTCATAGGCAATGACGAGTTTCCTCACGTCCACAGCATCGATGCCGGCCAGCGCCGCTCGGGTCTGACCGGTCACGATGGAATCGGTCACGCCGCTTTCCCTCTGCTCCAGCGATTCGCCCACGCAGATGATGGGCGTAATGCCGGCGGCGATGGCGGCCTTTGCGCGCAGATTGACGGTTTCATCCGTTTCGCCAAAATACTGCCTGCGCTCGCTGTGGCCGATGATGGCGAACTCCACGCCGTGGGCCTTCAGCATGTTCGCGGAAATCTCGCCGGTGAAGGCGCCCTTCTCCGCCCAGTGGATGTTCTGTACGCCGAGATGGATGTTCGTGCCCTCCAGCAGCGGCTTCACCGCGCAGAGATCCACAAAGGGCGGGCAAATGACCACGTCGCACGTTGCGTCCTTCACCAGCGGAACGAGCGCCCCGACCAGCTCCTTCGCCTCGGCGGGGGTCATGTTCATTTTCCAGTTGCCTGCAATGATGGGTTTTCTCATCGTCTTAAACCTCAATTCCAATCCTTGTTGTTGTGTTTTTTACTTATCGTTCAGCACGGCTACGCCGGGCAGCACCTTGCCCTCAAGGAACTCCAGCGATGCGCCGCCGCCGGTGGAAATATGGGTCATCTTGTCTGCAAAGCCCAGCTTCTTCACCGCGGAAGCGGAGTCGCCGCCGCCGATGATGGTTACGCCCCTGCACTCGGCGCAGGCTGCGGCGATCTTCTTCGTGCCCTCGGCAAAGGCGGGGAATTCGAACACGCCCATGGGCCCGTTCCAGATCACAGTGGCCGCCTCAACGATGGTCTTACGGAACAGTTCAACGGTTTTCGGGCCGATGTCCATGCCCATCCAGCCGTCCGGAATCTCGGTGGACTTGACCACCTTGTGCTCGGCATTGGCGTCGAACTCCTTTGCCACCACATTGTCCACGGGCAGCAGGAGGTTGACGCCCTTGGCCCGGGCCTCTTCCATGAGCTCTTTTGCAAGATCAATGCTGTCCGCATCCAGCAGCGAGGTGCCGATGCCGTAGCCCTGCGCCCTGAGGAAGGTGTAGGCCATGCCGCCGCCGACGATCAGAGAATCGCACTTGCCCAGCAGGTTTTTGATGACGCCGATCTTGTCCGCAACCTTTGCGCCGCCCAGGATGGCGACGAAGGGGCGCTTCGGATTCTCCAGCGCCTCGCCCATCACGCCCAGCTCCTTGCCGATGAGGAAGCCGGCGACCGCGGGCAGGTAGGACGCCACGCCCGCAGTGGACGCATGCGCACGATGTACCGTGCCGAAGGCATCGGAGACAAAGATATCCGCAAGAGAAGCCAGGGCCTTGGCAAAGGCGGGATCGTTCTTCTCCTCCTCCGGATAGAAGCGCACGTTCTCCAGCAAAACGATTTCGCCGTCCTTCATATCCGCGATGGCGGTCTTTGCGCTCTCGCCGATGGTATCCTCGGCAAACCAGATCTTCGTATCCGGCAGCAGCTCCGACAGGCGCGCGCCCACGGGCGCCAGGGAATACTTCGGATTGACCGTGCCCTTGGGACGGCCCAGATGCGAGCAGAGGATCACCTTTGCCTTATTCTCCAGCAGGTATTTGATCGTGGGCAGCGCCGCAACGATGCGCTTATCGTCCGAGACGGTGCCGTCCTCTGCGAGAGGAACGTTGAAATCTACGCGAACCAGTACTTTCTTCCCGCTGACGTCGATGTCCTGAATCGTCTTTTTTGCCATAGTCTTCGTTCTCCTTTTTTGATTTACTATATTTTTGCGCCTTCTGCGGCTGAAAAACCGAAAAAACGCATTTTACACCCAATAGGACCCCATATCTTTTACCACCGTCGCCGGGGAAAAGTCAAGGGGGATGGCGGTTCTCTCCGCGCCGCCGAAATGGTGCGTACAGCCCAAACGCCCCACGCCCGCGCGCTCTGCAAGAAAGCAGGCCTGCTTGACGCTCATGTGTACGTTTGGCCGCTCCGCCGCCTGCGCATCCGTAAAGCAGGTGTCCGCCAGCAGGAAATCCGCGCCCTGCGCCAGCGCTGCGAGCCCGTCGAACAGGCCGGTATCGCCGGTATAAAACAGCCGGCGCCCCTGAGAATCCCGGATATCCGCGCCATAGGTTTCCACCGGATGCCGCATGGCATGCAGCCGAACCGTCAGGCTGCCGATCAGGTATTCCGCCCCGTCCCGCGCATCCTCCGGCGCAAACACGCCTGCGCGCAGCAGCAGCGAACGGATATTTTTCGGCGCGGCGGGCGCTATCACGCGCAGGGGGCCTTCGCCGCCAAACCCGGCCTCCAGCGCATAGCGCAGCACGCCCAGATCCCCGCAGTGGTCAAAGTGCAGGTGCGAGAGCACCAGAGCGTCCAGCTCCTTCAGCGGGCAGAGTTCGAAAAGCCTTGCCAATACGCCGCTGCCGCAGTCAAAGAGCACCCGGGTCTCCCCGTCCTCGACGAGATACCCGGAGCAGACGCCGCCCTGCCGCGGAAACGGGCCGCAAGTCCCCAGCGCTGTCAGCTTCATCTCAGTGTACCCGCCGCTTCTCTTCGCCCCGCGCCCTTTTGATCTGCTGCGGCAGGTAGCGAATCAGCACCGCGCCAAGCGCGCCGCAGACGAGGCCCTGCGCCAGATTTACGGGAATTTCCTGCGCGGCAATGCTGTACTGAGCGAACACCACAAGGTCGAAGATAAAATAGCCCAGAACCATGATGCCCTCCGCAATCGCAGCGACCACAAAGCACTTTTTCCAGGTATCGCAGTGCTTTACAAAAGTTCCGAGGAACAGCGCCATGCCGCCCTTGATGAGGAAGGTTCCGAGAATGTAGCTGTAGCTGCCCACAAAAACGTCGGCAAGCGTACAGCCCACCGCGGACACCAGCGCCGCCCACGGGCCGCCGAGAATCAGCGCGGACAGGAAGATGCACGCGTCGCCCAGCGTTACATAGGTTCCGGCGGGCACCTCCGTTTTTCCGACCTGCCGCGTAAAGTTGCAGTCAATGCGCAAAAGCGCGGTCACGGCAATGGTCAAAACCAGCAGCAGGATGGTTACGATCAGCCGTCTTTTGTCGATGCTCTTCATTCCTACCTCCTGTATGGATGCTGTGGCGCGGGGCCGCCCCGCCGGTTTGCTGCTTTACAGATCCCGGCGGAGGGGGCCGCAGCGTATGCCGCCTTCCGCCGCCGAGCCGAATCAGTAGGCCTTTGCAAAATACATGCGGGTGGTCGCCGGTTTTCCGCAATGCACGCAGACCGCGCCCGGCGCAACTTCCGCGCCCTCCAGCGGCATGCAGCGGGTGGTTGCGCCCGTCTTCTGCTTGATCTCGTCCTCACAGTCGCGGCAGCCGCACCAGTTGGCGCGGACAAAGCCGCTCTGTACGCCGGCGCTGAGCTCCTCAAAGGTGCTCGCGTCCACGGTTTTGGCCTCGCGGAACGCCAGCGCCTTTTGATACATGCCGTCGTGTACCTCGTCAAGAAGCGTTTTCAGCGCGTCCGCCAGCCCGGAGATCGGCAGCGTCAGCTTTTCCAGGCTGTCGCGGCGCAGGGCCACCACCTGTCCGTTCTCGATGTCGCGGGGGCCGATCTCGATGCGCAGGGGAACGCCCTTCATCTCCCACTCGTTGAACTTCCAGCCCGCGCTCTGGTCGCGGTCGTCCAGCTGCACGCGAAGGCCGGCCGCCTTGAGCTCCCGCCGGAGCTCCTCCGCCTTTTCCAGCACGCCCGCCTTGTGCATGGCAATGGGCAGGATCACCACCTGCACCGGCGCAACGCGGGGCGGCATTACAAGGCCCCGGTCGTCGCCATGGACCATAATCATGCCGCCGATCATGCGGGTCGAGGTCCCCCAGGAGGTGGTAAAGCAGGGCTCCAGCTTGCCCTCGCGGCTGAGATAGTTGATGTCATAGGCCCTGGCAAAATGATCCGACAGATTGTGGCTCGTGCCCATCTGCAAGGCTTTGCCGTCCTGCATCATGGCCTCAAGGGTATAGGTTGCAAAGGCGCCGGCAAACTTTTCCTTCTCGCTCTTTCTGCCGCAGATCACCGGGATGGCCAGCGCCTCCTCCATGAAATCGCGGTAGGTTCTGAGCTGCTGCATGGTCTCCTGCTGCGCCTCGTCAAAGGTGGCGTGGGCGGTGTGTCCCTCCTGCCAGAGAAACTCGCTGGTGCGCAGGAAGGGGCGGGTATTCTTCTCCCAGCGCACGACGTTGCACCACTGGTTCAAAAGCAGCGGCAGGTCGCGGTAGGACTGCACCCATTTGCTGTACATCGAGCAGATGATGGTTTCGCTGGTTGGGCGAACCGCCAGCCGCTCGGTCAGGGGCTCCGAACCGCCCATGGTTACCCAGGCCGCCTCCGGCGCGAAGCCTTCCACATGCTCCGCCTCCTTTTTCAGCAGGCTCTCCGGGATGAACAGGGGGAAATAGGCGTTCTCATGCCCGGTGGCCTTGAAGCGGGCATCCATGTTTTCCTGAATCAGCTCCCAGACGCGGTAGCCGTAGGGCCGGATGACCATGCAGCCGCGCACGTCGGAATAATCGACCATGCCGGTCTTAAGAATAACGTCCGTATACCACTGCGGGAAGTCCTCCGCCCGGGACGCGATTTGGGTAACAAAGCCTTCGTTTTTGTTTTTAGCCATCGTTTTGCTCTCCTGACCTTATGATCTCTTCCAGCAGCGCGTCGAGCGAGATATCCTCCTCGTCCGCTGCGATTGTGTTGTCCTCCAGCACCGCCGCCACGGTCTGTACCACAGGCCGCTCCTCCATCAGCTTGTCCACAACGGATTCCGCGTGAACCTCCGCAAGAGAGCGGGGCGCGGCCTCCTCCGGCTCCGGCGCGGGGGCGGGCGCGGCCGCCGGCTGGTCCGCGGGAGCCGGTTCCCGCAGGAAATCGGGCTCCGGCATTTCGTCCGGCTGCGGCTGCATGCCGCCCACCACGGAATCCGGCAAAACCCGGTTCTCAATGCGGTAGATATTCCGCATCAGTTGCGCGGGATCCCCCGCCGCATCCGGCAGTTCTATGGCCTCCGCCTGCGGCTGGGCGCAGGGAAAGGCCGCCGCGTCCTGGGCGATCTGCGCCTCGCGCAGTTTCCGTCCTCTGGCAAAACTGGCAAAGCGCCGGGCGTTCTCCGCGGCCTCCTCTGCGGCGGTTTCCAGCGCCGCGTTGTAGCGGTCGATCGCCGCCTGGTATTCGGCCACGTCCTCCTTCGCCCCGGCGAGGATGCGCTCGCTCTCCGCCCGCGCCTGCCGCTCAATCTCCTCCGCTTTCCGCTGCGCCTCGCGCTCCAGCTCGCCTGCCCGCCGCTCCGCCGCCTCAACGCGCTGCTTCGCCGTCTCCTGCGCGCTGGCCAGAACGGAAACCACCGCCGCCTCCCGGGCGCGGTAGCCGTCGATCAGCCCGTCCTGCGTCTTAACGCACTCCTCGAGCTGCGCGATCTTTGCCCGCTGTTCCTCATAGAGCCTCAATAAATCCTTCTTGCGCATGGGGTTCATACCTCCAGTTTTGTCTGTTCCTGCCGCGGCACATAGTTCATATGCCGGTAGCCTGCGGGCATGACGATGCGCCCGCGGGGGGTTCTTGCGATAAAGCCGAGCTGCAGCAGGTACGGCTCGTAAACGTCCTCAATGGTGGTCGCGTCCTCGCCGGTGGCTGCGGCGATGGTGTCAAGGCCCACGGGACGGCCCTCAAACTTGACGATCATGGTCTCCAGCATGCGGCGGTCCACCGCGTCAAGCCCCAGTTCGTCGATGGCAAGCATGGAAAGCCCCTCCTGCGCCGCCGCAAGATCGATCACGCCGCCTGCGCGCACCTCCGCAAAATCGCGAACGCGCCGGAGCAGCCGGTTGGCGATGCGCGGCGTCCCCCGGGCCCGGGAAGCGATCTCCACCGCGCCCTCGTCATCCACCGCAATGCGCAGGATCTCCGCGCTGCGGGTGACGATGGTGGTCAGGGCCTCCACGGAGTACAGCTCCAGCTGCTCCTTGATGCCGAAGCGATCCCGCAGCGGCGAGGTCAGCATGCCCATGCGCGTGGTGGCGCCCACCAGCGTAAAACGGGGCAGGTCCAGACGGATGCTGCGGGCGGACGGCCCCTTGCCGATGATGATATCCAGCGCAAAATCCTCCATGGCCGGGTAGAGCACCTCTTCGACGTTGGCGTTCAGGCGGTGAATCTCATCGATAAAGAGCACATCGCCCGGCGAAAGATTCGTAAGCAGCGCCGCAAGGTCGCCCGCATGGGAAATGGCGGGGCCGCTGGTGACCCGCAGCGAAACGTCCATTTCGTTGGCAATGATGCCCGCAAGCGTGGTCTTGCCAAGGCCCGGCGGCCCGTAGAGCAGGGCATGATCCAGCGGTTCGCCCCGGTTCTTCGCCGCCTCGATATAGATGCGCATATGCTCCTTGACCGCATCCTGCCCGATGTAGGAATCGAGGTTGTGCGGCCGCAGGCTGTATTCGGTTTTTGCATCCTCCTCGCGCATGGACGAGGAGATGAGCCTGTCCTCCATAGAATCTCCCTGTCGGAAGGGCCGCCCCCGCATGGCCGGAAGGCGCGCCCGGTGACTGTACGGTTATTTGGCCAGCGAGCGGAGCGCCTTTGTAATCAACGTTTCCACGCTGTCCGCTTCCCCGACGGCAGTGACGGCGCGCGAGGCGGACAGCCCGTCGTAGCCCAGCGAAACCAGCGCGGCCACAGCCTCTGCGCGAAAGTCCTCCGCCGCCGGCAGCCCGGCCGCGCCGCCGCCCAGCATTTCCTCCGTGCGTACATGCTCCTTGAGCTCCAGCAGCACGCGCTGCGCCGTTTTGCGCCCCATGCCGGGCACATGGTCAAAGGCCTTGGCGTTATCCGTCACGATTGCCGCCGCCACGTCCTGCGGCGTCAGGTGGGAAAGCACGGCAAGCGCCAGCTTCGGGCCAACCCGCGTAACGCTGAGCAGGCGGCGGAACATATCCCGCTCCGCCGTATCGTAAAACCCGTAGAGCGCCATTACGCCGTCCGCCAGGTACAGGTGCGTAAAAAGCCGGGCTTCGCCGCCAGGGGCAAGGCGCTTGAGCGTCATCGCGCTGCAAAGCAGCTCGTAACCCACGCCCGCCGCCTCGACGATGGCGCGGTCGGTCTGACAATCGGTCACGGTTCCGCGAATATATGCGTACAAAGCGGCAACTCCTCCGTCTGCGTTCTTATTTGATGCGGTATTCCTCCGCCGCAGGGCCGATGGTGCTGGCGTGGCAGAGTGCGCAGGCCAGCGCGTCCGCCGCGTCGTCCGGCTTTGGAATTTGGGAAAGCCCCAGAAGGAGCTTGACCATCTGCTGCACGGCATGCTTGTCCGCATGGCCGTTTCCCGTGACGGCAAGCTTGATCTGCATGGGCGTATACTCATAGAGCGGGATCCCAGCCTGCTGCGCCGCAAGCAACGCCACCCCCCGCCCCGCGCCGACGGAAATCGCGGTGGTGGTATTGCGGTAAAAGAACAGCTCCTCGAACACCGCCTGATCGGGCTTGTGCAGGCCGATGAGCTGCCGCGTTCCGGCATAGAGCTTTTCCAGCCGCTCGGGGAAGGGTTCGCCTGCGGCGGTTTCGATCACGCCATAGTCCACGACGCTGCTTTTGCCGCCCTGCGCGTCCACGACTCCGTAGCCCAAAATGGCATAACCGGGATCAATCCCCAATATCCGCAAGCATATCACCCTACATAATTATTCCATGATAGTATAGCACGAATTGATTCCAGTGTAAACAATCGCGGGGGAGATTCCCACGCGCCGGGGCGTCAAAAAAAGCGGCCTTGGGCCGCTTCAGCCTGTCGAAAAACCCCGGGGTTGATAAGGGGCCGCAGCCCCTTATGTGCAATCCGGCTCTGACGACATGTGCGTCAGAACGGACGAAAACCCAGAGGTTTTCGTGCTTTGCAGGTTTTGCCGCCCGGGAGCGAATGCGAGAGGCAAAACCTGTGAAAGCTCGAAAAAGTGGCGCTCGGCCACTTTTTCGACACTTTGAAGCGACCTTGGGCCGCTTCCGAGCGCAAAACTCTGTTGCCTGGCGGAATGAGCGCTTCCCGCCGGAGATATCAAAGGGGGTCCGGGCGGCGAAAGGCGCTTTCAAATCAGTTTTCGAGGCAGCCGTACCATAACTTCAGGTGCGCGCCACATAGCCGGATACCATGTCCACCAGCACTGCCACGGGTACGCACAGCAGCATCCACAGCAGCGAATAGTACAGGCAAATCTGGCCATAGCAGTTGTAGGGCAACGAGGAATAGTCCCACACGCGCAGGCCCATCCGCACGTTGACCACCGCGCCCGTAACAAACTCCACCGCCGTGATAATGAGCGCGCCCACAGCGGCACGAACCAGCAGCGGCAGCGCGGGGAAATAGGTGAGCACGCCGTACAGGAGCACGAGGCAGCTTCCCCCCGCCAACGCCATGGAAATATGGCTGCGGCCGCGCCAGAACAGCTCCAGCACCACATAAAAACAGCCGCCCACGACGAACAGGATGACATACAGCATGCTCCTATTCTGCGCAGACGGCGGTGCTTTTATTGAGGGAAAGCGGGTCTGTTTCGGTATTTATTGAGAGTATTTTGCCACAAGCCCGTTCAGATACTCGTCGCTCAGGCGGAAATAGCTCTGGAGGTTTTCCAGGGCGGCCGCCGGGCGCTCCTGCAGCTTTTTGCGCAGCTTTTCGATGTGCGTACGCCAGGCCGAGACGCTGGAAGGGTTTCCCCAGCGCTGGATGTGCCGCTCCATCTCCGGTTCCATCTCCGCTACCATTCCGTCAAAGAGCGCCGTAATGCGCTCGCTGGACAGCTGCGTACAAAGCAGCTCCACATAGCGTTCGATGAACATCTCCCGCCAGGCGGCGTTCTTCTTGAGGCCTACGAATACGTCAAGGTTCGTCAGCGAACCGTCCCGCGAGGGAATTCCCTCCACGGAGAAATAAGCCGCAAAGAGCGAACGCTTGGTGCTGGAATCCTCGTTGAGGCCCCAGTCCAGATCGTAGAACACCGGCCGCCATTTGACGGTATTGTCCGCGGAGTGCCAGAACTTCTGGTTGAACATATCCGAGTTGATGATAAAGGTCTGCGCGATGATGTAATCCGTACAGTAGGCCACGTCCACCATCTCGGCAAACTGGGCAAAGAGCGCGTCGTCCGAAAGATCCTGGTTCTGGCCGAACCTGCGCGCGGCAAGGTAGCCCTTGTTGGAGCCCTTGAGTTGCGTTGCATTGCGCTTGACAAAGTCCACCGTGTCGGAGTCCACGCCGTAATGCGTTTCCAGATACTCGGAGTTGAGATCCTCATTGAAATCATAGAGGCCCCAATAGCGGCCGTTGATATAGACCGCCACCGGGCGGGTTTCCGCATAGTCCAGGTTCATCCCCTTCATCATGCGCGAAAACAGGGCGTCCCGGATGCGGGCCTTGCCGTAGTCCTGGCCGCTGTTGCGCAGCACCAGCGAGGAAAAGGTGGTAAACGCGCAGTCCTCAAAAAAGGGATAGGTCACGCTGGAGCGGCCGTAGCTGCCCCGCAGCGAGAGCGTGAAGGATTTCTGCGCATAGCCGATGGTCCCCTGGCCCTTGGCTTTGAGCCCCGCCGGGAAGCTCACGCCCAGCTGCCCGTTCGCCTCATAGTAGGAGATCTGGGCCGCCCGCTCCGGCTTCTCCGTCTTTGTGGCGTTGGAGACAGTATGAAAGTCGTCCGGGTTCATGGCGATGGTCACCACCGGCAGGGTGTGCTGCTCCTCGAAAATGTAGGTCGCGGTCGTCACCTCGCTGGGCAGCATGCCGTCCTGATAAGCCACGGCCCGCAAAACCATGGTTTTGGAAACGTTCACCGCACCCGTATACAGATTGGAGCTTTTGGTAGGCGTTGCGCCGTTTGTGGTGTAATAGATTGTTGCGTCCGGCGAAGCGGCGGTAATCTTCACCAGCAGCGGCTCGCTCTGATACAGCCCGGTTTCCGAGAACTGGGGCTGGGACGCATAGCCCGCGCGCGTGCTGGACGCATTGGCCCTTCCCCGGGTGGGCGTGGTAAAGAACACGCGCTCCGTGTTCACATCGCCCTCGATGCGCCCGGAGCTCAGGCCCGCGGAGAGCACCCCGGTTTCAAACACATCCACAATTTCTCCGGCAGCGTCGGACAGCACCATGGTTTCGCCGGAGGCGGAGACGCCAAAGGTGGCTACGCCCTCCTTCCAGCGGCTTTCGTGGCCCGTGGCCTCCACGACAAAATAGCCGCCCGGCGCAATGACGGTTCCCGCAGGAAACTGCCATTTTTTCGTATCCTTCAGGCTGTCGGACAGATACCAGCCGGACAGATCCACGGGGCTCTCTCCGCCGTTGTACAGCTCCACCCAGTCGTTCGCGCCGCTCTTTGCCGCACCGGCGGCGCTTACCTCGGCGATATAGACGCCTTTACTATTGAAAAAGCCGATCGAATCGGCTGTTTCAAACCCGTTGGCGTTTGGGGCCCCCGGCGTCGGCTGGGCATAGTAGCGAAGATTTCCCGATGCGTCGCGGCCGACGGAAACGTTGGGCTTTTCCTCGGCGAGCAGGGGCAGCGTATCCGTGCGCATCCCCTGCACATTGGTCAGATACAGCATGGTTTCGTCCGCGCTGAGCCCAAAGGAGGCATGAATCTCCCCCTCGGTACGGTTCTTTCCCGAAAGGAAGACCACAAGGTACTCGCCCGGGCCCATTGTCACGTCCGGCAGCGCAAAGCGGAACAGATCGTCCGGCGTATCGGAGAGGAAGTAGCCATGCAGCGAAACGGGCTGCCCGGAGCCGTTGTACAGCTCCATCCACTCATTCCGGTCTCCGTCGCTGTCCACAAGGCTGTAAAGGTTCTTCTGCAGCACCTCGTTGATGCGGACCGGATCGCTTTGGTCCATGGCGCCGCCGGCAAAGGAATCGAAGGTTTCCGTGCTGTTGGGCGCGCCCGGCGTGGCGTAGGCCGTGTAGCGGCCGCCGTCGCCCGCCACCACCGCCAGGCCGGAGGGGATGTCCAGCTCCCAGGAGAGTTCGCTCACAAGCTCGCCCTCGATGCTGGTCAGATATACCGCGGTGTCCGTTTTGCCCAGCTTAAAGGAGGTTTCAATCTCATACCGGCCGGTCTTCTGGCCGTTCATATGGACCAGGGCATAGCCGTGGGGCGCAATCACCGCGTCCGGCAGCTGGAAGCGCTTGAGGTTTGCCGCGGAATCCGAGATATAGTAGTTGTCCAGCCGCATCGGCTGGTCGGAGCCGTTGTACAGCTCCACCCAGGGGCCGTCCTCCGTCGCGTCCGACGGCATGACCTCGGAGATGACCACAAGGGAAAAATCCTGATTTCCGAACAGTCCGTCGATGGAATCTTGAATATCCGCATCCACATTCGCGGCGCCGGGGGTCGGCACATTGCAATATCCGTAGCTTCCATCGCCGCGGCGCGCATAGGACAGGTCCGTAACCAGCGCCGGAATCTGCATCTCCGCAAGGAGGTTGTAATAGGGATCGGTCAGAAAAAGATAATCGCCGCTTCTGGAAAGGCCAAAGCCCGTGCAGGGTACGCTGGTGGCCACAACGGCGTTGTTATCGCCCGCGTAAACGATCATATACTCGCCCGCGCGGATGACCGTGCCCTCCGGAAAGGTGTATTTGTGAAAATCGCGCATATTATCCGACAGGCCGTAGCCGGACAGATCCATATCGCTGCCGGTATCGTTATAAAGCTCCACCCAGTCGGGCGAGCCCACCGCCTCGTCGATCAGGGAGCGCTTGTTGCTGGAGACGACCTCCGTAATCAGCAGCCCCTTGCCGCCGGAAGACGCGCCGCACGCGCAAAGCGGCAGCAGGGCCAGCAGGGCCAGCAGAGCCGGCAAAATCCATTTTTGAACAAACGTCGTCTTCATGCATACACTCCTTCGGCGGTCAAGTATAGCATACAATTGTAAAGCGTCTGCAAACGGGCTGTTAATTTTCTACAACGCCGCCTTACGCTTTCTCCGGCTTGAGGCGCATCCTGTCCCAGAGGCGGTAGGTCTCGGTGCTCTCGATGGCGTGCATCATCTTTTCCTCCGCGTCCGGCACCAGCGTGCAGATGTGCTGAATGAGCTCCTTTGCTTCCTCGCGCTTGGTGCTGCCGGCAATGTCGCAGTGCGGCGGCAGGATGGGCAGCGCCCGCTGTCTGGCAACGGACAGCGCATATTTTTCCGGCAGGAAGATCAGCGGCCGGATCACCGTTACGTCCCGGCGGCCCAGATAGGTCACCGGCGCGAAGGTGCTGATGCGCCCCTCGTACAGCAGGCTCAAAAAGAAGGTTTCCAGCAGGTCCTCCCGGTTGTGGCCCAGCGCCACCTTGTTGCAGCCGCGCTCCACCGCCGCGCTGTTCAGCGCGCCCCGGCGGAGCTTGGCGCACAGCGCGCAGGGGCTGCGCTCCTGCCGGTATTCAAACACGACCTTGCCGATGTCCGTATGGATCACGGTAAAATCAATGCCCACGCGCCCGGCAAAGGCCTCCACCTCCGAGGTGTCCACAGGCTTCAGCCCAAGGTCCAGCATGATGGCGCAAACCTCAAACTTCGTGTAGGAAAAGCGCTGGTAGAGCTTCATGGCCTCCATCAGCAGCAGGGAATCCTTGCCGCCGGACACGCCGATGCATACCTTGTCGCCATCCTCAATCATGTGATACCGCTCGTCCGCCCTGCGGATGCTGCCAAGCACTCGTTTCATTCGCCCTGCTCCCCCTCTTCCGTTTTGGGCTCCGCCGCATCCTCTGAATCCACCGCATCCTCCGGCACGGGCTGCAAAACGAGCCGCTCGTCCGTATCGATAATATAGAGAATGTCGCTGCACAGGCGGTCGGTATCGGTCTGGCGGTTCAGCATGCCGGATTCGTTCGCCATTACCGCTGTCGCCCCGCCGTCCAGATTGTAGGCCACGTTGCAGCCCAGCTCGTAGAAAAGTCTGGACAGGTTTTCCATATTGATGCCATAGGAGTACCCCTTCTGTCTGCCGTCCACAACGAGGAAGCAGTAATGCCCGGGCTCATAATAGCCGATGGCGCTGCGCGGGTTCCTGGCGGCGACTTTGGTGTTAAACTCGTCCTTCGGCATACCGTCCGCATCCAGCAGTTCCGGGCCGAAGCCCCAGCTCTGGTAGGGATCGCGCGCAAGGATCTCCTCCACATCCACGCTGTTTGCAAGATAGGTCTCCATCGTACCGTCCCTGTAGAGCACGCAGACGTCCCGATCGCGCGCAAGAGACTTGCGATACAGCTCGCCGTTGCGAATGACGAGGCCGCGGCTTCTTGCGCTGTAGTAATCGCCTGAAATGGCGACGATGGCCTCGTTGTTCGCGGCCGTGCGCTCCACATGCTCGATTTTGCCATAGGTATCCTTTGCAAAGGCGGTCCGGAAGCAGGCAAGATTGCGCAGATAGATGTCCGCAAGATAATAGGTCACAGCCTTGCCGCCAATCTCTTCGGAAACCCGCGCAACCGTCACGCTCACGTTTTCGCTGCGGTAGTTGTTGCCTTCGCGCACTGGGTCGTTATAGGAAAACTTTTCCAGGTATTTCTCGCCCAGCAGGCTGTCGGACAGTATCCCGGCAAGAGCGGTGGTATCGTTCAGGAGCCCGGCGCCATGCAGCAGCAGCGCCTGCGCGTCCGCGCCGTCCACAAGGCCGTTCCCGGTCAGATCCGCCGCGGCCAGTCCGCCCGCCGCCTGAGCGTCCGCACTCAGGCGCAGCACCTGCGCGGCCGCTGCCGACGGGCCATTCTCGCCCGAGACGGTTTCCTCCTCCGCGCGCGCCTTGCCAGGCGCGCCGGCAAGCAGCAGACAGAAAAAAAGCCCGAGAAAGCACCAAAAAGACTTCAAACGCAATGTATCCTCCAAATCAATCCGCAGAGACAGCGCCGCAGCCGGCGAAAAACTCTCTCAAAACGTTGCCAGCGGGCAAAGCCGCGCCGCAATCCTTATGCCAGCGGTTCGCCCAGATAGACGATATCCGTAATCGAACGTCCGCCGCCGCTTGGACTGTTGATCAGCCGCTGCCCGTCGGACATGCTGGCGGACTGACCGCCGTCCAGGTTATAGGCGGCCGTACATCCCAGCTCATACATCAGCTGTGACAGATCCTCCATCCGCAATCCTGCGGAATAGGGCTTCTGCCTGCCATCGACCACCACGAGGCAGTAGTGTCCCGGGCTGTAATAGCCGATGGCCGTGCGCGGGTTGTTCCCGAGGATGCTGGAATTGCAGTTGAATTTGCTCATCGGCTCCCCGCTTTCGTCCAGCAGCATGGGCCCGAACACCCACATCTGCCAGATCTCGCCGGACGCTTTCAGGTCCTCCAGCGTCATTTCACCCCTGGCATAGGTGCGGAAGGTGCCGTCCCTGTAGAGCACGCCAAGATCCTTTTTCTTCGTAACACGCCGGTCGTTGTAGTAAACGCCGTTGCGCACGATGGCGCCATCGGCGTTCATCGTGTACATATCGCCGGTTACGGCGATGACCGCGCCGTTGTTTTCGGCCATGGCCAGCGCGGTTTCCCGCCTGCCCTCGTATTCGCCCCGGGAAAAGGCGCTGCGCAGGCAGGTGATGTCCCGCACATAGATGTCCGCCACATAGCAGGCGCTGTCAAGAAAGCGCATCCGGGAAATGCTGACGCTCAGCCTGGCGCTGCGGTAGCCGTTCTCCGTCTTCACCGCGCCGGTATAGGAGAATTTATCCAGATAGCTTTCGCCAAGCAGCTGCGCCTCAATCGCGCCCGAAAGATCCTCAAAGGAGTTGAGCCTCCCGCAGCAGAGCAGCAGCACCGCGCGCGCGTCATCATGCGTAACCGAAAGATTCCCCGTCACGTCCGCAATGGAGGCCAGGGAATGATCCATCGTCTCGATCCCCGCGGCAATGCGCATGAGCCTTGCCGCATCCGCCGCGGTCACCCTGCCGTTGCCATCGAGGTCGCCGTCCATCTTCTCAAGCGCCGCCGCGCCCGAAAGCGGCAGCAGGAGAAACACCGCAAGGGACGCAAGGCGCAGGCCAAACTTCTTTCTGTTCAAATATGATACCCTTCATTCGGCTCATTATGAGCACAAATTTTCACTTTGTTATTTTACAACAAAGCCCCGATGATAGCAAGCGGTATTGGAAAAGGGGATTGCGGGGGATTTTGAAGGGAATTGGCGCGGCGGAGCCTGCGCAGAAAGGCCCCGCCTGTCGTAAAAGCGGGAGTTTCCATTTGTCTGAAAATTCTCATGGGAAGGTTTGCGCCTTGGGCCGTCTTTCTTCCTCTTTTGCACAGAGATGATTCCAAAATACTTTTGCTCTTTTCGGACGGCCCGGCGCGAATCCATCCGTTTCATTGCGGGATGTGGTCTCGCTCCTTCCCGCCGTCCGCTCCTTCCGGAACCGCCGCCGTCCATCCCTCCGACAGGAGCTTTTCCGTCAGGCGGGCCAGGTTTTCCACCGTGCGCCGGTCAATGAAATGCTCGATTTTCTCCACCTGCCGCAGCTCCTCTTCGCTGCCGTTGAGCAGGCAGAAAAACGAATGCAGAACCCTGTGCCTCTGCAGAAGATACCGGCCCATTTCCTCGCCGCGCGCCGTCGGCACGATGTAGCCGTAGCGTTCAAAGGAGAGATACCCGGCCTCCCGAAGGTTGGCCACCATCTTGGATGCGGAAGACGGCCTGACATGCAGCGTCTGCGCCAGTTCGCTCACGCGCGCAACGCCCGCCTCCCGGCAGAGGCGGCAAATCATCTCCAGATAGTCCTCCATCGCCGGACTGAGCCCCTCCGGCTCGTTCCGCGCATAGCCCTTCAGGGTGTAGAAGCCCTCGTGTTTTTCCAAAACGCAGTTTCCCTTCCGCATACAGGCACCAAATTGCGCCGCACACAATACTATGGCACTGGGAAACAGTGTTTCCCTCGCCTAATTCCAATATATTGACGAGGTGCAGAAATCATGAAATGCGAACTCCGCTTGTGCGATATTGCCCCCGGCCAGACGGCCACCGTCCGCTCTTTGCAGGCAACCGGCAGCATCCGCCGCCGTCTGCTCGACATCGGCCTGGTTGAAAACACGCCCGTGGAATGTCTCGGCCGCAGCCCCGCAGGCGATCCCTCGGCCTACCTCATCCGCGGCGCGGTGATCGCCATCCGCGCGGAGGATTGCCGCGGCATCCTGGTCGGCGTTTGACAGAATTTTTTCGGGAGGGACGCATGGGTCTTACCATACAATCGGTGGGGGTCCGGGCGGTGGACGGCGGCCTTGTGCTGCAAAGGCAGTCGGAAAACGACCGCGTTGTCGCCATCGCCGGCAACCCAAACGTGGGAAAGAGCACGGTATTCAACGGCCTCACGGGCATGAACCAGCACACGGGCAACTGGCCGGGCAAAACCGTCGCAAGCGCGCAGGGCTATTGCAAAACGCGGGAAAACGCCTATGTGCTCGTGGACATCCCGGGCACCTACTCCCTGCTCGCCCATTCCGCCGAAGAGGAGGTGGCGCGAAATTTTCTCTGCTTTGGCGATCCGGACGCCATCGTGGTCGTGTGCGACGCAACCTGTCTTGAGCGCAACCTCAATCTCGTGCTGCAAACGCTGGAAATCTCGGAAAAGGTGGTCGTCTGCGTGAACCTGATGGACGAGGCGAAGCGCAAGCACATCCGCATCGACCTGAACGCGCTGTCGGAGCGGCTTGGCGTGCCGGTCGTTGGCACGACCGCGCGAAAAAAGGGGAGCCTCGCCCACCTGACCGCCGCCCTCGACAGGCTGACCGCAGGCCAAACCCGGCGCGCGCCATTACAGGTTGCATACAGCGCCCCGCTGGAAGCAGCCATCTCCTTTGTGGAATACGCGGTTCGGCCCCATGTGGCAAACTGCCGCCTGTCCCCCCGCTTTCTCAGCCTGAAGCTGCTGGACGCGGAGGATGCGCTGCTGGAGGAGCTGCGGCGCTATCTCGGCTTTGATCTCATGGAGCGCCCCGGCGTCGCCGCCGCGGTGGCGCGCTCCCGCGCACTGATGGAGGAGCACGGCATTACCCGGGAAACGCTCAAGGATCACATCGTATCCGCGCTGGTACGCACGGCGGAAGCCGTCTCTGCGGCCTGTGTGCGCTGCGAGCGCCAGGATTACGCCGCTTTTGACCGCAGACTGGACCGCATCCTGACCAGCAGGCGAACGGGCTATCCCATCATGCTGCTTTTGCTGGCGCTGATCCTGTTTCTCACGATTACAGGAGCCAACTACCCTTCCGCGCTCCTGTCGGCAGCCCTGTTCCATGTGCAGGATCTGCTGACGCAGCTCTTTGCGCTGCTCCATGCGCCCGACTGGCTGCACGGTGCGCTGGTGCTGGGCGTATACCGCGTCCTGGCCTGGGTGGTATCGGTCATGCTGCCGCCGATGGCAATCTTCTTTCCTCTTTTTACGCTGCTGGAGGATGCGGGATATCTGCCCCGCATCGCCTATAACCTCGATCGGCCCTTTCAGCGCTGCCGCGCCTGCGGCAAGCAGGCGCTGACCATGTGGGTGGTTGATAAGAGAATGCAGCGCTATATTGCGTACTGCTTGACCGCCGCCTGCGTCTGAAACCGATAGAATATTTTAACCGTCTGATGCTTCAACCTGCCGTGCGCGCCCTTCTCGTAGTGCCCCTGACCAATCTCGATATGGTCGATCAGCTTAAATAACAGTTTTGGCGTCAACTCTGTTACGTCGGTGAACTGGCACAGCAGCTTGTCGAGCTTTTCGCGAGAGGTTTGTTCCAATGGAACAGGCGCGGCTTTTTCCATTTCTATCGCATCCATGCGGTTTTCCAGCGCCTCCGCTTCCTGCTCATACTTCGGCAAGAGCTTATTCATCCGGGCATTGTTGAGCCTGCCTGCGGCGTTGTCCTCATACAGCTTGCCGATGATCTTTTCAAGTTCCCGCAGACGCTTTTTGATGCTGCCAAGCTCTTTTCTGTGATCCTGCTGCTTCACAATGAAAAGCGGATGCTTTTGCGCATTGTCCAGAATGGCTGCTCGTTCCCCGCGGCTGATGCAAAGCTGCTCTTTCAGCGATGTCAGTACAATCTCATACAGCACGTTATAGTCTATGAAGTGATTACTGCACTCGTCCGCACCGTAGAGTTTATACCCGCCGCAGGTCAGATTCGCAGGCGAGCCCTTCTTGCGCGTACCGGTAGCGGACATATTCTTTCCGCAGTCCGCGCATTTGGCAATGCCGGAGAACAGGTTATAGAACGCACCCTTTTTCCCACATGTCCGCGACGCCGACCGCCGCCGAACGAGGTCAAAGGTCTCCGCATCCACGAGCGCTTCATGTGTGTTTTCTACGACGATCCATTCGTCCCGGGGATTGCTGACGGTCAAATGGCTTTTAAAGGAAACCCTTGTGGTTTTGCCCTGAGCGGTATGGCCCAGATAGACGACATTCCGCAGCATCTTGGTGATGGTCGCGCTCGTCCATTCCTGTCGCTGCGAGTATTGGTTCACGTCCAATTCTTCGTGCGTCATGCAGCGGTAGACGGCGGGCGACGGCGTGCCCTGTGCATTGAGCGTTCGCGCAATTTCAATCGGCAGCGCGCCGTTTGCCGCCAGACGGAATATCTGCTTCACGATCTCGCCGGACTGTGTATCCACCACAAGATGATTCTTATCTGCTGGGTCTTTCTGATAACCGTAAGGGGCAAAGGCGGCAATATACGCTCCGTCACGCATCTTGGTCGTAAACGCCGAACGTATTTTCTTTGACGTGTCGCGAGCGTACATCTCGTTGATGACGTTCTTGAACGGCGCGATGTCCGTGTATGGACTGTCGGAATCGTAGCCGTCGTTGATGGCGATATAGCGAACACCCTTCGATGGAAAGTATATCTCCGTGTACTGTCCAGTCGTGATATAATCGCGCCCG
>SFNQ01000007.1 GCA_004554165.1 Clostridiales bacterium | reverse complement strand
GGTTCCCAACGCTGTCGTATTCATATTCTGTTGTAAAGGCGCTGCTCTCCGTCCTTGTCCGCTGCCCGTTTCCGTCGTAGCTGTAGCTATAAGTGGAATCTTATGGTCGTGACAATATCGTTCTCGTCATAGGTGAAAATGATGTAATCGTTTTGCATATTCCAGTAATACTTTTCCCCTGGGGGTGTCTCATTCACTCTCGGGCAGCCGAAGAGCGCCTTCAGCACATCCCGCCGCGTACTGCCCACATGCAGCTTTGCTCTGCCGAAGGTATCCTCCGGGGAAATGAGCTCAATATCCTCAAAATAGGCCTCTCCAAAGATATCCGGCGTTCCGTCCTCCAGAAACTCATGAAAATAATATCTGTATAACCGGCCGCCATAGCGCAGCGCTGCACTAGCATGGGGGTTGATGGGATCTTCATAATAAGCATAAACGATCACCTCGTCCGGCTCTCCATATTTTTCAAGCACCCTTGTGTTTGTGGGGCGGCTCCATTCCTCTCCAATCGCAGAAAAATAGTCGTTATCCGGAACATATCTTCTCTTCAAATTGATATCCGCTTCCAAAAGCTGGTCGTACAGGTATGCAAAGAGGGACTGTCCCTTCCGGTCCGGCACAAAAAGCATGGCGCACAGGATTGCCAGCAGCGCAACCAGGATCCCTGCCCGAATCATTGTCCGGCCCGGTTTTCTCCTTTTTCGCATCATGTCGCTCCCTCCGTTTCCGTCGTAGCTGTAGCAGGTGCTTTTCCCATGCTATAAAACGCCTTCTGTGGATAATCCAAAATATCCAATCATGCCATTCCTGTTCCTGTAAAACAGAAATTGCCCGCATATCGTCGGGTCGCTGCCAAAAGTCAGGAACCACCCATGTTTATCGGTAAGGTCTTTCATCCATATGGTACCATTTTGTGTCGCATAGACAAGGGTCTTCTCCAAGAGCGTAAACGATTGTACATTTTTTGAAACTATATATGTTTTGTCAGAATAGGACATGGTCTCAGCATCATACCGTTCGAGCGAATAGTCATCGTTATAGTTTATGCTATAGATATAGGAATCTTCCACCGCAAAGGAAGCCGAATCCCCCTGAAAGCTCTCCGTTTGTCCGCTCACCGGATTGAATTTCGTTATGGCTTCATTGGTTGAAAAAATTAAAGTATCTTCAAATACCGCCCACATTCTCTTTGCGAAAGCGTCCGGATACTCGTTTCCAAACGCTTCAACAGAAGTTCCATCCAAGCGTAGACGATAGCTCTGCGCAGGTGAAACCGTCTCACAATATATCCAATCCCCCACGACAATGTAGCTCACTACATTTTTGTCAAAGATTACACGTTCTTCTGCTGTTTCCAAGTCATAATAACAAAGTTCATTTTGAAACGGGGCGCTCACAGTGCGATTGTTTCTTAAATATAATAGTCTGTTTCCTGCGGCCGTCATCTGTATATAGGGAGAGCCGTTCACGTGATCACTTAATCTTTTATGATTCTTCAAGGCCGAATCGGCTTGATATAAGCGATTGCCATCGTTTGGATTGGCATAATAATAAAATCCATTATGCTCTATTATATATCCGCCAGATGTAGATACGCTTTTATTAGAACTCGAACTTGCAGCCAATAGCAAGCCATTCAATTGATCAGTTATAAACAAACTTCTTCCCCATAACACTTCAATTAATAGTAAAAATGCCGCTGCAATTAAACCAATGGTCACAACAAAGCCTAACCTCTTACTCTCCGGTTTCACTCCATTGACGAATGCTTTCATAGTATTTACTTCCTTCTTCAAGCGTTGCTTCCAAAACAGCATTTTCGGCCAGTTGAACATGCCATGTCTCAATTAACACAGGATCTCCGGGCACATAGGCTGGTCTTGATAATCCGAACTCCAAGAACGCCGCATTCGGTAACTCTTGCAATTGCGGACTATAGATGTCCACAGCACCACCATATTCATGCCAACTTGTATAGGGCTCCATGGCATAGTTAGCTCCTTTAACTCCCTCTATATAAGCATCGTAAATCTCCTTTTGCTTTTCATGAGACCTATACCCGCTTGTGAATAAAACCTGTTTAACCCCATATGCCTTTGCCATATCAATAAGGCGTTCTATAATTCTCGCATCCACTCCGGCGCAAAAAGCATGGCGCACAGGATTGCCAGCAGCACAACCAGGATTCCTGCCCGAATCATTGTCCGGCCCGGTTTTCTCCTTTTCCGCATCATGCCGCTCCCTCCGTTTGCGATGCCTCAGCAGATGTTTTCCATTGCGTATCGAAGTGTTTCCGTCAGAGAATCCATTGCAACCCTGTCCTGCGCCATACGGGGTTTGTACGAGAAGCGCCCATTTCCTGCCAATCCCAGTCAAATCTGTTCTTTAGAGTTTATCGCTTGATGCTTTGGACATTTCCAGTATAGCATTATTGCAGCCTGCCGGCAACCGCGCCCCTGTGAACCGCAAGCGCACATCCCCCTCCATTCCTGCCGAATAAGCCGCGCCATCCGCTTCCCGCACCGCTGCCTGCGTTGCGGAATTCTCTTTCGCTCCATCAGCACGCGCAGCTTTTCCAGCGTACCCCCAACGGCCCGGCCGTCTCGCCTCCGTGCCGATCAGGGGACGGCAACCCCCCTGGCTCCGGAGCCAAACCGCAGCGTTGGCTTTGCCCCGCCGGAGCGCTCCGCTTCCTCCAGGCCGGAATCACAAATTCTTCTGCAACCGTATCCTGAAACGGATATTTGCCAAAAACGACACTCCTGCACGCCTCTGTTGAAATTCAAATTGCCCGTATGCATCAGGAAAGCGACCAAAGAAAAAACGCTGCCGATGCAGCGCCTGTTTTGGGGGCTAGGTGGTTTTGCGTTCCACGACCTCGGAACAGATCATCATTTTCTTGTTGATATGCCCGCCCTGCAATAAAGCAATCATGTTTCTCGCAGCGGTCAGGCTCAGGTCATAGAGCATATTGTCCAGAGAAGTGAGCGGCGGGTTGCAGATTTCCGCATATCTTGAGTTGTTGATACCTATCACCGCAACATCATCCGGGACGGAAATGCGCAGTTCCGACAGGGCCCGTATGCCAGTGAGCGCCATCAAATCCTCCGCATAGATAATGCCGTCGATTTCCGGGCGTCTGCGCAGCAGGTCCACCGTGGCGTCATAGATGTTCTGCGTGGAGACGCCAGATTCTACAACCACCGGGGTATGGCCGGTAAAATACTGAGAAATTCCCGTTTCAAATCCCTCCTGTTTCAGCCGGTTGCTTGGCGTATAATGATCTACAATAAATGCGGGGTGCTTTCTCCCCTTGTCCGCCAGCAGTCTGACACAGTCGCAAACGCCGTTTCGCTCGTCCGCAATCAGCCCATAAATATTCGGAGCATCGAGGAATCCGTTACAGATCACAACGGGCGTTGTGGGCAGGTAATTCCGAATCGCTTTCTTCACCGCATCGGTCTGATAAATGGAGCCCATCAGGATTGCCGCATCCACCTTGCGCTGACTGATCAGGTGAATCGCACGGGACTGCTCCTCCGCAGCTACGCCCGTATTGTAAATCAGGCAGGAATAGCCCTGCTTGGACAGCTCCCTTTCAATATAATACACGCCGTCCGTATGGTGCGTTGTGCGGATATCGGAAATCAGAATTCCAATCATTTTCGAGGACTGGTTCACCAGGCCCCGCGCGGTTTCGTTTGGAACGTAATGATACTCTTCCAACAGTTTCTGAACCCGCGCTCTGGTTGTTTTCTTCACATGAGGATAGTTGTTGACCACTCGGGAAACGGTACTCGGAGAAACGTTCGCCATCCTTGCGATATCATAAATTGTTACTTCGTCCACAAAGCCCTCCAAACGAAACCAACTGGTGTTATTTTACAACAGCCTGCAACTTTCGTCAACAAAAGGGCCGAAATTTCAAAAAACGGCTGCACCGGAAAGCCCGCATCTCAGAAATACAACGGCGTTCAAGCGAGGAAACCGATTGCACAAAGTCATCAAAAACATACCCGGCGGGACGCGAAACCGCCCCGCGCGTTTGGCAGGCAAAGTCCGGCGTCCATGGTCTAAGGGCAGTTCCGGGCGAGGCATCAGTTCGCGCTGAGCTGCCGACAGGTTCGGCGGATCACAAGCAGCGTGATCGCAAAGGTGAGAACGTCCGCCGCAGGGAAGGAATATAAAAGTCCGTTCAATCCCCAGAAAACCGGAAGAACAACGGGCAGCAGAACCCCGAAGACCACTTCGCGGATCAGTGAAAGCGCGGTGGACTCCGCAGCCCTGCCAAGCGCCTGCAGATAGATGAACGTCCCCTTGTTTACCATCGCAAGGGGCATCATGCAAAGATAAATGCGAAAACATCTCACGGCAAACTCCGCATAATAAACGCTTTCGTTACCGGCGCCGAAAATGCCGATCAGCCGGTTTGGGAAAAACTCCACAAGCAGAAGCGCTACCGCGCCAACGGCTGCTTCCGCAACCAGCAGGCAGGTAAACAGTCCTTTTGCCCGGTCGTTTCGCTTTGCGCCGATATTGTATCCTGCAATGGGAATACAGCCGGCGGCCATGCCAACCGCAACCGAAATGGCAACCTGGAAAAACTTCATGACGATGCCCAGAACCGCCAGAGGAATCTGGGCGTACGCCGCCTGACCGAAGATTTCGTCCATCGCGCCGTATTTCATGCACATATTCTGAACAGCCGCCATGGAAACAACCAGAGAAATCTGGGACAGAAAGCTGGTAAGGCCGAGCGCCAGAAGTCTCTTCACCAGAGCTCTGCGGAGTCGAAAACTGAGTTTTCCCGGCCTGACCGCCTTCATATGGAACAGATACCAGAGTGAGAGCGCAGCCGTCAGCAGCTGCCCGATCACGGTAGCGATTGCCGCGCCTCTCATGCCCATCTGCATCGGAAAAATGAACAGGGGATCCAGAATCAGGTTTGTAACAGCGCCGGCAAGGGTGGCAAACATGGCGAATACCGGACTGCCGTCTGACCGAATGACCGGGTTCATTGCCTGGCCGAACATATAGAACGGTATGCCAAGAGCAATCCAGAAGAAATACTCTTTTGCGCAGGCATAGGTTTGCGCATTGACCCTGCCGCCGAACAGCGTCAGAATCGGTTCCATAAAAATCAGATAGAGCGCGGTCAAAACAACGCTGCTGGCGACGCAGAGCACAATGGCACTGCCAATACTTCCTGCGGCATCCTCCTTCTGATTCGCTCCCAGGCTGATGCTGACAAAGGCGCAGCAGCCGTCGCCCAGCATTACCGCAATTGCCAAAGCGACCACCGTTAAAGGAAAAACCACGGTGTTGGCGGCATTGCCGTAAGAGCCAAGATAATCGGCATTGGCGATAAAGACCTGATCAACGATGTTATACAGGGCGGCCACCATCAGGGAAATGATGCATGGCACGGAATACCTGCGCATCAGTTTTCCAATCTTTTCCGTTTCAAGAAAATTGTTTGCTTTCTGTTCCAACGTAACTTCCTCCTGTTCCAACGTACGCCTCCCGCAGGACAACAAAGATACATGCGATGGCGCCGCAACCGTATCGTGTCTGCGATGGCTCGCATGTATCGTGTCCGCATAATATTTCGTTTTGTGAGCAAAGCCGCAACCGGCAGGCAGCAGGCGCGCCCCGCGCTGTCCGCAGGTCGGCCCCTTCTCTCCCAGCGGGCTTTGCCGGGCCGGCATGTCCCTTTTTTTCGCCTGCATCTGCCAGGAAAACCCGCCTCCTGCAAGGTTTTGCCGGCTCTGCCGCCCACAAGCGGCCGGCCGCAGCGGCTCCAAAGGGGCGATGCGGTTTCGGATATCCCCAAGCCGGCGCGCCCGCACAAGGGGTCCGCATATTTCGTCCCCCGGGTGACGCCGCCCAAGTCCGGCTGTCGCCTCCTTGTCCACCGATCTCCCGCACAAAAAAAACAGCGCGCAGGAGTGAGCCGGACTTACGCTCATCGCTACACGCTTTTTATTAATATAGCACAGGGCAATCAGAAAAAACAAGACTCCTCCCTGAAAAAAATCTGATCGGGTGTTGCATATTGGGGAGGCGTCCGCGCCCCAAAAGCCACCTGCCCCGCAAAAAGGGCGGCGGCGCGCTTTGGGGAAAGGCAAAGAGCCGCCGGGATTTTCGGGGCATGGGGCGCGCGCTTCGTCAGCCAGCCCGGGGAAGGAGCTTTTCCAATAGAGAGAGGGTTGCTTCGTTAAGCCCGCCCTTTCCGCTGAACGGGCAGGATGCACCCTCCCGCCCAGCGGGATACGGCGGCCAGGCTTGCAGCTGCGGCAAGGTCCACGGGCCGTCCCTCTGTCCAGCATGGCCTGCAATTCCGGTCTTTTGGGAAAACGGAAAGCCGCCGGCTCCCCTTTGCGGGAACCGGCGGCTCTGTTCCGTATCAATCGTATCGCTGAGCCGATGCTTACAGCTTCTTGAGCAGGCCCACCTCGTCGTTGAACTGGTCGATGAGGGCGTCGATATCCTTTGCCTGATCGTGCATATCGGTCCAGTAATGCTCGTCGTACCACTGCTGGTTGATCTCCTCGTAGGTCTTGCCCTGCTGCTCGACCCAGGTGTAGTACTTGAGATTGTGGACGCGCTTTCTGGCCTGATAGGTCAGCTCCTCCATAACGTCGGTGCGGATGCCGTGGAGGTGCTCCGCGTAGTCTGCGGCGGCCATGCAGCTGGTGTAGGCGCCATCCGCGTCCGCCAGCTCCTGAATACGGCTCTGGTACATGACGGCGGAGTCCGTGCCAACGGTGGCCAGCACGTCGTGCTCGGTCAGCTCATAGTACTTGGCCATCTTGATGCAGCAGAGCATGTTGGCAATGCCGGAGATGCCCAGCAGCGAGAGCTTTGCCACAAAGTCCGCGGGAACGCCGACCTCCTCGACCAGGTATTTCTGGCCGATGGGATCGTTGAACAGGCGCAGGAGCTTCTGGCTGTCCTCGTCGTCGATATCGATGACCATGTCGGTATTCCGGACGTTGTGAATCCACGGCACGTGCTTGTCGCCAATGCCCTCGATGCGGTGACCGCCAAAGCCGTTTTCCAGCAGCGTGGGGCACTGCAGCGCCTCGCCGACGGCCAGCTTGGACAGCGGATACTGCTCCTTGAGATAGTCGCCCGCGCTCATGGTGCCGGCGGAACCCGAGGTGAAGCAGGCGCCCGCGAAGCGGTCACCCTCGCGCTTGATCTGCTCGAACGCATCCTGAATGGCCTTGCCGGTGACCTGATAATGCCACACGCAGTTGCCCATCTCCTCAAACTGGTTGAAGATCATGACGTCCTCGCGGGTTTCGCGCAGCTCCTTGGTCTTGTCGAAGATTTCCTTGACGTTGCTCTCGCAGCCGGGGGTGGCGATGACCTCGCCCGCGATGTTGGAAAGCCACTCGAAACGCTCGCGGCTCATCTCCGCAGGAAGAATCGCGATGGAATCGCAGGCCAGGAGCTTGGAGTTGAAGGCGCCGCCGCGGCAGTAATTGCCCGTGGAGGGCCATACCGCTTTATGATAGGTGGGGTCGAACTGTCCGGTAACAAGGCGCGGCACGAGGCAGCCAAAGGATGCGCCGACCTTGTGGCAGCCGGTGGGGAACCACTTGCCGGTGAGGATGATGATGCGGGCCTTAACGCCGGACAGCACGGAGGGAACCTCGATGAAATTCACATCGCCGAACACGCCGCCGGTTTCCTTCTGTTCGTTGCGCCAGCTGATGCGGAACAGGTTGAGGGGATTCAGGTCCCACAGACCGACGCTTTTGAGCTGCTCTTTGATCTTTCCGGGAATCAGGTCGGGGTTACGCATCTGCGCAAAGGTCGGAATGATGATGCCCTTCTCTCTCGCACGCGCTATCGTACGGTTCAGGTTGTCACGATGCATGGTCAGATCGATCATTGTTCCACTCCCATTCAAAATTATTTTTCGGTGATACCCCTAGCATACACAAATTTTTTCGCTTTGTAAACAGAAAAAGACAGAGATATCAAAAATAATTTATCTTTGCTAAAATATTTTTTGACTCCTGCAGGGCCAGCAGCAGATCCACCGATTCGCCGTAGCTTTTTATGCCGCTCTGCTGGGCGTTGTGTTTGAGATATCCATCGTTTGCCTGCGAGGCGATTTCCTCCGCCCTGCCCTCATACCGCTGCCAATACAGCCGATAGGCCGCAAGATCGCGCACGAGGGCATCGGAATACTGCCGGTACGCAAGCGCATACTGCGCCGCATCCGCGCGGTACAGGGCGTTGCCGCAGTGGATAAGCGCGTTGACCAGCCCGGAATAGACGATCTCCGGCCGGTCCGCGTAAAGACAGGCAAGAAAGCCGGCCAGCTCCGCCGCATCCTCCGAGGCGATCCCCAGCTGATGCGCCATCTCATGCGCCGCGCCGTGCAGCATCAGCAGCGGCGGCTGGTGCGTGTTCACGTTGGGCTCTGCGGTCAGTCCAATATAGATCCCGGATATGCCCAGCCAGGACAGGCCCTCCGACCATTCGACGGACTTTGCGGGCGTCACCCTGCCGGAAAACACGGGATACTCCTTCGCCAGCGCCCCATAGGCGTCCACCAGCTCCGGAAACAGCGCTGCCGGAGCGCTATCCGCCACGGTAAATACCCCGGCTTCATCCTCCGGCAGGGTCTCCCGCAGGGCGGAAGCCGCTTTTGCCAGCGCAGCTGTGAAGTCCCCGAGCTCCTCCACCGGCCGCTCCCGCAGGGAAAGGTCCATCCGCTCCGGCAGCGGCGCGCGGAAATAGTTGAACCCCCAGGTGACATAGAACAGGTTCAGCGCCACGCCCGCCGCAATCAGCAGGGACAGAACGATTTGCGTAAAGCGCGCAAGCGTGATGCGGCGAAGGCAGAGCAGGATCAGCCGCGACACGAGCAGCAGGGGAACGCCGATGCAGAGCGCGTACAAAAGCGCCTCCGCAAGGGAAAAGGGCAGGCGGGAGGTGACCGCGCAAAGCG
This sequence comes from Clostridiales bacterium, assembly GCA_004554165.1. Taxonomy (GTDB): domain Bacteria; phylum Bacillota; class Clostridia; order Christensenellales; family CAG-138; genus CAG-1024. The sequence goes on along the minus strand of SFNQ01000007.1, from coordinate 58,094 downwards.
CATCCTTTATGGCCGGGTACAGGGTTTGCGCATAGCGTTCCATGGCCTGCTGCCGCCCCGCGCAAAGCTGCGGCAGGAGCAGGCCCAGCGGAAGGAGCAGCAGCCAGGGGAGGCGCAAGAGCACCGGCCGCCAGTCCTGCTTCTGTTTTGCGTTTTGCAGTTTTTCCATGCTTCCATTATAGCATGTCGGGGAGAATCGTGCTATGATGGAAACAGGAGGATTTGCATATGGCTCTGAAAGCGCCGCGCATCGGCATCTCAAGCGCCAGCTTTTTCCACCGGATGGACATCGAGGACGTGGTGTCCGATCTTGGCGCGCACCGCATCCCCATTGCGGAGTTGTTCCTGAATACTTTCTCGGAATACGAGGAGGGCTTTGTCTCCCTTCTTGCGGAGCGGGCCAGGGCCGCCGGGCTTACCATTTACAGCGTCCATCCCATGGGGTCGCAGTTTGAGCCGCAGCTCTTTTCGATCCACCATCGCCAGCGCGCGGACGCGCTGCGGATCTTTGAGCGGGTGCTCCGCGCGGCAAAGCAGCTCAACGCAAGCTGCTATGTGATGCATGGCGCGGCCCACCTGTCCGGCGCGGCGAAAAACCTCCAGCCGGATCGGATTGTCCCCATCTTTGCCGATCTTTGCGCCATGGCGCGGGGCTATGGCGTGACGCTGACGCTGGAAAACGTCAGCTGGGGCATGTTCCGAACGCCGGACTATGGCCTGCGACTGTCCGACCGGCTTGGCGACGCGCTGCACTACACGCTGGACGTCAAGCAGGCGGTGCGGGGCGGCCATACGCCCGCGGACTATATTGAAGCCGTTGGCGAACTGATTGCAAACCTGCATCTGTGCGACTACCGCCGCGCTGCGGACGGAACCTGGAAATGGCTGCTGCCCGGCCGCGGCGACTGCGATCTTGCCGGGGTATTCACGCGGCTTGCTCAAAAGGGCTATGGCGGCCCGGCCTTTGTGGAGGTCTACAGCGACTCCTACGGCGACCTTTCGGAGCTGTATGAAGGATACCGCGCGTTTGCAGGCCGCTTTGGGAGCGTATCCGGCGATTCGCCCCTGTAACCTTGCGCCCGCCGCCGCTCAGGAACCGTAGCGATGGAGCATCTCCCTGACCCAGTCCTCATCCGGAGACTCGATCAGGGAGAAGGGCGTTTCAAGCGTGCCGTCGTTTGGGAACAATCGTATGGGGAGATCCTCCCTAGGCGCATCCGCCGCAACGCGCGCATGGTACAGCGCGCAGGCATAATAGCCTTCGGCATAGACCAGTACCGTAACCGTACCCCAGTCCTGCGGAAGGATGTGCCGGAAATGCGCGTCCCGCAGCACGGGAACCTCCATCAGGACCGTCCTGCCATTCCCGTCGGTCTGGCAGACGCCGCCGTTTTCCGGAATGACCACCCGCGCGTTTTCAATGGGCGCGTCCGTCCATCCGTCCGTCACGCGCACGCTGAGCAGGCCCGTCTCCCCCGCCCGAACGCAACCCGACGCGGGCAGCAGGCAAAGGCCCGCCGCCAGAAGCAGCAGCGCCCGCGCAGCGCAGCTCCGCCACAGTTCCATGCCGCTCACCTCCCCCACTATGGATATGACGGCATGTGGCAATATCAGAACCACAGGAGGATGATTAAAACCATGAAGCGTTATGAAGATCCGGCTTTTCAGACCCGCATGCGCCTGCGCATCGACTACAACAACATGATGGCCCTGCAACTGGGCGACCGGGGGATTGCGGACGCGGAGCTCGACGCGCTGGCCCCCAGGCTGGCCGCAGCCGCAGAAGCGCTGGAGGCCAACCGCTCCCAGATGCGCTGGCGCGATTTGCCCCACAATCAGAATCAGATCGTTGAAGAAATCGAAAAAACCGCCGCGGACATCCGCCTGCGCTGCGAAAACTTTGTCGTCCTGGGCATCGGCGGCAGCGCGCTGGGCCCCATCGCCGTACAGCAGGCGCTGAGCCACCTGCGCTACAACGACCTGCCCAACGAAAAGCGCAGGGGGCCTCGCCTGTTCGTCATCGACAACGTGGACCCGGAATCCATGGCCGCGCTGCTGGACGTGATCGACGTGCAGAAAACCGTGTTCAACGTAATCACCAAGTCCGGCGGAACCAGCGAGACCATGTCCCAGCTTCTGATCGTTTCCGACATTCTGCACAGAATCTATGGGGAGGACATCTCCGGCCACCTCATCGCCATCACGGACGAGGTCAGGGGCAACCTCATCAAGATCGCCCGCCTTGAGCAGCTCACCACCTTCTATGTGCCGGACGGCGTGGGGGGACGTTTTTCGGAGCTTTGCCCCGTTGGGCTTCTGACTGCCGCAGTCTGCGGGATCGACATCCGCGAGCTGCTTGCGGGCGCGGCCTATATGGACGAGTGGTGCAGGGAGCGCGACGTTCGCAAAAACCCCGCCTACCTGCTGGCGACCCTTGCCTACATCGCCATGCAGCGCGGCTGCAACATCAACGTGCTCATGCCCTACGCCGACTCGCTCAAATACATCTCCGACTGGTTTGCGCAGCTCTGGGCCGAATCCCTGGGCAAGCGCGTCCACCGCGACGGCAGCCCCGCGCATACCGGCCAGACGCCCGTAAAGGCGCTGGGCGTGACGGACCAGCACTCCCAGGTACAGCTCTACACCGAGGGCCCCTTTGACAAGGTCATCACCTTCCTCGGCGTGGACAGGTACCGCACGGAGGTGCCGATCCCCAAGGGCTATTCCCACCTGCCGGACGTCTCCTTCCTCTGCGGACACTCGCTCAACGAGCTGATTCAGGCCGAGCAGCGGGCCACGGAATATGCCGTGATGAAAAGCGGCCACCTGTCGCACACGATCACGCTGCCCGAGGTAAACCCCTTCACCATCGGAGAGCTGCTGTACATGTTCGAGGTCATGACCGCCTTTGCGGGCGAGCTGCTCAACATCAACGCCTTTGACCAGCCCGGCGTGGAGGAGGGAAAGAACGCCACCTACGCCCTGCTTGGCAAGCCGGGCTACGACGAAAAGCGGGCGGAGCTTGCCGCACAGCCGGAAAGAGCGCCGCAGTATATCATCGGCTGATTCCTCGTCCCGGAGGACGGCCGGCGCGCCGAAGCCGTATGCCGAAAAAGGGGCCCGGGGCGCTTCAGCCTGTCAAAAGAGTCCGGACGGACTTTTTTGAAAGACCAGCTTTTGCCCAAAATCCCTGCACGTTTCATGGCGGCAAAACCGGAAAAAGGGAACCCCCCGAGGGGGATCATCCCTTCTGACGTACAGGCCCCCAGCGGCGGATGGAAGGTCCGGGGCTGCGGCCCTTGACAATCCAGGTTTTTTCGAGCTCCCGGCTCTGTTCCCTGCCGTCCTGCGGGCTTTAACCCCGGGCAGCATCACAAACCACAGGGCGCAAAATTCGAGGGGGCGGCCCTTCTGCCGCCCATACCGTCAGACCCGGGACGCCGCCCGCCGAAAGGCTGCGGCCGCCGGACAGACTGAGCCGGCGCATCCGCGCCGGCTCAGGTGCTTTCGGGTTGGTTTTTCTGCCGCCGGAAAAGCCCCGCTCTCCCGGCCACATTTCAGGCGCACGCGACAGCGGGGGCGGCGCCAATGCAGCAGGCGCCGTCCGAAGGGGCGGCCGTCCCTAGGCCTGCGTCTCTTCCTCCGGCAGCGCAACGCTTTGCAGGCCCACGATCGTATCCACGGGAAGCGCGAACAGCACCGCTGCCGCCGGAGAATTGGGCCCCGCCTGATCCATGATGGCGCGCATGATGGCCGCTTTATCGCTCTTTCTTGCGACGATATAGACCATCTCCTTCTCCGCGGCAATGGAGAGGCCGAAAAACTTTGAGGTCTGGTTTGTCCCGGTTCCTCTGGCGTGGATCACCGTGCCGCCCTTTGCGCCCGCGCTCCTGGCCGCGTCCATGATCAGGTCCACATTCCCCTTGTTGGCAATCGTTACAATCAGCGAGTACGGTGTTTCGCTCATTTTCTTCACCTCGTCCTTTGTCGTGTCCTGCCCCTGCATCAGATAGTTCAGGCTGGATGCGCCGCCGATACTGCCCACCGGTATGGTTATGGCGATGCCGCTGCCCGGCATGTTGATGCCCATGCGCTCCTCAAGCCTGCGCAGGATCCGTTTCTCATCCGCCGCGGGAATCATGCATTGGAGCATGACCCGCTCTGTCTTCTCGATTCCCAAATAGTCGAGCATGCTCTTGCTCGCCGTTCCGTTGCAGAGGTTGGCAAGCACCGACAGTATCCCGTAATCCCGGAAAAAATCGATATACGCCTCCCCCTGGTCTCGTCGAACGATGCCGATCAGAAGCCGTAAATTGCTCATTCCTCCCCCTCCATTTCGATCAGCTCCTCCCGCACAGGCTCCGCCTGCCGCGGCTCTGGGCGGCCGGCCCTGCTCTGCCGGATTCGGAACATGACCCCGAGAATCTGAATCGTAATCAGCGGCGTCATGGCCACCATGGCCACAATGCCGAAAGCATATTCTACAATATTGACGCCCAGCGCAGCGCTGGCCCCCATGGCCAGCGGCAGAAGGAAGGTGGCCGTCATGGGCCCGGAGGCCACGCCGCCCGAGTCAAACGCGATGGCCGTAAACATGGGCGGCACGAAAAAGGACAGCGCAATGGCGATCAGATAGCCCGGCACGAGAAAATACAGGACGGGTATCTCCAGCACGATGCGCAGCATCGCAAGCCCCACGGAGAGGCACACGCCGATGGACAGGCTGGTCTGCATGGCCTTCTGCGGCACAACGCCGGAGGTCAGCTCATACACCTGCTTGTTGAGCACATGCACCGCAGGCTCCGCGGCGACGATGAAATAGCCGATCAGCATGCCCACGGGAATGATAATCCAGTTGCAGGAAAGCGCGCCAAGCTGGCTGCCCACGTAATTTCCCACCGGCATGAAGCCTACGTTTACGCCCGTCAGAAACAGCACGAGGCCGATGAAGGTATACAGCAGGCCGATTCCGATACGGATCAGCGGCTCCTTCCGCAGCTTGATCACCGACACCTGGAACAGCAGGAAAAACAGGAGAATCGGCAGCAGCGCCAGCAGCACCTCGCTGAGATATTCCGGAAATGCGGAAGCGAAATAATGCCAGAGCGCGCGGGAGTCCTCAAACACCGGAATGGTGACCGGCGTATAGGCGTTCTGCGCGGCCTCCGGCCGGAAGATCAGCCCGAGGATCAGCACCGCCAGAATCGGCCCGATGGAGCAGAGCGCCACAAGGCCGAAGCTGTCGTTGTCCGCATCGCGGTCGGTGCGGATGGCCGCCGCGCCCACGCCCAGCGCCATGATAAAGGGAACGGTCATGGGTCCCGTGGTCACGCCGCCGGAGTCGAAGGCCACGGCAACGAAGGCCTCGGGCACAAACTGCACCAGCAGGAACACCAGCGCATAGAAGAAGATGAGCAGGTAGGACAGGCGAATGCGAAAAATGATGCGCAGCATTGCGATCACGAGGAAGGCGCCCACGCCAATGGCCACGGCAAGAATGATCGCGAGGTTCGGAATGTTGGGCACCTGCCCGGCAAGCACCTGCAAATCGGGCTCGGCCACGGTGATGATCACGCCCACCACGAAGCAGACGAGCACAACAAACCAGATTTTCCGGGACTTTGTGATGGCGGAGCCCACCTGCTCGCCAATGGGCGTCATGGCAAGATCCGTACCCAGCGTAAACAGCCCCATGCCGATGACCAGCAGCACAGCGCCCACAACAAAGGCCATCAGAATATCCGTCGGCACGGGAACGACGGTAAAGCAAAGCAGAAATACGATGCCCGTCACCGGCAGCACCGAGGCCAGCGATTCCTTCAGTTTTTCGAGCAGTATGGTTCGGTTCTTTCTCAGCGCAGGCTCGCTCCTTTCTCCTGATATGTTCCAGATATATGGAATGGCGTCCCTCGCATATGCTACATGTTGTTACCAGTGTACAGGAGACCGCGGGTTTTTTCAAGGCAAAAAAAAATGCGCTGCGCATTGTCCGCGCCTGCGGACGGCCCCTCCGTTCGGCTGCCGGCAGCCGGCGCTCTTCCGGAGCATCCAAAAGGAGCCGCCCCGAAAAAGCGGGCATTTTGCGGTTTGGCGTTTCCCCGGCCCGGTCCCTTCTGCACGCGGTGTTTTCGGTTCCGAAAGCGAAACGGCGCAGGAGAGGAACCGGCTGCTCCGACGTATTCCAAGCGGAGCCGGGCTTCATCTGCGCCCTGCCATGCGCAGGAGGGTCCCGTTTTTCAAGGTTCCGCTTTCGGGTATGGCGCGAATTCTCTGCCCGGGGTCAAAGACCGCCCAGACCCACGGCCGGAACGAACCCTGCGCTGCATGCGTCATGCGGTTTTTGATACATTCCGCCAGCACTGAGCCGAGCTTGGCAGAGGCCCCAAGGTCCGCCTGTGACAATTTCCTCGGAATTCTTGGAAAAAATAAATTATTTCTACAAAATTATTTGGCTTTTTGTTCCTGCTTATGATATAATTAGCAAAAATCATGTTCTGCTGGCAAAATGGCCTTTGTTGATCCAAATGCCGGTCACCCAGAATCGTTTTTTCGGCATCCATACGGCAGGCCCTTTTGTTATTGTCACGGGACGCGGCAATCCTCTGCCGGCAAAGGCCGGGAACCATCCCCCCCTTTGCAGGGCATTTTGGCCGGGAACGGAGCGCATATTATGGAGCAGGTAGCGTTAAGCCGGAAAACGGAAACGCCGCAGGATTGCGCCGGAAAACTCAGCGAAAAGTGGTTGACCTTCCGTCTGAACGGACAGCTCTACGGCCTTTCCATCGCCGCGGCCGAGCAGATTGTCCGCATGCAGCCGATTACGGCGGTACCCCATTTCCCCTCCTGTGCAAGGGGTGTGATCAACCTCCGCGGCAACATCGTTCCGCTGGTGGATCTGCGCCGGGTGCTCCGTCTGCCCGAGGGCGTTGAGACCGAGCGCACCTGCATCATCATCGCCAGCGTCGGAGCCTGCCAGGTCGGCTTTATGGTTGACGATGTGGACGCGGTGCTGGACATTCCGCCGGAAGCCGTGTCCGCCCTTCCCGGGGCGGAACAGGGAGCCTGTTCCAGCGCCTGTCTGACCGGCATTGGCCGTCTCCCCGCCGGGGACGGCAGCGAGACCGTGGTTTTGTGTCTCAACCCGGCGAAGCTTCTGGGGCAGGATGAAATCCAGCTTCTGATGAGCGCCTGAAATTGGCAGGCTGCGGCCCCGGCCGCCGGCTTGCTTTCAGAAATACAACCCAATGATGAAATAATTATGGGAGGGGCTGCTATGCTCAAAAACATGAAGATCAAGACAAGTTTGATACTGGGATTTGGCATTACCATTCTGGTATCGGTCGCGCTCATCGTCGTCACTCTGGTGCTGATGAACGTGCAGGAGCAGAATTATGAGGCGATCATTGACCGTCAGGTTCGTTCCAACGATATCATCACCACCACCCGTCTGGATTGCAACATCGCGGCGCGCAACGTCCGCGATATCGCGCTGATTCCCGATGATCCGGCCAACGATCAGCTGGAAGCCCGGTCCTATGAGGTTCTTGAAGAGGTGGATGCGCTCCTCAAGGAGCTGCGCTCCATCTACCCGCTCAACGACAGCAGGGTGGAAGACTACGTCGCAGCGGTCAACGACTGGGGCCAGCAGATCCCCCCCATTCTTGAGGCTGTTTACGCCGGCCAGGCCGAGAAGGCCGCAAGCCTTGTGATGAACGAATGTACCCCGCGTCTCAATACCATGGCCGACATTGCGCAGGAAATCGACAACAATCTGAGTGCAGCGCAGGATGCCGCGCTTGCGCAGCAGAGCAGGACCGTCCGGATCACCATCATTATCATGATCGCCGCCATGGTCGCCCTCACCGCGATCATTATGGTCTTTGCGTTCGCGATCATCCGCAGCATTGTGGTTCCGGTCTCCCAGGTACACGATACGCTGGCAGGCTTCAGCCAGGGCGACTTTGAGGTTCCCTGCAGCTATGAGAGCAAGAGCGAGCTTGGCGTAATGTGCGCCGCGCTGCGCAGCACGCAGAGCACCCTCAAGGAGGTCATCAGCGATCAGTGCCGCCTGCTGGAGGAAATGGCTTCCGGCAACTTCGACGTCAGGACCAAGGACGAGAACCTGTACGTCGGCGCCCTGAGTTCCGTGCTCCAGTCCGTCCGCATCATCAACCGCAACCTCAGCCATACCCTGAGCAACATCAATACCGCAGCGCAGCAGGTCGACCTTGGCAGCAACCAGGTCTCCCACGCTTCGCAGGCGCTGGCGCAGGGCGCCACCGAGCAGGCAAGCTCCGTTGAAGAGCTCTCCGCAACCATTGCCGAGATGACCGGCAACGTCAAGAGCAACGCTGACAGCGCAGTGCTGGCAAGCGATCTGGCCGGCGAGGCGGGCCGTCTTGTGGAGGAGAGCAACGGTTACATGCAGCAGCTCATGGCTGCCATGAACGAGATCAGCGCCACCTCGAACAAGATCAACAACATCATCAAGACCATCGACGACATCGCCTTCCAGACCAACATTCTGGCGCTCAACGCGGCCGTCGAGGCAGCCCGCGCGGGTACTGCCGGCAAGGGCTTTGCAGTCGTCGCAGACGAAGTGCGCAACCTCGCCGGCAAGTCTGCCGACGCAGCGAAGGATACCACCGCGCTGATCGAGAGCACGGTCAACGCCGTCAATAAGGGCATGAGCGTCGCAGACGAAACCGCCAAGTCCCTGCAGATGGTCGTCACCAAGGCGGAGGATGTCAGCCAGAAGATTCAGACCATTGCCAGCGCTTCGGAAGAGCAGGCCGACCAGATTGCTCAGATCAGCATGGGCATCGACCAGATCTCCACCGTCGTCCAGACCAACTCCGCGACCGCTGAGCAGGCCGCTGCTTCCAGCGAGGAACTTTCCTCTCAGGCTTCCATGATGAAGCAGCTCATCGAGCAGTTCAAGTTCCGCGAGGAGGATGCCTGAGCATCGGTGCTGCGAAAAAAAGCATAAGTCCAAAAAGCGGAGCGCATTTGCGCTCCGCTTCTGTCTGCTGGCAGCATGGATTCTACCACTTACCTGTTCGCGCTTTTGAGAGGCGGCCAGACAGCTTGCGCCCGCGGCATGGTCATCCGCCCTTAGCAGAGAAAGCCTTGCTCCGCAGGCAGCGCCTTACGGATCTGGCGTACCTGCCGCTGGCCCCGGGCAAAGCCTCCGGCCGCCGTGGCCACCAAGAATCCAGGGCGTTTCTGGACAGGCGGAGCGCAAATGCCCTCCGCCTTCCCTTCCAAAATGGCTTTCCCCCTCTTTTCCAGCCCACGGATTCCTTAAGACCCCCTCTGATATTCTCGGGCGGTATGCCCAAAGAGCCAAAGGGCAAAGCTCATCACGCCCGTTAAAACAAAACGAAGTCTTCGTTTGCTCCTTCCGCCATTCTCTGCGTTCCGTTGGAAAACTGGTTTTCTCACACAAATTAGGCAGCAGACTTTTTCAGCAAAAGACTGCCGCCCCAGAAAAACCAGGCAATTCCTTTAACGCGTAAAGCGGGGGCTGCAACCCCCGCCTTTCTGTCCGCCCGGAACTTCCCGGTCTTACTTTTTCTTGTTGAAGATGCTCTTCTTCGCGTGCTTCGTCTGCCCATCGCCAAAGCTCGCCGCCAGCTTTTCCAGCAGCTCCCGCTGCTCGTCGGTGAGCTTTTTGGGCACTTCCACCGTCACCGTCACAAACAGATCGCCCTTTCCCTGGCTTTGCAGACGCTGCACGCCCTGCTCGCGCAGCCGGAAGGTGGCGCCGGACTGGGTGCCAGCCGGCACCGTGTACTTGACGCTGCCGTTCAGCGTCGGCACAACGATCTCCCCGCCCAGCGCGGCCGTTGTATAGCTCACGGGCATGTCGAGGTACAGATCGTAGCCCTTTCTGCGGAAGAGCTTGTGCGGCCGGACGGTGATCGTCACAAACAGGTCGCCCCGCGGACCGCCGCGCCTGCCTGCCTCCCCCTCGCCGCGCATGCTGATGGTCTGCCCGTTGTCGATGCCCGCCGGCACGTTGACAACGATGCGCGTGTTCTTTCGGATTCTCCCGGCGCCGCGGCAGTCCTGGCAGGGCTCCTTGATGATCTTGCCCGTACCGTTGCAGGCGCTGCACGGCCGCGTCGAGGTAAAGGAGCCAAGGATGGTATTCTGCTGTGTGCGCACAGTGCCCGTGCCGCCGCAGGTGGTGCAGCGCGCCGGTTCGGTGCCGGGCTTTGCGCCGCTGCCGCCGCAGGCCGGACACGACTCCTCCCGCGGAATCAGAATTTCCCTTTTAACGCCGAAAGCCGCCTCCTCAAAGGTCAGCGTCAGGTTATATCGCAGATCGTTGCCCGGGACCGGCCCATTGTGCGAGCGCGCGGCCCCGCCAAAGCCGCCGCCGAACATCTGGTCAAAGATATCCGAAAAGCCGCCGAAGCCGAAGCCGCCCTCAAAGGGATTCTGCCCGCCCATGGACGGGTCGAACGCCGCATGGCCAAACTGGTCGTACTTGGCGCGTTTGTCCGGATCGCAGAGCACCTCGGCCGCCTCGTTGAGCTCCTTAAAGCGCGCCTCCGCTTCCTTGTCGCCCGGATGCAGGTCCGGGTGGCAGGACTTGGCCTGCTTTCGGAACGCGCTTTTGATCTCGGCCTCCGTGGCGTTTTTCTGTACGCCGAGCACCTCATAATAATCTCGCTTGTCTGCCAAAACCCCTCACCCCTTCAGGCAGAAGGCGCACAGGCCCTGTGCGCCTCCGGCTTGGTTTTCTCTGTGTTCCCTGTTTCGTCAGGGTTTACTTGTCGTCGTCAACAACCTCGTAGTCCGCGTCCACAACGTCGTCCTGCGGCGGCTGCTCGTAGCTCTGCTGGCCCGGGTCCGCGCCGCCCGCCTGCTGGGCCTGCTGCTGCTGGGCCTGCTGCTGGTAGACCTTGCCGAAGGCCTTGTAGCTCACCTCGGTGAGCCGCTCCGTAGCGGTCTTAATCATCTCGACATCGCCGCCCTCAAGCGTCTTTTTGAGGTCCGCAAGGCCGTTCTCAATGAATTCCTTGTCCTGCGGGTCCAGCTTGTCGCCCAGTTCCTTCATGCTCTTTTCCGTGGAGTAGACCAGCTGATCCGCCTGGTTGCGAATTTCCACCTCTTCCTTGCGCTTCTTGTCCTCGCCGGCGAATTTTTCCGCCTCGTCCACAGCGCGCTTGATCTCCTCCTCGGAGAGATTGCTGGAAGCGGTGATCGTCACCTGCTGCTCGTTGCCGGTTCCCAGGTCCTTGGCGGAAACGTGTACGATGCCGTTGGCGTCGATATCGAAGGAGACCTCGATCTGCGGCACGCCGCGGGGCGCGGGCGCGATGCCCGCAAGCTGGAAGCGGCCCAGCGTCTTGTTGTACTGCGCCATCTCGCGCTCGCCCTGCAGCACATGCACTTCAACGCTGGTCTGCCCGTCTGCCGCAGTGGAGAAAATCTGGCTCTTCTTGGTCGGGATGGTGGTATTGCGGTCGATGAGGCGGGTGAACACGCCGCCCACCGTCTCAATGCCGAGGGACAGGGGCGTGACGTCCAGAAGCAGGATGTCCTTGACCTCGCCGCCCAGCACGCCGCCCTGAATGGCCGCGCCGATGGCGACGCATTCATCGGGGTTAATGCCCTTGAAGGGCTCCTTGCCGGTGATGCGCTTGACCATCTCCTGCACCTCGGGAATGCGGGACGAGCCGCCAACGAGGATGACCTTGTCGATCTGCGCGGTGGAAAGTCCGGCGTCGCTCATGGCCTTTTCCACGCAGACGCGGGTCTTGTCGATCAGATCGCCGATCAGCTCGTTGAACTTCGCCCGGGAAATCGTGATATCCAGGTGCTTCGGGCCGGAAGCGTCCATGGTGATGAAGGGCAGGTTAACGTTGGTCTGCGCCACGCCGGACAGGTCGATCTTCGCCTTCTCTGCGGCTTCCTTCAGCCGCTGCATGGCCATTTTGTCGTTGCGCAGGTCGATGCCGCTGCTCTTTTTGAAATCGTCCGCGATGTAATCCATCAGGCGCTGGTCAAAGTCGTCGCCGCCCAGCCGGTTGTTGCCCGCAGTGGCAAGAACCTCAAACACGCCGTCGCCAATCTCGAGGATGGACACGTCGAAGGTGCCGCCGCCCAGGTCATACACCAGGATCTTCTGGTTGTTCTCCTTATCCATGCCATAGGCAAGCGCCGCCGCCGTAGGCTCGTTGATGATGCGCAGCACCTCAAGGCCCGCAATGCGGCCCGCGTCCTTCGTGGCCTGACGCTGGCTGTCGGTGAAGTACGCCGGGACCGTGATGACCGCCTGCGAAACCGTCTCGCCAAGATAGCTCTCCGCCTCCTGCTTGAGCTTTTGCAGGATCATTGCGGAAATCTCCTGCGGCGTATAGTCCTTGCCTTCAATATGCACCTTGCGGTCGGATCCCATATCGCGCTTGATCGAGGAGACCGTGCGCTCGGGATTGGTGATCGCCTGCCGCTTGGCGATGGTGCCGACCATGCGCTCGCCGTCCTTGAACGCGACGACGGAGGGCGTGGTGCGCGCGCCTTCGGAGTTGGGGATGACGACCGGCTGGCCGCCCTCCAGAATGGCTACGCAGGAATTGGTGGTGCCCAAGTCAATACCGATGATTTTGCCCATAAATGTATCCTCCTGTTTTATCCTTCAATCTTTCTTTTATTATTCTGCAACCTTGACCATGCTATGACGCACGATCTTTTCGCCGACGCGGTAGCCCTTCTGGAGCACCGCGAGAATATCGCCGCTCTCCCGTCCCTCGGCCTTTTCCTGCATGACGGCCTCGTGAACGTTGGGGTCGAACTTGCCCTCCGCCTCGATCTCGGAAAGCCCCAGCTTTTGGAGACTGTCCATGAGCTGCCTGTGTACAAGGCGGACGCCCTCGCGCCAGCTCTCGTCGCCCGCACCCTCGGCCTGAAGCGCGCGGTCAAAGTTGTCCAGCGCCGGCAGCAGCGCCTTGATGCACTCGCGCTTGCCCTCCTCCAGACTGTCGGCGCGCACGGAGGCGTTGCGCCTGCGGAAGTTGTCAAAATCCGCCTGGTTGCGCTGCAGCAGGGCCACGGTTTCATCCTTCTGCTTTTGCAGGGTCTGAATGTGCTCCTGCACGGTTTTGAATTCCTCCGCCGTGAGCGTGTAGCTCTCCGGCTCCGGCTGCGAGGCAGCTTCCGCCTGCCCGTCTGAGGCGCCTTCCGCCTGCGTGTCTGCCGCCGCGGCCTCCTCCGCCGCCATGCCCGCCTCCACCGCTTCGGCGGTTTCCACAGCGGGCTGCTTCTCCTTTTTATTCTTCGACAAGACTATTTGTCCTCCTCAATATAGTTGGTCAAAACCTGGCTGAGGCTCCTGCGCATGTACTCCAGCACAGAGATCACCTTGCTGTAGTTCATGCGCGTGGGGCCAATGATCCCCAGAGATCCCACCGGCGTGTCTCCCATGCGGTAGGTTGCGGTCACAATGCTGCAATCGCGCAGCGGCTCATGCTCGTTCTCCGCGCCAATGGTAAAGGTGAACTCCACCGTGCTGGCCTTTTTCAGCATACCGTAGAGCGCCTCCCGTCCTTCCACCGCCGCGAGGAAATTTCTCGCCTTGTTCAGGTCGCTGTACTCGGGATAGTGCAGCATATTCCCCGTGCCGGACAGCTCAACGTCGTGGGGACTGGGCGCGATCTTTCGGGCTATGGCATCCACAAGGTTGTTCAAAAAGCTCCGCTTGCCGGAGAGCTCCTCGTTGAGCTCCTCCGCGATGCGCTCGCTCACCAGATCCATCCGGCAGCCCCGCAGCCGGTCCGTCAGAAGGCGCGAAATCTGCTCCAGCTCCGTGGTCGTCATGCGATCCGCCACACGGATGACCGCATCGCGGGCAAAGCCCGTATCCGTTACGACCACCACCAGCGCCTTCCCCTCCATCAGCGGCACGAGCTGGATATGCCGGAGGCGGTCGTTGTCCAGCTCCGGCGGCAGCACCATGGCCGTATACTGCGTAATGTTGGACAGCGCCTGCGCGGTCTGCTTGAGCGCCGCATCCACCTCATCGACCTTTTGGGCGCAGTGTGCGCGAAGATAGCGGAGCTCATCCTCGCTGAGCTGCGCACGGTTCATGATGCTGTCCACATACAGGCGGTAAGCCTTATCCGACGGAATGCGGCCCGCGGAGGTATGCGGCTGCTCAAGAAAGCCCATCTCCTCAAGATCCGCCATCTCGTTGCGGATCGTCGCGCTGGAAAGGTTGAAGCCCGCGGTACGGCTGATCGAACGCGAACCCACCGGCGCGGCCGAGAGGATATACTCGTCAATGATCGCCTGCAAAATCCGCAGCTTTCTTGCGTCCAGCTCCACGCTCTTCACCACCTTTCCGAATGTTGTTAGCACTCCGTTTCGTCGAGTGCTAATCACTAAGAAAAAAATAACACTCGCGGGCCATAAAGTCAAGCGAGCGCTATTACAAAAATGTGACAATCCCGTGAATTCAGGAAAGGAAGTATTGCAGGGCCGCGTTTTGCAGGTCGAGCCCGCGGCGGTTCAGGGCGAGAAAGCCTGCGACGAGGGCGCTTTCGTCGAGCCAGCCCCTGTCCCTGAGTTCCCCGACGGCCTCCCCGTAGACATCGGGCAGCGCCGCGCCAAAGCGCGCCTGAAATCCCGCGAGAGATACGCCCCGCACCGTCCGAAGCCCCAGCATCACGGTTTCAAACATCTCCTCAATGGGCGGCAGGCGCATGGTTTCCGCCAGAGGCCTGCGCTGCGCCTGAAGCCGGGCGAGATAGGTCCTGGGCTGCTCCGTGTTCGACCAGCGGGTCCAGCCGTCCTGACGCATGGCCGAGTGGGCCGCAAGGCCCAGGCCCACATATTCGCCGTTGGCCCAGTAGTTGAGATTGTGGCGGCAGCAGAAGCCCGCTCTGGCGAAGTTGGAAATCTCGTATCGGGCAAAGCCGTTTTGTTCCAGCAGGTCGATTCCCGCGTCCTGCATATCCGCAGTCTCGTCCTCCTCCGGCAGAAGGGCGCGGCCCGCGCGCACCGTGCGATACAGCGGCGTACCCTCCTCAAGGATCAGTCCATAGGCCGAGATGTGCGTTGCGCCGCTGTCCATGGCGCGGCGGAGCGCATCGAGATACTGCGCCCCGGTCTGCCCGGGCAGACCGTGCATTACGTCCACATTGAAGTTTTGGAACCCCGTTTGTCTGAGCAGGCGAACCGTATCCTCAAAAGCGGCGAAATCATGGATGCGGCCCAGGGCGCGGAGCAGACCGTCGTCCGAGGACTGGAGCCCCACGGATATGCGGTTGACCCCGGCGGCGCGGTAGGCAGCCAGCTTTTCCTCCGTGACCGTACCCGGGTTGCACTCCACCGTAATCTCCGCGTCCGGCCGGATGCGAAAATGCAGCCGAAGTGCCCGGAGAAGCTCCGTCATCTGCGCCCCGCTCAGAAGGGAGGGCGTGCCGCCGCCGAAAAACAGCGTTGCATACTCCCGCTCCGGCAGGGCTTCGGCGGTCAGCGCGATCTCCGTCAGGAGCGCCGCGCAGTAGTCGGCCGGAACGCCCTCTGCGGACGGAAAGGAGACAAAGTCGCAATAGGAGCACTTTTTGACGCAGTATGGAATGTGCAGGTACAGCCCGGCGGACTTCATCAGTTGATGCGCAAGACGCTCATGAAGGCCTCGCTGGGCACCTGCACGGTGCCCACCTGGCGCATGCGCTTCTTGCCCTCCTTCTGCTTTTCGAGGAGCTTCTTTTTGCGGGTGATGTCCCCGCCGTAGCACTTTGCGAGCACATCCTTGCGCACGGCGCTGACGGTTTCCCGGGCGATGATCTTGCCGCCGATGGCTGCCTGAATCGGTATTTCAAACTGCTGGCGCGGAATGACCTCTTTCAGCTTCTCCACCACCGCGCGGCCCTTGCCATAGGCTTTCTCCCTGTGGACGATGGTGGAGAGCGCATCGCAGGCGTCGCCGTTGAGCAGAAAATCCAGCTTCACAAGATCGGAGCGCATGTACTCGCGCAGCTCGTAGTCAAAGGAGGCGTAGCCCCGGCTTCTGGACTTGAGCTGGTCGAAAAAGTCATAGATGATCTCGTTGAGCGGCAGGACATAGTGCATGGAAACGCGGCTTTCCTCAATATAATCCATATTCTGGAAAATGCCCCGCTTTTCCTGGCAAAGTTCCATGATGGTCCCCACATACTGGGAGGGCGTCATGATGTTGGCGTTCACCATGGGCTCCTCCATGTACTCGATCTCCGTCACCGGCGGAAGGTTGGTGGGGTTATCGATCAGTCGCTCCTCGCCGGAGGTCATGTGAACACGATAGACAACCGAGGGCGAGGTAGTCACAAGATCCAGGTCAAACTCCCGCTCAAGCCGCTCCTGTATGATCTCCATGTGCAGCAGGCCGAGGAAGCCGCAGCGGAAGCCGTAGCCCAGCGCCACCGAGGTCTCCGGCTCGAAGGACAGGGAGGCGTCGTTGAGCCGGAGCTTGTCCAGCGCGTCCCGCAGATCGTCGTAGTGGGCGCCATCCGCAGGGTAGATGCCGCAGAACACCATGGGGTTGACCTGCTTGTAGCCCGGCAGCGCCTGCGCGGCGGGCCGGTCCGCAGAGGTGATCGTATCGCCCACCTTGGTTTCCGCAACGCTCTTGATGGAGGCTGCAATATAGCCCACCTCGCCTGCGGAGAGCTCCTGCGCAGGAACCAGCGCGGGCGTAAACACGCCCACCTCGGTCACGTCAAATTCACGGCCCGTGGCCATGGAGCGGATGCGCTGGCCCGCGCGCACGGACCCATCCACAACGCGCACAAAGGAAAGCGCGCCCTTATAATTGTCATACACGCAGTCAAAGATCAGCGCGGTCAGCGGCGCGTCCGGGTCGCCCTTGGGCGGCGGCACGAGATCCACAATCTGCGAAAGCACCTCGGGTACGTTCTCCCCGCTCTTTGCGGAAATCCTCGGCGCCTGCTCTGCGGGAATGCCGATGACCTCCTCAATCTCCGCGACCACATGCTCCGGCTGCGCGGAGGGCAGGTCGATCTTATTGATAACCGGCATGATCTCAAGCCCGTTGTCCACCGCCAGATAGACGTTTGCAAGCGTCTGGGCCTCAATCCCCTGCGTCGCGTCCACAACCAGCACGGCTCCCTCGCAGGCCGCGAGCGCCCTGCTGACCTCATAGGTAAAGTCCACATGGCCCGGCGTGTCGATCAGGTTGAACATATAGCGCCTGCCGTCGCTGTGCGTATAGAACATGCGCACGGCGGTGGCCTTGATGGTAATGCCGCGCTCGCGCTCGATGTCCATGGTATCCAGCATCTGCTCCTCCATATCTCGCGCGGCGACGGTATCCGTCAGCTCCATCATGCGGTCGGCAAGCGTGGATTTTCCGTGGTCGATGTGCGCGATAATGCAGAAATTGCGGATCAGTTCCCGCGGATAGGCCATAGGGTCATTCCTCCCACAACAATTCGGCCGGCCAAAGCCAGCTGCAAACAATGATACCGTATGCGGGAAAGAAATGCAAGAAAAGTACGCTTTTCGCCAGCGGTCAAAAGGCCCTTCCTTTTGGATGGTTCCTCTGGCCCGGCAGAGCATTGGCGGGCCGGATGTGCCTCCGCGCCAAGCCGGCACCTCCATTGGATGCTCGGTGCCTTTGGGGCCGGGGCGGGTTTGCATTTCAACCGGTTTCATGTTACTCTTATAAAATAAAACAGACTCGGAGGAAATCTGCTTGCAGCATCGCCGACCCACCCTCTCCCCAATCGTTATGGCCTTACTGGCGCTGTGCCTGCTCTGCTGCGCCTGCGCCAAGAGCGCTCCGGCGGCGGCTCCCGCGCCTTCGGCTCCGGCCGATTCCGTTCAGGAAAGCCCTGCCCCCGTGCAGGTAAGCCCCGCCCCCGGCCCTTCGTCCTCCCCTTCGCCCTCCCCTTCGCCCCAGCCAACGCCCTTTTCCTTTGTCTGGATGACGGACACGCAGGCCCTGAGCTACCATGTGCCGGATGCGCTGGACAGCATGGGCGACTGGATTAGCGCAAAAATTGAGACCGAGAACATCATCGGCGTGTTCCATACCGGCGATATTGTGGACAATGGTTTTAAGAGCTGGGAGTGGGACAATTTTGATCTGGCTCTGCAAAAATTCCGCGGGAAAATCCCCTTCTATCCCGTGGCAGGCAACCATGACATCGGCGTGCGCGCGCAAAACTATGAGGGTTACACGCACTGCGACTTTCTGAACGATTTTCCACCGGAGCGGAAGTTTGGAGACGGCGCGGTGTTCTACGACCTGTTCTCTGCCGGCGGCACGGACTTTATCGTCCTTGGCGTAGGCTTTGACGCAACGCGGCAGTTTGAGGGCGCTTTCGACTGGATCGACGCGGTTCTGCAAGCGCACCGGGATCGCGTGGGCATTGTGCTGTTTCACCGGTATATGGACGGCAAGGGCGAAACCTTCAAGAAAAGCCGGGAAAACCAGGAGCGCATCGTCGCCGCCAACCCCAATGTTCGCCTGGTGCTTTGCGGCCACAGCAGCGGCGTCTCCACGCGCTACGAGTCCTATGATGACGATGGCGACGGTACGGCGGAGCGCAGGGTCTGCGCAATGATGTTTAACCTGAAGGGCAGCGCCTCCTACGGTTTTCTTCGCCTTCTGCGCTTTGACCCCCTGTCGCGCAGCATCGAAATCGTTACCTACTCGCCCTACCGGGATTGTTATCATGTGAACAGGAAAACGGGCGAATCGCTGGATTTCACGGTGGAAAAGGGCTTTTGAGACCCTTTGCGCCGGACGGGATCCGGCTTCGTGGTTTCCACCGCGCCCTTTGTGGGCGGCAATTCCGTCCGCAGGCTTGCAGACTCGGAGCCGCCGCGCCGCTGAAACGCCGGCAAGACGTCTGCTTCCCTTCCCGGCTGCCCCTGCCCACCGGAAACCGGCGCCGCAAAATCCGGAGTGAGCGGAGCAGGCGCCGCCAGGCCCCTGTTTCGGCATGCAGCAGGCCGGCGCATGAGCGCCGGCCCCAGCCTGTCGAAAAACCCCGGGGTTGATAATGGGCCGCAGCCCCTTATGTTCCATCCGGCTCTGACGACACAAGGTGAATTGCCCCGCAGGGGCAAGAGAAGGCCCCCTGGGGGGTGTGCGTCAGAACGGATGAAAACCCGGAGGTTTTCGTACTTTGCGGGTTTTGCCGCCCGGGAGACAATGGGAGAGGCAAAACCTGTGAAAGCTCGAAAAAGTGGCGTTCAGCCACTTTTTCGACACTCTGAGGCCGGCGCATGAGCGCCGGCCCCGTATATCGTCGTACTGTTTATTTCATGTTGGTCTGCGCATAAGCGATCATGCGCTTCACCATCTCGCCGCCGACAGAACCCGCTTCGCGCGAGGTCAGGTCGCCGTTGTAGCCCTGCTTGAGGTTAACGTTCAGAGAGTTCGCAACCTCGGTCTTGAGGCTGTCCATCTTGGACTTCGCTTCAGGAACCAGTGCTCCGTTTCTGGCCATGTTCGGTACTCCTTTCTTCCATGTATTATTCTTTGCCTGGCAGTTTGCTGCGCCGGCTGTCACTCATGGTTTAGTTCATGTTGTTTTCCGCGTAAGCGATCATGCGCTTCACCATTTCGCCACCGATGGAACCCGCCTCACGCGAGGTCAGGCTGCCATTGTAGCCCTGCTGCAGGTTGACGTTCAGAGAGTTCGCAACCTCGGTCTTCAGACTGTTCATCTTGGACTTCGCTTCAGGAACCAATGCGCCGTTTCGTGCCATCGTATTCACCTCCTTTTTCGGATGTGGTTCTAATTTGTGCGCATTTCGCCGAAATATGACTGGAAATTTGTACAGGTTTATTATGAAAAAAATCCCACAGATTTTGTGGGTTTTTGAAGAAGGTAACAAACATGCCGATGCGAATTAATTCATTGCAATGCTGTCGAATTTTGCCTGATAGCGGGCAAGCGCCGCCGCGAGGAAGGCGTTGTTCCGGACGCTGGGCAGATCGATGACGCGCTGCGCCGCCGCCTTTGCTTCTTCCAGCAGCTCCATGCTGCCCGCGGCGGAAAACAGCGCGGCGTCGCCCTCGCCGTGCTGCCGTGTGCCGAGAAAATCGCCCGGCCCGCGCTGGGCAAGGTCGCGCTCGGCAATCCAAAAGCCGTCGTTGCTCTCGGTCAGCGCGCAGAGGCGGGCAAGCGCGGCGTCGCCGCCGCTCTCCGCCAGCAGAAAGCAATACGCCTGCTCGCTGCCGCGGCCCACCCGCCCGCGAAGCTGATGCAGCTGCGCAAGGCCGAAGCGCTCCGCGCCCTCAATAATCATTACCGCTGCCTTATCGACGTGTACCCCCACCTCGATGACCGTGGTCGTGACAAGAACGCGGGTTTCGCCGCTACGGAAGCGCGCAATGGCGTGCTCCTTCTCCTGCTGGCCCATGCGTCCATGCAGCAGCCCGAAGGAAACGGCGGGATATGCCTCGCGCAGCTCCTGATACAGCGCCGTCGCGCTGGGCCCATCCACCGTGTCCGAGGGCTCGATGAAGGGGCAGACCACATAGGTCTGCAAGCCCTGCGCAGCCTGCCGCGCCACATAATCATACATGTCTCTGCGGCGGCTTTCCGGGATGCAGCTGGTTTTGACCGGCTTGCGGCCGGGCGGCAGCTCGTCCAGCACGGAAACATCGAGGTCACCGTACAGGAGCATGGCCAGCGTACGGGGAATGGGCGTCGCGCTCATGACCAGCACATCCGGCCGGACGCCCTTTTTTTCCAGCGCCGCCCGCTGCGCAACGCCAAAGCGGTGCTGCTCGTCCGTCACCACAAGGCCCAGCCTGTGGAAGCGAACATCCTCCTGCAAAAGCGCGTGGGTGCCCGCAACGCACAGCGCCGCGCCGCTTTCAATGCGGTCGAGCGCCGCATCCCGCTCCCGCTTTTTCATATTGCCCGTTAAGAGACAGGCGGATTCTCCAAAAATTGTGCTGAGGGTTTCAAAATGCTGCCGCGCGAGAATCTCCGTCGGCGCAAGCAGCGCCCCCTGACGGCCGTTTGCCGCGGCAACGCAAAGCGCATACAGCGCCACCGCGGTCTTTCCGGAGCCCACGTCCCCCTGCACCAGCCGGTTCATGGGAACGGGGCTTTGCATATCCGCATCAATTTCGTCCAGCACGCGCTGCTGTGCGCCTGTCAGGGCGAAGGGGAGCTTTTTGAGCAAGCGCTCCCGCACGCCGGAAACGTCGAAGGCGATTCCGTTCATGCGCCGGCGGTTCTGCCGTTGCAGCTCCACAACCGCAAGGTAGGCCGTCATGTTTTCAAAGGCGAGCCTTCGCCGCGCCGCCAGGAGCGTTTCCCGCGCTGCGGGAAAATGCACCGCGTGCAGCGCCTCCCAAAGCGGACAAAGTCCGTAATCCGCAAGGATATCGTCCGGCAGCGTCTCCTGCAAGCCGCTCTCCAGAAGCTCCAGCGCGCCGCGCATGGCTGTCCGCACCGTCCGCTGCGTCAGCCCGCGGCAAAGCGGGTATACCGGGATCAGCCCCGGCAATTCATCCAGCAGCTGCGGGTTTTGCATCGCCACGCCGCGCGCCCTGTCCACCCGGCCGCAGGCGATCTTCGTCTGGCCCGCAAAAACCTGGTTTTTCCGATAGGGCTGGTTGTACCACTTGAGCCGGAGCCGGTCCGGGCCGTCCGACGCCGGAACGGAAACCACGGTCATGCCGTGAAAGCGCGCCAGCTTCGGTTCTTCGAGGATGCGCACACGGACCGCTGCCATCTCCCCATTCTTCAGCGACGCCACCGGTCTGGCTTCAGAAAAATCCTGAAAATCGCGGGGCAAAAAGCGCAGCAGGTCGCCAACCGTGTTCACGCCAAGCTGCCGGAGCGCCTTCGCCCGCGCTTCGCCTACGCCCTTGATTGCCGTAAGGGGCAGCGTCTCCATCAAAGCCCTCTCCTTTGCATCAGACGACAAGCGGGCGGGTCCGCGCCCGCCCTGCCCAAAATGCTCCTGACGTACCGCCGCTTCCCGCCGGCTTCACTCCACAGCGAGATAGTAGTAGTACAGCGACTGCCCGCCGCTCTGGATCATGCACTCGGCCTCCGGGTAGCGTTCCTCCAGCTTTGCAAGGAGCGCCTCCGCGTCCTCCTGCGCGACCTCTTCGCCGTAGAACAGCGTCACCGCAGCGTCGGCCTCGCCCTTCTTCTCCATCATTCTGGCAAGCAGCGCTTCCGCCGCAGCTTCCACCGTTTCGCTGACCACGCAGAGGTCGTTGTCCATGAGCCCGATGATATCGCCCTTTTTGATATCCCTGCCCTGAAACTTTGTCCTGCGCACGGCATAGGTCACCGCGCCGGAGACGACGTTTTCAAGCGCCTCGTTCATGGCGGCGGTGTTCTCCTCGAGGCTCTCCGTGGGATTGAAGGTCATGGCTGCGGAAATCCCCTGGGGAATGGTCTTGGTCGGCAGCACCACAACGTTGCAGGAGGCCAGTTCTCCGGCCTGCTGCGCCGCAAGGATGATGTTGCTGTTGTTGGGGAAAACGAAAACGTTCCTGGCGTTGACCTTTCGGATCGCCTGGGCAATGCTGTCGATGCTGGGGTTCATCGTCTGGCCGCCCGTGATGATCTGATCCACGGCAAGCTCATGGAACACCTCGTCCAACCCCGCGCCCGCGCTGACGGCGATCATGGCATACTCCTTCTCGTTGCGCTTGCGCTCGGCCTGCAGCTCCCGGTTCTGCTCGCGCATGTTCTCGATTTTCAGCCGGTCCAGCTCGCCCAGGCGCAGCGCCATTTGCAGCACCTTTCCGGGGGCGTCCGAATGCACATGCACCTTGATCATGTCGGAATCGTACGCGGCAACCACGGAATCGCCGATGCGCATGAGGTGCTCGCGGAAATTATCGAGATCGGATTCCTGAAACGATGGATTCAGATGAATGATAAAAAATTCCGTGCAATACCCAAAGGTAATGTTTTCCTCCGTGAGCTCGGTATCGCTGGAGATCACGGCGGCGTCCACGGGAATCTCCTCGTAATCCGCTGCCTCCTCGCCATCCATCGAGAGCTTGAAACCGCGATAGATGGTCAAAAGACCCTTGCCGCCGGAATCGACCACGCCCGCTTCCTTCAGCACGGGCAGCTGCTCCGGCGTCAGCGCAAGCGCCCTCTCCCCGGCCTCCAGCACCGCGTCCATCAGCCGGTAGACGTTGGCGCCCCGCCCGGAAAGCTCGGCCACCGCCTCCGCAATGGCGCGGGAAACGGTCAGAATCGTGCCCTCCTTGGGCCGCATGACCGCCTTGTAGGCCGCCTCGCTGCCCATGATGAGCGCGTCGGAAAAGCGCTGCGCGTCCATGGTTTCCGCGCCCTTGAGCGCGCGGGAAAAGCCGCGGAACAGCTGCGACAGAATAACGCCCGAATTGCCGCGCGCGCCGCGCAGCGCACCCATGCTGAGCGCATCGGCCACTTCGGAGACCGTGGCTGTTTCCGCCACCTTCTGGAGCTCCCTGACCGCGCTCTGCATGGTCATGGACATGTTGGTACCCGTATCCCCATCGGGTACGGGAAAAACGTTGAGCGCATCGATGGCCTGCTTGTTTTTTTCAAGCAGGGCGGCACCGACCGCGATCATGTCGCGGAACTGCGCCCCGGTGATATTCAATTGATTCATGTTTCCTCCATCCGCAAATTTGACCGGCCAAATGGCGTGCGGTCAGACGCGAATTCCTTCAACGTGGATGTTGACATACTGCACCTTCAGTCCGGTGAGATCCTCCACGCGGTATTTTACATTGTCCTTCGTGTTTTCCGCCACCGCCGGCAGGGAGACGCCGTATTCCAGAGTGACGAACAGATCGATTGCCACGGTCTGCGGACCCACGAGCGTCACCTGCACGCCGCGGCGAAGGTTGTCGCGCTTGAACAGTTCCACCTTTTTCGCGTTCATGCCGACGATGCCGTAGTTTTCTACAGCCGCAAAGCCCGCAATATCGCCGATCAGATCTTCGGAAATTGTGATCTTTCCCAATTCGGTGACCAATTCTGCCGCCATAAAACTGCCTCCTTTATTTTTTCTGTGTTGGCAAGCGTCCTTACCCAACGGACGCAGATTCTGCGCGTGCCGCCCGCCTATTCCGCATCCTCCGGCAAAACGGCGTTGTGAAACACTTCCTGCACATCGTCATTGTCGTCCAGACGCTCAAGAAATTTTTCGACCTTTTCAACCGTCTCCGCATCCGTAATATTCACGGTGTTCTGGGGCAGCATCTGCACCTCTGCGGAGAGGAAGGTGAAGTCCGCCGCCTCAAGCGCCTCGCGCACGGCCGAAAAATCCGCCGGTGCGGTATACACCTCAAAGGCGTCGTACTGGGCGACGAAATCCTCCGCGCCCGCGTCCAGCGCGGTCATCATGACCTCGTCCTCGTCCATGAGGGCGGTGCGCTCAATGACGATGACGCCCTTCTTGTCGAACATCCAGCCGACGCAGCCGGAGGCGCCCAGGTTGCCGCCGCTCTTGTCGAAGATATGCCGCATCTCCGCGGCGATGCGGTTGCGGTTGTCGGTCAGCACCTGTACGATGACCGCCGTGTTGCCCGGGCCGTAGCCCTCGTAGGTAATCTCCTCATAGTTGACCGCCGTACCCTCGCCCGCCGCCTTTTTGATGGAGCGGTTGATGTTGTCGTTGGGCATGTTGTTGGCCTTGGCCTTGGCGATTACGTCCCGGAGTTTGCTGTTGTTGGCGGGGTCCGCTCCGCCGCCCTCCTTGACGGCGATGGCAATCTCGCGGCCGATCTTTGTGAAGATCTTGCCGCGCTGCGCGTCGGTCTTTTCCTTTTTATTTTTAATGTTCGCCCATTTGGAATGTCCTGACATACTGCCTCCTTACTGTATCTCCAGTTCTTTGATTTTCGCGGCAAGCGCCTGCAGGTCCAGCCACGCTTCCCGTTTTTTGCTTTCGTCGCGCAAAAGCGCCGCCGGATGATAGGTGGGCAGAAACCAGACGCCGCCCTTTTCCCGCCACCTGCCGCGGTCGCGCGTAATGCGTATCCCCGGATCACAGAGATATCTTGCCGCCACGGCGCCAAGGCATACGACAATCTTCGGCCGCAGCAGCGCATACTGCGCGCGCAGGTACGGCAGGCAGGCCGCGGCTTCGTCCGGCTCCGGGTTGCGGTTGCCCGGCGGCCGGCACTTGACCACGTTTGCGATATACACCGTCTCGCGGTCCAGCCCGACGGCAGCCAGCATGCGGTCGAGCAGCCGTCCCGCCGGGCCCACAAAGGGCCTGCCCTGCAAATCCTCCTCGCGGCCGGGCCCCTCGCCCACAAGCAGAACCTGCGCCGCGCGGTTCCCCTCGCCAAAGGCGGTATGCCTGCGGGTTTGCGCCAGCCGGCAGCCGCGACAGTCCGCCACGGCGGCCTCCAGCCGCGTCCATAGCGCTTCTGGTTCGGGTTGGCAGGCCGCGCCGCAGCGTTCCATGTACTATACCTGTTTTGCTGCCGCTTCGTCAAGCAGAAATACGGCGTTCGGGTGCAGCTGCAAGTAACTGGCCGGCACCTGCGGCGTGACCGGACCGTTGAAAATGCGTCCGGCAATCTCCGTCCTGTCCTCTCCCGTCATCAGGGCGACGATCTTCCTGGCGGACATGACCGTCGCAAGCCCCACCGTGACCACGCGGCCGTTTTCCGTTCGCTCCACATGGGTCACGGGCGCCAGCTCGGCCGCGCCCAGATTGTGCGCAATGCTGCCGTCCCTGCCCACGGCGAGAAACATCAGGTCGATGCCGCCGGCCTCCAGGATATCGTTCTCGTACCGGTTGCAGACCACGCTCCAGTCGCCGGCGTCCGCGCCCGGCGCGAAGCAGTTCTCCTGCGCAATGTTGATGCGGCCGTAAAGCGCCGCCTGCATTTTTGACATGACCGATTCCTCGGCGTCCGCGCGCACGGACTCCGACAGATTATAGGCCCGCACCTCGCTCCAGTCCAGCAGGCCGTCCGCAGTCATGCGCGCCACGGCCCGGTAGACGGGCAGCAGCTCCTCGGCGCAGTCCAGCCCCAGCACGCAGCCCGGCTTTTCGATGATCTGGGCCGCAAGCAGCGTTGAAGCCGCAGCGCCCGCGATGGATTTGTCGCGATATACCAGAACGCTCATACCAACTCTCCCGCTGCCGCAACCGTTTCGATAAACAACAGGACGTCCCGATAGATCTCCTCGCGGTTGCTTTCGTTCAAAATCTCGTGGCGGCCGCCCGGGTACAGGATCAGCTCCACGGTATGGCCCGTTTCCTTCAGCCAGTTTGCCACCTGCGTCACGCCCCGGCCCATATTGCCCACGGGGTCCCTGTCCCCGGCGATCATGAGAATGGGGCGGTCCGGCACGGACGCAGCCCACTGGCGGCTGGATATCTCGCCGAGGCCGTTGAACAGATCCAGCATGGCGGAGGCCGTAAAGACAAAGCCGCAGAGGTCATCCGCGATATAGCGGTCCACATTGTCCTCGTCCTTCGAGAGCCAGTCCACCTCGGTGCGGTTGGGGCGGAAAAATCTGTTGTAGGGGCCGAAGGCCAGCCTGTGCAGCAGGGCGGAAGGCGTTCTGCCGCCATGCTTTCTGATCTCGCGCTTTGCCAAAAATCTGGCTGCCGGCAACACCGGATTTTTGCCAGCGGTGCCGCAGAAGAGATATGCGTCGAAATCCTTCCCGTCGCGCCCGGCATAGGTACGCGCAAGAAAAGACCCCATGGAGTGGCCAAAGAGGAGGAAGGGAATCGAGGGATAGTCCTTTTTTACCGTGTCGCGGAGGGTTCGCATATCCTGCACCAGCGCATCCCAGCCGTTTTCATCGGCAAAAAAGCCCTTGGGCATGCCCTCGCCGATGCTCTTGCCATGGCCCGCATGATCCTGACCGTAAACGAGAACGCCGTTTTCCGCGAGAAAGCGGGCAAAGGCGTCATAGCGGTCGATATGCTCCGCCATGCCGTGCGTAAGCTGAACCGCAGCGCGCACCTCCTCCGGAATCCACATGCGGTAGCGGCAGTTGCAATTCCCGGTTGCGGACGGAAACCGCTTCTCCTTAACGGCAATCTTCATACCCACACCTCTCCAGTTTGTTGCACACATGTAAGAAAAGTATACCATTGTTGTATGGAATACTCAAGACAAAGGATGGATTTTTATGCGGCAGGGCTGGGGAGTGATTTTGGCGAAATCCGGAAAGGATCAGCCGCCGAGCGCAATGCCGCAGCCTGCGCCCAGCAGCGCCTCCTCCTCCGCATCGTGGGTGACAAGCACGATGAGCCGCGCCCGGCTGCGGATTTCTGCGGCAACGCGCGCCCGGAGGGCGGCGTCCAGCCCGGTAAAGGGCTCGTCCAGCAGGAGCACGTCATCCGAATAAGCCAGCGCGCGCGCAATCGCCACGCGGCGGCGCATGCCGCCGGACAGCGCGCCGGGCAGTCTGTCTCCCTCCTTCGACAGGCCCACCAGCGCAAGACATTCCCGCGCGGTATCCCCATTGGAAACCAGCGCCACATTCTCCAGCGCACTGCGCCAGGGCAGCAGGCGATCCTCCTGAAACACCATGGAAACGCGGCGTTGGGACAGGCCGCTGATGCTGCCTGCAGCGGGCGCAACGAGCCCCGCCAGTACGCGAAGCAGCGTCGTCTTTCCTGCGCCGGACGCACCCCGCACCGCAACGCAGCCATCGTCCGGCAGGGTCGCGTCAAGGCCCCGCAGCACCGGCTTGTCTCCATAGGCGACGGTTAAATCTTTCAGTTCAATCATGACGAATCCTCCCGAGCAAGCGGACAAGCAGCGCTTCCAGCATCATGGAGAGCAGAATGACCAGCAGCGTCCAGGCAAACAGATCGGCAGTTTCCAGCGTCAGCTTCGACAGGTACAGCGCGCTGCCCACCGCATGCCTCGGAACGGCGATAACCTCCGCCGCTACGCCGGATTTCCAGGCAAAGCCCAGCGCGGTGGTGCAGGCCGCGAGAAACTGCGGCAGGACGGAAGGAATCTCAATCTCGCGGATTCGCTTCCAGCGCGTCAGCCGGAACACCCTTGCCATTTCGAGAAGCTGGGCGTCCACGTTGACCAGCCCCTCGTGTACATTGGCCCAGACGATGGGCAGCGTCATGAGAAAGGCGATGCAAACCGGCACAAGCCCCGAGGACAGCCAGAGCAGCGCAAGCAGAATGAAGGAGGTCACGGGCGTGGCCTTGACCACCGCCCGCAGGGGCCGCAGCAGCGCGTCCATCAGCCGGGAGCGGGCCGTAAACCAGGCCAGCAGCACGCCCGCTGCAATGCCCAGCAGATAGCCCGAGAGGATGCGCAGCAGCGTCATGCCCGCCGCCGCCCAGGCCGCGCCCTCCGAAAACAGCGCCACGAGCCGTTCGATCGTCTCGAAGGGCCCGGGCAGCAGCAGAGACCTGCCCACAAGGCTGGCAAGCCCCTGCCACAGCGCAAGATAGAAGGCCGCTATGGCCAGTTTTTTGAGCGCAGTCTCAGGAAAGCGCCGCATAGAAGGCATCGTCCGGCAAGGCACCGCCGACGGATTTCGGGTTGGCTTCAAACAGCGCCGACAGCATGGCGGAGGCAATGCGCTGCATTTCCTCGCCCGCAATGCAAACAAGGTTGCAGTTCTGCATGGCTTTTGCGGCGATCTGCTCGGAAGCAACGACGCCCTGCTCTGCGGCAATCTTTGCCGCGTCATCCGCCGTCAGCATATACTCCGCGGACCTGCCCGCAGCCTCCACAAAGGCGCTGACCGCTTCAGGGTGTTCGTCGAGCACGGACTTTTGCACGATATAGCAGCCCTGCACCAGCGTGGTATCGAAGGCGGTTTCCCATGCCTCCGTCAGATCCAGCGCAATCCGCACCTTCTCGTTTTTGAGCAGTACGGCCGAGACGTTGGGCTCCGGCAGCATGGCAAGCTCCGCCTCGCCCGAGGCCATCATCGCCGCCAGCGCCGCGTGCTCGCCCACATATTCCACCGTTACGCTGTCCGTCAGCCCATTTTCCGCAAGCAGACGGTTGAGGACGTATTCCGGCGTGCTGCCCTGCCCCGTGGCGTACAGGGTTCTGCCGGCAAGGTCGGACAGGCTCCCCACCGTCTCCCCGTTTTCCAGGATGTAGAGCACGCCCAGGGTGTTCACCGCGATCATGACCGCCTGCCCCTGGGTCTTGCTGTACAGCACGGAGGCGAGGTTGATGGGCACGGCGGCGATATCGATCTCGCCGCTGATGAATTTCCCGGTCACGGCGTCCGGCGCGTCGTAGAGCGTGATTTCAAAATTGTCCTCCGCATCCGTCATGAGCTTTGAAAGCCCCAGCCCGGTGGGCCCCTTCAGCGCCGCCACCTGCAGCACGGGCTGCTCCGCCTTTTTGCAGGCGGTCAGGGAGAACGCAAGCGCCAGGCACAGCAGGGCGCAGAGAATGCTTTTGAATTTCCGTTCCATATTTCTTCCCTCCTCATTGTCGTTTCAGTCCGTCAGGATAGTAAAACTTCTTCCGTTTCGCCGGATTCTGCCCGCATCGGCCAGCGCGTCCAGCGCGCGGTAGAGCGTCGCCCGGCTCATGGAGAGCGTCCGCGCAAAGGTTTCCATGCCATAGGGCAGCGTACAAACGCCCTGCTCGGCATTGTTGCTCAAAAACAGCAGCACCCGTTCCTCCGAGCCGCCGCAGACAAAGCCGTCGATCCGGACGCTCAGAAAGCGGATGCGCGCGGTCAGGTAACGGATGTAATTCTCCATCACCCGCTGGTCCCGGTGCATCATGGACAGCAGAGCGGTCTCCGGCAGAATCAGCGCGCGGGTATGTCCGTCCGCCACGATCTGCGCAACATAATCCTCAGCCTCGCAGAAGATCGACGCCGCGCCGAACAGATCCCCCGGCCGCAGCACGCTCATGCGCATGACGCTGCTCCCCGCGTGCTTTTCGACGACCGCACCGCCCGAAAGCAGGATGCCCAGCGCACGGAACGCGCCATGCTCCGTACGGATGCGCTCACCGCGCGCATAGCTCTGCACGAAGGCCTCCGGATGGCCAAGCAGCGCCTCCGTTTCCTCCTCGGTGAGGCCGGAAAACAGGAAGGTTGTGGCCGCAAGGGAAGCGTATGCCGCAGGGGATCTGGAACGAGCCAAAGTTTTCCTCCTGATTTTTGTATCATTTGATACAGTTTATAATGCAATTATAGGATTGTTTGTGGATTCTGTCAATGCTATAATGAAAGTATGAAGATGATTTCCTGGAATGTAAACGGGCTTCGGGCCTGTATGGACAAGGGGTTCCTTGCTTTTGTGGAGGCGCAGTCGCCGGACATTATGGCCTTGCAGGAAACCAAGATGCAGCCGCATCAGGCCGAGGTGCCCCTCCCCGGCTACCTGCAATACTGGCACAGCGCGGAAAAGAAGGGCTACTCCGGCACGGCGGTCTTTGTAAAGGAAGCGCCGCTTTCCGTCGCCTATGGGATCGACAGGCCGGAGTTCGACTGCGAGGGACGGGTCATCACCCTGGAATACCCGGACTACTGGTTTGTCACCGTCTATACGCCGAATGCGCAGGACGGCCTCCGCCGCATCGACTATCGCATGGCCTTTGAGGACGCGCTGCGTGGGTATCTTACGGCGCTGGACCGGAAAAAGCCCGTTATCCTCTGCGGCGACCTCAACGTTGCGCACAACGAGATTGATCTCAAAAACCCCGCTCAGAACCGCGGCAACGCCGGCTTTTCCGACGAGGAGCGGGGCAAGATGACGGAGCTGCTGGCCGCCGGCTTTTCGGACAGCTTCCGCACGCTGTATCCCGATGTGGCGCAGGCCTACTCCTGGTGGAGCTACCGCAGCGCCGCGCGGGCAAGGAACGCGGGCTGGCGCATCGACTATTTTCTTGTTTCCAACCGGCTCATGCCCCGCGTGCGCGACAGCATCCTCATGAACGATATCTACGGCAGCGACCATTGCCCCGTCTGCCTGCTGTTAAAGGACGGAACCGAAGCATGAAGCTCATCCTTGCCTCCCAGTCTCCCCGGCGGCGCGAGCTGCTCACGCTGTTGGGGCTCGATTTTACCGTAATTACCAGCGATGTGGAGGAACGCCCGCCGGAGGGCGCCGCCGTTTCCGACTATGTGAAGGCACTGGCGCTGCAAAAGGCCCAGGCCGTGGCGGCAAGCCACCCGGAGGACTGCGTCATCGGCGCGGATACGGTGGTCTATCTGGACGGGGATATCCTCGGCAAGCCCCATACGCCACAGCGGGCCAAACAGTATCTTTTGCGCATGCAGGGACGGCGGCATACGGTCTATACGGGCCTGGCCGTACTCGCCGGCGGCAGGGTTGACCTGCGCTGCGAAGCCACGGACGTCACCTTTGCGCCCATGACGGAGGCGGAGATCGACTGGTACGTTTCCACCGGAGAGCCGCTGGACAAGGCCGGCGCTTACGGCGTGCAGGGTCCGGGCGGTGTTTTCGTTGCGCGCATCGAGGGGAACTATTTCAACGTCATCGGCCTGCCGCTGCCGCTTCTGTACCGCATGCTGAAGGATGCGGGCGCGCTGGAGGGCGGGCTTTTGCCCCGCTCCGGGCCAGGCAGGCCGGCATGAACCAGATCATCGAGGAAAAGCTCAGGCTCCTGCCCTCCGCCCCCGGCGTCTACAAGATGTTCAACGAGGCGGGCGAGGTCATCTATGTCGGCAAAGCAGTCTCCCTGAAAAACCGCGTACGGCAATATTTCCAAAGCGGCAAAAACCAGCCGGCAAAGGTCGCCGCCATGGTGCGGCACATCGCGGACTTTGAAACGATCCGCGTATCCAACGAGACGGAGGCGCTCTCGCTGGAGAGCAATCTCATCAAGCAGTTCAAGCCCAAGTACAACATCCTGCTCAAGGACGACAAGCACTTTCCCTATGTGCGCATCGATCTTCGGCAGGATTTTCCCCGCGTTGAGATCGTCCGCCGCGTAAAAAAGGACGGCGCGCGCTATCTTGGCCCCTATCTCTCCGCCCTGCTGCTGCGCGAGAGCATGAACGTGGTGCGCGATCATTTCCCCATCCGCCACTGCAAAAAGGATCTCAAAAGGGCCATCGCCCGGCGCGAGCGGCCCTGTCTGATGCACCATGTGGGCAAGTGCTGCGCGCCCTGCTCCGGCAAGGTCAGCCGCGAGGAATACCACGCGATGCTCTCGGAGGTCATCGCCTTCCTTTCGGGCGATACGGCGGGGGTGCTGCGCGAGCTGGAGGCGCAGATGGAGTCCTCTGCCGCAGCGCTCGATTTTGAGCGGGCTGCCTACCTGCGCGATCGCATCCACGCCATCCGATCCCTTGCCGATAAGCAGGTGGTCATCGGCGTCAACCATTCCATGTCGGATGTGTTCGCCGTGGGCAGGCTGGACGGCGCGGTTCTGGTCTTTGCGCTGTTTGTGCGCGACGGCAAGGTCATCGGCACGGAGCGGTTCCGCATGGGCGCTCTGTCGGACGAAAGCGACGCGGATATCATGGCCGCCTTTCTCAAGCAATACTATGCGGAGGCGGACAGCATCCCGCCGGAGATTCTCGTACACAGCGAGCCCTCGGAGCTTCCGCAGATTCAGTCCTGGCTGTCCGCGGCCGGGGGCCGCAGCGTTCGCCTGCACAGGCCGCAGCGGGGCGACAAGGCGCAGCTTGCCAGCCTGTGCTACCGCAACTGCATCGACGCGCTGGAAAAGGACGCCGCGCTGCAAAAGCGGGCCTGGGAGCGCGGCGAGGGCGCGCTTGCGCAGCTGACGGGAATTCTGGGACTGGAAACCCTGCCGCAGCGCATGGAATGCTTTGACAACTCCCACTTACAGGGCCGCGATACGGTTTCCTCCATGGTCGTATTTACGGACGGCCAGCCGGATAGGAAGGCCTACCGCAGGTTCCGCATCCGCACGGACACGGGCGGCGACGACCTGGCCGCCATGCGCGAGGCGCTCTCCCGGCGCTTTGCCCGCGCGAAAAACGGCGACGCGGGCTTTGACGCGCTGCCGGACCTGCTCATCATCGACGGCGGCAGAACGCAGCTGGCCGTTGCAACGGAAGTTCTGGACGCCTTTGGCCTGTCCTTTATCCCGGCAATCGGCCTTGCCGAGCTCCACGAGCTGATCTATGTACCCGGCAGGGAAACGCCCATCGAGCTGCCGCGGGCCAGCGCCGCGCTGCACCTGCTGGAGCGCATCCGCGACGAGGCGCACCGCTTTGCCATTACCTATCACAGGAGCCTCCGCCAGAAAACTGCGCTCTTTTCCGTGCTGGACGAAATCGACGGCATTGGCGACAGGCGCAAGCGCGCCCTGTTCGACGCCTTTACCACGCTCAACGCCATCAAAAGCGCCGATGTGGACACCCTTGCAGCCGTACCCGGCATGAACCGGCCCAGCGCGCAGGCAGTATACGCCTACTTTCACCCCCAAAGCAGAGAATAAAAAAACGTTCCGGATGGAACGCGGGCTTTCGGTCGTCGGTCCCCATCAGGGCTTCCGCTCTTGCCGGGGCTTTTTGCCGTACCGTCCCGTGGCGGCGCATCCCCTCTGTTTCTCCGGCATCGATGAAATCGAAAAATGTCGCTGCGTCCTGTCCGCTGCCGGCTTCATTCGCCCCGCGCACAGAACCTCTGTTCAACCTGCGCCCCCTGCTGTCCGGCTTCCGCGGCATGGCCCTGCCGCTGCCGATTGCCCCGTCCTCCGGGCGCTCCCGTAATTACAATTCAACCTGCACGGGTGCATGGATCGCAAGGCTGTTTTCCGTCACGTCGCAGTCCAGCGCGAGAACGCGGACCCCGGCTGCCTGCGCTTTTTGGAGCGCATGGCCAAAGGCGGGATGAACCGCCCAATTCGGCTCGAAGCGCGTAACGCCCCGCATCTGGATGATGAACACCGCGTACGCATCATAGCCCTCGGAAACGGCGCGGATCAGACCGTGGAGGTGTTTCACGCCCCGCTCTGTCGGCGCGTCGGGAAAGCGGGCGACGCCCTCCTCCTCCAGGGTCACGCCCTTGATTTCCGCAAAGGCGCGCCGGCCGTTGGCCTCAAAATAAAAATCAAATCTGGAATCGCCGTGGGTACATTCGGGACGTATCAGCCCCGGCGTAACGCCCAGGCCGCCGCCGGACAGCCATTCGCCGAATACCCGGTTGGGCGCCTGCGCATCCATGTTGACAAGGCGGCTCCCCTTCCATACGGCGATCAGGTCGCAGGACGTTTTGCGCCCGGCTGCGCCGGACATCTGCACCAGCACCCTGGCGCCGGGGAGCAGCAGTTCCCTGCAACGGCCCGTATTCTTTACATGGCACGCCACCGCATTGCCGTCCAGCCGGATATTGGCGATAAAGCGGTTGGGCCGGTTGAGGAATATGGCGGGCCGGATGTTTTCATATCTCATACTTTCTTTCGTTCCTGCGACTGTTTTGTCCTGTTGTAAAACAAAGCATGGAAAAGGAAAAGCCCCGGTGTATGGCGAGGGCCTGTTGCAGCACGCTTCATCGCTTCTGTGGAAGGCGGGGTCTTATCGGAAGGACGGCCGGGCTGGCGGGACAGGGCCGCGCATGAAACAGGCCCGGGGCACCCGGCGCACCGACCCCGGACTGCACGCTCCCGGTGCGGCAGGGTATCCACAGGCCAGGGGACGGAAGGCTTTGCTACGGTAAGCTCTGTTTGGAGGGAGAAAGGCGGAAGAAGCGCCAAAACCGCGTTTTCTCTGCCGACGCTTTGCTCTGCGGGCAGCGCCCGCTCAGAGTCCGCGCACCGTACAAACGCCGATTTCCGCCTCGACCCGCGCCGCCGTTTCGCGCACATAGGAGGGCGGGTGCGGCTCGGCATCCTCAGGCTTGCAGGGCCGGTACTGCTGCAAAAAGTAGCGCTCCGTGCCCTTGACCATGGCTGCCGCCGCCAGCACATCCTCTGCGGTAAGCTCCGGCGCAAAGGTGGTGCGAAATTCGTGCGCAACGGCGCCGTTACGAAGCAGGGCGATGCTCCTTCGGATTGCATCCATGTCGTTTTTCACGCGCGTGACAGCATCGTACTTCTCCGGCGAGGCCTTGACGTCCATCGCCACATAGTCCAGCAGCCCCTTCTGCATCAATTCTTTCAGCACCTGCGGTTTTGTGCCGTTGGTGTCCAGCTTGATGCGATAGCCAAGCTCCCGCGCCGCCACAATAAAGGGAAGCAGGTTCTGCTGCAAGGTCGGCTCGCCGCCCGATATCGTCAACGCCCGGAGCAGGCCCGCCCGCTTGGCAAGATACGCCATGACCTCCTCCTCGGGAACCAGCGGTACGCTGCCGCGCAGAATTTCCGCATTGTGACAATAGGAGCAGTCCATATTGCAATAGGGCGTAAAGACCACGGCGCAGGGCTGGCCCGGATAGTCTATGAACGAGGTCTTGCGAAAGCCTGCAATCAGCATATCTTTGCTTCTCCTGATCCTGTCCGCGCCCGCCGCGCAACCGCAGCGGCGCTCTAAAGCAGAGCTGGCGCGGCGAAGGGATCGCCGCGCCAAAGTCGGGCCGCAGAAGTTCCCTGTCAGATGACAAACTTCCTGCGCATCATGTACTCTTCCTTCTTGCCGGGATTATAGTTCTGCACCGGGCGCAGATATCCCACCACGCGGCTCCACACCTCCGCGTCCCTGCCGCACTCGGGGCAGGTAAAATGCTCGCCTGCGATATAGCCATGCTCATGGCAGACGGAGAAGGTCGGCGTGAGGGAGATATAGGGCATCTTGTACTTATGGAAGATCGAGCGGATCAGCTCCTTACAGGTTTCGATGTCCTCGATGCGCTCGCCGATGTACAGGTGTTGCACCGTTCCGCCAGTGTAGAGCGACTGGAGCTCATCCTGCAAATCGCAGCACTCGAAGATATCGTCCGTATAGGTCACGGGCAGCTGCGAGGAATTCGTATACATGGGCTCGTCGATGCCCGACTGGATGATGTCGGGATAACGCGCCTTGTCGAGCTTGGCGAGGCGGTAGCTCGTGCCCTCCGCAGGCGTCGCCTCCAGGTTGTAGCTATGCCCGGTTTCCTCCTGGAACCGCACCATCAGATCCCGCAGAAAATGCATCACATCCAGCGAGAAGGCCAGCCCCTCGGGGCTGCCGATGTCCTTGCCGAGGAAGTTCAGGCAGGCTTCGTTCATGCCCACAAGGCCGATGGTGTTGAAGTGGTTCGTCCAGTACTCGCCGGTACGCGCCTTGATGTTGCGCAGATAGAAGGCGGAATAGGGGTAGAGTCCCCGCTCGGTCTGACGCTCGATGATCTTGCGCTTGATCTCGAGGCTGACCTTGCCCAGCGTTGCGACGCGCTCCAGCCGCGCCATGAACTCCTCCCGCGTCTTGGAAAGATAGCCGATGCGCGGAAGGTTGATCGTATAAACGCCGATGGAGCCGGTCATGGGATTGCTGCCGAACAGGCCGCCGCCCCGCTTTCTCAGCTCCCGCTTATCCAGGCGCAGACGGCAGCACATGGACACCGCGTCCTCCGGCGAGAGGTCGGAATTGACGTAGTTGGCAAAGTACGGAATGCCGTACTTGCAGGTGATGCGCATGAAATCGTCCACCACGGGCGTGTTCCAGTCGAAATCCTTTGTGATGTTGATCGTCGGGATGGGGAAGGTGAACACGCGGCCCTTGGCGTCGCCCTCCAGCATGACGGCGCAGAAAGCGCGGTTGAACAGATCCATCTCCTTCTGGAAATCGCCATAGGTGTCGGAGGTGTACTGGCCGCCGATGATGACGGGCTCATTCTTCAGCGTACCCGGCACCTTGATATCGAAGGTCAGGTTGGAAAAGGGGCACTGGAAGCCCACGCGGGTGGGCACGTTGATGTTGAACACGAACTCCTGCAGGCACTGGCGCACCTGCTCAAAGTCCATGTTGTCATAGCGCACAAAGGGCGCGCAGAAGGTATCAAAGGAGCTCCAGGCCTGTGCGCCCGCAGTCTCGCCCTGCGTGGTAAAGGTCGAATTGACGATCTGGCCGAGGAAGGAGCGCAGGTGCTTGGCGGGCTTGGACTCCACTTTGCCCTCCACGCCGCCAAAGCCCTCCATCAGCAGCTGGCGAAGATCCCAGCCCGCGCAATAGGGGCCGAAAAAGCCCAGATCGTGAATATGCGCGTCGCCGCTCTCATGGGCCTTGCATACGTCGATTGGATAGACCTCATAGAGCCAGTATTTCTTTGTAAACGCCTCGCGGACATAGTTGTTGAGCCCGTTGACGCTCTTTTGCATATTGGAATTCTCTTTGATCTGCCAATCCTTGTCGTTGAGGTAGTCGCCGAACATGTCGATGGTCGCGCCGATCAGCGCGTTGATTTCCCGGGTGCTGCGGCGCTTTTCACGATAGAGGATATAGGCCTTGGCCGTGCGCGCATGCCCCGCCTCGATGAGCACCTTCTCAACGATATCCTGAATGCCTTCCACGTCCGGCAGGCGGTTGCTGTATTTCTGCTCCGCAAGGCGAACCACCTCGTCGGTCAGACGCTCGGACAGCGCCTCATCGGTACCGTTGACCGCCTGAGCCGCTTTCCAGATTGCGCTCTGAATTTTACTGCGGTCAAAGGCCTCGGTGCGTCCATCCCGCTTAATAATCTCCGTAAACATGGAAACTTCCTCCCCTGAATTCACTGTGCATGGGATAGTTTACAGGATACAAGATGTTGTGTCAATGCCTGCTTATGCATACCATATTTTGATATTCGCTGTGGATATGCAGTGGATAATCTGTGGACAAGCAGCAACCTTTTCATAAAAAGCTCGGCAATGCGGCCTTTTCTGTTCTTTTCGCAATTACAGATATTTTTTCGAATTGCATGGCAGCGCTGCATGAAATGAATTCTTATGAGTTTTGTTTATAAAGATTTCATAATTTTTCGTAATTTTCCACAATAGATAGTAAGCGTTCTATTGCAAGACACAACATATTGTGGTTTCTGTGACAATTCCGATTTTCCGGCCCGCAGACCCGCCCCTTTCCTCCGGCATGCAAAAACCGGGACTGGGGCGAACGATGCGCAGTCGGCGCGGAGTCTGCCGGAGCCTGAGGCGGCCGTGGAGGCCCCCGTTCCGGCAGCAGGGGCTCACGCCCGGAAACGGACGACGCCATGGGAACTTACTGCCTTGCGGCGCTCTTCCCCGCAGGACCGCCCTACAGGCCGCGAAGGCAAGGCCAAAAAGGAAAAGCGCGGCCTCAGGCCCCGCTTTCGGCACACAGCGGGACGGAGGGCGAGCCTCCGTCCCGGTTGCGTGTGGTATTGTGTCGTCTCCCGGATTACAGGCCGAACTTTTCCGAAATGATGCTGACGATCTCAGCGCCAATCCGCTTTTGTGCCTCCACGGTGGACGCGCCGATATGCGGTGTGCAGGATACCCGCGGATGGGCGTAGAGCGCCTCGTTCTTTGCGGGTTCCTCCGCGAATACATCAAGCCCCGCGCCGTAGACCTTGCCGGAATCCAGGGCCGCGATGAGCGCCGCCTCGTCCACGTTGGTGCCGCGGGAGGTGTTGATGAGGATCACGCCGTCCTTCATCTTCGCGATGGTTTCCGCATTGACCAGCGGCTGGCCCGGCAGGGACGGAACGTGCAGCGAGATGATGTCAGAATTTGCAAGCAGCTCATCCATCTCAACATAGCGCATGGTATCGCACTCGAGTTCCTTATTCTGATAGATATCATAAGCGAGGACCTTCATGCCCAGCGCCTGGCAGCGGCGGCCCAGCGCCTGACCGATACGGCCATAGCCTACGATACCCACCGTGCGGCCGGTCAGCTCAATGCCCTTGTACGCCTTCTTCTCCCACTTGCCCTCGCGCATGGTATGCCCTGCAAGGGAGACAAAGCGCGCCACGGAGAACATGTGCGCCAGCGCCAGCTCTGCCACGGCGTCGGAACTTGCCTTGGGCGTATTGCGCACGGCAATGCCCTTCTCCTCGGCATACTTGACGTCGATATTGTCCACGCCCACGCCGCCGCGGATGATGAGCTGGAGCTTTCCGGTTTCAAGCGCCGCATCGATGTGCGGCTCACGCACCTTTGTTGCGCTGCGCACCACCAGCACGTCGTACTCCTTGACCGCAGCCTTGAGCGCCTCCGGCTCAAAAAACTCGCAGGTTACCTCGCAGCCCTTGGCTTCCAGCGCGGCGATCGCGCCCTTTTCCATTCCGTCGGATGCCAGAATCTTAATCATGCTCTGTTCTCCTTTCTTGCTTATGCCTGATGCTCTGCTTCATACTGGCGCAGGAAGTTCACAAGCGCTTCCACGCCCTCCCTGGGCATGGCGTTATAGGTGGAGGCGCGCAGGCCGCCGACGCTCTTGTGCCCCTTGAGGTTTTCAAAGCCCGCCGCCTTGGTCGCCGCAACCACGGCCGCGTCCTTCTCCTTATCGCCGGTCACAAAGGGAATGTTCATCAGCGAGCGGACCTCTTTATCCACCGTACCGTGGAACAGTTTGCTCTCGTCCAGGAAATCATAGAGTATTTTGGCCTTTTCCTCGTTGCGGCGCGCCATCTCGGAAAGCCCGCCAATCTTTTTGAGGTATTTGAAGACCTTGCCGCAGACATAGATGGCCCAGCAGTTCGGCGTATTGTACATGGAGCCGTTGTCTGCATGAATCGAGTAGCGCAGGTAGGTGGGAATCTTTTCATCGAGATCCGTGCGGATGAGATCCTCACGGATGATGACCACCACCATGCCCGCCGGACCGACGTTTTTCTGCACGCCGGCATAGATCATGCCATAGTCGGATACATTGCAGGGACGAGAGAGGAACATGCTGGACTGATCGGACACCAGCACCTTGCCCTTGGTGTTGGGAAGCGTCTGATAGGTGGTTCCGTGAATCGTCTCGTTCTCGCAGATGTACACATAATCCGCCTCCGGATCTACGGGCAGATCGGAGCAATCGGGAATATAGCTGTAATTGCGGTCCTCGCTGGTGGCAAGCAGGTTCACCCTGCCGTATTTTTTGGCCTCGCTGTAGGCCTTTTTGGACCAGGCGCCGGTCACGATATAGTCCGCAACGCCGTTTTTCATCAGATTCATCGGGATCATGGCGAACTGTAGCGTGGCGCCGCCCTGAATGAACAGCACCTTGTAGTTCTCCGGAATCCCCATCAGCTCCCGGAGATCCGCTTCCGCTTCATCAATGATCGTCTGAAAGACCTTGGAACGGTGGGACATCTCCATGACGCCCATGCCGCTGCCACGATAGTTGAGTACCTCTGCTGCAACTTCTTCCAGCACTTCCACAGGCATGGTCGCAGGGCCTGCGGAAAAATTAAAAATCCGGCCGTATTCCATTTCGTATCGCTCCTTGTTTTATTTGCGGCGGACTGCCGCGAGAACTTGTCTCCATTATATCCCTGTTCCTTCCACAATTCAACCGTATCACAGGGGAAAACCAGCAAATATCCA
Source organism: Clostridiales bacterium (assembly GCA_004554165.1). GTDB lineage: Bacteria > Bacillota > Clostridia > Christensenellales > CAG-138 > CAG-1024. The sequence goes on along the minus strand of SFNQ01000007.1, from coordinate 17,746 downwards.
AAATATATTTTTGTTGTCTTATGATTTTTTAGCAATAACAGCGGCCGCCCCGGTTGGAGCGGCCATAATACGCTGTTTTTTTCGTTCCGTTCCCTTTTCAGCGATCCTCGCGGAAGTAGGGCAGGCCCAGATGCGCCGGAGGCTGGTTGTCGCGGCTGCGGCGGAACGAGACCACCAGCAGCACCATGATCGTCACCACATACGGCAGCATCTTGAAGATTTCCTGCGAGCTGCGCGTCAGGCCGGGGATGTAGAAATAGGCCCAGGAAAGCAGGCCGAAGAGATACGCGCCCCAAATCGCGCGAATCGGCTTCCACGAAGCAAAGATAACCAGCGCCACAGCCAGCCAGCCAAGTCCCTCGATGGCGCCTGCGCTGTCCCAGGTACCCTTCATGTAATCCATGACGTAGTAGAGTCCGCCAAGGCCGGAAATGCCCGCGCCAAGGCAGGTTGCAAGGTACTGGTACTTTGTCACGTTGATGCCCGCCGCATCCGCCGTGGCAGGGTTTTCGCCAACGGCGCGCAGGTTCAGGCCGATGCTCGTCCGATTCAGGAACCAGTTGAGCAGAATGGCCATCAAAATGGCGACATACACGAGGAAGCCATAGTCAAAGAACAGGTCGTCAATATAGCCCCAGGAATTGGTGAACTGGATGTCGCTCCGGAATGCGGCGCTGGTGATGGCGACGGAAATCTGGCCGACGCCGCCGGCCAGCTTGTTGAGCGAGCCGCCAAAGAAGTTTGCAAAGCCGCCCGCAAAGATGGTCAGCGCAAGACCGGTTACGTTCTGATTGGCCCGCAGCGAGATCGTCAGGAAGGAGAAGATCAGGCCGCCCAGCATGGCCGCCGCAACGGAGCAGACAAGGGCGATGATGAGACAGAGCACCGGGCTTGGCTGCGCCGCGTTCATCTCATAGTAAAATACGCCGATCAGACCCGCAATGCCGCCCAGATACATGATGCCGGGAACGCCCAGGTTCAGATTTCCCGCCTTTTCGGCGAGGATTTCGCCGATTGCGCCAAAGAGGATGACCGTTCCGAAAACTATGGCAGCCTGAAAGAGAGATACAATCTGTGTCATTTCAGCTCCTCCTTTTTCCCTCCACGGAACCTTACCTTATAATTGACAAAGAATTCGCTGCCGAGAATGAAGAACAGGATGATGCCCGTAATCATGCTCGACACATAGTCGGACAGATTGTACCGCGATGCGATCTCAATGGCGCCCTTTTCAAGGAACACGATCAGCGCCGAAATGAGAATCATTACGAAGGTATTGAACTTGGCAAGCCAGGCGACGATAACCGCCGTAAAGCCCCGGCCGCCGGCCGTGCTGGTGGAAATCGTATGGCCCGCGCCCGACACGGCGATAAAGCCGGCAATGCCGCAGACCGCGCCGGAAATGGCCATGGAGCGGACGATCACCCTGCGTACGTTGATGGCCGCGTAACGCGCGGTGTTCTCGCTCTCGCCCACAACGGCGATTTCAAAGCCCTGCTTGCTGTACTTGAGGTACAGGAACATCACGATCGCCAGCACCAGAACAATGATGAGATTCAGCAGGTACTGCTGGCCCAGCACCTCGGGAAACCAGCCGATCCGGGTTCGCGGGTTGATGATGCCCACCACGTTGCTGCCAAAGGGATTCTCCCATTTGGAAACAAAGAAGCTGGTCAGCTGAATTGCGATATAGTTCATCATCAACGTGAAGAGCACCTCGTTGGTGTTCCATCTGGCCTTGAATATGGCGGGAATCGCGCCCCAAACGCCGCCCGAAAGGGCTGCTGCGAGGAACATGATGATCATCAGCAGCGCGGGAGCCACCTGCCCCTTGCCAAGATAGATCATGCAGGCTGCGGTTGCGATGCCGCCAATCAGAATCTGTCCCTCCGCGCCAAGGTTCCAGAAGCGCATCTTGAACGCCGGCGCAAGTCCGACGCCGATGCAGAGCATCATCATCATATCGCGGATGAACACCCACAGGCGCTTGCTGGTGCTGAACGCGCCCTCGAACATGGCCTTGTAAACCTCGACCGGGTTCAGCTTGACAATGGCGTAAATGATAATTCCGCAGATCAACAGCGAAATCAGAATTGCAATGATGCGTACCAGAACGGATTGCCACAGGGGCATCGCATCGCGGTTGCGTTTGCTGATACGGATCAAGGGTTCCCTTCCCTCATGCTTCATTTGCGTTTGCCTCCTGTCCCAGATGGGTCATCAGCAGACCCACCTCCTCCTTGGTGGTCTTGCGCCCCTCCACGATACCGCTGACCCTGCCTGCGCAGAGCACCAGAATGCGGTCGCACAGCTCGAGCAGCACGTCCAGATCCTCGCCAACGTAGATGACCGCAGCGCCCGCCTGCTTCTGCTCATTGAGCAGGCGGTAGATGGTATAGGATGTGTTGATGTCCAGGCCGCGCACGGCGTAGGCCGTCATCAGAAGCGACGGCGCGCCGGCGATTTCGCGGCCCACCAGCACCTTCTGCACATTGCCGCCCGAAAGCCTTCTGACCGGGGTGGACAGGCCGGGCGTGACAACCTCCAGCTCCTCCACCACCTTCGCCGCCAGCTGGCGCGGGTGCTTCCTGTCGGCAAAGGGGAGCTTTCCGGACTTGTAGGAACGCAGCATCATATTGTCCGACAGGTCCATGCTGCCCACAAGGCCCATGCCAAGGCGGTCCTCCGGCACAAAGGCCAGCCGGACGCCAAGCCGCTTGATATCCTGCGGCGTTTTTCCGACCAGCTCCTCCGCCTCCTTGTCTTCCGGCGGGAGATAGCGGATGCTGGAACCCGCTTCGATGGGCTGCAGACCGGCGATGGCCTCCAGCAGTTCCTTCTGGCCGCTGCCGGAGATCCCCGCGATGCCCAGCAGTTCCCCGCCATAGGCGGTAAAGTTCACGCCATCCAGACGCTTGACGCCATCCCCGTCCACAACGGTCAGATTCTTCACCACAAGCCGCTCCGACAGATTGACCGGATCCGGCCTGTCAATATTGAGCGCCACTGCACGGCCCACCATCATGTCGGTGAGTTGCTGTGGGTTGGTATCCCTTGTCATGAGATCGCCGATGTATTTGCCCTTGCGCAGCACCGCCACACGGTCGGAGATTTCCATCACCTCATGGAGCTTGTGTGTGATGATGACGATGGACTTGCCGTCCGCCCGCATGTTGCGCATGACGGCAAAGAGTTTCGCCGTCTCCTGCGGCGTCAGAACCGCCGTAGGCTCGTCCAATATCAGAATATCCGCGCCGCGGTAGAGTACCTTGACAATCTCAAGGGTCTGCTTTTCCGAGACGGACATATCGTAAACCTTTTTATCGGGATCAACCACAAAGCCATAGCGGTCGCAGATCTCTCTGACCGCAGCCCGAACCCCCTTGAGATCCACAAGCGCGTGCTCGTTCAGCCCGAGAATAATGTTCTCGGCGGCGGTGAGTACGTCCACGAGCTTGAAATGCTGATGGATCATGCCGATATGCAGGTCAAACGCATCCTTGGGGGAACGAATGGTGACTTCCTTTCCGTTGATGAGAATCCTGCCGCTGTCGGGAAAATAAATGCCTGCCAGCATGTTCATGAGCGTCGTCTTGCCGCTGCCGTTTTCCCCAAGAAGCGAGAGAATCTCGCCCTGCATGATATCCAAAGAGACCTTATCGTTTGCCGTGACCGGTCCGAAGGTCTTTACGATATCAATCATTTGGATTGCTTTCATTGCTTCCACGAGATTGACCCTTTCTGCCTAAGATTATAAACAATAGCCGATAAACAATGGCTGGTATAGATCAGGTTAAAAGAACAGTTTGATTTCAGCGCAGCGCTGCTGCCGCAAACAAAAACCCCATCCCTGCGTCCGCTGGGACGCCCCGTGAAAAGGGGAACGGGCAAACCGTTCCCCTGTTCCTATTCTGCCGGTTAGTTCAGTTCCGTGATGCCGTCGATGCGCATTGCAAAATACGGCGCGCTGCGGAGCGTGGACTCGTGGAAGATGCCGTTGTCGATGGCTTCGCCGGTGTCCGGTACGAAGTCGCCGTCGGTATCAAGCGCGGTGTAGGTGGTGGGATGCTCGCCGTTGACGGTGAAGGTAGCGCAATCAAAGACCTCCAGAGAGCCGTCCTTGAGCCCTGCGATGACTTCGTCAACCTTCTCCTGCGTTCCCTCGGGGCAGTTGCCGATCGGGGAAATCATGACCGCATCGTTCGCATAGCCGAGAGAGAGGTCCACGGGCAGCTTCTCGCCCTTGAGCGCCATCTCGATGAGCGGGGTGTAGAGCGCGCCCCAGTTGTTCTGGGCGCTGGTCAGCGCGGCGGTGGGCGCAACGGAGAGCATGTCGATGTTGTAGCCAACGCTGTAGACGACCTTGCCGCCGTCCTGCGCAGCCTGCACAGCGGAGGGAGCGCCGGTGGAGTCGGCGTGCTGGCCGATGATGACGCAGCCGCGGGCGATCAGCGCGTTGGCGGCTTCCGCCTCAGCGGTGGGATCATACCAGGAGTTGGTGTACTGCACGTCCATGTGCGCTTCCGGCACGATGGACTGGATGCCCAGGAAGAACGCCGTGTAGCCGGAAACCACCTCGGCATAGGGATAAGCGCCCACATAGCCGATATACGGATCGGTAACGCTGCCCGCATCCATGAGCTCCTTGAGCTTCATGCCGGCAACAACGCCGGAAACATAGCGGCTCTGGAAGGTGTAGGGGAACACGTTGCCGACATTGTCAAGCTCTTCCAGCGCAGCGGTGTCGCCGGTGCAGGCGATGAAGGTGACGTCCGGCACCTCGCGGGCAGCCTGCATCATGAAGGCCTGATGGCCGTAGCTGTCGGAGAAGATCAGGTTGCAGCCCTGCTCCACAAGGTCGATGGCGGTGTCGTAGCACTTTTCATCTTCCGGAATGTTGTACTTGTAAACGATCTGATCGTCCGACAGGCCGAGGGCCTTCTTTGCAGCCTCGACGCCCTCGATGTGCGCCATGTCGTAGCCGGAGTTCTCATCATGCACGAGGATAACGCCGATCTTGAGGGCGGCAGGTTCCTCGGTCGTGGGTTCCTCCGTCTTGGGCTCATCCACTACGGGTTCCTCCGTTTTGGGTTCGTCCACCGCAGGAGCATCCACCGCGGGCGCCTGGGCGCAGGCCACCAGCGAGAAGACCATCGCGATGACCAACAAGAGGGTGAGAATCTTTTTCATTTTTTTCCTCCTATTTTTATTGTTGTATGATTTCGTTCTTCCCGAAGGGGGAAGAGCGACACAACCGAATTCATGGAAACAGAAAATATACGAAATATTTTATCCTGTCCTGTACCGGTTTGTCAAGAAATATGGATTGTCACATCCTGGTCGGCCCGAGGCCTTTCGGACCGGGGCGAAGGCCCCGCGAAGCGCCGGGCTCCCGGACATTGCCGGAGGAGTGGCTTTTCCCCGCGGGACGGAAGCCGCCGCCCCGCAGGACAGACGCCGTATCAGAGAATTCCGCTCCGCTCCAGCGCATCCAGCGCCGGTTCGCAGAGTTTGGGCTTGCCCGCAGCGCGCAGGGCGTTTTTCACATCCTTGAGGCCGCTGCCCGTGGAAATGACCGTCACTGTCTCGTCCGCGCGGATCAGTCCGTCCGCCACCGCCTGGCGCACGCCCGCCGTGGCGGTCACGCCCGCCGGCTCTCCAAACACGCCCTCGGTCCGGCCCAGTACGCGCATGGTATCGAGAATCTGCTCGTCGGACACGGCGATCCACGCGCCCCCGCTGTCCCGCACGGCGCGCAGCGCCTTGACGGGATTGCGCGGCACACCCACGGCGATCGAATCCGCGATGGTGTTCTCCTCCGTGGGGACCAGCGGCCGCTGCTGGCGCGCGGCGTCCACAAAGGGGCAGCAGCCGGTGGACTGCACGCCGAGGATTTTGGGAATCCGCTCGATGAGGCCCAGCTCGTAAAGATCCCGGAAGCCGTTGTATACGCCGCCGATGGTGCAGCCGTCGCCCACGGAGCAGGCCACCCAGTCCGTGGGTTCAAAGCCCAACTGCTCCGCGATTTCCAGAGAAACGGTCTTTTTCCCCTCGGTCATAACCGGGTTGATGCCCGCATTGCGGTTGTACCAGCCGTATTTTTCGATGGCAGCCTTGGACAGATCGAAGGTCGCCTTGTAGTCCCCGTGGACGGAGACGACCTTTGCGCCGAAAATCATAAGCTGCGCCACCTTTCCCTCCGGCGCGCGCTCCGGCACGAAGATGACCGCCTTAAGCCCCATGCGCGCAGCGCTGCCCGCGCAGGAGGAGGCCGCGTTGCCCGTGCTGGAGCAGGCGATGGTATCGTAGCCCAGCTCGATGGCCTTGGCCACGGCCACGCCCGACGCGCGATCCTTCAGCGAGGCGGTCGGGTTCAGGCCGTCGTCCTTGACGTAGAGCCTTTTCAGCCCCAGCTCCCGCCCCAGCTGCCGGGACTCGTACAGCGGCGTCCAGCCGATCCGCAGGAAGCCGGAGACATCCGTGCGCTCGTCCACGGGCATGAGGTCGCGGTAGCGCCACATGCTGTTGTCCCGGTTGTTGCGGAGCGCCTCGCGGGTCAGGGTCTTCTTGATCTCATCATAATCATAGAGAATGTCGAGGATTCCCTTCTCTCCGCAATGGGGGCAGGTCATCCGTTCCGGTTCAAAGGGAAACTCCTTGCCGCAGATGGTGCAGCGATATCCGATCACACGTTTCATATGATTTTGTACTCCTGTTTTTTGCAGCAAACGACCTTGTGTTGTATCTATCATAACGTAAACCGAGGGAAATGTACAGAAAAAATTGTGATCTGAATAAAATTTTTTTGAACAGAAAAAATTTTTATCTTCCGGCGTCATTTTTATTGCAACGCACCGCGCTCTCATATATAATGAAGTTACACATCAAACCTGACATTCTTTGAAAGGGGATACCACGCAACATGCTACTGATCGGAAACGGACGCCTCATCACCAGGGACGAAGGTAAATTTTACGAGAACGGCGCCGTCGCTATCGACGGAAGGTTCATCAAAGCGGTCGGAGAGACGAAGACGCTCCGCGAAACGTATCCGGACGCGGAATTTCTCGATGCGGACGGCGGCGTCATCATGCCGGGTCTCATCAACATGCACAATCACATCTACAGCGCCTTTGCCCGCGGGCTATCCATCCGGGGCTATGATCCCAAGGATTTCAACGACATCCTTGAGGGCATGTGGTGGAAGATCGACCGCAGGCTCACCCGGGAGAACAACCGGCTTTCCTCTCTGGCGGTCTTTGCCGACTGCATCAAAAACGGCGTAACCACGGTATTCGACCACCACGCCAGCTACTTTGAAATTCCCGGCAGCCTCGACGACATCGCGGAGGGCGCCACAAAGCTCGGCGTGCGCGCTTCGCTCTGCTATGAGGTTTCCGACCGCGACGGCGAGCAGAAGCGTGTGCAGAGCATCCTGGAAAACGAGCGCTTCATCCTCCGCACGCAGAAGGACACCAGCGACATGCTCAAGGGCATGATGGGCCTGCACGCCTCCTTCACGGTTTCCGACAAAACGCTCAGCGAGTGCAACGAGCGCCGCCATGGCGCGGGCTTCCACGTTCACTGTGCCGAAGGCCCCGCGGACGTAAAGGCCTGCCTCGCCGAACACGGCAAGCGCATCATCCACCGCTTTTATGACAACGGCGTGCTCGGCGATCGCACCCTGGCCATCCACTGCGTCCACATCAACCGCGCGGAAATGCAGCTCCTTCGGGATACGGACACCGCCGTGGTCCACAACCCGGAATCCAATATGGGCAACGCCGTCGGCTGCGGCCCGGTCATCCACATGATGCGCGAGGGTCTGCTGGTGGGCCTCGGCACGGACGGCTACACCAACGACATGCTGGAAAGCTACAAGGTCGGCAACATCATCCACAAGCACCACCTCTGCGATCCCACCGTGGCCTGGGGCGAGATTCCGGCGATGCTGTTTGAAAACAACCGCGCCATCGCCGCCCGCTATTTCGACCATCCCATCGGCATCCTGAAGGAAGGCGCCTACGCGGACGTGATCGTGACCGACTACGATCCGCTGACGCCCATGGACGGCGGCAACGTCAACGGCCACATCCTCTTCGGCATGAACGGCCGCAGCGTCACCACCACCGTCTGCAACGGCAAGGTGCTCATGAAGGACCGCAGACTCACCGGCATCGACGAAAAGGCGCTCATGGCCGAGTGCCGCCAAAGCGCCGCCGCGCTCTGGCAGTCCGTCAACGCCTGAGCCCGCCCCCACATAATTTTTTCAGCAGGAGGATTTTATCATGTCAGATCAAATGACGCCCATCCCCTTTGACGCGCTCATGCAGTGGATTCTGCGCGAAAAGGCAGCCCATGGCACGGTGTTCGGCCTTCGCCGCGCGTTCGTCCCCGCAGAGGGCAAGCTGCTCGATCTTTTTTCCGAGCGGCTGGAAACCCCCTTCGGCCCTGCCGCAGGCCCGCACACGCAGCTTGCCCAGAACCTGATCGCCGCCTACTATGCCGGCAGCCGCTTCTTCGAGCTCAAGACCGTACAGATTATGGACGGCGAGGAGCTCTCCAAGTGCGTGCCCAAGCCCTGCATTCTCGCCGAGGACGAGTGCTATAACTGCGAATGGTCTACGGAGCTCACCGTTCCGCAGGCCTTCGACGAGTATGTGAAAGCCTGGTTTGCCTTGAAGCTCCTGGCCCGCGCCTGGAAGCTGGGCGATCCGGACGGCTTTATTTTCAACATGAGCGTGGGCTACGATTATGCGGGCATCACCAGCCCCAAGATCGACGCCTTTATCGAGGGTCTGAAGGACGCCTCCGCCTCCCCCGTCTGGCGGGAATGCGCGCAGTGGGCCAAGGCGCACCTTGCGGAGCTGCCCGGCGTGGACGAGTCCTATATTGACGCCATCAGCCCGAAGGTCTGCACCTCCATCACGCTCTCCACCCTCCACGGCTGCCCGCCGCAGGAGATCGAGCGCATCGCGGCCTATCTCATCGAAAGCAAAAAGCTCAACACCTTCGTCAAGTGCAACCCGACCATTCTGGGCTATGGCAGCGCCCGCAAGATTCTCGATGATCTGGGATTTGACTACATCGTGTTCGACGAGCACCACTTCAACGAGGATCTCCAGTACCGCGACGCGGTGCCCATGTTCAAGCGCCTGCTGGACAAGGCCAGGGACAACGGCGTCTGCTTCGGCCTGAAGCTGTCCAACACCTTCCCCGTGGAGGTAACGCGCGGCGAGCTGCCCAGCCAGGAAATGTACATGAGCGGCCGTTCGCTCTACCCGCTGACCATTGAGATGGCAAAGCGCATCAGCGCCGAGTTCGACGGGCAGCTCCGCCTGTCCTTCTCCGGCGGCATCGACACCTTTAACATCGTTGAGCTGTTCGACGCGGGCATCTGGCCCATCACGCTGGCCACCACGCTGCTCAAGCCCGGCGGCTACCAGCGCCTCACGCAGATGGCCCAGCAGTTGCAGGCCGCGGACTACCGCCCCTTCGACGGCGTATCCGTGGGCAAGGTGGCCTATCTCGCCGCCCGCAGCAAGTCCGACGCGCGCAACGAAAAGCCCGTCAAGCCCATGCCCAGCCGCAAGCTGGAGGAAAAGGTGCCCCTGACCAGCTGCTTCACCGCGCCCTGTACGCACGGCTGCCCCATCCATCAGGATATCCCCGAGTACATCGGCCTTGTGGGCAAGGGCGAATATGCCGCCGCGCTGCGCCTGATTCTCGAAAAGAATCCCCTGCCCTTCATTACGGGCCGCATTTGCAGCCACCGCTGCATGGATAAGTGTACCCGCAATTTCTATGAGGAGAGCGTCCGCATCCGCGACGCAAAGCTCGTGGCCGCCCGCCGCGGCTTTGACGAGGTCATCGGCACCCTCCGGCCCGCGGGCAACGCAAAGGCCGACGTGCGCGTCGCCGTTGTGGGCGGCGGCCCGGCCGGCATGGCGGTCTCCTTCTTCCTCGGCCGCGAGGGCGCCAGCGTTACGCTGTTTGAGCAGCGGGAGCAGCTTGGCGGCATCGTGCGCTATGTGATTCCGCCCTTCCGCATCGGCGAACTCGGCATGGACCGCGACGAGCAGATCATGCGCGCCATGGGCGTGACCGTCCGGACCGGCGAAAAGGCGCCCTCCGTCAAAGAGCTCAAGGCGCAGGGCTTTACGCACGTTGTCTGCGCCATCGGCGCCTGGAAGCACGGCGCGGTGGAGCTCGAAGCGGGTGAGGGCATGAATGTGCTCGACTTCCTTGCGCAATATAAGGACGGCAGCCTTGGCGAGCTTGGCACGGACGTGGTCGTCATCGGCGGCGGCAACACCGCGATGGACGCCGCGCGCACGGCAAAGCGCGTCAAGGGTGTCAAGCACGCGCGGCTCGTCTACCGCCGTACCCGCCGCTATATGCCGGCGGACGAGGAGGAGCTTACGCTGGCCCTCCAGGACGGCGTGGAATTCTGCGAACTGCTTGCGCCGCGCGCGCTGAAGGACGGCCTGCTGCTCTGCGACGAGATGCGCCTCGGCGCTCCCGACGCCTCCGGCCGCCGCGCGCCCGAAGCCACGGGCAAAACCCGGGAGATCCCCTGCACCGCGCTCATCCTTGCCACGGGCGAGAAGGTGGACGACGGCTACTTCCGCGAAAACGGCATCGACGTGACGCCCCGTGGCCGCGCGGCGGTGGACGGCCTGCTGCAAACCAATCTGGACGGCGTTTACGTCATCGGCGACGCAAACCGCGGCCCCTCCACCGTTGTGGAGTGCATTGCGGACGCGCGCAGAGCCGCCGACGCGATCCTCGGCAGCTATGCGTACGAGATTCCCGCCTGCGCCAAAGCCTGCGAGAAGGCCTGCTACGACAAGCAGGGCGTTCTCGGCACCTATGACAGCGCGGACAAGGAATCGAACCGCTGCCTTGCCTGCTCGACGGTCTGCGAGTGCTGCGTACAGGTCTGCCCCAACCGGGCCAACATCGCCCTGACCGTCAAGGGGCTTGACATGCCGCAGATTCTGCACGTTGACCGGATGTGCAACGAGTGCGGCAACTGCTTCGTGTTCTGCCCCTACGACAGCCGCCCCTACAAGGAGAAGCTCACGCTGTTCTCCACGGAGAAGGAATTCCGCGAGAGCGACAATCCCGGTTTCTTCCATCTGGGCGGCCATCGCTTCCTGCTGCGTACGGACGGGGCTGCGCGCACGATCGACCTCGACCAGCCGGCGGAACTGGATCCGGCCCTGGAGCGGATTCTGTTCGCCGTTGTGAACGACTACAGCTACCTGCTGTAGCGCGCCGCAACTCCCCGCGCCGGAGGGGCCTCCCCCCCTCCGGCCGCTTTCCAGAGCGCGGCAGTTCTTTCCGCGTTCTGAAAAGCGCAAACCTGAACCATATAAATAAGGAGAAAAACTCGGATGGCCAGCTTTTTTGTCAACGGCAAAGCCGTTACGGTGGAAAACAACCAGCGCCTCATGCGCTACCTTCGCGATACGCTGCACCTGACCTCCGTGAAGGACGGCTGCTCGGAGGGCGCCTGCGGCACCTGCACCGTGCTCATCGACGGCAAGGCGGTCAAGGCCTGCGTTCAGCAAACGGACAAGCTGGAGGGCAGGCACGTTCTCACCGTGGAAGGGCTTTCGGACTTTGAAAAGGACGTTTATACCTTTGCCTTCGGCGAGGCAGGCGCCGTGCAGTGCGGCTTCTGCATTCCCGGCATGGTGATCGCCGCCAAGGCCCTGCTGGATACAAACGCCGATCCCTCGGAGGAAGAAATCCGCCATGCGCTGCGCAACAACATCTGCCGCTGCACGGGCTATGTGAAGATCATCGAGGCGGTCAAAATCGCCGCGCGTCTGCTGCGCGAGGGCCAGGTTCCCGCCGAGGAAACCGCCTGGAAGGTGGGGGCGCGGGTACACCGGCTGGACGTGCGCGAAAAGGTGCTGGGCTACGGCGAGTATCCGGACGATCTGGCTTATGAGGGCATGATTTACGGCAGCGCCGTGCGCAGCAGGTACCCTCGCGCAAGAGTGCTCGCCATCCATACGGAAAAGGCCCGCGCGCTCCCGGGCGTTGTCGGCGTGTTCACGGCAGAGGATATTCCGGGCCTGAACATCGTGGGGCACCTGGTCAAGGACTGGGACGTGTTCATCCCTGTGGGCGGCGAAACGCGCTATCTTGGCGATTCCATCTGCCTTGTGGCCGCGGAAACGCCGGAGATTCTCGCCGAGGCAAAGGCGCTCATCGAGGTTGAATACGAGGTGCTGCCGCCTGTGCGCAATCCGGCGGAGGCCATGGCCGAGGGCGCGCCGCGCCTGCACAAGGGCGGCAACCTTCTTGCCCACAAGCACGTGAGCCGCGGCAACGCGGACGCCGCCATCCAAAACAGCGCGCATGTGCTATCCGGCACCTTTAAAACGCCCTTTACGGAGCACGCCTTTCTGGAGCCGGAGTGCGCGGTGGCGCTGCCGAAGGATGACGGCGTGCTGATCTACTCCACGGATCAGGGCACCTACGACACCCGCTTTGAAACGGCGCCTGTGCTCGGCCTGCCGCTGGAAAAGGTCTGGGTGGAGAACAAGCTCGTGGGCGGCGGCTTCGGCGGCAAGGAGGACGTGACCGTACAGCACCACGCGGCGCTCATTGCCTTCCTGACCAAGCGCCCCGTCAAGGTCAAGCTCACCCGGGCGGAGAGCCTCATCGTCCACCCCAAGCGCCACCCCATGGAGATGGAATTCACGCTGGGCTGCGACGAACAGGGCATTATTCAGGGCGTCAGAGCAAAGGTCATCGCGGACACCGGCGCTTACGCCTCTCTGGGCGGCCCGGTGCTGGAGCGGGCCTGCACGCACGCCGCGGGGCCCTACAACTATGAGAATTTTGAAATCGACGGCTACGCCTACTACACGAACAACCCGCCCGCAGGCGCCTTCCGCGGCTTTGGCGTAACGCAGACCTGCTTTGCCATCGAAACCCTGCTAAACCAGATGGCGCACAAGCTCGGCATCTCCCCCTGGGAAATCCGCTACCGCAACGCCATCCGGCCCGGGCAGACGCTGCCCAACGGCCAGATTGTCGACGATAGCACAGGGCTTGTCGAGACCCTGGAAGCCGTACGCCAGGACTTTGAAAACGCAAAGTACGCTGGCCTTGCCTGCGCGATGAAGAACGCCGGCGTGGGCGTGGGCATTCCCGACAAGGGCCGCGTGCGCTTGCTGGTGGAGGGCGGCAGGGTGCATATCTTCGCTGGCGCCTCCTGCATCGGGCAGGGGCTTGGCACCGTGCTCGTGCAGATCGTGGGCGAGACCACGGGGCTGTCCCGGGACGAAATCGTTTACGAGCCGGCGAACACCTTCAACGCGCCGGACTCCGGCACCACCTCCGGCTCCCGCCAGACGCTCATCACCGGCGAGGCTGCGCGCCGCGCCTGCCTGCTGCTGAACGACGCGCGGGGGGACGCGCCACTCTCCAAGCTGGAAGGGCAGGAGTTCTACGCCGAGTATTTTGCAAAGACCGATCCGCTGGGCTCTCCCAAGCCAAACCCCGTAAGCCACGTTGCCTACGGCTACGCCACGCAGGTTGCCATCCTGGGCGAGGACGGCAAACTCGAGCGCATCATCGCGGCGCATGACGTGGGCCGCGCGGTGAACCCCATCTCCGTGGAGGGCCAGATCGAGGGCGGCGTGGTCATGTCCATGGGCTATGCGCTGACGGAGCAATATCCGCTGACCGACTGCGTCCCCACGGCAAAGTTCGGCACGCTGGGTCTGTTCAAAGCGCCCAACGTTCCCGTCATTGACGCGCGTATCGTAGAAAAACCTGCCTTCCGGATGGCCTACGGCGCCATCGGCATCGGCGAGATTACCTCCATCCCCACCGCCCCGGCCATCGCCGCCGCCTACTTCCAGTACGACGGAAAGCTCCGCACGGAGCTGCCGCTTTCGGACACGCCGTACAGCAGGAAAAAATAGGCTTCCTTTTCGGCCGCGATCAAGCGTGAAAAAGGCGGGCGCGCAGGCGTTCCCTCCCAAAACTGGGGGCGAACCGCCGCGCGCCCTTTCGTTGTCTGCCGGTGGATACGGCGATGCAGTCGAATCCTGCTGTTTGAACTTCTGGCGCTGCATGCATCGCTGAAGCGAACCATCCATTGCCTGTGGTCCAACTACCCGCCGCTGCCTGCGCCGGCCGCTTCTTTTTGAGAATCGGATTCGCAAGGGTTCTCAGGCCCTCCCTGTCGCCCCTTTGTGCAGGAACACAGGGCGGGCGGAAACTTCCCCGCCGCGTTGGCAGCCGCCCTATCGACCGGCGCGCGCCGTTGTGATATACTAAAGGAAAACAGATCATGCAAGCGGAGGAATGAAACCATGTTCAGAAAACAGGATGGCAGCTTTGCCATTGGCCGGTTGATCGGTCTGGTCGCGGTGGTTGTGCTCATCGCGGTGATCGGCAGCTCATGCTTTACCATTGTCCCGGCGGGTCATACGGGCGTTGTGCTCGCGTTCGGCAAGGTCAGCGAGGGCGTATTGCAGGAGGGGCTGCACTTCAAGGTTCCTTTCATGCATCAGGTCATGATCGTGGACAACCGCATCGTCAAGCTCGATGTGTCCACCGAGGCCTTCTCCAAGGATTTGCAGACCATTAACACCAATGTGGCGGTCAACTACCACATTTCCAAGGATGAGAGCTCCAGACTCTACAAAAACATCGGCCTTGGATATGAGGATGTGCTCATCACGCCCGCGGTGAACGAGGTGCTCAAGGCCGTAACCGCAAAATATACGGCAGTGGAGCTTGTCAGCTCACGCTCGGAGGTCAGCGTTCTGCTGGACGAGGGGCTGAACGAAAAGCTCAACAGCTATGGAATCTTCATCAACGAGCTGAACATCATCAACTGGGACTTCTCGCCCGAATATATCAACGCCATCGAGGCCAAGCAGGTCGCAGAGCAGAACCTCATCAAGACCCGTACCGAGCAGGAGCAGGCGCTGGTCATCGCCAACACCGAGGCGGAAAAGCGCATCATTGCGGCCCAGGCCGAAGCCAACGAAATCAAGCTTCTGGCGGAGGCCAACGCCGAAAGCAACCGGATTCTCACCGAATCGCTTTCGGACCTGCTCATCAAGTATCAGACCATTCAGAGCTGGAACGGCGAGCTGCCCAAGGTAAGCTCCGGTGCGTCGCCCCTGGTGGACGTTTCCGAGCTGCTGGAATAGGGCGGTTCCAATGAAGAGTTATCGCAAGGAGCTTTGGTTCCATCTGAACAGGCGGCGGGGCCTTGTCAACATCACCGATCAGGTTCAGGCCGCCATCGATGAAAGCGGTGTGCAGGAGGGGCTGGCGCTGGTCAATGCCATGCACATCACGGCCTCGGTGTTCATCAACGATGATGAGAGCGGCCTGCACGCGGACTATGAGGCCTGGCTGGAAAAGCTGGCGCCCGAAAAGCCCTACAGCCAGTACCGCCACAACGGCTTTGAGGACAACGCGGACGCCCACCTCAAGCGCACCATCATGGGGCGCGAGGTTGTCTGCGCGATTACCGGCGGACGGCTGGATTTTGGTCCATGGGAGCAGATCTTCTACTATGAGATGGACGGCGGACGCGATAAGCGGGCGCTGATCAAAATCATCGGGGAATAGGTGGACTGCCCCCCATCTGCTGTTCCCGTCCTTTGGTCACATCTCCCGAGGCGGCCATGCGTGCATGGCAATGGCTTTCCGATACAGGATTGCCCAGCGGAGAATACCGGCAATCCGAAGGCGTTCGTCGGCGGCCGGGTTGTGGCGGAGTTAAGCGCCGTTGCCCGGAAGATTCCGGGAAATTCCTCCGGGCGTGACGACAGCAGGTGCGAGGCGGCGCAGGAGGCGTAAGCCTGTTTCCGCCGCGGGCGTTTGCTGTCTGAACCACAGCGGGCTGAAGCCGCCGATAAAAGCGATGGGCAAAACAACTTCACCGCTCCCTCACGGACAAACTGAATCTGACAAAAGATGACGTTTTTCTCATCGGCTCAAAATCGCATCCACCCGTAAAACGGATGGTTCGCACTGGGGCTATCAGCCCATGTTGCCGACAAGCGTCGAAAGACGCAGACTTTCGTTAACTCAAGCTGCGATGTCTCATCTTGCTTAGCGCCCCTTAAGGGGCGCTAGATTGTCGAAAAACCCCGGGGTTGATAAGGGGCCGCAGCCCCTTATGTTCCATCCGGCTCTGACGACAAGTGCGTCAGAACGGATGAAACCCCAGAGGTTTTCGTACCTTGCAGGTTTTTCCGCCCGGGAGCGAATGCGAGAGGCAAAACCTGTGAAAGCTCGAAAAAGTGGCTGAACGCCACTTTTTCGACACTCTGACGCCCCTTAAGGGGCGCTTTTTGCGTAAACGGGTCTTCGTACTCCTTCACACTGAACTTGTCCACTGCTATATCATCCCGTTCCTGGTCCTGGATGTATTTGCTGATCGTTGCTTCGTTCAAGCCAACCGTTGGCACATAGTAGCCCTCATGTCGGTCGGCGAAAACAACTACTCCGCAGAGGTTATTGTCGGCACAACAAGAGCCGGGGATCTCAAGTTGTATGATGTTGTCAACCTTGAAAGCGTCGATCCGTTTGATATGAAAGACGGGCATCGGCGACATCGTTCGCGTCCGGAGACGAAAGACGACGGACAGCCAATGCCCGATGGTGAGGGCGCTGACGCAACCCTCACCGATACTGTAGCATATGACGACCCGGCCGTCAATATGCAAGATGCAAATCCTTCCCGCCGAAACTCCGTCGCCACGCCCTCATGGGATGTGCTGATCGCGCGGTACGGCGCGCACCCGCAGGGCATGGAGCCGCGCGGAAGCGACGTGCGCACTCCGCGCCGCATCCGCGGAAGCGAAGCGACCAGCCGGCTCGTGCGGTCGATTCTTGAAAGCCCGCAGATCAACGACGACATGCGCGCCGCAATTCAGGATGCGGTCGCAGAAGGGGAGCTCGGCACGTACACGCCGCAATCGAATGAACGGCTGTTGGAGCGCGCGCAGGACGAAATCGCAAAAGGGTTCCCAAACGCCGTGGGAGAGCTATCTGCTCACGCTTGAAAAAGCGCTGAACGGATTGCCAACAGACAGCACGCAAGGGTTCCGGCGAGACAAGGCGCGAGAAAAGGTCGAGGCGGCAGGTCGGAACTATGTGCCCGTGCAGCGCTTTACGCCGCATGACTTGCGCTACACCTACGCCACAATTTTGTACGACGCGGGCGTGGATGTGCTGACAGCCGCCGCGCTGCTCGGACACGATGACGTGAGCGTGACCATGGGCATCTACACGCAACTGTCGCATGGCAAGAAAAAAGAGGGCGTAGAAAAATTTCTGGAATTTATGAGCAACAAAAAATGATGCACCGCGATGCGCGAAAAAACCGCTCTTTCCGAGCGGTCTTTTTTGCGCATGGCTGTCAAATGGCTGTCAGACCGCCAGCGTTTCAGGCGTGGCACATGTGTGTAGGAATGAAAAAAGCCCCGAAATTCGGGACTTTTTTTGGTCTGGGTGAGAAGATTCGAACTTCCGGCCTCTTGAACCCCATTCAAGCACGCTACCAAACTGCGCCACACCCAGAAACTTTTACTATATTAGCATTCATAAACCCAATTGTCAAGCCATGGATACAAGAAAGACGCAGGGCAGTTGTACGAGCGTCAAACATAGGTTACACTTTTGGATGCTTGCACGAAGGCCTGGGAAAGCGGTTTGGGTGCGCTGCGGGGGCCAGCCCCCGCAGCGG
>SFNQ01000006.1 GCA_004554165.1 Clostridiales bacterium | reverse complement strand
TTTCGGTCTTTGTTTTCTGACAAACCTACCATAACCGATCTGTGCAAATCCTTCTCCCTTTTTCTCCCCCCTCTGTCCAAGATGTATTGTAATCCTACACGTGTGGGTGCTTTTCAATCCACAGCCATCTTGACAATCCATGGCGCACATATTATAATTTTTTTAGTTTATTTGCTCTGATGTAACCGGTTTCGTCCGTATGTCTGCCGGTGGATATCTGCGTAATATCCCTATGTGTAACGTTTGAGTCCCGCCCCAATCAGCGGCAGAGAGGTTTGACGCCGGTTTCGCGTTTTCCTGCGCACGCGCGCGGTCTTTTCCGGCCCTCGCTGTCAGGCAGGCTCCGAAAACTGGTTTTCTGTATGCACCGATCCTAAAAAGAATCATAAAAGTGGAGGAACAACATGACCTACGACATTCTGATCAAAAACGCAAAGACTCGCAAACGCGCCGAACTGGTGAGCATCGCCATTCAGGACGGCAAAATCGCCGCCATCGAGAAGGATCTTGCGGCGGACGCAAAGCAGATCATCGACGCAAAGGGCGGTCTTGTCACCGAATCCTTTGTGAACGGGCATCTCCATCTCGACAAGGTCTACACCCTGCAAATGGCTGGCGAGGACGCGCTCAAGTCCTACACCGGCGAGGGCATGGGCGGCGCCATGACCGGCATCGAGCAGGCAGCGAATTTCAAGGCCGCCTATGACGAGTCCTGGATTATCCCCAACGTCCGCAAGGCCTGCGACCTGGCCATTAAGTACGGCAACACCCATATTCGCGCTTTCGCCGACGTGGACACCAAGGCGCGGCTTGAAGGCGTCAAGGCGCTGCTCAAGATGCGCGAGGAGTACAAAGACCGCGTCACGCTGCAGGTCGTTGCCTTCCCGCAGGACGGCGTCGCTCGCGAGCCGGGCGCCAAGGAACTGGTCCGGCAGGCGCTGGATCTGGGCGCGGACGTTGTGGGCGGTATTCCGTGGATCGAGTTCACGAGGGAAGACGAGCAGGATCATGTGGATTCCATGTGCGCTTATGCAAAGGAATACAACAAGCCCATCTCCATGCTGCTGGACGACGTCGGCGACGCGGAAGAGCGCACACTGGAGATGCTCTGCAAGCAGTCCATCGCCATGGGCTGGCAGGGCCGCGTAACCGCACAGCACTGCCGCGCCATGGAACTGTATCCGGAGAACTACTTCCGCAAGCTGACCACCCTGCTCAAGCAGGCCGGCATCGGCATCGTCTCCGACCCGCACACCGGCCCCCTGGCCGCCAGAGTCAAGGATCTGCTGGCGGCGGGCGTCCCCGTTGCCCTTGGGCAGGACGACATTCAGGACGCCTACTATCCCTTCGGCGAGTGCAACATGCAGCAGGTCGCGTTCCTTGCAAGCCATCTGCTGCACATGCTCACGTTTGACGACATGGAGCTGCTGTACGACATGATCACAACGGGCGCAGCAAAGGTTCTCGGCATCGAGAATCACCAGCTCAAGGTCGGCGGCAATGCGGATCTGGTTGTACTGGACGAGTCCGACGTTTATCATGCCATCTGGTACCACAGGGCGCCCGTCTACGTCATCAAAAACGGCGTGGATATCACCCTGCGGCAGTAAGCGTTTTTTTAGAACAAAAGCCGGGGAATTCCCCCTCCGACTTCAGTCTATCAAAAAGCCTCTGGGGGTTCGGGGACTGCAGCCCCCGGAGGTTTCCATCGGATTTGGCGACGTGTGCGGCAAATCCGAAAAAGCCTTGCTGTGCAAGGCTTTCTTTTCATGGTTCCCTGGCCGTGCCGCAGGCACAAGGGAGCCATGGAAACCTCGAAAAAGTGGCAGTATGCCACTTTTTCGACAACCTAATCTTTTGGCCCGGCTCCGGCGGCGCGGCCCCGGGCTTGCTCAGCAAAGGCGTTTTTCCCGCCGGATTGCCTCCTGTTCCTGTTCAAAAACCGTGATGGTAAATGCGGCGCGAAACTGCGCTCCGCTTTCGAGACATACCAGCGACGGCTGGGTCGCAAAATCCTCTCTTATGCCCTCCCGCGACGGCAGCCCATGCCACGGCTCTATGCACAAAAACGGCGCGCCGGGACTGCGCCAAAGCACGAGAAAGGGAAAATCCGCAAAGTCCATGCGGATCACCGGCTGGCTGTTCCCATCGCAGAGCGTCACCGCGCGGGACATCCCGGTCAGGACCAGACTCTCGGGGAAGTTTACGCCCGCAAGCGGCAGCTCCCTTCCCCGCTTCAGAGGATAGGCGGCGCGCCGGGGGGTGACAAAGCCCTTCTCCGAAACGCCGATGCGCACCGGCGCGCATGGCGCGTCAAACACGAGCCTGCAGGCGTCAAACTGCCCCTTTGGTATAAAGAATCCCGGGTGCGCGCCAAGGCCGAAAAACATCGTCTCCCCGCCGGTATTCTCCACCAGATAGCACACCTCAACGCCAGCCTCCCGCAGCGCATACCGGATGCGGTATGCAAACGCAAAGGGGTAGCAGGCGCGCGTCCCTTCGTTGGCCGCAAGAAGGAAGGTACACGCCGTCTCCGTCCGCTCCTCCAGCTGCAGCTCGGTCACCGGCACAAAGCCATGGCGCGGGAGCGCATAGGTCTGCCCGCGCAGCGTGTACACGCCGTCCGTGAGCCCGCCCACGCAGGGGAACAGGTTCGGCGCGCGACGAGGCCAGTACGCCGCGTCGCCCTGCCACAGATATTCCCGGCCGCTCCTTCCCCGGATGGACTGCATCTCGCCGCCCAGCGCCGCAATCTCGACGCTCAGGCACTCGTTCTCCAAAGCAACCATCGCGCGTCCTTTTCCTCCCCGTTCCTCCCTGGTTTTGTCTGTACCCCGCGCCGCCGGTCTCAGACCTGCCGCCCCATGTTCCAGATCGCCCGCAGCAGCGCCGCGCGCGCCTTCGCCTACCCGGTCCCGTCCACGCCCGCAGCCCGGAACACGCCGGCAAGACGCGCCCGCGCAGAGCAGTCCATCCGGTCCTACAGGCCAATGACCGCGCCATCCATGGCGCTCCCCGCTTTCCGCTGCGGTTCTTTTCTCACAATCGCCGCGAAAGCATTGCAGCCGGTTTCATCGTTTCATATTACCATTCTCTGGCAAGGGGAAGCAAGGCTTGAAGGCGCCCGCCAAGCTTGCGTTTTTCCGCGAATGTGATATACTGGAAACAAACAGGGAAGGAGGCTATGGAATGGATATTGCCGCAGCATCCATGGCGCTCAGCGCGGCGCAGGTTTCTGCGCAGGCGTCCGTTCTTGTGCTGAAAAACAGCCTGGACTTTATGGAAGAAATCTCCAATGAGATGATGGAAGCGCTTCTCTCCCTCCCCGTAGGGCCCGCCGCGCACAGCGCGCTGGATTTGTACGTTTAGGGAGAGGGGATTTCTGTCCCTGCATCCGCCTGCGGCGCCGCTTTCCGTCCTTCCGGTCGGGGAGCGGCGCTTTATGATGTCACATTATTTCTGTCCGTGCCGGCGGCCCGGTGCGGGCAGGGCCTGCTCCCCTGCGCATCACGCCTCCTGTACCCAGCACCTCCCCCTCTTCCATCTGTCGCAGTCAACCGTACCACGGCCGGCCCGGCGCCCTGGAAAAGGGGGGCAAATTCCCTGAACGGAGAACGGTCGGGCGCAGCCGCCTCCCGCCGGCGTTTCCAGCAGCGCCCATCCTGTCCCATCCACCCTTTGGCACACCGGTCTGCCCGGCGTTTTCCGGCAGACGGGATTGCCGCGCACAAAGCGGGGCGCATTCGGTGCGGTCCTTTTTCCGCACCGGATTCCGAACGCCCCGCTTTGCAGTCCCGGATTTCCCTGCTTTTTGTTTGCGCTTATTCCACGTCCATGGCGGGATCGTAAAACTCGCCGAAAAGCTCCTCGTCGGAGGGCTTGTCCTCGGGAATCGTGCGCGAAACCCAGGTGGTGTTCATGTAATGCTTCAGGCAGATGTTCTCGGAGACAATGTTCCCGCCCCAGGTGCCGCAGCCCATGGAGGAGGTCATCGGCATGCCGTTGGTGAAGGCGCCGGCGTTGGCCTTGTTCTGGGGCTGGCGCACCATGATCCGGCTCACGGGCGCTGCCAGCGCCAGACGATGGATATGGGAATCGTCGAACGAATAGATGCCGCAGGAATGGCCCTTGCCGCCCACATTGTAAATGCCGCGCATCATATGCAGCGCATTCTCAAACTCACCCTCGTAGCGGAAGAGCGCCAGCAGCGTGGTCAGCTTTTCGGAGGAGAAGAAGTGCTCCCTGCCGATTTTGTTCTCGCCGTCCACCATGATAAAGCGGCAGGCGGAATCCACGGAAAAGCCCGCTGCCTCCGCCAGCTTCTGGGCGGAGATTGCCACCGTACCCGGCAGGCGGTGTCCCTCCTCGTCCCACATAACCTTTTTGAGCGCCTCGGCCTGCTCGCGTGTGGCGAGATACCCGCCCTCGGCCCGCAGCGCGGCCACCATATCGTCGTAGATGGAATCGTGGATGATCAGGTTGCCGTCGCAGGAGCAGCCGGAACCAAAGTCCGAGTACTTGCTGATGCGGGTGTTCATGGCCGCTTCCCTGACGTCCGCCGTCTCGTCGATGATCATCGTCGAGTTGCCCGCGCCCGAACCGTAGGCGGGCGTGCCGGAGCTGTAAGCGGACCGGACCATGGGACGGCCGCCGGTGGCGATCACCAGATCCGCCCGGGCCATGAGCTCCCTGGTCAGCGGAATGCTGGGCTTTTCAATGCACTGGAGGATGTCCGCAGGCGCGCCCTCGCGCACCAACGCCTCACGCATGATGTCCACTGCCTTTTTCGTCACGCCCTTTGCCCGCGGATGGGGCGAGAAAATGACCACGTCCCGCGCCTTGATGGCATAGACCGCCTGGCCTGCCGGGGTGAGCACAGGGTTGGTGGTTGGCACCAGCGAGGCAATCACGCCCACGGGCTTTGCGTACTTGGTCAGCCCCTTCTCCGGAATCTCCTCGATGATGCCGACGCTTTTCTGCCGCAGCGCATCCCGGAGGATGCCGCGCACCTTGTTGCGCTTGTTGACCTTCCCCACGGGGTCGCCAAGCCGGGTCTCCGCAACAGCCTCATAGGCCAGGGGCTTCCAGGTCCTGAGGTTTGCAATCGACCACGCCACCGCCTGAATCAGCCGGTCCACGCGGGCCTGATCGTAGGTTTCAATGACCCTTGCCGCCGCGGCGGCCTTTTCGAACATCTCGTCCATCAGCTTCAGCTCCTGGGCTGTGATCTCCCGTTCTGCCATAAGAAATTCATGCTCCTGTTCTGATCGATAGATTTACGCTCGCTTCGGTAAAAAGACATCTTTCGGAACGGCGAAGGAGCGTAGGGACCGAGGCGTTCCGAAAGCAGGGGGTGTACATGGCGCAGTCCGCCCGTTCTGGACAGGATCGCTCATCTGTCCAGCCCGTTTTTCGCAAAATAGGCTCTGGCCGTTTCCAGGCAGCGCGCCGCATGCCCGGCCGCGCCGCGCTTTGCCATTTCGGCGGCGTTTGGCAGTTCGATGGACAGCGGCAGGTCTGGCAGCGCGCCCACAAGGCCCGCCACATCGATGGCGCCCTCGCCGGGATAGCTGCGGCCCTCCCGCGCGGTGTACAGCATCAGCTCGTCCCGGATGTTGTCGAGCACGGGGTCGCCGTCCGGTCCGGCCGGACCGTCGCACAGGTGCAGAAAGCGAAAATACTTCGGGTCTGTGCGGCGAAGCTCTTCCGCAGTCACGCCCGCGCGGCCCGCATGGAGCGTGTCCACCATAATGAACGCGTTGTCCCGGCCCAGCGCATCGATGAGCGTGATCGCCTCCTGAAGGTTTCGCACGCCTGCCCAGGGCAGGAACTCGATGTTATAGCACAGCCCAAAGGAAGCGGCCATATCCGAAACCTGCCCCGCCTTGTCGGTATAATAGGCGCGGTCGCGGGTCCAGATGCTTCCGAGCACGTCCGTCGCGCCGAGCTCCGCGGCCTTTTCAAAGGCGGGCACGTATTCCGCCAGGTTGAGATCCGGCCGAATGCGCGCAAGCTCGATGTCCATCAGCGGCATGCCGTATTCTTTGAGCGCCTGCTTCGTGGCCCGGAACAGCGCCGCATCCTCATGCATCAGAAACTCCGGCTCGCCGGGCAGGTGCATGGGAATGGTTCTGAGGCTCACAGAATCGTAGCCCGTTTCCGCCGCAATGCGGATCTGATTCACCGGATCCGTTCCCGCAACGGTGAGATATGCAAGGGAAAACTTTCTCGCCATGTGTTTTTCCTCCTGTAGCCTGCGAAGGCGTCATTCCCTGTGGGACTTGCCGTGGCTTGGCGGCGCGTAGCTGCCGTCCCTGCCGCGCAGCACCTTGCCCTCGCTGACGTTGGGCTTGGGCCTGTAGATATCGTTGATGTTCCAGCAGCCCGGCGTCGGCACGGCGATGTTCTCCATGGGCACGTCCAGCAGGAAGGGCTTTCCGGCGGCCACGGCCTTTTCCAGCGCGGGCCGAAACTCGTCCGCAGCGCCGATACGGATGCTGTCCACGCCGTAGGCCCTTGCCACCGCCGCCCAGTCCGGACTGTAGACCGCGCCGTCCGGCGTTTTGAACTCCGTGCCGAAGCGCGTGCCGTAGTTTGCATACTCCAGCCCGGCGATGGTGCCGAAGGCGGCGTTGTTCATCACAATCCAGATAACGGGAATGTTCTGCTCCACAGCCGTGGCCATGCAGGAGGGATTCGTGCCAAAGCCGCCGTCGCCTACCAGCGCCAGCACCACCTTGTCGGGCGCGGCCAGCTTCCCGCCCAGAATGGCCGAAGCGCCAAAGCCCATGGTGGCAAGGCCGGAGGAATGGTGGATGGCGCCGGGCACGGTAATCTGAAACTGCTGCGCCACGCCGTTCTTGTTCCAGCCCACATCCGTAAAGATCAGCGCGTCCTCGGGAACGACTGCCTTCACGTCTCTCAGAATGCGCTGCGGCGTCATGGGGAAACGGCCATCCTCGGAAATGGCGCGGTTGCTCTCAACAAACGCAGCCCGTTCCCGCGCGATGAAGGCCACGGTCTCCGGGCGGCGCATGCCCTCCGGGCGGAGTGCCTTCGCCTCCGCGAGGATCTGCATCAGCGCCAGCCGGATATCCGCCACGGCGCCGATTTCCACCGGATAATTCCTGCCGATCTCAGAAGGATCGATATCGATCTGCAAAAAGCGGGTTTTCTCCATGTCAAAGGTCACGCCCGGATACCAGCTGGAGCTGTCCGCCTCCGCAAAGCGGGTGCCAAGGCCCAGGATTACGTCCGCCCGGGCGGTCAGTTCATGGGTATAGGCCAGGCCCCAGAACCCCGTCTGTCCCGCCATGAGCGGATGGTCGTCCGGCAGGCAGCCCTGCCCCATGAGCGTGCGGGATACGGGGATTTCCAGAAACTCCGCAAGCGCACGCAGCGCATCCGACGCGCCGGAGAGCAGCACGCCGCCGCCCGCATGGATCAGCGGCCGCTCCGCCTCCACAAGACGCCTTGCAATGTCCTTTGCCGCCTGCGGCGCAAGCGCGGGCCGGATGGTCTCCGGGCTGTCCAGATAGGTCCGTTCAAACAGGTCGGTCTCGATCTCCCGCGAGAACATGTCCATGGGCACGTCGATCAGCACCGGGCCAGGCCGCCCGCTCTCCGCCAGGCGGAAGGCCTTATCCAGAATGGCGGGCAGCGCCTCCGGGTCGTCGATACGCCAGGCGCGCTTGACCACGGGCTTGAGGATATCGTACTGCGAGCCGTCGCAGTGCATGTTGACCTCCTGATGCGGATGGCGGCCATAGTAATAGCTGGGCACATCCCCCGCAATGACCACCATGGGGATGGAGTCGAAGGCCGCGTTGGCCACGCCCGTCACGGTATTGGTGATGCCCGGCCCCAGATGGCACATGAGCACCGAGGCGCGCTTTTTTACCCGCGCATAGCCGTCGGCCGCTGTGGCCGCGATCTGCTCATGGCGGACTGAGATATACCGGATGCGCTGGCTGCGCGAGAGCGCGTCGAGAAGGCCGATGACCGTATGCCCGCAAAGGCCGAACACATACTCCACGCCCCGCCGCTCCAGATAATCCACAAGCTGATCCGATACCAGTTTTTTCATAAAAACAACCTCCTGTTGTTAGGGTTCCGTTCTGTTGCAGTCCCGGGCCCGCTTCTGCCCCTCGGGCAGCTCGCGGAGGAGATCTGCGGCGCAGCCCGCGCGCAGCAGGCAGCTGTCCGTCCCATGGCCGACGAGCGCCTGCACCTCGCCCGCTATGGCAAGGCATTGCCGCACATCCATGCCGGTGGCAACGCCCATGCCCTCGCACAGGTGAACCACGTCCTCCGTGGCGATGTTCCCTGCTGCGCCCGGCACGAAGGGGCAGCCCCCAAGCCCAGCAAAGGAGGCGTCAAAGCGTGTCACGCCCGCCTCCATGGCAGCCAGGATGTTGGCCATCGCCGCGCCGCGCGTGTTATGGAAATGGAGCCACCAGCGCACCCCGGGATACTGGGCCTGCACGGTTTTCATAAGCTCATACACCTGCTTCGGCGTCGCCATGCCGGAGGTGTCGGACAGGGAAATTTCGGAGACGCCCACGCTCAGATAGGCTTCGATCATGCCGCAGACCTGGGAAACCGGAATCTCCCTCTCCCAGGGCGAGCCAAAGGGCATGGAGATGGAGCCGGAGGCTTCGATGCCCCGCTCCGCGGCAAGGGCGGTGCAGTCCCGAAACCCTGCGATGCTCTCCTCCGGCGTGCGGTTGAGATTGGCCAGATTGTGCGCGCGGCTGGCGGAAACGTTCAGCTTCACCTTTTTGCAGCCGCAGGCAGCGGCGCGCTCCACGCCCTTTGCATTGGCAATGAGCGCGCGAAGCTCCACGCCGGGGTCACCGGCAAGGGCCGCAAAGAGCGCATCGGTATCCGCCATCTGCGGCACGGCCCGCGGGCTCACAAAGGAGCCCAGTTCCACAACCCTGCAGCCTGCGGCGATAACCTTTCGCGCAAGCTGGAGCTTCTGCTCCGTGGACAGCAGACTCTTCTCGTTTTGCAGGCCATCCCGCAGGCCCACCTCGCAAAGCGTAATCTTCTCCGGCAATTGCATCTCAATCTCCCAAACCTTTCCCTCTCCCTCCGTCAAACAGCAGCGCGTACTGCTGCCTGAGCTGCCCGCAGGCCCGCTCCAGCGTGGCCCTCGGACAGGCGATGTTCATGCGCACAAACTGCTCGCCCCCGCTGCCGAAGCCCTCGCCCGGGCTGACGCCCACAAGGCTCCGGTTGATAAAGAAGTCGTACAGCGCGTCCTTGCGGAGCCCAAGGCCGCTGCAATCCAGCCACATCAGGTAAGTCGCGCCCGGCTGCACGAGCCGGATGCGGGGCATGTGCGTCTGAAGGAAGTCCGCAAGATAGCGGACATTCCCCTCGAGATAGGGCAGCAGCTGCGCAAGATAATCGTCGCACTGGGTATAGGCCGCCACATACGCCGGCAGGGAGAACAGGCTCTCCTGCACGCTGTCGTTGCACCTGAGCCGGTGGAGGAAGCGGCCTCTCACCTCCCCGTTGGGAATTACCGCGCAGGAGCCGCGAATCCCGGCAATGTTGAAGGTCTTGGAGGGCGCGTAGCACAGAACCGTGTTCTGCTCGTACGCCGGCGTTCCCACGGCGGCGGAGTGATGCCGCCTGCCAAAGAGCGTCAGGTCCGCGTGGATTTCATCGCTGACCAGCAGCACGTGGTTTTCAAGACAGATCCGGCAGACCCTGTCCACCTCCTCCTTCGTCCAGGCGCGCCCAACGGGGTTATGCGGATTGCAGAAGAACATCAGTTTTGCTTCGGGCCTTGCCGCCCGCCGCTCCAGGTCTTCAAAATCGATGTCGTAGCGGCCTTCGCGGTAGAGGAGCGCGTTATTGGAGATGCTGCGCCCCTGATCGCGCACCGCGTTCATAAAGGGATGGTACACCGGCTGCTGAACGATGACCTCGTCCCCCGGCTGCGTTGCGGCCTGCACCATGGTATACAGGATGGGGACGATGCCGATGGTGAACACCAGCCAGTCCGCCTGCAGCGCCGCGCCGTAGCGCCGGGCCGCCCAATCGATCGTTGCCCGCTGAAACTGCTCCGACCGGGCCGGATAGCCGAAGACGCCATGCCGCACCTGCTGCTCCAGCACCCGCCGGACAGGCTCCGGGGAAACAAAGTCCGCATCCGCCACCCACATGGGGATGGCGTCCGGGTTGCCGAGGCGCTCTCCCACGCCGTCCCACTTGACGGAGTTGGTGTGCCTTCTGTCAATAATGGCGTCAAAATCGTATTGCATGAATCACTTTCCCCTCCCGAACGCCTCAAGATAGTTTTCTGCCACCTGCGCATAGGCTGCGGCGCCGCGCCAGAGCGCCCCGTCGCTGAAGCGGACGCAGGGATTGTGTCCGGGGTGGAACACGCCGTCCGGCGGCCGGCTGAGCAGTTCAAACATGACCACGGGCATGTGCGCGCCAAATTCCGCAAAGTCCTCGCTGACCATGTTTTTTCTGCGCTCCAGCGGCCCGACGCAGTCTCCGCCCGCAGCCCGCAGCCAGGCCTGCGCCTTTTCGGCCAGCTCCTCATCGTTGAAAAGGCCCGGCACGCTGTTTTCAAATTCCAGCGCCCCCTCCACGCCGTGCGCCGCAGCGATCCCGGTAACGATGCGCTCCATGCTGGAGAGCATCCGCCTCCGCTCCGGCTCGCACATCATGCGCAGCGTACCCCGAAAGACGCAGCAATCCGGAATGACGTTGTGCGCGCTGCTGCCCTGAAACTGGCAAACGCTGAGTACGCCGGTCTCCCGCGAATCCAGCGTCTGCGCAGTCAGGCGCGAAAAGGCCAGCGCCATCTCCATCGCCGGATACAGCGGATTGTTGCCTGCGTGGGGCGCGGACCCGTGGGCGGATACGCCCCGCACCGTAACGCGGAACACGTCGCAGGAGGACATATAGGCGCCCTGCGGGCAGGCGATGCTGCCGTCCTGCTCCGTCTCCGTTGGAAAGATGTGCAGGGCAAAGCCGAAATCCAGCATGGGGTCCAGCCGGGGGAGCACGGTTTTTGCGCCCTGCATGATCTCCTCCGCCGGCTGAAAGCAGAGCACCACCGTGCCCCGAAGCTCCCCCTCCCGCCGCTTGAGCAGGGCTGCCGCCCCAAGGAGCATGGCCATATGCGCGTCGTGGCCGCAGGCGTGCATCCGGCCGGGAATCCGCGAGGAAAAGGCTTCTCCGCTGCACTCGGTCATGGGCAGCGCGTCCATATCCGCCCGCAGCAGTACCCGGGGCGGGCCGCCGCTGCCAAGCTCGGCCAGTATCCCGCCCTCCGGCAGGACACTGCAGGCAATCTGAAGCTCCCGCAGCGTCTCCATAATATGCGCCGTGGTCAGGGGCAGGTCAAAGCCCAGCTCAGGATTTTCATGAAACAAGCGCCGCTGCCCGGCGATCCAGCCGCCAAGCGCTCTTGCCCGCTCAAAGTAGTTGGTCATTTTTTCAGCATTACATCGATGATGCAGTCGTTGGTCTTTTTCATTCCCTCGCGGGCGATTTCCGAAACGCTGTTGATCGAATTCTCCACGCCCTTTTTTACAATGCCGTCGCCGCCGTAGAATTGCTGGCCGTGGCGATACATGGCGTAGCCCACAAGGCCCGCGTCCACCGCCGCGGAAATCTTGGCCGCGCAGGAGGACTTTGCGCCATCGCAGATCATGCCGGAAAGGATGGCCAGCGCGTTCACGATCGTATGGCAGATGGCGTCGTAATCCGCCCCCTGCAGATAGGCGACGCCGCAGCCTGCGCCCACGCCTGCGCACACCGCGCCGCAGAAGGCGGAAATGCTGCCGATGCCGGTCTTCTGGTGTGCGGTGATGAGGTCGGAGAGCACCAGCGCGCGGTAGAGCTGCTCCCTGCTGCTGGAAAGCGCCTCCCCATAGACCAGCACCGGCATGGTCGCGGTCAGGCCCTGATTGCCGCTGCCGGAGATGATGATGGCAGGCAGCTCGCAGCCGTTCATCCGCGCGTCGCTGCCCGCCGCCGCAGCGGCTCTGGCCCGCATGCGCAGATCGCCGCCGCTCTCGTCCATGAGAATCCGCCCGATCCGCGCGCCCCACGGATTTCTGAGCCCCTCTTCGGACAGGGCCGTATTGTACCGGATCTGCCGGGCGATGAGCTCCTCCACCTCTGCCAGATCGACGGTGTTGACGTATTCCCAGATGCCCTCGACGCTCATCCGGCTGCGATCCGTTCCATGGGACTGGGGCGCCTGCGTTGCGCTCTTGTCAAAGATCAGCCGCCCGTCCTTCTCCATGCGGATGATGTTCGTGTGATAATAGGCGATTACAACGCGCGCGCTGTGCTCCCCCGCGTATTCCGTGACATCGATATAGAAGGCAATGCCGTTGCCGGCGGGCGTGATTTCAACCGCCGTCTGCGAGAGAAAGGCCCGTATCCCGGGGATCTGATCCTGCCGCACGGCCGCGATAACCTGCAGCTCCCGGTCCGCGTCTCCGGCCACAATGCCTGCGGCAAGGGCGGTTTCCAGTCCCTTTTCGCCGCCGGTGTTGGGCACGATGACGCTTTTCGCATTTTTGATGATGCTGCCGCTGACCTCCAGGCGGCACCGCTCCGGCAGGCAGCCCAGCAGCGCCCGGCACCGGGCCGCCGCATAGGCAATGGCAATCGGCTCGGTACAGCCCATGGCGGGGATCAGCTCCTCGCGCAAAACCCCGGTATAGAGTTGATACAGTTCGGAATCCTTTTCCATGGCGGTCGTCGCTGCGCCTCCCTTTCTTTCTTATATCTGTCCTGTCCCGCAGGATGTTCAACCCAAATGCGGCCGCACGCCCTCCGCACACAGCGCGTCAATCAGGCGGCGCGGGGGCAGCGTGGCCGCCGTCTCCCCATGACGGAGGCTGAGCGCCGCCGCCATACCGGCCGCCTGTCCGGAGCAGGCCGCGCCGGGAATGACGCGTATGACGCTCCAGGCCCAGCCCTCCGCAGCCGCGGTCCGGCCCGCGGTCCAGAGGTTCGGGTAGTCCGGATGATAGAGCGCCCGGTACGGCAATTCATGCCATCTGTCCGCCTGCGTAAAATCCGGGATGACCCCCACCGAGTCCACAAGCTCCCTGCAGGCGTCCGAATCCTGTATGGTATACGCCCCGTCAATGTGCCGCGTTGTCCGAAACTGGGCCATGGCCGGCAGCGCGCTGATATCCCGGCGGAAGCGATCCTCTTTGCGCAGGGAATCCAGCAGCATCCGGCGTCCCGCAAGCACAAACTGCGTAACCTCCTCCGCTGTGGTGCCGGAAAGCATCGGCGCGCCCTCGGGGTGCCCCTTTCCCCTCGGTCCGGCGCCCAGTCTGGTCCAGCGGCGGGCCTTCAGAATGTTGCCCTCGGAAAGGGCGTCGCGGAGCGCGTCCATATCCGCGCGGTAGGCCACACAGGTCAGAAAATTCTTCCCGGCCACGCAGGGCGCGCCCGCCCTGTAAAAGAGATCCGCATCGCCCGTGGTATCGATCACGGCGCGGGCCCCGTAAAAGCCCCGGCCTGTCTTGTTCTCCACCACAAGGCCCGCGCAGCGCCTTCCCTCCATCACCGGGCGGACAGCCTGCGTATCCAGCAGCAGTTCCACCCCCGCGTCCTGCACGAACGCATCCAGAGCCAGCGCAAAGATGGCGGGCGAATAAAAAGAGCGGTAGCGGCCGCTTTCCGGCGGGGCCGTATCCGGATCGCCCCGCCAGGCCTCGGGCAGCGTATCCGGGCCGTAGCGCATACAGAGCTGCATCAGCTCCGCCGCCATGCCAAAGGTAATCTTCCGCCCCCGGCCGTCGCACAGGGGTTCGTACAGCGCAATCAGGCCCTGCGTGGCAAGGCCGCCAAGGAGTACCCCCTTTTCAAGCAGCAGCACGCGCCCCGCTCCCGCCCGCTTTGCGGCCACCGCCGCGCAGACCCCGGCCACGCCGCCGCCTGCAACGATAACGTCGTATTCGCCAAGAACCGGGGTTTCCAGCCGTTCCTCAATCACAGCCATGGCCAGCTTCCTCCCTGATACGCTTTGGTGGTGCATAAGGCAACCGTCTGCTCCCAAGCCGCCGGAGCGCCCTGCGCAGGGGCGGCTGCGGCATGTTTTACCGGCGGGCGGCAGGCCCTGCCCCCGCCCCTGCGGCGTCCCTCCCCTTTAGAAAGGCGGGCCCCGCCGCGCCGTTTTTCATCAGAGCCAGGGCTTGACGCCCCGCAGTTTCAGGCGGCGCTGGAGCTCGCCCACGTCCAGCGTGCGGAAATCTCCGCCCATGGCGGCTGCCGTTCCCGCGGCCTGACCCGTAACGGCGCAGGCCGGGATCACGCGGCAGCAGTCCCACAGAAGGCCCGTTGCCGAGAGACTCCGCCCAGCGGTAATGAGGTTGGCAAACTCGGGGCCATACAGCGTGCGGTAGGGAATCTGATAGATCACGCCGCGGCTGCGCCAGCTTGCAACCATACCGATACTGTCCGGAAAGCCGTTTCCCCCATCTCTGTCCTCCAGCGTGTAGCAGCCGACGATCCGCCGGGTCATGCGGAGCTGGGGAATGCTCCCCATGCAGACAAGCTCCGTCGAAGCGTCATCCCGCCGCCGCGCAGCCACATCCTGCATGACCGCTTTGTGCGAAAGCTGCATGAACCGGCTCAGCTCCTCCCCGTCCGTCCCCCGGAACCGCTGCGGCACGAGGCCGGTTTCCTCCTCCGGGCCGTCGGCAGCGCCGAGAATTTTCAGCTGTACGCCCTTTGTATCGTGAAAATAATACCAGGCGGCCAGCGCGTTTCCCTCCGGCGCATCCTGGGTTTTTGCGCCGGCAAACGTCCACAGGTCCGCATCGCCCGTGGCGTCCACGAACGCGCCCGCTGCGACGGCGCTGCGGCCGGACTTGTTCTCAACGACAGCCTCCGTAATTCTGTCGCGCGCCGTTACCACGCCGCAAACCGTGGTTCCATACAGAATTCGCACCTGTTCTTTCAGCAGCAGCTCCTCCAGAAGGATGGCAAAAACGTTGGGATTGTACTGGACGGAGATGCGCCGGTTCTTCGCGCAATCCTCCGGCGTCATCCCCTCTCTGTGCCAGGCCTGCGGAAAGCGATCCACCGCGCCGTGCTCCACGGCCAGACGGAGCAGCTCCGCGGCAATGCCGAAACTGGCCTGACGGCCTTTGCCGTCCGCAATGGGCAGATAGATGGCAATCAGGCCGGCCGTGGCCAGACCGCCGGGGAAAAAGCCGCGCTCCGCCAGAATCACCCGCGCCCCCTCCCGGGCCGCCGCCAGCGCCGCGGACACGCCGGCGATTCCGCCGCCCGCCACAAACACATCGCAGTCGTACCGAACCGGCGTGGACAGGGTTTCCGAAATGTAGCGCACCGTCTGTTCCTCCGTTTGTTCTACCGTTCCGCCTCCATGGGCGATTACAGGGCGTACAGCGCGGACAGAAGCCGGGGCAGCGCCCCTCCCTCCTCCAGATGCATGAGATCGTGCAGCGTGCGGGCGCGCTCCTGCTCCGTGAAAACGCCCTCCGTCAGCAGATGAAACTTTTGAATCAGTCCCTCGTCCGTGGCGCCCTCGTCACACCAGCGGATGCCCCGCGCCTCGGAGAACAGCTCCCGCCCATCCCGCAGGCGGATGGTCATGGCACAGGCGCGAATCCCCTGCGCCTCCTCGCCGTACTCCGGGTTTTCAACGATGGTAATCCGCTGCATCAGCGCCGCATAGCGGTTTTCATCGATTCGCTCCTGCGTGAAGGCTTCCGGCCGCAGCGCGCCCTCCGAGAGCGCAGCCGCAATGGTATAGGGCAGGGACAGCCGCGCCGCCGTGGGCGTAAGCTGCTTTGGCGCGCCGCAGCTGAGCTTGTACGCCGACGGGCTGACCCGGGCCACAACGCGCTCGATTTCTGCCGCCTGAAACTGGTTTTCCCCGAACAAATTCTGAATACAGATCAGCGCCGGATGCACCGCAAGACAGGCGGGAAACTCCTTAAAGCCGATCACGTTGATGTAATACGGCCGGCCCATGGCGGCATCCTTTCCCCGATCGTCGGAGAAGAAGGCGGAAAGCGACTTCACGCCGTCAAAGATATCCGCCGGACCGGTCAGGCCGCGCTGCGCCCCCTCCAGAGCCATCATCGCCAGATACAGCCCCCAGCCGCCGTACAGATCCTTGGAATCGGTTCCCTTGATAAAGCTGATAAACGGACACATCGGCAGCAGTGAGCCCGCGATGCCGAAGGCGGACTCCAGCTGCCGCCTGTTCAGCCCCAGCACCATGCCCCCGGAGGCCACCGCGCCCAGCGCGCCCGAAAAGCCCGGGCCGTGGAGTTCATATCGGGAGACGGATTTTGCGGCCAGCATACCCATGCGCATGCTCACGTCGTAGCCGAATACCACGGCCCGAATCAGCGTCCGCATGTCGCAGGGGCGGGTCTGCCAGGCAGTCAGCGCACCCGTCCAGACATAGAGGCCCGGATGCACCGCAGCGTTGATGCCGGATCCGTCGTCCATCTCAATATTGGAAATGCGGCAGGCATTGGCGCAGGCCGCAGCCGCCGGAGCGGCGCGGCGCGTCTCGCCGAGAACCCTGTGCTCCCCCGGCGCGCTCATATCCAGAATGAGCTGCACCATGCCGTCCGCGCAGCGGTGCTTTGCCGTATAGGCCGCGCAGCCGTAATAGTCCAGCAAACTGCGCTTGACCTGATGCACGGTGGCCGCGTCCAGCGCTTCAAAGGGAAGCGCCTCGTAATAATCGAGTATCCTCTCCCAATAGGTCCGCGTCATTTGAGCCTCCGTTCAAAGTGATCTGCCCGCTGCGGCAAGCGGCCGGGCCAGCGTCCCGCGCCGCCGGAACGGCCAGGAGACCTCCTCCTGCTGCTCCGGCTTCAGGATAAGCTCCGGCGTGTTTTCCGGTTTTCTTCCTGCGCTTCCCCGTTCAGCAGGAAACGCCTTGCAATCGGCCGCTTCGTCGCCGGCGCAATCGCCCGCTTTTCAGCGTCTCCTTCCGGAAAGCGGCAAGGGGCAGGCCGTCATGCTTCGCCGCAATCCTCCGCCAGCAGCTCCGCTCCAAACCGGCCTCTTCGGCCCTCCGCCCGTCGCGGCGCTTACAGTCCGCTCAGCGCCGCAAGAATCCGCGGAAGGCTCTCCGGCGCTTCCAGATGCATGAGATCCGCAATCAGCCGGTCCTGCGCGGCGCTGTCAAACGCGCAGGCGGACAGGGCTCTGAATTTTCCCTCCAGC
The DNA here is from genome assembly GCA_004554165.1 of Clostridiales bacterium. Taxonomy (GTDB): domain Bacteria; phylum Bacillota; class Clostridia; order Christensenellales; family CAG-138; genus CAG-1024. The sequence goes on along the minus strand of SFNQ01000006.1, from coordinate 50,609 downwards.
ATGGCATCCGGCACGTCGCCGTCCCAGCCGGAATCCAGCACCTCTTTGGAAAACCCGGTTCCGTCCTCCATGGTCACGGTAACGATGCTGCCGCGCACGCCGTAGGGGCCGGCGCCGTATTCCTCGTGATTCTCAATGGTAATCTTTTCGGCAAGGGCCCTGTATTTCCCGTTTTCCAGGCTCTCCGGCGTAAAGGCCTCGGGGCCGAGGCCACGCTCATACAGGGCGAACGCCGTGCAGTACGGCAGCGACAGCCGTGCCGAGGCCGCGTTGAGCGGGGTAGCCTCCGTTCCCCTGCTCAAAGCGTAGGAATAGGGGTAGCTTTCCACACGCACTCTGGCAATCCTTTCCGGGTCTACGTCATGCTCCGCCAGCAGCTCCAATACCGCAGTGGTGGCGGGATGCACCGAGAAGCAGGCGGAAAAACGCTTGAAGGCGATGGAGTTGATGAAATACTCGCTGCCCGGCGGGATGTCCATGCCGCGCTTCAGGCGGAAAAAGCCGCCGATCCCCTTCGGCCCCTCCAGCAGCCCCGTTGGCCCGGTCAGGCCACGCTTTGCAGCCTCAACGGCAAACAGCGCCTGGAATACGCCAAAGCCGCCGTACATATCCTTGGAATCCGCGCCCTCGATGAAACTGACAAAGGGGCAAAGCGGCAAAAGCGAGCCCGCGATACAGAGCGCCTGCTCCGTCTGGCGGGCCGTCAGCCCGGCGATCATGCCGGCCGCCGCCGCTGCGGCAAAGCTGCCGCACATGCCCGGCCCATGCAGCCCGAAATCGCGCACGCTCTCTCCGGCCAGCATGCCGAAGCGAATGCAGACGTCGTACCCGAACACGATGGCCCGGATGAAGGTTTTCATATCGCAGCGGCTGACCTTCCAGGCCTCGATGGCGGCGGACCAGACATATACGCCGGCATGCACCGACGCGTTGACGCCGGATACGTCGTCCAGCTCCAGCGACGAGGCGCGGCAGGCGTTTGCGGCGCCGGCGCCCGCGCCGTTGATGCGCTTGCCGCTGCCCCAGGGACCGCTGGTCCCCTGCGGGCTAAAGTCGCAGATCAGCTCCACAAGCGGCTGGCAGCAGCGATGCTTTGCAGAATAGATCACGCAGCCCAGATAGTCCATAAAGCAGCGCCGGACCTGATGCACGGTTCTCTCGTCCAGCGCCTCATAGGGCAGCCGGTAAAAATGCTCCACAATTGAGCGTAGATAGGTCGTTTCCATTTGTCTCCCTCCGCATTGTTCCGGACCGGCAACGGCTCCACGGGCCGGAGCGTTATTCCTGCAGCCCGTTAATTTCACGAACAAAGTGGCATGCCGCCATGTGACCCGGGCAAACCTCCTGCAGCTCCGGGTTCTGCCTTGTGCAGATCTCCTTTGCATACTTGCAGCGGGCGGCAAAGCGGCAGCCGGGCTGCGGGTTGACCGGCGAGGTAATCTCGCCCTGCAGCACCTCGCGCCTGCGCGTCTTGTTGATGCGGGGCTCCGGAATCGCAGACAGCAGCGCCTTTGTATAGGGGTGCAGGGGCTGATCGAAGAGATCGTCCGACCGGCTCTTTTCCACCATAACGCCAAGATACATGACCATGATCTCGTCGGAAATATGCTTGACCACGGAAAGATCGTGGGTAATAAACAGGTAGGTAAAGCCCTTTTCCGCCTGCAGGTCCTGCATCAGGTTCAGAATCTGCGCCTGAATCGAAACGTCCAGCGCGGAAACGGGTTCGTCGCAGACGATGAACTTTGGCTCCAGCGCCAGCGCCCGGGCGATGCCGATTCTCTGGCGGCGGCCGCCGTCCAGCTCATGCGGGTAGGAGTTGGCAAAGCGCCGCGCCAGGCCTACGGTATCCATCAGCTGGGTAACGCGCCGGTTGAGCGCATCGCGGCTCCTGCACAGGTGATGGATCTTCAGCGGCTCCGCGATGGTTTCGCTGATGGACATGCGCGGGTTGAAGGATGAAAACGGGTCCTGAAAGATGATCTGCATATCCCGGCGCAGCCGCATGTCGCCTTTGGCGTCGGTGATGTCCTTGCCTTCAAAATAGACCCGTCCGTCCGTCGCGTCCAGCAGCTTGATGATCACACGGCCCAGCGTGGATTTGCCACAGCCGGATTCGCCCACGACGCCCAGCGTTTTTCCCTGGCCGATCGTAAACGATACGTCGTCCACCGCATGGAGCATGCCGCGGGGCGTTTTGAAGTATTTCTTCAGGTGTTCCACTCTGAGTAAGGTTTCCATTCTTTCCTCCAGTCGTCAAAAGGGACGCATGCCGCGCGCTCCTATTCGTACAGCAGACAGTTGACAAAGTGGCTGGGCGTCACTTCGGTCCTGACGGGCGTTCGCCGGGCGCATTCGGGCCTTGCATGGTCGCAGCGGGGATGGAAGGGGCAGCCCGAAGGCAGGTTGGCCGGATCCGGCATCAGCCCCTTGATGGGATGCAGGCGGTGGGCCTTGCTGCTCATATCCGGCAGCGAGGCGAACAGTCCCTTTGTGTAGGGATGCTTCGTGTTCTCATAGATCTCCTCCAGCGTTCCCTGCTCCACGATCTGGCCGGCATAGATGATGGCGACCCTGTCGCAAATCTCCGCAACCACGCCAAGGTCGTGGGTAATCATCAGCGTCGCCGTGCCGAACTTCTCCCGGAGGCTGCGCATCAGATCCAGAACCTGCGCCTGGATGGTCACGTCCAGCGCTGTCGTCGGCTCGTCCGCGATGATCATGAGCGGGTTGCAGGCAAGGGCCATTGCAATAACCACGCGCTGCTTCATGCCGCCCGAAAACTGGTGGGGGTACTCGTCCATGCGCTCGGAGGGAATGCCGACCAGCTCCAGCATTTCGCCGGCCCGGATCGCCGCGTCCGCCCGCGAGAGCTTTTCATGAATGCGGATCACCTCCGAAAGCTGCGCGCCCACCGTCATGACCGGGTTCAGGCTGGTCATGGGGTCCTGGAAGATCATGGAGATCTCCTTGCCGCGGATGGCGCGCATGCCAAGCTTGCCGACCTTGAGCAGGTTTTTCCCATTCCAGAGGATCTCGCCGGAAACGATCTTTCCCGGCGGGTCGGGAACAAGGCGCATGATGCCCAGCGCGGTGGTGGTTTTTCCTGCGCCGGTCTCGCCCACCAGGCCCAGGGTTTCTCCCTTCTTGAGATCGAAGCTGATGCCGTTGACGGCCTTCATGACGCCGTCGTCCGTAATATAGTGAATCGTCAGGTCTTTGACCGACAGCAGGGTCTCCTGTTCCATCAATGCGCTCCTCCTGTGCTATCGTTTGAGTTTGGGGTCCAGCGCGTCGCGCAGGCCGTCGCCAAACAGGTTGCAGGCCAGCACCGTCAGCATGATGGCAAGACCCGGGAAGATGACCTCATGGGGATAGTCTCTGACGAACTGTCGCGCGGAGGACAGCATGTTGCCCCACTCCGCCTCCGGCGGCTGGATGCCGAGGCCCAGAAAGCTCAGCGCGGCGCACATGATGATCGCCTTGCCGATATTCAGCGTTGCCTGCACGATGATGGGCGCCAGTATGTTCGGGAAAATATGCTTGCGGACAATGTGAAAGCTGCTGGAGCCGATGGCCCTTGCCGCCTCAACATACTCCTGATCCTTGACGGTCATGGTCGAGCTGCGCACGATGCGGCAGAAGTTCGGAATGGAGCTGATGCCCACGGCGATCATGGCGTTTACCGTGCCCGTACCCAGCGTACTGGCAATTGCTATGGCAAGCACCGTTTGGGGAATGGCCAGAAGGATGTCGCAAAAGCCCATGATGGCGATTTCAATGCCGCCGCCGCAATAGCCGGCGATGGCGCCCAGGATGCAGCCGGTCAGGCAGCCCACCGCCAGGGAAACAAAGCCGACCACCAGCGAGGTCCGCGCGCCGTAGATGATGCGGCTGAAGATATCTCTGCCGGTGTTGTCCGTGCCGAAAATATGTTTTAAGGAGGGCGTCTGGTGCAGCGCGGTATAGTCCTGCTGCGCATAGTCATAGGGAGCGATCACATCCGCAAAAATCGCCGCGAACACAAGGATGAGCAGAACGATCATGCCCAAAACGGCAAGACGGTTTTTGCACAGCCTGCGCCAGATATCCACAAACTGGCTGCGCTTTTTGGAATCCTCCAGGATTCCGGGTTCCACAGAACGCATGGTGTTGCTCTCCACGGTTACGCCACCTCCTGCGGAAGCTGCTCCGCCGGCTTGGCGTGCTTCCTTGTCTTTTTGGCCCTTGCGTACTGTGTTTTAATGCGGGGATCCACAAAGGCGTAAATCAGATCGATAATCAGGTTCAGAATACTGTAGGTCAGCGCAATGACAAGCGTGCCGCCCTGCACCAGCGGATAGTTTCTCGCCCGGATTGCGTCCACCATCATCTTGCCGATGCCGGGAATGGCGAAGATCTGCTCGTTGACGACCGCGCCGCTCAGACCGTTGGCAAACTGGAAGCCGATTACGGTGATGATGGGGATCAAAGCGTTTTTCAGCGCGTGCCGCACGATGACCAGGCGCTCGGACTGGCCCTTGGCGCGGGCGGTGCGGATGTAATCCGCGCGAATGACCTCCAGCATGCTGGAGCGCGTCATACGGGTAATCGTCGCAAGCGTGGCCGCGCTGATGCTGAGCACCGGCATGATATAGCTGGTCCATCCATACAGGCCGGAGGGGGGTAGAATCCCGAGAAAAACGGAAAAGAACAGAATCAGCAGCAGCGCCAGCCAGAAGTTTGGCATGCAGATGCCCAGCATGGCCCCGATTGTGACCACATAATCCAAAATCGAATACTGCCGGATTGCCGAAATAATGCCCGCCGGGATGCCGACGCATATCGAAAACAGGCAGACCAGACAGGCAATCCGGAACGTCACGGGAAAGCGCGCGGCAATCTCCTCGGTCACCGGCAGGCGCGTGGTATAGGACGTACCCAGATCTCCCCGCAGAATCCCCGAAAGATAATCCCAGTACCGTTCAAAAAAGCTGCCTGTCAGCCCCAGCTCTTCCCGCAGTTCCTGCACGGTTTCTTCCGATGCCTCGTCGCCGAGAATCATCCGGGCAGGATCGCCGGGCGTAAAATACATCATCGTAAAAATGATGATCGTGACACCAAGCAGAATCGGTATCATAGTCAAGAGGCGTCTTATCACATATCGTAGCATAGCAAACCTTCCCTTTTCTGAAGGATTCTGTCAGGCCTCGGCCCGGCGCGAAGCCGCCGTACCGTCCTGCCCCGGAGCGGGGAAATAAAGGGTAATGCGAAAACGGGGGGTGGGTTCTCCCGGAGAGAGGCCCTGAGGCACCCCCTCCGGGAGCGGATGGATCACATGTTCCGCCAGGAATTCGGGTTATTCGCTGAACGTAACGCGGTCCAGCTCGAAGCAGGTGTTCGGGTAGAAGGGGAGGTTCTCCACATAGCTTGCGCAGCCGTAGCCCTCCTGCGGATAGCACACGGGCACCGCATAGAACTTCTCCCAGAGGTAGTCCTGGAGCTCGCCGTAAATGGCGTCGCGCTCGGCCTGGTCATAGGTTGCAACGCCCGCATCCAGCAGGTCCTGAATGTGCTGGTCGCCATGGCGCACGGAGATGGTGCGCGTGATGGGCCAGATGAGCAGAGCGGCGGTGGGATCCGCAATGGACGCGGTGGTGGAAAGCAGGGTAACGGTCAGTTCGCCGTTGTTGTTCATCGTTGTAAAGGAGGACAGGTCCGTAACGCTGACCTCTGCCTCGATGCCCACCGCTGCCCACATCTGCTGTACCATCTCGGCCAGGGTGATGTTGACGGTGTTCTCATAGGTGTAGTAGGTGAACTTCAGCGGGTTGCTCTCGCTGTAGCCCGCAAGCGCCAGATATTCCCTGGCCTTTTCGGGATTGTACTCCTGCGGGCCTACGGCCTTGTGGCCGGAAATCGCCGGGGAATAGTAGCTGTCCGCCACTCTCGCGTTGCCCTGCCACACCACGTTCACGATCGCCTCAAAGTCCAGCGCATAGGCCAGCGCCTTGCGCACGTTATAATCCCGCAGGAACTCGACGTTCTGATTGAACACCAGGAAGCGGGTGCCCAGCGTGTCGCCCTTGATGAGCTTGGTCTTGGGGTTCTGGTCAATGCGGTCCCAGTCGCTGAAGGCAAGCTCCTGCGCGATGTCCACGCCGCCGGTCTCCAGCTCGATGCAGCGGGAGGAGGACTCGGTGATGAAGCGGAACAGGACGGAATCATAGGCCAGCTCGTCGCCCCAGTAGTTTTCATTCTTTGTGAAGGAGTAGTGGTCGCCCACGACCCACTCTTCAAACACCATCGGTCCGGTGCCCATGGGCTTGCGCGCCACATCCTCCGCAGCGGCGTTCTCGTAATAGTTCTTGCTGATCATGACGCCGCGGTTGGAGGACAGCGCCTTGAGAATCGCCGCATTGGGGCTGAGGAGCTTGACGATCAGCTCCGTATCGCTCTTGATTTCAAAGCCCTCGGGGTCGATGCTGCCAAAAAGGTTGGCGGTGAAGGAGCTCTCCGCAGCGGTCTTCAGCGAGAACGCGGCGTCCTCTGCGGTGAACTTGCTGCCGTCGTGGAAATAGACGTCGTCCCGGAGGACGAAGCGGAGCGTCGTATCGTCCAGCATCTCATACTCCGTCGCGAGCCAGGGAATGATGTTGCCCTCCTCGTCCGTGCGCAGGAGTCGCTCATAGACGAGCAGCGTTGCAATCAGTCCGCAGGTGTTGGACGATGCGTAGGGATCCAGCGTATCCGGCTGGCCGGACAGGGCCACCCGGAGCTGCTCCCTGCGAACCGGCCCGGTGCTCTGCGTGCCTTCCGCGCTTCCGGATGACGACGCACCGCCGGAGGTTTCGGTCTGCGGCTTATCCGAGCCGCCTGCGGCATTGTTCGCTCCGCCGGCGCAACCAGCGAATACGGCCAGCAGCATCAGAAGCGAAACAAGCAGTGCAATAGTACGTTTCATGGTTTTCCTCCCTGTTGATTTATGGATGAAATCTGAACTGCTTCAGATTTTGTCCCACTTTTCGTCGATATTCGACAGGGCGCGGTAGCCCCGGGCCATCATGAGCGCGTCAACGATGGCAATGCGGGCCATGGCCTCGCAGACCGGGTAAATGCGGGGCAGCAGCGAGGCGTCCCGCCGGGTGATGGGCGAGAGGATGCCGTCCTCCATCTTTTCCACATCCACCGCCCGCTGCGGCACGGAAACCGTGGGCGTGGGCTTGATGGCAAGGCGGATGCGAATCTCGTCGCCATTGGAAATCCCGCCCAGGAAGCCGCCGGCGTTGTTGCTGTAGAACGCAACGCGTCCGGTGGAACGGTCCACATAGGACTCGTCGTTGCACTCGGAGCCCAGCATATCCGCAACGCGGAAGCCCGCGCCGACCTCAATGCCCTTGACCGCGCCGATGGACATGAGCGCATGGGCCATGGTCGCCTCCAGCTTGTCAAAGACCGGCTCGCCCAGCCCGGCGGGCACGCCGCGGCAGATGAGCTCCACCACGCCGCCGCAGGTCTCCCCGCTCTTGCGCACGTCGAGGATATCCTGAATCATCTTCGGCGCGGCCTCAAGGTCCGGGCAGTTGAGCTCGTTGGCGCGGTAGTTCCTTTTCGCCTCCTCGTAGGAGATGTTGGGTTTGGCCCTGATTCCGTGGGACTCGGTGATGAAGCCGATGACGTCGATGCCCATCGGGTCCAGAATGCACTTTGCCACGGCGCCGCCCGCAACGCGGCTGACCGTCTCGCGGCCGGAGGCGCGGCCCGCTCCCACCCAGTCGGAATACTCGCCGTACTTTTTAAAGAAGGTGTACTCCGCGTGGCCGGGGCGGATGCTGTCCTTATACTCGCGGTACTGGCCCACGTGAATATCCTCAATATCGTTGTTGGGGATCACGATGCCGATGGGCGCGCCTGTGGACAGCTGATTCTCCATGACGCCGGAGAAGATATACGCCCTGTCCTTCTCCCTGCGCGGGGAATCCAGCGGCGTCTGGCCCGGCTTACGCTTGTCCAGCTCTTGCTGGATGTCCTCCGCCGTAATGCGCACGCCCGGCGGGCAGCCGTCCACGATGGTCAGCAGACCGCCGTAGAGTTCCTTGGGGATATCCGGCGTCTTTCTGAAGCAGCCGGAGTAGGATTCGCCGCAGGTGGTTACCCGGAACATTCTTCCAAAGGTGTTTCCCGTCATGCTCTTATACCTCCAAATTCGCTATTGCAGTTCGATCTCCGCTCCGCAGGAGAGGAGCCTGTCATAAAACCCGGGGAAGGTTACGCTTGCGCATTCGGCCTCCGTCACCGACGTTTCGCCCTCCGCAAAGAGCGCCGCCACCGTCAGCGCCATGGCGATGCGGTGATCGTCGTGGCTTTTGAGTTCACAGCCGCGGAGCCGTCTGCCGCCATGGATGGTAATCGTGTTCTCCGTTGCGCTGATATCCGCGCCCATGCGCGAAAGCGCATCGGTCATCACCGCCACGCGGTCGGTCTCCTTGAGCCTTGCGCCCGCGACGTTGTGCAGCACGGTGGTCCCCTCCGCCATGCAGCCCGCCACGCAGAGGATGGACAGCGCGTCCGGCGTGTTGATGAGATCCATCCCGATCCCGTGCAGGCGGTTGCCGCCGGCGATGACGAGGCGCCCGTTCTCCCTGTCCTTCTGAATGTCCGCGCCCATACGGATGAGATGATCGATCACCGCGGCGTCGCCCTGCGTGTCGTTGAAATCCATGTTGTTGATCACCATGCGGGACCCCGGCACAAGGCCCGCCACCGTGGGGAAGGCCACGCTGGACCAGTCGCTGGGCATCACGCGGTCAAAGGCCTTGTAACTCTGGCCGCCCGCGATCTCGAACCACCGGTACTCCCTCTCATCAAAGTTCACCTGTACGCCCGCCTCGCGGAGCCACTTGATGGTCATGTTGAGATAGGGCGTCTCCATGGGATTGTCGGTCATAATGCGCGTATCGCCCTGGCACAGGGGAGCCGCGATCATGAGCGAGGAGATGTACTGCGAGGTGGTGCAGGGGACCTTCACCGCGCCGCCATGGATGGGGCCGCGGATCACAAAGGGCGCGCAATCGCAATTGCTGCGGGTAATCTCGGACTGTGCGCCCAGCACAGCCAGCGCGTCCAGCAGGGGCTTAACCGGCCGCCTGCGGATGGACCTGTCTCCGGTAAAAACCGTCCAGTCGGGCAGCAGCGCCGCCACGGAGGTCATGAAATACAGCGTGGTTCCGGAATTATCGACGTTCACCACGTCGTCCGGGGTCACAAGCCCGTTGGCCGGGCCGTCCACGATCCAGCAGCCCTCCTCCGCCGTCACCGTGGAGCCGAACTGCCCGGCAATGCGCATGGCCGCCTTGCAGTCCTCGCTGAGCAGCGGGTTGCGGATATAGGAACGCCCGCCCGCAAGCGTTGCGATAATCAGCGCGCGGATGGTATGGCTTTTTGAACTGGGTACCGATATCTCTCCGGCAACGGGGCCGGCCTTGATCCTTGCTATCATACCTTCGTCCTCCTTCAGCAGGAAAGGCCGAGGGCTTCCTCAAGCGCTTTGCGCATGACGTCCTCCGGCGCTTTCTGTCCCGTCCAGAGTTCAAACTGCTTTGTGCCCTGATAGAGCAGCATGCCCATGCCGTTCAGGGTTTCGCAGCCTGCGGCCCGGGCTTCCTGCAAAAAGCGCGGGTCCGGCGGGTTGTATGCCGCGTCGAAAGCCAGCATGCCGGGATGGAAGATCGCGCTGTCAACCGGGGTTTCGCCCACATGCTCGCCCATGCCCACGCCCGTGGTGTTCATGATCACGTCCGCCCCCTTCGCCGCCGCCATAAGCCGCTTCTGATCGGCCCAGGGAACCATCTCCGCCACCGGCGCGAAGCTGCCGTTGACCTTATCCACCAGTTCCCGGCTCTCATGGTCGTACAGGCTGCTGACGATGATGCGCTTTGCGCCGTTGTAGGCCAGGGCGCAACAGATGGCGCGCGCCGCGCCGCCTGCGCCGAGGCAGAGAAACACGCTCTCCGGAAAGCTGCCGCTCCAGCTCTCCCTGAGGGAGCGGATAAAGCCGTCCGCATCCGTGTTATAGCCCTTGAGCCTGCCGCCCGGCTGGACCATAACGGTGTTGACCGCGCCCATGCGGGCCGCAAAATCGTCCAGCTCGTCCAGATGCGCCATCACCGCCACCTTGTCCGGCTTTGTAACGCCAAAGCCCGCAAAGTTCAGATAGCGGATGGCCTTTACAATGGCGGGCAGGGATTCCCCGGTGGTCTCCAGCGGAAAGTACACATAATCCAGCCCGCAGTGGGAGAATCCCGCGTTCTGCATTTTGGTGGAAAGCGACTGGCCAAGCGGATTTCCCAACAGAGCCACCAGCTTTGTATAAATCGAAATCATAGCTTTCCTCCTCCAATTTGTCAATCCGTGTCGCCGGATGCGCCGTGCAGGATTCTGAGACAGCTTTGCAGTTCTCCGATGGGAATCTGGCCCGGTGCGGACAGGCCGCCCACCGTGCCAAAGGTCATGGAAGAGCCGAAAATCTCGCCGGAAATCCGGGACAGCACCCCCATGGGCGCCATGGACATGGTGATGATGGGACGGTCCGCATAATTCTCATACATTTCCAGCGTCGCGGCCAGCAGCGTCAGCACATCCGCTTTGGACTGCGGCATGACCGCCACCTTTGCGATATCCGCACCAAGCTGCTGAATTCTGCGCAGGCGGGAGACGAGTTCCTCCCTGTCCGGCGTGGCATGATGGTCATGATTGGAGCCGATGACAAAAGCGCCGGCGGCATGGATGGCGTCAATGCTCTCCTTCGCCCTTTCTCCGCCTGAGAAAACTTCCACGTCCACCACATCCGCGTCGCCGCTGGATGCAACCGCGCCATTCAGCGAAGCATAGGCGTCGGGATCGATGGGCCGTACGCCGCCCTCCTGCGCGGTGCGGAACGTAAACAGCAGCGGAATGCCGCCCAGCTGTTTCCGAAGGCCCGCGAGCGTACGCAGCGTCTCCGCCTCGCAGAGCGAATCCTCATAGAAATCCGCACGCCACTCTACCATTTGGATGTCCAGGGAGGAAAGCTCCTCCGCCTTTTTCAATATTGCTTCTCTTGAGGTCTCTACAATGGGGACGATCACCTTGGGGATACCCTCGCCGATGGTCACGCCCCGGATGGTAAGGGGTTGAATCATGTTCTGTTTTGTTCTCCTGATGCTGAAATCGTTTCTGTGCGTTGCCGGAAAAAAGGGGGGAAGGATGCGATTCTGTCCGAAGGCTATACGGTTCTTCATCCTTAGCTTTTTTTCACTATTATTATACAAATTTCGCGAGATGAAGCCAATGGGGTATTTTGTCGTTTTGATGAGACTATTTCATTGTATAATTAAATTTTCTTGCTATTTTACCACAAATTTGTTAGTATAATTATGAGGTGATTTCATGAATTTGCAACAGCTCTATTATTTTCTCACCATCGTTCAGAAACGGAATTATACCCGCGCTTCGGAGCAGCTGCGCGTCACCCAGTCCACCCTCAGTCACTCCATCAACGATCTCGAACGCGAGCTCAACGCGCCGCTGTTCATCCGCAGCGGCCGCAGCATCCGGCTGACGCGCTTTGGCGAAATCCTGCTGGAGCACGTGGAGCCCGCCCTGGAGCTGCTGGAGGAGGCGAAGGCAAAGCTGAAGGACATGACCGACCCGGAATCCGGCATGGTATCCATCAGCTATCTGAGCAGTCTCAGCGAGCTGGTCACCTTTACCATCTCCCGCTATTACGCGGAGCTTGGCCGCATTCAGTCCCGCTTCCGCTTGAAACAGGCAACAACGCAGGAAATCGAGGCGGACCTGGAGAGCGGCGCAATGGAGCTGGCCTTCACCACGGAGACGGACGACCCGAATCTGGAATGCCACCAGATCGGCACGCACGAAACCGTCGTTATCGTCTCCGACCAGCATCCCCTGGCACGCTATCAGGAAATCCGCCTCTCCAGTCTCCGCCACGAAAAGCTCATTACCTACGAAAGCTGCTGCCAGATTCGCGCTTACATTGACAACATCCTGCAAAACGCCGGCGTTCGGCCCAACGTGATTTTTGAAACCACCAACGACAACCTCATCATCAGCTCCGTTTCGGCAAACTTCGGCATCGCGCTGATCCCGAAGCCCCTGAGCAGCCATACCATCCCCGTGAAGGCGCTGCGCATTCTCGACGATATTCCGCCCCGCGCCATCGCCCTTGCCTGGCGCAAGTCCCGCTATCTGTCCCGCGCCGCGGAGAACTTTGCCAGCTTTGTCATCAAAAACAGCGCCGTCCTCGACGAGTACCTCAAGACGGAGCGCTGAGGGGCGGGCGGCCCCGCGCGCCGCTCAGCGGCGCGCCGGTGCGGCGGGCAAACGCGGAAGACCGGCGCGGGAGGCCACGGCCCGCCGCACCCGTTCCGGGCACGGAACGCGGGGCCGCCCTCCCCCCGAAAGCGCCCTGACCCGGCAAGCGACCCTTTCCGAAAAAAACGCCCGCCGCAGGCATGGGAGGCCCCGACAAAAAAGCCGCCCGCCGGGTTTGTCAAGGGGGACAGTCCCTTCGGTTTTTCCGGCTCCGGCGGCATGTATGGCAGGACGGTTCGCCCCTTTTGTGCTTGTCTCCCGGCGCTTTTCGCCGTCCCCGGGCTTTCGGCGGAAAGCGGTTTCCCCGCCAGTCAACTGCTTGTTTGACAGACAGACCGCCGCAGGCCGGGGAATTCCTGCGGCGGATCATATCCATCGCGTCGTCTTGCGGGTCAGGTCTCGTCGATCTGACGGATCACGTCCAGCACTGTATTGTCCCGATAGAGCACAAGGCCGATGACGCGATCCCGATAGCGAATGGGTTCCGGCGTGCCCACAATGCGCTCTGCCCGGGCGCGGAGCTGCTCGATGGTGAACAGCGGCATGCCCGCCTTGCGAAAGCGCTCGATGAGATCGGCCCGTCTGGGGTTCACCGCGACGCCCTGATCGGTCACGACCACGTCCACCGCCGCCCCCGGCGTGACCACCGTATTGACCCGGTGTACAATGGTGGGGATGCGGCCGCGCGTCAGCGGCGCCACCACGACCGACAGGCTCGCGCCCGCCGCCGTATCCGGATGTCCGCCGATGGCGCCGCGGATCACGCCGTCCGAGCCGGTGATAACGTTCACATCAAAGTTGGTATCAATCTCCAGCGCCGAGAGCACCACAAAGTCCAGCTGGTTCACCGCCGCGCCCTCGTTGTCGTAGCCTGCATAGTACGAGCCGTCGATCTGCTGGTGGAAGCGGTTGTTCTTGAGGGAGTTGGCCGCAATCAGGTCAAAGGACTGCACATCGAGTATCTTCTCAACCAGCCCCGCCTCATGCATCTCCACAATCTGCCCCGTAATGCCGCCGAGGGCAAAGCGCGCCTGCAGCCCCCTCTGCTCCATCTTCTCGCGCAAAAAGCGCGCCGTGGCAAGCGAGGCTCCGCCGCTGCCCATCTGCATGGAAAAGCCGTCGTAAAAATAGCCGGAGGCCTCGATGAGATCGGCGGCGGTCTTTGCAATCAGCAGCTCCTTCGGGTTTTTCGTATAGCGCGTGGCGCCGCTCATGATGCCGGAGGGATCGCCGATACGTTCCACGGAAACGATATAGTCCACCTGCGATTCCGGAATGCCGAAGGGCGTGTTCGGAAAGCGCACGATGTGGTCCGTGATAACAACGACCTGATCGGCATACTGGGCGTCCACCTTGGCATAGCCCATGGAGCCGCAGATGGTCGCGTTCTCCTCGTCCCGGTTGTAGCCGTTGGCATTGCCGTAGGGGTCGCAGGAGGGCGCGCCCAGGAAGGCCACGTCGATGTGCAGCTCCCCGCGGGCAATCGCCGCCGCGCGGCCGCCGTGGGAGCGGAACACCACCGGGACCTCCATAAGCCCGCGGGAAATCTGTTCTGCCAGCTCCCCCCGCAGGCCGCTGGTCTCAATGTGCGTGACCACGCCGTTTCGGATGTGCTCAATCATGGGCGCATGGCAGCTGGACAGCGAGCTGGCGGCCACGGTCAGGTTTTTGATGCCCATGGACGCAATCTCATCCAGCACCATGTTGACGATGTAATCGCCGTTTCGGAAATGGTGGTGGAAGGAAATGGTCATGCCATCCCGCAGGCCGGTGCGGGCAATTGCCTCGCGCAGGGAGGGCAGAATCTTGTCGCTGGCGCGCATGCGGGCGTTGAAGGTGGAAAAATCGCGCTCCGGCACGCCCCGATAGACGCCGTTTTGCGAGATGCAGTCCAGATGGGGAATTTTTGTCATATCCACGCCCATGCCTTACACCTCCTCGATGGGAATTATGCTGGCGGCCTCCGCCAGCTCCAGCAGATACTGCGCGCGCAGCACCACAGGCTTGTCGATCATCTTTCCGTTGAGGGAGGCGACGCCGCTGCCGCGGGCATTGGCCTCCTCGATGGCCTCCATGATGGCGCGGGCCTTGTTGAGCTCCTTCTCACTGGGCAGGAACACACGGTGCAGCGGCGGGATCTGCCGGGGATTGATGACGCTCTTGCCGTTGAAGCCCAGCTTTTTGATGAGCGTCGCCTCCGCGATGAAGCCCTCCTCATTGTTCACGTCCGAATATACGGTGTCGAGCGCGTCGATCCCCGCGGCCCGGGCCGCGTTCAGGATCATGTTGCGCGCAAAGAACAGCTCCGTGCCGTCGCTCCTTGTGGTTTTCAGGTCCGTCACATAGTCCTCCGCGCCCAGGGCAATACCGATGAGCCGCTTTGAAGCGGTGGCAATCTCATAGGCGTTCAGAACGCCGCGGGCGCTCTCGATGGCGGCCATCATGCCGGTCCTGCCGACGGGGATGCCCGCCGCCCGCTCGATGCGCTCGATCTCGCGCTCGCAGTCGATCACGTCTCTGGCGCACTCGGTCTTTGGCAGGCGGATGACGTCCGGCTGCGCGCGCACGATGGCTTCCAGATCCGCAACGCCCAGGCCGGAGCCCAGGTCGTTGATCCGCACGACCAGTTCCTTGCTGCCGTACTTGAGATGTGTCAGCGCGTTGTATACGAGGAAACGAGCGGCGTCCTTTTCCGTAACCGCAACGGAATCCTCCAGGTCGAACATGATGCTGTCCGATCCGTAGATGTGCGCATCGCGCACCATGCCGGGATTGTTGCCCGGCACAAACAGCATGCTGCGCCGAAGCCGTTTCATCCCTTTGTCCTCCATACATAGTCGGTACACTCTGCGGCGCGGTAGGCGGCCGCCGCCGTGCGGGCGCGCACCGTACAGTCCAGCGCGCCCTTGTCCACCGCGTCCACAAGGGCGCTCTCCACGCCCAGCTCCGCCAGGGTTTCGCGGATGACCTTTTCAATCTGCCTGCCGAACTGCTGCATGACGCTGGAGGTCAGCGTCAGCTCCACGCCCGGCTCCTCCCGCGGCTCGATGCGCACGATGATATCGCTGGACTCCACCGTGCCCGCAACGCCTGTCTTTTTGATCTGCATCGCCTTACGCCTCCAGCTTCCGTTCCAGCCGCCCGCGGATCTGCCGGATAAACTCCAGAGTGTTGACCGCGCGGGGCGTGCCCTCCTCCACCAGTCCCACAAGGTCCCTGGTCATGATGCCCTCGTTCAGCGTGTCGATGCAGGCCTCCTCCAGCTTCTCGCCGAAGGATACCAGCTCCGGCAGCCCATCCAGCTCGCCGCGCTTTTTGAGCGCCCCGCTCCAGGCATAGATGGTCGCCATGGGGTTGGTGCTCGTCTCCTCGCCCTTGAGATAGCGGTAATAATGGCGCGTAACCGTGCCGTGCGCGGCCTCGTACTCGAACTTGCCGTCCGGGCTGCACAGCACGGAGGTCATCATGGCGAGAGAACCGAAGGCCGTGGAGACCATGTCGCTCATAACGTCGCCATCATAGTTCTTGCAGGCCCAGATATAGCCGCCCTCCGAGCGGATAACGCGGGCCACGGCGTCGTCGATCAGGGTATAGAAGTAGGTCAGGCCCAGCGCCTCAAAGCGCGCCCTGTACTCGGCCTCGTAGATCTCCTCGAAGATGAGCTTGAAGGTCTGGTCGTACTTTTTCGAGATGGTATCCTTTGTGGAGAACCAGAGGTCCTGCCGGGTCTCCAGCGCATACTGGAAGCAGGCGTGCGCAAAGGAGCGGATGGAGCTGTCCTTGTTGTACATGCCCTGCAATACCCCGGGGCACTCAAAATCGTACACCGTCTCCCGGAAGCTGGCGCCGTTTTCGCCGGTAAAGACCAGCTCCGCCTTCCCCTTCTCCGGCACGCGGTACTCGGTACCCTTATATACGTCGCCATAGGCGTGACGGGCGATGGTGATGGGCTTTTTCCAGTTCTTCACAACGGGCTTGATGGAATCGATCACGATGGGCGCGCGGAATACCGTTCCGTCCAGAATGGCGCGGATGGTGCCGTTGGGGCTCTTCCACATCTCATGGAGCTGATACTCCTCCACCCGCTGCTTGTTCGGCGTGATGGTCGCGCACTTGACGCCGACCCCCAGGCGCTTGATGGCCTCGCCTGCCTCCACCGTGATCCTGTCGCCGGTCTCGTCGCGTTTTTGCAGGCCCAGATCGTAGTACTCGGTCTTGAGATCGACAAAGGGCGTGAGCAGTTCGTCCTTAATCATCTGCCAGATGATGCGGGTCATTTCGTCTCCGTCCATTTCCACAAGGGGCGTCGTCATCTGAATTCTCTTATCCATGCTTTCCTCCTGAAATGATCTGAATTCCCGGGCGCTCCGGGCGGCTTTTCCGCCCGGAGCAGGGCTTGTCGTACACGATGGTCCATAGAGTTTTGCGGCTGTCGCCCTGACCCGCTCTCTCAAAACGCGCGGGAGCGGCAGGGCCTGCGGGCTGAGGTTCTTCGGATTTGCCTGCGTTTTGGCCCGCGGTCGCCAGCGCCGGCCCGCCCGGCTTTCCGTTTTTTTCGGCGGACAGCGCCGCAGGCCGGGGGGACAGCCCGCGGCGCATGCCCGCCCCCCTGTTCAGCGGCTCTGCGCGGCGTAGTAGTTCATCAGGCAGCCCTCCAGAAGGATCGTCTTTTCATCCTCCGTCAGCCCCCTGATGTAAAGGGTGATGTCCTCCACAGCGCCATCCATGCGGATGACCTTGGCGGGGATCTCCTCCACGCCCTGCTGGATGGCCCTGCGCACGCCCGGCACGAACACATGCTCGCCCGGCGCATAGGGGAAGGGCGTCCCCTCCGCAAGGGTGAAGGGCAGAATGCCCCAGTTGATGCAGTTGCTGCGGTAGCGTTTGGTCGCGTACTCATAGCAGATGTTGGCAAAGCCGCCCAGCACCTTCTGGCAGGAGGCCGCCTGCTCGCGGGCGCTGCCGTCGCCGGGCCTGTTGGCGAACACGCAGGAGCCGAACTGGGTGTCTGCAAGGAGCTGTTCCGCGTTACCGACCCTTTCCAGCAGGGTCGTCAGGGCTTCGGGCGCCCTGCCCGCCCTGCGTTCCGCCTCCAGCGCAGCCACGGCTTTTGCGCGGCCCACATACTCCGGCACGCGGCGCGAGAGCGCAAACTCCGACAGGCGCAGCGGGTTCGAGCGGTAGGACGAGGTCTCGCCGGAGGGGATCAGCTCGTCGGTGGTGGTCACCGGATCGTGGATGACCGCGGCCAGCTCGACGAGCAGGTTTTCCGACAGCCCGTACATCTTCGGCCAGTCGGTAATGTTGGGCCCGAGGATCAGCGCCGCATCCGGCTCGGGATGGCCGAAGCCGTTGTAGCAGCGGCGGTCGTAAACGGATTTGTCGAAATGGTATGCGCGGTGTACGGGCGTATAATCCAGATCCGTGGCGGCGGTGATGTAGCCGCCGTTTAAGGCGGTGGCGGCGATGGAGCGCGCGTCCATGAGCGCAACCGCGGAAATCTGCCCCTCGCCGGGCTTGGAGCCCTCCCGGTTGGGGAAGTTGCGCGTGGTGTGGCGCAGCGAGAGGCCGTTATTCGCCGGCACGTCGCCCGCGCCGAAGCAGGGCCCGCAGAACGAGGGCTTGATGATCGCGCCGGCCTCCAGCAGGGCTTCCGTCGCGCCCACGCGGGTCAGTTCCAGGGATACGGGTACGCTGGTGGGATATACCGACAGCGAGAAGTAGCCGTTGCCCGTGCTGCCGCCCGCCAGGATATCCGCAGCCTCGGTGATGTTGTCAAACAGGCCGCCCGAGCAGCCGGCGATGACGCCCTGATCGGCCATCACCCTGCCGCCGTGGATCTTGCTCCGAAGATCCAGCTTCGCCTTGCTGAATTTTTTCGCGGCCTCCTCCTCAACGCCCCGGAGAATCTCCCCGGCGTTTTCCAGAAACTCATGGATGGTATAGGCATTGGAGGGGTGGAAGGGCAGCGCAATCATGGACTCGACCCTGTCCAGCGCGATCGTGATCATGGCATCGTAGTACGCGCCCTCCTTCGGCTGGAGTTTTTTGTAGGCCTCCGGCCGGCCGTGGGCCGCATAGTAGGCCTGCACCGCCTCATCCGTCTCCCAGATGGAGGACAGGCAGGTGGTTTCCGTGGTCATGACGTCGATGCCGTTTCTGAAATCCACCGGCAGGTTTGCAAGGCCAGGGCCGGCAAACTCCAGCACCCGGTTCTTCACCAGGCCCTGGGCAAAGGTCGCCTTCACCAGCGCCAGCGCCACATCGTGCGGGCCGACGCCGCGTTTCGGCGCGCCGGTAAGATAAACCAGCACCACCTCGGGCGCCGGTACGTCGTAGGTGTTTTTGAGGAGCTGCTTGACAAGCTCCGGCCCGCCCTCGCCCACGCCCATGGTTCCCAGCGCACCATAACGGGTATGGCTGTCGGAGCCGAGGATCATACTGCCGCAGGCGGCCAGCGTCTCCCGCGCATAGCTGTGGATGACGCTCTGGTTTGCAGGCACATAGATGCCGCCGTACTTTTTCGCGGCGGACAGGCCGAACACATGGTCGTCCTCATTGATCGTACCCCCCACGGCGCAGAGGCTGTTGTGGCAGTTGGTCATGGCATAGGGCACGGGGAACTCCTGAAGGCCGCTGGCCCGCGCGGTCTGGATAATTCCCACATAGGTGATGTCGTGGGATACCAGCGCGTCAAAGCGGATGCGCAGCGCCGCCGCTTCGTCCGAAACACTGTGGGCGCGCATGATCTGATAGGCGATGGTCCCCTCCCGCGCGCGCAGCCTGTCGCAGTCTGCCGCCGCCCGCTCGGGCGCGCCGCCGCGCCACTGTATTCCCTGCTGAAAATACTGAATCATTGGCGATATTCTCCTTCTCGGTTGATGAAAGGTGTTCTGATAAACTCATTATATTGTGCCGCTGCTTTTATTATAAATTTTTTACCCGCACAAAGTCCAATACAGGTTTTTTCTTCCTCCCATAGAATGTTTCTATAATCCGGTTGACGCGCCTGCGAAGTATAATTATAATGAAGCTTGTGGCAGGATCGTCTTGGAAAGGAGCGTTTTTTCATTGTTTCACCCTTCAGCGCCGGACGCTCAGAGGAAATCCGCGTCCCGCGCGCCGGTAAACATTCGGTTTTCCTATTGCCTTATTGCGCTGCTCAGCAGCGCGTTTCTGGCCTTTGGGCTGTACCATATTCATTCGGTTTCCGGCGTGACCGAGGGCGGTATTCTTGGCCTGACCCTGCTGCTGGACCACTGGTTCCGGCTCTCTCCCGCTATTTCCGGCCCTGTGCTCAACCTGCTTTGCTATGCCCTTGGCTGGAAACTTCTGGGAAAAACATTTCTGGTCTATTCGCTGGTTGCCACCGGCGGCTTCGCCCTGACATACCGGATTTGCGAGCTGTTTCCGCCGCTGTGGCCCGCGCTTGCCGAAACGCCCCTGCTTGCGGCGGCGCTCGGCGCGGTCTTTGTGGGCGTAGGCGCCGGATTGTGCGTCCGGGTAGGCGGCGCGCCCGGCGGGGACGACGCGCTTGCCATGAGTGTTTCCCGCTGCCTGCACATCCGCATTGCATGGGCTTACCTGTTTTTTGATCTGATCGTACTCGCGCTCTCTTTGAGCTACATCCCGCTGAACCGCATTGCATATTCGCTGCTCACCGTTGCGCTGTCCGGCCAGATCGTCGGCCTGATGCAGAAAATCCCCCTGCCGGACGGAACACGGAAGGAAAAGGCGCGGGTCTGAGCCTCCGGCTTTTCCGGCCGCTGGCGATTGTCAACAGAGAGAGGTGATTTCCCATGACGCTGGCACAGCTGCGATACTTTCTCGCGCTTGCCGAGGCGGGGCAGTATACCCTCGCTGCGGAGCGGCTGCACATCGCCCAGCCAAGCCTCAGCTACGCCATTCGGGAGCTGGAAAACGACCTTGGGTTTCCCCTGTTCCGTCGCGGCGGGCGGCATGTGGCGCTGACCCCCTGCGGCGAGCAGTTCCTCCGCTATGCCACCCGCGCGCTGAACACGCTGGACGAGGGCGTCCGCCTGACGCGGCAGATGGCCCACCCGGATACGGGAACGGTGGCGCTGGGCTATTTCCACAGCATCTCCGCAGACCTGATCCCGCGGCTGGTGGAGCGCTTCTATGCGGCGCATGCGGACTCGCCCATCACCTTCCGCTTTTCGCAGCATCTCAACAGCGTCATCCTCGATGAGCTCAAGCGAGGCAATCTGGATCTCGCTTTCTGCGTCAGCCCCGACCCTGAGGTGGAATACCGCCGCGTGGCCTGGCAGCGGCTCTTCGTGGCCGTCCCCCTGGCCCACAGGCTTGCCCACCGGGAAAGCATCCGCCTTGCGGAGCTGGCAGGGGAGAGCATGGTGGTGCTCCATCCCAGCAACGGCCTGAGAAAGACCGTGGAGGAGCTGTTTCGGCGCAACGCCG
Source organism: Clostridiales bacterium (assembly GCA_004554165.1). Classification (GTDB taxonomy): domain Bacteria; phylum Bacillota; class Clostridia; order Christensenellales; family CAG-138; genus CAG-1024. The sequence goes on along the minus strand of SFNQ01000006.1, from coordinate 29,819 downwards.
TGCCGCTGTGCGCCGCCTTTGAAACGCAGGACTGCAATTCCGCGCTCCAGTTCGTCGCTCTCGGGCAGGCGGTGGCCATTCTGCCGCGGATTCCCGCCATGCAGTTGCAGTCGGTGGCTGTGATACCGCTGGTGGAGCCCTCCTATATGCGCCCGGTCTATCTGGCCTGGCGCAGGGAGGAAGCGCTTTCCCCCGCCGTAACGCGCATGCGCGATTTTGTGCTCAACACCTGCGTGGACTGGGATACGGAAAAGGGGCCCGCAAAAGACCAGGCGGGCCGCGCGGACGGCTGAACCGCCTTGCGGCGGGAGCAGCCGGAACGCCATGCCGCCTGAGGCGCTGCATCCGGCATGCCTTCCCTGGTCCTGTAATCGGAGACAGCCGATAGCGCCCGGCTCCGCTGCGTTCAAACGCCGCCCTGTTTTGGGGTCGGCCTTCCGTTGCTTTGCGGCCCCGGCCGCTCTTTTTTTCGCCGGGGGAGGGAAGGGTTCTCTGCCATGCCGCCTGTATGCCGCGCCCCCTTTTGCAGCGAAGCGGCGGTCCTCTGCCGGGGGCTTCGCTTTCCTTTTGACTGGAAAACCACCCCCCAGCCGCCGCGTTTGCCGGGGCGCGGGGCTCTGTTATTTGGCTTGACTTTTTTTCTGCCCCGTGGCTAAATGGAGAAAAAGCATGGGATATGCGTTAGGAAGAGGAGGCGACGGCAATGGGCAGCGGTATCACGGGCAGCCGGGGGCGGCGGCCCGAGGGCGGCGGGCGTCCCCCGCATCCCATCGCCCGCAGGCGCGGCGCAGACGGGCTCTTGGCGGCTGCGCAGCAGAAAGAGCAGGGGGGCAATGGCCGGGAAGCAGCGGAGCGCTCTCCGACCGGGCTCCAGCCCGCAGCGGTCAGCATACGGCCAGCGGACGAACCCGGTCCGGCGCCTGCCTCGCATTGCTTTGAGGCCCAGAAAAAATAAAGCAATGCCTGTCAGCCGGTGCGCCCCGGAGCAGGCGAAGGCCAGGCATATTGCAGTAACGTTCGGTTTCACCCTTTGGGGTCAGCGGGATGGATATGCAGTGTTTCCGCCGGCACAGAGACAGGGGCCGTTGATTGGTCCGCTGAAAAAAGCATGTTGAAGTGCAGGCGTGCAGGGAACGTTCGCCGGGCCTGCGGCTCTGTTTGCGCCTGCGCTGGTGCTGCCGTTATATCCCCGCCGCGCCGGTGGATTCTCACCGGCGGCTACATTTTGAAAGCGCTCCGCCGCCGGTTCGCAGCAATGGGATCCGGCGCTTTTTTATTCCAATCTGCCGCAGCGAACGATGTAGCGCTCCTCTCCATCCTGCAGGGGATGCGTTGTGATGAGCGTCAACAGCGTCTCTCCCTCCGCAATGCGCAGGTCCCCCGTCTGTCCGGGCAGGATTACGCCGGTTTCAAGCACCCGGTAGGAAACGGTTTCCAGCGGCCCCAGAAAGTCCACCCGGTCGCCCGGCCGCAGCCGCTCGATGCCGCGAAACGGCGCGCTGCCGCCGCCGCCCCGCTGTGCGGCGATGAGGGCATGGGTGCCTTCCTCCGCGCTGGGGATCGAGCTGTCCGCCGCAAGCGCCGCGCCGCGCCGCAGGCTCAGCGCCGATGCGACGGCATAGACGGGCGTTTCCAGTTCGAGACGGGGGATGCACAGCACGCCCAGCACCGGCCGAAAGCCCGTCAGCTCCGGCAGCGGCTCCGAGGGAGTGCAGAGCGCAAACGGGTCCGCCAGCGCAGTCTGTCCGCCCGCCCGCAGAGCCGCATTATAGTCCGCGATCTGCCGCGCAAGCCGCTCCGCTTCCTGCTTTTCCCTGGCGTCCGCCTGCACGCGAAGCCGCGCGACCTCGCTGTTGAAAGCGGTAATCGCGCGGCCCGTGTCCATGCGGTAATACAGGCCCCGCAGCGTTGGCAGCAGCATGATGAAAAGCGCGGCGCAGAACAGCGCCAGCGCGGCGATTTGCAGCCACATCAGCTTTGTCCTCAAGGGATACATTCCTCCTCGATCCGCGCAGACGGCGCCCGCTCCTCTCCGGAACGGCGCTCCCTGCGCGCCCTGCCGTCCGGATGGGCGCAGGAGCGCTTCGCCTGACAGCATTTGGCATGGTATTCTATTCAGTTTTGACGGAATGTATCACTTTTAAGCAGGCGCGAAAATTCATTTCCCGCCCACCGGGCGGGGGCCGTTTTGCGGCCCATGTTTTCAAAGGGCAGGGCGCCTATCCGTCAGCACCCTGCCCGATTCTTTTTTCACCGTCTGCATCCCGCGCTTTGCTCAGGGAATGGAATGTGCGCAGCGGTAAGGCGCAGCGCCTGCGCGCTCCCCGCTTCCACTCTATTCGGCTTTTCCCGCGGCATGCCCCCGCCTTTTCCTGCGCAGCCGCGGCAATCGGAGCCGGAGCGGCAGGCGGAGGCGAAAAGCCCTGCGGCCGCCTTTGCGCGCGCGAAGGCCCACAGCCGCCAGGCAGGGCAGGGCCGCGCAGGCGCTGGCGCAGAGCGCAATCCCCAGCGGGCTCTCCGGCAGAATTCGCCGCCCGCTTACGATGCAGCCGTCCGGCAGCGGCATTCCGGAAGCGTCCGTAAGCAGCGCCTGCATCGGCTCCGTTCCGTCGGCGGCGGTGTTGGGATCGGTCAGCGTCAGAATCAGCGCCTCGGAAAGCGCCCTGTAGCCCGCAGGCGCCCGGCGCTGGGTGAGCAGATAGCTGCCTGCCCTCAGGCCATACAGGCACAGGCGGCCCGCCGCATCGGTGGCAGCCGTACAGACATGCGTTCCGTCCGCGGCCGACCGCAGCACGAATACCGCGCCGCGCAGCGGCTCGCCCCGGCGGTTGCGATTCTCCAGCACGATGTCCGCCCTGCGCTGGGTGTTGCGGATACCGCTCTCGACGTATTCCGCCGCATAGCCCGGCAGCGCAGCCTGCTCCACGGCGTAAACGTTTTGCGCGCCGCTGTCGTCAAAAATGGGCAGCTCCTCAAAGCAGTACCGCCAGCCCGTCTCCGCCGACACCCGCTGTTCCCTCAGCAGCGCGCCGCCGCAGTACAGCCGGACGGTAACGGCTGCCGGATGCCCGGCCGCCGCCGGATCCGCAAAGCAAACCTCGCCCGACACCGTCCGGTGCGACGTGTTGTATACGGTCAGCTGGATCGCGCCGCCGCTGCTGCCAACGGAAAACGCATGCTCCTCCGCCGCAGGGGCATAGCCCTCGGGCGTGGTGCTCTGGGAAAACCAGTAATCGCCCGGGCAGAGGCCGTCCACCGTAATCCTTCCCTGCGCGTCCGTTGTACGGTCGCCGAGGAACAGCGCCTCCGTTCCGAACAGGCGGCGGTACAGCGCAAAGCCGATGCCCGGCAGCGGCTGTTCCCCGGTGCTCTCGTCCAGCAGGGTCAGGCATACGCTTGCCTCCGCCGCCGGCGTATGGACAAGCCTTACGGTGGTGGCCGCATCCACCGCTTTCTCCGGCTTCTCCGGCAGAGAGAAGCCTGCGGGCGGCGCAGTTTCCTGAAACACATAGCGCTCGCCCTCGCCGGGCGGCAGGAGCCGCCGCACCTCGACGAGCCCTTCCGCATCGCCGGAGAGCCCCTCCGCAATGCGAATCCGCCGCCCGTCCCGGCCCTCCAGAAAGAGCGTCAGACTGCCGCCGGAAAGCGGCATGACCACGGCCTTTTCCGTCAGCTCCGCCACAGAGCGCAGGCGCGCCCGCTGCGTCATCGCGGCCAGGGAGATCTGCCGCCGCAGCAGCACCTGCGCCGTACCGCCATATACGCCGACCATGCACTGCGCCGCGTCCTGCCCGCCATAGGGTTCGTAGAGGTATGCGCCGGGAGCTACCGTCTGCGTACCGCTGACCTCCAGCGTTACGCTGCCCTCCTCCGTAAGCCCCGCCAGCAGCAGCGTATAGCAGCCGTCCGCATCCGGCTCGATCACCGGCAGGCCCAGATTCGGGTTGGCGATGGCATAGCGCGTTTCGCCGACCCGCAGAACCAGCGCGTCCTCTGCGTCCGGCGTACCGTTCAGTCGCAGGCGCACGGTAGCGGTCGCCTCCCCCGTACCGTCGTCCGTGCGCAGGGCGGTCAGCGTCAGATCCGTAACCAGCCGGTCCGGCGCGGGCGCGTCCGCAGCGCCCAGCCCGGTCAGGTAATCGTAAACGGCGGAAATATTGTTCTTTACCCGCTGAATCTCCCGCGTCCTGCCGTCGTAGCCGTCCGGGTTGACCGTGCGCCCGGCAAGCCCTGGCGCCGCGGTTTCCGTATAGGCCCCGCTCAGCTTCGGCCCCGCCGCGTCCTCCCCGGCCGCGCAGGCCCAGACCGCGGTCTGAACCGCGCTGAGCAGCTCGCTCTCCGAGACGGTGCGCTCGGCATTCTCCTTTTTAAAGTTCTCCGGCGCGCTGACGATGCCGTTGCGCTCCTCCAGCACGCCTGCGGCCACCAGGCGCGCAAGCATCTCCTCCGCGCTCACGAAGGGATAGGCGCATTGCAGTACGGCGCGCATACGCTGCGCTGCGCTCTCGCTGAGAAAGACCGCGTCCTCAAGGTTCCTTCTGCGGTAGCGCGTACCGGCGCGGGTTCTTGTGGACAGGTCGCAGCCGTAGGCCACCAGGTAGTTGCCGGGCGCATCCGCAGTCCAGCCCGAGGTTCTGTCCGGCGTCCAGCTTTTTCCGCCGTACTCCCGCAGGTCAAGCAGCACAAAGGCGGCGGGAATCCTGCCGTCCTGCGTGTCGCCCGACGCGTCCTGACAGGCGCAGCGGTGGGGGCTGAGCCGGTAATAGGGATAGGACGTGCTGTGATAGTACACGTAGCCCTCCGCTTCGCCCAGGGGCGCAGGCGGCAGCTCCCCGCCCTCCGCCAGCCCGGTCCCGGCCCGGGAAAGGAGCGCGGCCAGCCCCGCAGCGAGGCACAGCAGCGCGCAAAGCCGCCGCATGCCCCGTCCCGCCTTCCGTCGCACAGCCTGTCCCCCTCCCGCATAAACTCGCATGTATACCATATATGCGTGTCATCCGCGCGGGATGTTTCCCTCTCTGTCGAACGGCAAAACAAGCAAAAAATACCCGGGATTTTCTAAAACCCCCGGTCTTCCGTCCGCCATGCCGCAGCTGGCAGTCTGCCCTGCTCTGCGCCCTGCAAATCCGCGTTTTCCGCGGAGCAGGGCGGTTTTTACGGCCCTGCCGCGCTCATGAAACATGAAAGCCACGCCCGACCCGGCCTGCGCTCCGGCATTTCAAAAAAAAGCGGAGCAGACCGCTGCGAGCCTGCTCCCATATGCTTTTTTGGTGGCGCCGGGTTTTGAGCCGGATGCGCTTAACGGGACGTTTCGGTTTCCGCCCCATCCCCGCCTCCCATCTCAGGAGCGTCTGCCTCACTGGGCCCGGAAGGGCCGTCTTCAAAATACTTTCGCAGGGGCAGCGCGTCGAAAAACCGCCAGTGCGCGTCGAACAGGCGCGTAAACCTGCCGATCAGAAAGCCGTTGACCAGCGCGCAGAGCACCGTGCCGAAGCGCACGCCCTCGAACACGCCAAAGCCGAAAAAGGCGAAGGAGAGCAATATGCCCGCAAAGCAGCTGATGCAGTCATAGCAGGTCTTTGCCCGATGAATGTTCCACCGGTAGCGCCGGGAAAGCTCCTTTACAAACAGCTCATAGACCTCGGCGGAGATGTAAGTATGGAACATCAGCGATACGCCCGCAGAGCAGGCAAGCACGCCCAGCCCATAGAGGACAACGCGAAGCGCCAGCACGCCCTGAGGCAGCAGCGCCAGCAGCGCCATAAAGCCATCCAGCAGGAAGCCGTAGAGTACGGCGGTTACAAAGGAAAAGAGATAGGAAAAGCGGAATCTGCGGAGCAGCAGGCACAGCGCGGCCAGCAGGCAGGCCTGCAGCGTATACTCCGCCATGCCGAAGGTCACAAAGTGCAGGCTCTCGGACAGCTTGAGGTAAACGAGGTATGCTGGCGCAACCACCATGCCCACGCCAAAATCCGCCGCCTCCATCAGCGCTGTGCCGCCGGACAGGCCCACAAGCCCCAGCGCATAGGCAAGCTCCGTTGAAAAATTCCGTTTCTGCAAGTCTCTTCCCTCCTCAGGTGAAAAAACAGCTCACGGCGTTTATTGATGAGGAAACGCCGAAAGCTGCTGAATCTTCCGTGTGCCTTATTTTAACATACGCCGCCCCGGCGGGCAAGAAGAATCTGCCAAAAAGCGGAACCACCCTCCGCCGCTAATCAAAGAGGCGCCTGAGGCTCTCCGCAAACGGCGGGCGGCAAATGCCCTTCTCCGTCACAATGCCGCTTAACAGCGCGTGGTCCGTCACGTCGAAGGCAGGATTATAACACTTCACATCGGGCGGAGCCATTGGCTCCCGATAGAACTTTTCGCGAATCTCCTCCGGCGGGCGTTGCTCGATTTCGATATCCGCCCCCGTTTTACAGTTCAGATCGATGGTGGAGGTGGGGCCCAGCGTGTAGAAGGGTATGCCGTAATGCTTTGCCAGGATGGCAACGCCGCTTGTGCCGATTTTGTTGGCAAAATCGCCGTTGGCCGCGATGCGGTCGCAGCCCACAAAGCAGACGTTCACCCAGCCGTTTTTCATGACGATGCTCGCCATGTTGTCGCAGATGAGCGTTACGTCCACGCCCGCGCGTTGCAGCTCATAGGCGGTCAGCCGCGCGCCCTGCAGCAGCGGCCGCGTCTCATCCGCAAACACGCGCAGCTGCATGCCCCGTTCCCTGGCAAGCAGGATGGGCCCCAGCGCCGTACCGTAGCGGGAGGTGGCCAGCGGTCCGGCATTGCAGTGCGTCAGCACGCCGTCCCCCTCTCTTAAGAGCGCCAGACCGTGCTCCGAGATCGCACGGCACATGGCGATGTCCTCGCGATGGATGGCCTCACACTCCGCCCGGAGCAGCGCAAGGGTTTCCGCAACGGGCCCGCCCGCGCTTTTTTCCGCCACGCCCAGCATACGGCGGATTGCCCAGCTCAGGTTCACCGCTGTGGGCCGCGCGGAGTTCAGGTATGCGCCGAAGGCCCGCAGCTTTTCCAGGAATTCCCCGGGCGCGGCCTTTTCCAAACTCCTGGCGAGGCAATACATGCCATAGCCCGCGCAGATGCCGATGGCGGGCGCGCCCCGGACCTGAAGCGTGCGGATGGCGGCGTAGAGCGCCTCCGCCGTTTGAAGCCGCAGATAAACCGTGCGGCAGGGGAGCTGCGTCTGGTCCAGAATGACGACCGCGCGGCCATCCTCCGAAAGCCGGACGTGGTCGCTGTGCGTCACCTTTTGAAGCTGGTTCATGGAATGGAGAATCCTCTCTTCGTTTTTCAGCAGGTTCCGGCCGGCATGGGATACGCCGGGGCCGCGGCCCTCCTCCCAATCATACACAATCGGGCGGCGTTCTGCCAATCCCCCCTGACAGCTTTTCTGCAAAAAGGGGCGGGCGGCATATCCGAAACCGGAGCGCATCGTCCGGCAGCAGCTGCGGCGCCGCTCGCGCCCGCTCCGCCATGAAACGGACAAAAACCATCTGAAGTGTCGCAAACGATGGGGATCGAAAAACGTCCATTGTTTGTAATACGGAAAAAACGCCCATTGCTGTTATTTTAAAACCCCATATTCGGGCGCTCCACCCTTCCGCTCGCTTGACGCGGGGCGCAAAGCCTGTTACAATTTTATTGATATTATTGATAATCGTGGGGGACGCCTATGCCAAAGGACTCCGTACCGCGGCCGACGCTGCAACGGTTGCCCGCCTATCTCCAGCTGCTCAAGCGCATGCAGCAATCGGGCGCGACAAACGTTTCCTGCAACGACATTGCCGGGGAACTTTCCCTGAACCCCGTTTCCGTGCGCAAGGATCTGGCCGCCGTCAGCAGCAGCGGCGGCAGGCCCAAGATCGGCTATGTGCTCGATACGCTCATTCTCGACGTGGAAAAGTATCTCGGCTATGCCAGAACCCATCAGGCCGTGCTGGTGGGCGTGGGGCATCTGGGCGGCGCGCTGCTGGCCTACCCGGGCTTTGCGGCCTACGGCGTGGAAATCCTCGCTGCCTTTGACCACTCCCGCACGCTCATCGGCTCGCGCATCGCGGGCAAGCCCATCCTTGACGTGGCGAACATCAGCCAGTGGTGTCGGAACCACCGCATCGAGATCGGCGTTCTTACCGTTCCCGCCAGCGCGGCGCAATCGGCCTGCGACGCATTGATTGCGGGCGGCGTGCGCGGCATCTGGAATTTCGCGCCGACGCACCTGCGCGTGCCCCGGGGTATTCTGGTGCAGAGCGAGGACATGGCCATCCCGCTGGCGATGCTCTCAAAGCATCTGGAGCAGCCGGAATACGAATAGCCCCGCCATCCCGGTCCGTTCCTGCGCGGTCTGCCGGGCATTGGCATCTCTGGAGGTTTTCATGGAATATGTGCTTTCAATGCTGAAAAAACTCATGGCCTGCCACAGTCCCTCGGGCTTTACCGGCCCAGTTGCGGCGCTGGCGGCGGCGGAGTTCCGCTCGCTGGGCTTTCCCGCCCGGCTGACGAAGAAGGGCTGCGTGCTGGCAGAGCTTGGCGGCGAGGGAAATCCTCTCGCGATCTCCGCCCACATCGATACGCTGGGCGGCATGGTTGCGGAAATCAAGAGCAACGGCCGCCTGCGCCTGACCCGCATCGGCGGCTTGCAGGCAAACAACGTGGAGGCCGAAAACTGCGTGATCCACACGCGCTTTGGCAAAACCTTCTCGGGTACCATGCAGCTCAACCAGCCCTCCGCGCACACCAACGAAAAATACGCCGAGAGCAAGCGGGATTTCGAGGGCATGGAGGTTGTGATCGACGAGGATACCGACAGTCGCGAGGCCACCGAAGCGCTGGGCATCGCCGTGGGCGATTTTGTCTGCTTTGATCCGCGCACGGTGATTACGGAAACGGGCTACCTCAAGAGCCGCTTTCTGGACGATAAGCTCAGCGCGGCCATCCTCTTTGGCATCGCGCGGGAAATCAAAGACGGCGCTCTGAAACCGCGCCGCAAGGTCTACGCCTGCCTCACCGTATATGAGGAGGTGGGCCATGGCTGCTCTGCCGTCGTGCCGGAGGACGTGGCGGAGCTGCTGTGCGTGGACATGGGCTGCGTGGGCGAGGGGCTGGGCTGCAACGAGCGAAAGGTCAGCATCTGCGCCAAGGACTCCTGCGGTCCCTACGACTATGATATGACCACCGCGCTCATCCGCATTGCAAAGGAGCAGAACCTTGCCTATGCGGTAGACGTCTATCCCCATTACTGCTCGGATGCGGACGCGGCGCTGTCCGCCGGACGGGACCTGCGCCATGCACTGATCGGCCCCGGCGTATACGCCTCCCATGGATACGAGCGGTCGCATCTTGAGGGGGTAGAGAACACGCTGGCGCTCATCCGCGGATATCTCACCGCCTGAGCTTACACCGGAAGATACGCGATCAGCAGCCCGCAAGGGACAGCAGAAGCGCAGCGGCCAGAAAGATGCGCTTGCCTTTCATGAACGGCCCTCCTTTGTTTTCCCCTGGATTCAGTATAGCAGGAGGCGGAACGCCTGACAAACGGAGGGCCTGCCGCGCCCCATACGGGTGCGGCAGGCCCTCCGGCTTACTGCAATAACACGGGCCGGTTCTCATCCTCCGCCATGGCGATAATCACATAGCGCTCCGGCGCAGGGCCCACAAAGCGGAAGGGATAGCAGGTCACAAGCGTCAGGCGCGTCTCCTCCGTCTCCTCGTAAAACGCCGCGTCCTCCGGCGTTGTTACGAACATGGTGCGCACGGTGTAGCGCGTTGCGCCGGAAGCGGTTTCCACAAGAAGCGTATCCCCCTGCTCTACCTGCTCCATGGGACGGAAGGCGGAATCCCTGTGCCCAAAGAGCACACAGTTGCCCGGCTCCCCCGGCAGCGCGGTATCCGTCGCGTGGCCTGCGCCGCGTTCCAGCGCGGCGTCGTCCGTGCCGTCATAGATCGCCACCTCCGTCGCCCGGCTGTCCGGAAAGGTCAGCAGGCCGATGGGCTCGCCCTTCACCGCCGCATGGATGGCGCCTCCGGCCGTCAGGCCGCCGCTCTGCGCCGTTTCCGCAAGCCCCAGCTGTATGACGGAACGCGCCTCGGCCGCGCCGTCCGTCATACGCTGCTCCACACCCATGAGCTGGTAGCCCCCCACGGCCAGCACGCCCAGCGAACCCGCAAGGAGCAGGAGCAGCAGTATACCCAGCGGATGGATTCGAAGGCGCCGTTTCCGCTGCCTGCGTGGTTGCTCCGTCTGCTGTTTCAACGCTTGAACAGGCGCTTGCGCAGGACAAACACCAGCGAACCGCTCAAGAGCACAAGCGCCGCGCCGATGAGCAGCAGCAGGCCGTAGTTGCCCGCAGTATCGATGCGCGGACGGTTGCGGAACACGACCTCCTCAACCTCGCCCTCCGCAAGCTCCACCTGGACCACGCTCTGCCGCGGATTCAGGATGTAGCCCTCGGGCGCAACCAGCTCCTTGACGTAGTAGACGCCGGGCAGAAGCTCCTCAAGATACTGGAAGCTGTCGCCGTCCGCCACGGTCTCGACCTCCCAGAGGAGCTCCGTGCAGGCCTCGTCGGAATAGATGGCGATCTTTGCGCCGGGCAGCCGCTTGCCGCTTTCATAATCCTCCTTGGCCACGCCGATCTTGCCCCGCTTTACAAGGGGATTGACCATGTTGACCGTGGCCGTCTCGTGGGGCTCCACGGTGACCGTCGCGCTGGGGTTCTCCGCCATGTGGTAGCCCAGCGGCGGCGCGGTCTCCACCACCGTGTATGTGCCCGGGACGAGATCGCCCGCCAGAATCAGGCCGTTTTCATCGGTTACGAGCCCCTCCTTGACCAGCTGGCCCGCCTCCTGCGACTCGCCGCGATAGATGTTGAAGGTGGCGCCTGCCACGGGCTTGCCGCTATCGTCCGCCTTCAGAATCTGAATCTGGCCATAGTGCGTGTTCTTGAAGCGCACCAGATCGATCGGCACCTCATCGATGTCATAGACGTACACTTCCCTGTCCGGCACATAGCCCACGGGCGCGCTGCTCTCCCGCAGGTACCATTTGCCCGCGCTCAGGCCGCGAAACTCCGCGTAGCCCTCCGCATCCGTGGCGCACTCATAGACGATGGGATCGGAGAAGCTCTCGTTGTTGGAGAGCTGGAACACCGCGCCCTCGATTCCCTCCGTGGTCCTGGAATCGTATTTGTATACGCGGACGCAGTAATCCTCGGGATCCTCCAGCTGAAAAGCGGACTGCGCCGCCAGGCTGGTGCTCCCCTCAAAGGCTCCCACCAGGCTCTGAGAGGCGCTCCTGCCGCCCTGGGGCAGATACAGGTAGGTATCAAAGCTGATGCGCTGCGTGCCGCGCACACGGAAGTTGAAAATGGCGTCCGCCGGGAGTCCCGCCGCCACCACCTTCGTCCAGCCATCGGCCGTGCTGCTGCTGACCGAAGCCTGATACTCGGCTTCAATGTCCCGGTCAAAGTCATGGGTCAGGGCGATGGGGCTGCCGTCCACATTGGTCCCCTGGGTCCTGTAGCGGAATTCCGCCGTGTAGCCCGCCTCGGCGGAGCCGGTAACGGAGCGCTCAATCTGGATGGACGCGATCGGTATCTCCGCGCGCCCGATGGGCGGCAGCGCTGCATAGTAGGCGCAAAGCCGGTTGACGTTTTCGATGTCGCAGGTGAACTGGGCATCGTTGGCCATCTGCCAGATGGTGAGCTGCGCGGCGGTAATCGCCTCCTTGACGGTCAGGCTCTCGATGCCGCTGGCCGCAGCAATGTCCGCTAGCGGCATGAAGGGATAGGCCTGCCGGACGATGGCGCGGATTCTGGCCGCAGCCGCCTCGTCGAAATACTCCGTCCCGTCCAGATTGCTCCTTGCGTACATGCTGTTGTCCACAATATAGGTGTCCATATCCACACAGTAGGCATAGTTTATGCCGCCTGCGCCGTCCTCCAGTTGGAACAGCGTTGTATAGCTGTCGCCCACGGAATACCCGCCCTCTCCAAGGGCCACGTACCTATGCGAATAGTCGCCATCCTCCGCCAGCGCAGCCGGAGCAAACGACAGCGCGAACACCAGCGCAAGCGCAGCCGCCAATATGGGTTTGAGTCCTCTCCTGATTCTCAAGTTTTCTACCTCCTTGATGATACTACCGCTCTGTTGCAGTAAGCAGCAGACCGTTACAGCCAAATGTATATGCAAGTCACCGGGCTGTTAGCACGGTCTCGGGAGGCTCCGTCAAAGAACGTCAAAGCGGGAGGGCATGGCGCTGCGGAAAGGGGAGAAAAAAGGGCCCCCACGCCATGCCCGGCGCGGCTGCCCTCTCAGGATGGAAGATTCGTTTGCTGCCCGGCCTGCGGCGGGCCCTTAGCGGAACTGCGAAAGGAAGCGGTGAATCTCGTCCTGCGGGATGCGGATTCGCGTGGGCGCGTGCCCGGTCAGCCAGCGCTGCAGCGCCGCAGAATCGCCGCGCTCCAGAATGGGCAGCTGAAAGCTCCTGTGCAGTTCCAGCGCCCGGTTGTCCACCGCGATGATGATGGCCCGGCGGCCCTTCTGCAGGGCGCGGATGCCGCCGTGCAGCCTCGTGCCGCAGTAATCGATGGCGTCGCCTTCGGTCAGCAGCCGGTCGTAAGCCGCAAGGCTGGGCGGAACCAACGCGATTCTTTCCCGTTCCGCGCCGGTCAGGGGCAGGCTTGTAAAGTAGTCAAAATCGCGGGCGCCCTGAAGCCAGAGATGCACGCTCTCATAGGCCAGAAGGAGCGTACGCAACGCCGCCGCATCCTCCTCCGGCGCCCTTCGGTAGTCGGTGAGCGTTGTAACGACCTTTTCCGCCTTCTCCCCGGGGATTGCAGCGCAAAACGACTCCGTAAAGCCCCACATGGTGGGGCAGCCGGTGTTCACCACGTTTTCAATGCCCATGTCCAGCAGCTTTTCCTTCGTGTACTCATCCCGGACGCTGTGCAGCAGATCGGGCGACAGGATTTTGCGGTAAAAGGCCGCCGAGCGCTTTGGGACCCGGTCCTGATAGATCCACCAGCCGCAGCCCACGAGGACCAGCGAGTGCAGGAATTTTTCGTCCCCAAAGCGGACGTCCCACTGGCGAAAATCCTTTTGAATATCCGCGCGCAGCAGATTGCTGCCCAGCACAAAGCGCCACGCGGCATGCCTGAGCTGCCACATGTATTCCTTCGAGAGCGGCAGGTGCGTGGAAACGTCCACGAAAAAATCCGCAGGAAACAGACGCTTCAGGTATTGCTTTGCGCTTTCCGCGATGATTTCGTCCCCCAGATTCAGGCTGAAAATTGCGGGCGAATGGCATACGATGGTCTACATTGTCTTACTCCTTTTCCGCCTCTGCTGCGGAGACGATCTGCTCATAAATCTCCATCAGTCTCGCGGTATTTCTCTCCGGGTCGTGGCGCAGGAGCGCGCGCTCTCTGGCGCTCTGCCCCATGCGTTCCGCCCGCTGCGGGTCGTCGAACAGCCGCGCTATGGCGTCCGCCAGCAGATAGGGCGCGTCGAAGGGATAGAACAGGCCCTCCTGACCGTCCGCAAGCAGGTCTCCGCAGCCGCCCACATAGCTGGACACCACGGGGAGGCCCAGCAGCATGGCCTCGCAGATGGAATTGGAGCTGTTCTCCACGCTGGAGCAGGAAACGAACACGTTGGCCCTGCGGTAGGCGGCGCACATCGCGGCCTCGTCCAGCGGTCCAAGGAAGCGGACATGCCCCTCCAGCCCCAGCCTTTCGATCTGCCTGCGCAGGTAGGTATCATATTCAAACAGCCAGGTTTCAAGCGGCTGCCTGAGCCGCTGCTTCCATCCGCCGCCCGCCATCTGCGGGAGCAGCCCCAGCCGCGTCCACCCGGCGACGCAGACCTGGAGATCCGGATATCGCTTCAGCAGCAGGGGCAGCGCCTCCAGCATCTGATGGAGGCCCTTGATGGGATAATTGCCCTGGCTGATGAGCACCGTATGCGGTTCACATTCGGCATACCGCCACTGCGGGGCCCGATAGAAGGCGGGGCGCAGCGTTTCATTGCAAAAGTGGTAATGGCGCGCCGGGTTGATCTGCCCCGTACAGGCCTCGTCCCAGCGGGTGCGGCCGATCACATGCCGCGCGCTTTGCAAAAGGGCGATCTCGGAGCGCCCGCGCCGGGCAAAATCCTCCCTGGCGACGGCAATGGGCCGGATATCGAGGCGCTTTCCCAGCAGCCGCTTGAAAAAGCCCGCTTTTGCAAAGCGTTCCGGCAGTCCGGCCAGATAGTGCGCTGCGCAGACGGAAACAAGCCCCTGAATGGAAACCACCGTCCGCTCCGGCGGGGCGAGCCGCATCAGCGCCAGAGAGGATTCCATTTCCGTTCCGTGGATGTGGATGACGTCCGGCCTCTCCGTCCGCAGTATTTCCCGGAAATTTTCCGCCCAGTCGGCGTCTGCCGGCAGGACATAGTGGGTGTGGCCGTTGACCTCCCTGACAAGAAGCGCCGCCGTTTCCGGTCGGACGCAGCAGATGGCGATATGGTTTCGCTCCGCGTCGAGCCGCTGGAGCTGGCCGGTGAGCCAGCCGCCGGCATAGGGCGCGGGCAGGCCCACCGCCGCCGCAAGCTCCGGCATGAGAATGTTGACAAGCCAGAGAATCCGCATCGTTTGCTTTGCTCCGTTTCTCCCTGATGGATGGGCAGATTGCTTTTTAAAATATTTCTATGATTATAGCATTTCCTGCCGGCTCGGTACAAGCCCGGCCGTGGATGGCCCGCGCCGTCCCCCCGTTCCGCCTGACGGAAGGGCCCCGGCCTCCTTCGGTTTTGGCAGCTTTCGGATTCTGCCGCCCGGACATGTGTATGGCTTTTGGAGAGCGCGCACAAAAAAAGCGGGGACGGTCCGGGCCGTCCCCTCCTCCGGTACGCCGTTTTCAGTTTTCCGGCTCGATCAGGCCGTAATTGCCGTCCTTGCGGCGGTAGAGCACGTTGATCTGCTCCGTTGCGGAATTCATAAACACATAGAAGGAGTGACCGAGCAGCTCGATTTGCAGCATTGCCTCTTCCTCGCTCATGGGCTTGATGTTGAAGCGCTTGACGCGCACAATGCGCGGCCCAGCATCCTCGTCAAACTCCTCAAACTCGCCGCTGTACAGCGGTTCGTCATACTTGAACGCGCCGCTGCGCAGGCTCTTTTCAAGCCGTGTGCGATGGCGCAGAATCTGCTTTTCCAGTTTATCCAGAACATTGTCCACCGAGGCGTACATATCGCCCGTGATCTCCTCGGCGCGAATGATGCCTCCATCGTAGGGGATCGTCACCTCGGCAATGTGGCGGTTGCGCTCCACCGCAAGCGTAACCTGCACCTCCGTCCCCTGAGGGAAGTACCGCTCCAGCTTGCTGACCTTTTTTTCCACCATGTCGCGGAGATAGTCGGAGATTTCGAGATTCTTTCCAAAGATGGCAATGCGCATAATGTTCTCTCCTTCTCGGCACAAAATTTGAACTGTGTTTCCGATAGATTTTGCCGTGCCTTGTTTTAATATTCGCCTTTGGCGCGCTTTTTCCCTTCTTTTTGCGCCCGCCGGGTTTTATTCATGAATCCCTAATTTCTTCGTTACAGGAATTTCACTTTTCATCCATTGTAAGGACATAGGCTTGTAGTATTGTATCATCAGAGCAAGGAACAAGGAACGATACCCCCAATATTACCTCCCATCCCATCCCAAAGGGAAAAGGCCTCCGTGAAAACGGAGGCCTTTTCTCCTGTCCGAAAAGCCTGTACGCGAAGGAGCGCGCTATTTGCCCAGCATTTTTACGAGTTGCGACAGATCCGCCCCGTCGCCGTTCTTCCCCTTCATGAGCTGCATCAGGCGCAGGATCATCTCCATGTCAGGCTCGCCGCGGTTCGGCTGCCGGTTTTTCGCGCTCTGTCCGCCCTCCTGCGGCGGCAGGGGCTTCGGCTTTTCCGGCGCGGCAATGCCAAGCTGCCTGCACATCCCCTGTATCATATCGTAAGGCAGCACGGGCAGCAGCGCCGAAGCATAGGCCAACGCACCCTCTCTGCCGCGCTGTTCGAGCACATATGCGCCAAGCTGCACCGCATGGTACAGCGGCGGGCGCGCCGTCCCCGGCTGCTGGCGCTGCTGCTGTTCCTGGCGCGGAAAATCTCCGGCCATGTATCGTTGCATACGCATCCCTCCCCATCACTCCATCCTATGCGCCAGGCACGCTTTTTGGAACGCGCGCATAGCATGAATACTGAGGTGATGCGGTTTGAAACGGGGAATTCGCGATAGCAAAGAACCTGCGCAGGAGGGCGCGCAGGTACAGGAACTCTATGAAGCCTATCGGGGCAGGAGCGAGGATGAGCTCATGGCAGAGCTGTCTCGCATGAGCGCGTCGGAACGCGCCCAGCTTGACACGCTGGCCAACGAGCTGTCGCCCATGCTGAACGCGGCGCAGAAGCAGCGGCTTGCCTCCATCCTGAACGCGCTCAGAAGCTGACCGGCGGCCGGTAGTGCTCGAAAATGACCGCGTCGAAGCTGCGGGTCAGCGCGGCATGGTCGTGTGCGGGCTGCGCCGTCCAGGCCACCCGCATGGCGCCCATGCCCTCGCAGAGGCGGACAGGCAGCGGCTTTTTGCCGATGCGGTAGGCGATAAACTGCGGGTGGGTCAGAAAATTGGTCAGAAGGCGGCTCATCATCAGCGACAGATACAGGGGCAGATGCCTGCGGGAAATCCGCGACTGCTCCGAAAGCTGCCCCCGCAGAATCTCCGGCGCGTTCCGGTAAAACCAGCGCACGATGTGCGGATCAAAGCTCTCGATGCAATAAGGCCCCCCGTAGGAGCGGAGCATATCCCGCACGCGCGCGCACAGGCCCTGCCAGTCGCCGCCGGTCTTGAGCTCCACAATCAGCGGGACCTGGCTCCTGACCACGGAAAGCACCTGGGAGAACAGCGGAATGGTATGTTCCGTGCCAAACAGCCGCATTTTTTCGCACAATTCCTGCCAGCGATAATCGTCCACGCGCGCATCCACGCCGCAGGCGCGCAGGAGCGTATCGTCGTGAAAGACGACGATCTGCCCGTCCTCTGTCAGCTGCACGTCGAGTTCGATGCCGTAGCCCGCCTCCACCGCCGCCGAAAAGGCCGCCAGCGAGTTTTCCGGCACGCTCTGGTCCGCCCGGTACAGGCCCCGGTGCGCAAAGGTGCGGCCCAAAAAAGGCGCGCGCTGCGCCCGGCTGCTCCGTCCCGGCGCAACAAAAACGCACAGCAGCAGGAACAGGCCGGCGAAAACGGCCAGAATCCACATCCTCTCTCACCTCCGTGCTTGTTATTATACGCCGGATACGCTAAAATGTATAGAATAGGTTCCATATCAAATACTCTTACCAGCGATGGAAGGAGCGACAACCATATGAAGCTGAACTATAAGCGCACCATCTTCGTCGGCTTTGCTTTTTTCCTCATTTCTACCTTCTGGCAGGCTTACGATACGATTATTCCCAAAATTCTTGTGGATCAGTTCGGCATGTCGCAGGCCGGCTCCGGCGTCGTCATGGCGATGGACAACGTGCTTGCGCTGTTTCTGCTGCCGCTGTTCGGCACGCTGTCGGACCGCTGCAAAAGCCGCATGGGCAGGCGCACGCCCTTCATCCTCTTTGGCACGATCGTGGCGGCAATCGCGCTGGTGCTGCTCTCCTTTGTGGACAACCGGCAGCTCAAAAACCTGGCGGAGGTTTCCGCCATCGATGATCCAGCGGCGCTCAGCGCCCTGTACGACGCGGAAAAGGACGCGGCGCTCAAAACCCCCGACGGTCTGGATTATACGCTCTCGGAACGCTTTACAAAGGAAGAGTTTTCGGCAATCACATCCGAAATCCAGCAGAACGGCGGACGCGTCACCAACCCCGACTACGTCAACTACGTCGTGCCCGCGCGGCAGGCCTACGCCTGGCAGCGCACACAGCAGGACCCCACGACGGTGATCCTGTTCCTTGCGGTGCTGCTCATCATCCTCATCGCCATGGCCACCTTCCGCTCGCCCGCCGTGGCGCTCATGCCGGATGTGACCATCAAACCCCTGCGCAGCAAGGCGAATGCCGTCATCAACCTCATGGGCACCGCCGGCGGCATCCTTGTTCTGGGGCTCGGCATGGTCTTTGCAACGGGGAGCATACGGAATTCGCTCATGAGCTATACCACCTTCTTCGCGATTGTGGCGGGCATTATGCTGGCCGCGCTGGCCGTCTTTCTCTGGCGGGTAAAGGAGCCTGTCTTTGTGGCGGAGATGCAGGCGGAGAGCGAAAGATACCATATCGATGAGACCGCGGCAGGCGACGACCCCTCCGGCGCAAAGAAGCTCTCCTCCGGCCAACTGGCCTCGCTGCTGCTGATCCTCGCCTCCGTGGTGTTCTGGTTCATGGGCTATAACGCGGTCACCTCCAAATACTCCGTCTATGCGGGCAAGGTGCTCTCGCTGGACTACAACAGCACGCTGATGATCGCCAACATCGCCGCCATCGTCTCCTACCTGCCCGTGGGCTTTGTCGCCAGCCGGATTGGGCGAAAAAAGACCATCCTCGGCGGCATCGTGATGCTCACAACCTCCTTCCTCGTGGCATCCTTCCTGCGCGAAGGCAGCAGCGCGCTGCTGATGAACTGCATGTTCGCGCTGGCGGGCATCGGCTGGGCGACCATCAACGTCAACAGCTTCCCCATGGTGGTGGAGCTCTCCCGGGGCGGCGACGTGGGCAAGTATACGGGCTTCTACTATACCGCCAGCATGGCGGCGCAGACCGTCACGCCCTGGATCTCGGGCATGTTCATGGACAAAGTGGGCCTGACCACGCTCTTCCCCTACGCCACCGTTTTTGTGGCGCTGGCCTTCCTTACGATGCTCTTTGTCCGGCACGGCGACAGCCGCCCCACCCGGGACGGCAGCCGGCTCGAAGCGCTGGCAGGCGGGGATTGAGGAAGCGGCGGGAAAGCTCCGCCGTTCCCGCAGATCCGGAGGAAGTGAGGCCCCCTGCGGCTCCTTCCGCCCGGAAACCGCGCCCGCAGGCCCACAAAAGATCGCGCAGCGACCTGCCCAAAAGGGCGAAACGCCTTGATACGCACCAGGGGGCGGCTCCTGCCACCCCCCCTTCTTTTTTGCCTCCGCCGTCTGTCCGCATCAATGCTCCGGCGGAGCCTTCTTCATCCGCCGTATGGCCCGGCTGCCCCGACCGATCATATACAGCGCAGTCCCGGAAACGATGGTATATACCAGAATACCCGTCCAGAGGTTCATCCGCCGCTGCCACGGGCCGTCGCTGGAAAAAACAGCCAGCATGGCCGTTTGCAGGAAAAACAGGGATACCAGCGCCGTAACCAGGGAGAGAATCTTGCTGGCCGAATGGATCGGGTTGTTCCGCTTTTTATAGCGGACAACGTTCACAATGGCAAGGCTCAGGTTATAAAAGGTATAGGCCGCTGCCCCGTAGATGGCATAGCCGGGAGAAACGATGCGCTGCCTGCCATGGTACAGGTACGCTCCCATGCTGATGATGGAAAGGGCCAGGACGAGCAGCAGCCAGCCGCAAAGCCGATACTTGCGGAAGGCCAGCCCATCGTCCTGCCGCTCCTCCCCAAGATGGCGCAGCAGCAGGAAGCGCGCCGTGGCAAGGAGCGCATAGTAGAAGGCCATGGCCCCCAGCCACACGGAGCGGTAGTAGGCCCCCGCCAGCGCCTTGTAGACAGCATAGAACAGGCTCACGCCAAAGGTCAGGCGCAGCGCGATCTCCGCGCGAAAATCGAGATCCGAGAGATACCGGCGCAGCAGCGGAATCCGGAGCAGCAGCGCTCTGCCGCGCCGAATCCAGCGGGGCGTGCGCAGCACCACTGCGGTCAGGGTGTAGGCGGAAAGCGTATATATGAGGCAGGCCGGCAGGGTATCCTTTCGCCCCCTTGAAAAAACAAGCCAAAGGCATACTGCGGAAAGCGGAACCAGCAGGCCCAGCAGTATGCCCTTTGGGTACAGTATCTTTTTGGCAATCGCCCGGACCCGTCCCATGGAACACCCGGTCAGCGCAGCCCCCTGCAGAGCGGTATCAGGCAGAAAAGCAGCCCAATCCCCGCAAGGCCGACAAGAATTCCGGGAATCAGCATGCCCTCCCAGACCATCGTCATGCACAGGCCAAGGCCCAGCACCAGCGCGCCTCCAAGCCCCAGCGCGATGGTGCCCAGCGTTTTTCCCCGCACCCGGATGGCGGGCTTGCCCAGCATCTTCCTGCGTACGGGCAGCATGGCAATGAGCACCACCGCGCCCGCAGCGCCCAGCGCTACGCCCTGCCCGAAAGCATTCCACTGGGGAAGCAGGCACATACACATACCCAGGGCAAAGAGGATGCCCCCAACGGTGCCCATAATGAGCGCAATAAAGTTTTCTTTTTTCATTTTTCCGTCCCTCCGTTTTCTGCTGCGCCTTTGCTTTCCATGCGCTTCCTCAGCCTTGCTTTCGCTGCATCCACCGTTTCGCCTTCTTCTGTAAGAAAGGTTGCCACAAACCTGTCCTCAATCTTTTGAAATCCGGAGACCACGCCCTCCTCGATTGTTTTATATCCGGCTACGACCCCGTTTTCCAGAGTCCGATAGCCGCTGACCACGCCCCCGATCCACCCTTGATAGTCTGACAGTTTTTGCTCTCCTTTATCTCAACACTTGTTTGGCTCGGCAAAATCTACTATAACTATGAAAGGATTTGGGAAACAATCATCAATATCCAAACATTTGTTGAGATAATGAAGCCGGAGGCAGGCATGAACACCCCCAACAACAAGCGCCGGAGGGATTCGCAAAGGCGCATCGAGACGGCCTTTGTCCAGCTGTTGCAGGAGCGGGAGGTCGGCGAGGTAACCGTTACGGAACTTTGCAAGCTGGCGGGTGTCAACCGCACCACCTTCTATGCCAACTACGCCGATATTTACGCTCTTGCGGACGCGGTAGTGAAATCGCTGGAGGAAGAGGTGCTGGGCCTGTACGCCGAAGAGCGGGAATCGAAGAAAAATACAAACGATTTTTTAAAGCTGTTCCGCCATATTTATGAAAACCAGTTCTTTTACAGGACCTGTTTCAAGCTGGGGTTGGACGGGAAGTGCCGGATTACGGAATACGACACGCGCCTGGCTGCCGCCTACTATGACAACCGCCACATCGAGTACCACATGGAGTTTTTCCCCAGCGGCCTGAACGCGGTCATTAAAAAGTGGCTCGCAAATGGATGTCTGGAGCCGCCGGAGGAGATGTTCTCCATGATTCAAACGGAATATATGCCAAAAGAGCCGCGGCGTTAGGGCGATCCCCGGTGCAGCCGCAGGCCACGCTCGTCCGGCATGCAGCGGCGGGGGGCTTGGTACCCGCGTCACCCACTGCGCGCCGGGACATTTCGGAGCAGAGCGCAGAGCCGTACAAGGCCTGCATTTTTGCAAAATTTTTCTTGACTTTCCGCCTCATTCTGGTATAATGCAAAGGTCAAGCAGAAGCCGCCCGCTTCTCACCCGCCAGCCGTTGCGCTCGGCGCGGTCGCAATCAGCGAAACAACATCCCCATGTGTTTGTCGTGTTTGTGGGTGCAGCTTGCTTGCACTCACAAATTTTTTATGGAGGTGTTCGGCCATAGCGCAGCAGGACTTGATGATCAACGAAGAGATCCGCGATCCCGAGGTTCGCCTGATCGATGAAAGCGGCAACCAGCTCGGCATCGTGGGCATCCGCGAAGCGCAGCATCTTGCCGACGAGAGAAATCTCGACCTTGTCAAGATCTCTCCCAACAGCAATCCCCCGGTTTGCAAGCTGATGGATTACGGCAAGTACCGCTTTGAAATGGCAAAGCGCGAAAAGGAACAGCGCAAGAACCAAAAGACCATTGAGGTCAAGGAAACCCGCCTTTCCGCCACCATCGACCTGCACGATATGGAGGTCAAGGCCAAGGCCACGAGGAAATTCCTTCAGGATGGCAACAAGGTCAAGGTTTCCATCCGCTTCCGCGGCCGCCAGATCACCCACGGCGAGATCGGCCTCGAGGTCATGGACAAGTTCTTTGAAATGGTTTCCGACTGCGCCGTTAAGGAGCGTCCCGCCAAGCAGGAAGGCCGCAACATGTTCATGGTGCTTGCACCCAGAAATTGACAGAGTAACTACACACCAACTGAGGAGGATACCCAAATGCCCAAGCTGAAATCCCATCGTGGCGCTGCAAAACGCTTCTCCACGACCAAATCCGGCAAGATCAAGCGTGCCAAGGCGTACAAGAGCCACATCCTGACCAAGAAGTCCACCAAGCGCCTGCGTGGTCTGCGTCAGACCGGCTACATTGCCGCGTGCGAAGAAAAGAAAATTCGCAAGCTGATCCCGTATAGCTAAGGAGGAGACATAAGATGGCCAGAATTAAAAGAGCAGTTACCGCCGCAAAAAAGCGTCGTAAGGTTTTTAAGCTCGCCAAGGGTTACTATGGCGCAAAGAGCAAGCAGTATCGCGCAGCCTCCCAGCAGGTCATGCGCTCCATGGCCTACGCCTATGTGGGCCGCAAAAACAAAAAGCGCGAGTATCGCCGCCTGTGGATCGCCCGCATCAATGCAGGCGCCAGGCTCTGCGGCACCACCTACAGCCGCCTGATCAACGGCCTCAAGCTGGCTGGCGTTGAAATCAACCGCAAGGTGCTGTCCGACCTCGCCATCACCGACATGAGCGCCTTCAAGGAGCTTGTGGATGTGGCGATGAAGGCCCGCGCGTAACGCATATTGCGCAAACAAAAGCCGCTGCGATGCTGTCGCGGCGGTTTTTTCTGTCCCTTTGCTCTCACTGTCGAACGTAGACCGGGTAGCTGCCCGCAAAGCGATAGCCCAGCCGCTCCGCAAGGTGCAGGGAGATGCGGTTGGCCGCATCCCAGCCCGGATACAGCCCCCGCTCCAGACACCGGAGGATCAGCCTTGCCGCGCAGGAAGTCGCAAGCCCGCGCTTTCGGAAGTCCTCCCGCGTGGCGATCTCAATCTCGATCCCGCCCGGAAACAGCGCATAGGACGAGGCGCCCGCAACCAGTTCTCCCCGATACAGGGCCGCCACGCCCAGCCCCCGCGCAAGATAGTCGTCGATCCCCTCAAACAGCGCGAGAAAATCCCGGGACCAGTCCTGCTCAAGCGCCATCCTGGCGATCTCGCGATCAAAGCTGCGAAAGACGTACCCCCCGTCCGCCCTCCTTGCAAGGGCGCCCAGCTTCTCCCGGTCGAATCCATCCGCTTCCTTTTTCAGCGCATGGCGTTCGCCGCGCCGAACGCCGCTGCCCCAGGCGGCCTCGATCGCCCCGGCCCAGGCCTCGTTTTGCGGCGTGATGATCGGGGCTGCCGCCAGCGCTGCAAAGGCCGCATCCGCCCGGCCTGCAAAAAAGCAGAAATCGCCCAGCACCGCCTGCGCCGCCCCGGGGCTCTCTGCATTGTCCACGAGAATCCGCCCCATCGTGCCGGACAGGCAGGCCCGAATCATCGTATCCTCCCAGGTTCCGAACAGGGCCGCAATGCGCTCATCCACCATGCCGGTCGCCTCCTCCCAACGCTTTCTTTTATTGTAACAGGCCGCACTACGGATTCCAAGCCGGCGCCGCCGGAATTGGGGTTTGCACTCGCCGCCGCTTTCCTGTATGATGAGTGGGGGGATCCGGCATCCCCCCTACCTTAACGCAAAGGATGGACGATACGCCATGGGGTTCGTCATCACTGCCCGCGGCAACGAACGCATCAGGCAGGCCCGCGGGCTCATGCAGGCAAAGGCGCGCAGAGAGCGCGGCCTGCACCTGATCGAGGGCGAAAAGCTGGTGCTTGAGGCTGCGCAATCGGGCTGCGCGCTGTCGGAGCTGTTTGTGGAGGACGGCTATGGACTGCCAGATCCTCTCTCTGCGCTGAGCGGTCTTGTCCAGCCCGTCAGTCGCAGCGTAATGGAATCCCTGTGCAGCAGTACGACGCCGCAGCACCTCTGCGCCGTTGTCAAAACGCCGGAGCTGACGCCGCCGCAGCGCTATCCCGAGGGATTCGTTGTCGTTCTGGACCGCGTACAGGATCCGGGCAACGTTGGAACGATCCTGCGCACGGCCGACGCTCTTGGCGCTTCCGCAGTCCTGCTGGGCGAGGGCTGTGCGGACGCTTTCTCCGGCAAAACCCTGCGAGCGGCCATGGGGTCCACCTATCACCTGCCGCTGTATGGAGGCGACGCCGCAGGAGAGCTTGCCCGCATGAAGGCGCAGGGCTTTTGCTGCATCTGCGGCCACCTTCGCGGCAGCGAGGCGCTGCCCGCGCTCTCAGGCCGCACGGCGCTGGTCATCGGCAGCGAGGGCAGCGGCGTCTCCAACGCAGTGGCCGCAGCCTGCACGCTCTACCGCCTGCCCATGCGCGGGCGGGCGGAATCCCTGAACGCAGCCGTTGCGGCGGCGCTGCTGATCTATGAAATCTCAAACCGGATGCACCCGGAGAACTGATCCGGATACTGCGCCGCAACACCGGAAATTGCAGCGGCTGAACCGGCAGGGCGCGGCGCGTTGGCGCAGGCCTTCCCGGCGCGAAGGTCAGGCGGCGTCCCTGCGCCCGGGAACAGGCAGAACCCCGCGCAGTGTCAAGCCGCGGTCCGGCTGACAAAGCAGGCAGTCCGGCTTTGCCCCGAACCGCAGGAAGCCCTTCCACCCCAACACGAAACGGAGGCCTATCATAGCATGAACGTACTGATCGTTGTGGACATGCAGAACGATTTCATTTCCGGCGCTCTCGGCAGCGCGCAGGCGCAGGCAATCGAGCCCGCTGTTGTGGAAACGATACTGAACTTTGACGGCGCGATCTATTTCACCCTTGACACCCATCAGCAAAACTATTTGGAGACGCAGGAGGGGCGTCGGCTGCCCACGGCTCACTGTATCGCAGGCACCGAGGGCTGGACGCCCAGCGCCGCCGTCTGGATGGCGCTGATGGAACAGAACGTGGCGGACGAAGCGCACATGGTTCTGAAGGATGCGTTCGGCGCGAAAGAACTGCCCTTCCGACTGCACGAGGATCTGAGCGACGATATCCGGGAGATCACGCTGGTCGGCCTGTGTACGGATCTCTGCGTCGTCAGCAACGCGCTGCTGCTCAAGTCCTTTTTCCCCGAGGCGCGCATCGTTGTGGACAGCCGCTGCTGCGCGGGCACAAGCCGGGAGAAACACGAAACGGCCCTGGCCGCCATGCGCGCCTGCCAGATCGACCTTGTTTGAGCCGTCCGCCGTATGCTCCGCGCTGCGGCGAATTGAATTTTCCAAGGGAGGTTCTGCCGGAAGCCGCTGCGCCCCCTGCTTCGGGGCCTTATGCCGTTTTCGCCGGGCACTCTGCGCGACCGGCTGAACACAGGACCGTTTTTGACCCCCACGCCGCCTCTGCTGCCCATCGGCATGCTGCTGTTGACAGTCCGGTCGTATTTCGCCGCCAGCCCTCCCTCTCGCGGGCTGGAAATACAGCCCTTTTCCCGCCTGCTGCGCGGCCTTCCTCCTGATACCGCCCCTCCCGGGGTTTTCGGCAGGGCAAAAGCGCATACCTCCGCAGCTCGCGCCCATCAATTCGTAACGGCCCCTCCCCTTTTCTGTTTCACTTCTCCATCCCCCGAAAGAACAGCGCCACCGTTCCGGGGCCCACATGCGAACCCGTCCCCGGTTCGTAGCAGACAATCATGAAATCATCGTTGCCGCGCTTCTCCCGGATCATTTCCGACAGCGCGATGGCGTCCGCCTCGCAGCCGCCATGGGCGATGCCGATGGTCTGCGGATGCGGCACAAAGGCATAGGCGTCGAAGGTTTCCGCCAGCTTGCGCAGCGCTCGCTGGCGGCCGCGCACCCTGCAATCGGGTACGATACGTCCCGCGGCGTTTCCCTTCAAAATCGGCTTGATGTTCAAAACCGTCCCCGCCAGCGCGGCGGTCCCGCTGATGCGGCCGCCCCGCTTTAAAAACATCAGGTCGTCCACGAGAAAGTGCTGCCGGATGTACTGCCGGTTCTGCTCCACGTGCGCCACGATCTGCCGCATCGAGCTGCCGCCGTTGCGCAGGCGCGCCGCCTCGCAGACCATCAGGCCCTCGCCCAGAGAAGCGGCCAGCGTGTCCACGGCGAGGATCGTGCGCGCCGGATATTTCCCCTGCAGGGTCTTTGCCGCCGCCGCCCCGGCCGCCACCGTTCCGCTGATGCCGGAGGACATCCCAAGGTAGAGCACGTCGTTGCCCGCCTGAAGCTGCGGTTCGAAGGCCTCAAGAAAGGTGGCCGTATTGATCATGGACGTTTTAAGCTCCATCCCGCGGTCCTCCCGCATGCGCGCATAGAAACGCTCGCCCTCAAAGGGCTGCTCCGGATCGTAGCACAGGCGCTCTTCGCCGTTGACCGTCAGGGTCAGGGATATGACATGGATGTTCAGAACTTCGAGAATCCCCTTTGGGAGATTTGCAGAAGAATCCGTAAATATTTCGATAGACATGGTTTTATTATCTCCATAACCTAGTATTTAATACTATTTTACATCGTATTTTGGTTTTTGTAAAGTACAGTACAATATTTTTTGTGGGCAAAAGCCGCGGCAGGATGGAAAAGCAGCGCATTGTGTTGTATAATATTCGTATGGAGGTATAGGGACGTGCTATATGACAAACAGCAGATCGCATCCAAGCTCCTGCACTGGGAAGAGTTTCTTCATGAATTTCGCCTGCCCGTTTGGGATGAGTTGCCGCAGATCGAACTGTATATGGATCAGGTGATCGTACTGCTGAACGAATATCTCAGCTACTTTGTCTATGAGGGCAACGATGAAAAGCTCATCACTGCCGCCATGGTCAATAATTACGTCAAGATGAAGCTGGTGCCCGCCCCCGTCAGGAAAAAATACGGGCGTGTGCATCTGGCCTACCTCATTATGATCTGTACGCTCAAGCAGACGCTCAGCATGGCGGTTGTGAAAAAAATGCTTCCCCGCGGCGACGTTGAAAGCGTCAAGCGGGATTACAACCAGTTTATCGATATCCACAAGGGGTTGTCCTACTATCTTTCGGAGCAGGTTCGCTCCAGCGCAAAGGCGCTCTTTGATACGGAAACGGCAACGGACAGCGACGTGAACGACCTTGTGGTTGCTTCCGCCGTCGCATCCAGCTTTACAAAGCTGCTGACCGGGAAGATCGTCGCCCTTCAGTTGGAGGAAACGCCCGCCGCGGAAAAGCCTGAGCGCGCCGCCCACGGGGAGAAGAAGGGCACGGCTGCCAAATAGGGCCTTCGTCGCCCAGGTCAAAGTTCGCCGGCCCATGGCCGGCGTTCGGAAAAGCGAAAAAAGGAAGGCCGCTGCGCCTCCCTTTTCCCATTGTACAACCTGCCGCGTGGTGTCAGCCGCGATCCGGAGCGCGGGGCTGTTGGGAAGAACCCGCGGAAATCTGTCCGCAGGGCAGGCGCGTTCCTCTGCCCCGATGCGGCCGCGGATAAGGTACAATAAGTTGTGCAAAAAAGAAAAGCACCGAAAAAGGTGGACATCGGTACGGCCGTTTGGTAAAATAGAAGTGACGAAACAAAAACTTTCTTGAGTAAGTTGCAGCAGATGTCCACCAACAAGATGATACAGCGAAACGGGCTTATGGTTTTAGAGAGATATCCTTGACCAGATTTAATGGGTTTGTTAGCATATGATTAATACTTCTGCGTCTATTTAGTATCAAGGGGGGATGCGTATGATTGTACTAGGCGAAAGCCACTGTAAGTAATGCCCTAGAATGTTTTACATAGGAATAGTAGTATGAAGAGAAATCTTTATGCAATTCTTTTATGTGTGTTGGTGTTGACAATGTTTGCCTCAACGGCTTTCGCGAGTGATGAACAATCTATTGGTAGTGATCGAAATGAACCGGTGATTTGTACTGGTGTTGAATTCATTTGTGAAAATAGTACAAGAGATCTGATTTGGCAAGATGATGGAGGGAGAGAGCAAAGCGGATATAAAGAACGAGTTTGGGGATGGTCAACATGCACGAACAGTATTGGTACCAATGTCGAACATTATACTCGCGCACGTTATGAAAATCGGATCACATCTGAAGTATATCAGGATTCTGGGCGTGTATGGGGAACTGGAAAAGTTTGGGCTTATAGCCCTTGGGAGGATAAATCTGCTGCGCAATATATGCCAGCAAGGGTATACTATGGGACCTAATTAATTAAAGATTTGTGCTTCCAAAACCAACAACTTGTTTTGGAAGCACAGTCTATACTAAGAGGCACTTTGTATGAGACTTTTTATTAAAAAGCATTTTTTTGCAAGAATAATTCTGCTTGTTTTTATCACTCTCATCGTATTTATAACAATAAATCTATTTAGTGAGACATTGAATAAAGTTCGATGCAATCGAAATGGAGCTAAGAAACCATCCCACACTAATTGGGTTCTTGTATATTTTGATGCAATGCTTGAAGAACTTTATTATGAGAATGAGAGCATACCTTTACTTCGAAATCTTTATGCAGAATTAAAAGATTCGAAGTATTATGAAATATTAGAGCAACCATTAGAACTTTCCACGACGCACATTCCTGCTCAGGCTTTGTATACCTATGCGATAGATAAGGGAATATCATCAAAATATTTTGATAATAGAGCTGAACGGCAACAGAAGCTTTCTCTTGTTCAAGCTTTGCAAATTAGTGAGAATGTTCAGGCAGAATTTCAAATCCAAGCATACAAGGGGAGATTATTTGAGCCTGAAGATTTTATACTCCATATTGACGCAGACTCTATGAATGTTCCAATATTACTCGGGAATGATTATGCTGAGTATTATAATGTAGGCGACTCAATAGAAGGATGGTATATTTTTGAAAAATTCTCTTTCATGGTAGCTGGCATTTTAGAGTCAGAGACAACGATTGATATTGGTCGCGAAAAAAAACAGCTTGACAATATGATTTTGATGCCGATGTTTGATATGCCTGATGCTTCAATAAACGAGAATAAAAGAGTATTTTTTGTTCGTCACTATGCGAATAAATTGAGCGGAAAATATAAATATGATAACACTAGAGAAGCAGATGCTTTTATCGAAAAATGCTCTGAACTTTCTGAAAAAACCAACATCGTTTTTGAAACCAATATTATTTTTGAGTCAATTGAAAGCAGTATTCTGTTAGCTATGGAGGACGATAAATATTCGTTAGATATATTTTGCCTATTGCTAATTATAGGAACACTAGTTTGTTCTTGGATGAATGTGAAGTTTTTACGAAGGATATCTCAAACCCAAATAAATTCTAATTCGATTAAAAATGCAATAGAGATTACTATATCAATCCTTACAGCCGTTGTCTTATGGTATATCATATGTGGGTTTTTAGATGCTAAGCGTTCAATTATGATGATATTGTTTTCAGCAATCTCCACAATTGTTGGAACATATTTATCATACATATTAAAACTTGTTAAACTGCGAACAGTAAAAGAGTAAAGTGTTAATAATTCGGTAGCCGGACGCAGGACGCAGAGCAATGCCAACGATGGAGAATTTGAGATGGAGAACAATCGAAAAGACCCGCTATGGATTCCTTGCCCGATTTGCGGAGGAAAGACAAGGACAAAAGTGTACAAGTCTGCAGTACTGATTAATTTTCCACTGTTTCCCCAGATGTAAAAAAGAGACGTACATCGACGTCGTACAATTGAAAATGGTATTGAGCAAATGAGCCGGAGGTACCGTCAAGAGTTATGCGCAAATTCGTTTGCAGGCTCTGGCTGAATGAGGTCAGCCGGCAATAGAGACGTCTTCCAAAGTCGCCTCCAAGTGCTT
>SFNQ01000050.1 GCA_004554165.1 Clostridiales bacterium | reverse complement strand
TTCAGAATGGTGTGTGCTAACTTCATTCTACCAGAATTCTGCAAACCGTGTCTCTTCTTATGCCTTTTTCAATTTGCGCAACTTATTGTACCTTATCCGAGACAGGGACGAACGATAAGACAACAGACACCAACACCGCCGCTTTCGGCGGTGCGTACATAGAACAGCAGCCGGGTATTTGCGTACCCGGCTGCCTTATCCTATTGTTATAATTCAATCTTTTGCTGGATTAAAGAATCAAGTTTTGAAATGACTTCATTCTTGCACTGCTCGATAGCTAAATACTTGGCGGCGATTTCTTTCTGCGCATCGAGACTGATGTTTCCTTGACCATCAACCGGCACCGGAACCATGATATCAGCTATCATAAAGGGAGGCAATGTAGTATATTCATTTTCTCCATTGTCGCCCTCGCGGCCCTTTTTGGCTGCACGGAAAAGCGGCTCCAAAGTATATTTCATATATTGAAGGTCAATTAATCCAAGCTTATCTTCATGGGGAATTAGCACTCCACGGTGATTCGTTGCGGAAAAGGATTCATTGTGAATCATCATAAAGCCTGCTAAACCATCAATAGCCCAGGATAGACAAGGACAGTTAAAATCGAACGAATCAATCGTAGCGAATACGCCAGTGGTATTTCCTGAATATAAAGGATATTCTCCTGTATGGTTTTGAATGTATTTCTTTGTGTATTTCCCACTACCTCTTTGAATATCAAAAAGATATGAAAGGGAAAATTTATTAACCTCACATTCGCTTACAATTGTTTGTGGTCTGAATGAAGCGACTTTTTCTTTACTATTCTTTGTAGACTCAATCAACTCCAAATACAACTCGTTGGTTTCAATTGCATTACGCTGCATATCCGTGTCAAACTCATTTGCATCATTGACCGGAATTTTCATTCTGACTTGGCTAATATTTGTTACGTTTGCTTTATGCGCATAGAATTCAAGAACTTCATTTTCATTATTTCCTGAATACTTGCTCAAAAGGTCATAAAACGAGTACATACCTTTGAGCACCCCAAGGTCGCTGAGATATTTGAAGATAAAGATTTCAACGAAAGTGTATAGGCAATTCTCCGGCGTAGCACCAGATACGGCCCATAAATCCTGCCAAACTTTTTCAGCCAGCGGCAGTGGATCAACCGAAGCAGCGGCTTTTATAGTGTCGTTTGTTGCGTTGATAGATGCTCTGATTTTATTGATCAGAACAATACACTCTGCACTGTTCTTATCAAAATTAAGCGTGATTTTACTGCCGTCTTCCTGCAGAATCTCATGACCATTTGCGGGATTGACCCAGATACTTTTCTTGCCGTCAGTAATAATATATACTTTTGCCTGTAAAACCTGAGCGGTTCCAAGCTCCTGTTCAATAGCTTTTTCAATTTGCTTGTCTGTGCGCAACTGTGCAGGAACCTTATATTCAATTGCGGCAATAACCAGCGGCTTTTTGACAATAAGCGCATCCGGCTTTTTTGTCTCGTACTCATCGTAATCTCTGTCAGGAATGATTTTTGCGCCCTTTAATGCCTTGAGTGTCGTAGCTCCGATATTGTAGAAATTCCAATCGCCCATTTTCTCAGGAGCTTCTACCAAATTTTTCTGAATTAATTCTTCACTCATTGACAGTAACTCCTTTCGTTTTATTGACGTGTTCTGCTAAATAATCATCTATATCAGATTTTTTAATTCTTAGAGATCGATTTCCTTCACCCACACGAGAGGCGATTAGTTTATTTGCACTAATAAGACGTCGTACCGTTTTTTCACAAACTTGAAGATACTGTGCCGTTTGAGCGACAGTAAAAATTTCATCAGCCATAGCATACTCCTCCCATTTTGTTAAGTATATCATCTCATCTCATGACAATCAAGGACTTTCTTTGACTTTTACGGATTTTTATGGACAATACAGGACAGCAATGAACTAAAAATAGCGGTTGAGATGCTTGCCTCAACCGCTATATTGCATTAGTTATAGATTAAATCATTATTGACGATCTCCATTGCTATTTCCCGTACTGCGTTCATCTGCCGTACCCATTCCATTTGGTCTGCTGCTTTGAGTGTTTCCGTGATGCCTTCCTTTTCGACAAGTTCTTTTACCATCCGTAAGAACATGTCCGCCGCCTGCTCGTTGATGTCGGCCAAGTAGGTGTTCAGCCTACCGCTGGTCAGCAGCTCCGTGTAAAAGGCTTTACGCTCCTGTTTGATGTATCGCATGTGTCGCTGCCCCCAAATGCCGATTGGTCTGTCTTCATGAGCCGGTACTGTCAGGCAGGGGATATAATAATCGCCCCGAAGCTCGTACCAAAGACCGTTGTTTTCATCATAAATGTACTTGTCCATATTCAAAATCCTCCGTATAATTAGTTCGCGTATATGCCACAGTTTCCCAGCTGCCGCATGTTGTTATATTGTTTTCCCAGATTTTTCTTCCCTTGCTTTTGCCCTTATGAGGCGCTGAGGGCAAGGATAACACCATGTGAAACCGTATAACGCAGACGGGTGAGCAAACTGCGAAAAATCCTTTGGTTTCAAGGATTTCGGAGGATTTTATTAACGGCTTATAACAGCCGCTAACAGGTTAAGATTTCGATAAATTCAAATTCCAGTTTGTCGAACTGATAAAAACCCTTTAGGAACTAAAGGGCGCACTTCTATGCTCTCCTAACGGGAGTATCGTGCGTCTTGCGGAGCTTCATTCTCCGTCAGCAGGAGGATACTGCATGACCGAGAATGTTGCGTCACTTCGTTCCGTCAAGGTGGCTACACCCCCTTGCCGTTTGCCGCCAGCAAGTTTGAAGATTAGACATAAACAAATCCTCCGCATGGTCTAAGCCATACGGAGGATTAACTGTTTTACGGACACCCGTCTATCGGGCGGGGCCTTTTCGTTTTTCAAGTCAACTCATTCGCCGGAGGAGGGCGGTTCCTTTTTTCGGAGCGCGTCGTACGCGCCGTTGCTGGCGAAGGAGACCAGCGCTGCGTTGATGGGAATCAGCGCAAGCCGCGGCAACGTCAGTCCGCAGGTGAACGCCGCCGCCAGCAGCAGTACAAGGAGCGCGATACAGTAGCTGAACAGCCGCGTCGGAATTTTTTTGAGAATTCCCAGCTCCTTGAGCAGCTGGGTCAAGACCGCCGTCGCCAGCGTCGCGCCCGCATAGGTGCCGAGGCTTTGCCATGTCAACAGTTCATCTATCATACTGCATGATATGAAAAACTGCCCAAAAGTGTGCCGGCAGGTCAGCCCTCCGCCCCGGTCCTGGCGCGCGCGGCGCGGGGCAGGAAGCGGAAGGTCATCGGCCAGAGCCCGCCGCCCACAAAGAACATGAGGAAATACCGAATCGCATGGGCGGCGTTGTGTCCGCCGGTGAGCGCGAGAAGCGGCGCCTTGAGCCCGGAGCGGATGGCGACGACCAGCGCCAGCCCCAGCGCGGCTTTGAGAAGCTGCGCCCAGAGGACGGCGCGCTCGTCAAAACGGACAAACCGGCGCTCAAACAGGTATACCGCGAGAAGACCGGTCACCGTCCCCAGCATGGTATAGGCCTGCTTTACGCCCTGCTCGGAAAACTCCGTCACGGCGTTTGCCGGGAAGGGCGCCAGCTCCGCGTAGAGCACAAAGAGGAGAGAGAAGCCCAGCAGCGCGGTAAACATGAGAACGAAAAAGCGGGGATTCTGGCCATGCTTTTGAAAGAGCGGGTACAGGCCCAGCGTAAGCGCCGTACCGGCCAGCAGCGATACGAGAACGTCCGCAGGCGTGTGTACCCCAAGGTACATCCGCGAGAGGCCGACCAGAAGAATCACGGCGATACAGGCGATCCGCCCGCCCCAGCGGCGGAGAAAGCAGGCGATGGACAGGCCGGTAACGGTGATGTTCTGCGTGTGGCCGCTGGGGAAGGAATAACCCGTGGCGGCCGCCCGCGCGCTCTCCACGATGGTAAAGCCCTGGCGGCGGAGCCAGGGCCGCGGCACGCAGCAGAGCATCTTGAGCCACTGGTTGACGATCGTGCCCAGCAGTCCCACATACAGCAGGAAATAGCCCTTCTTTTTGTCCACGCACCAGAAGAGAACCAGCACCATCACGGTAAAAACGGGTTCGTCGCCCAGCAGGGTAATCAGGGAGAACAGCGAGTCAAGAAAGGGGGTGCGCAGGCCCTCCAGCCATACAAGAAAATCCATACAAACCTCCGAATGGGATGCGCCGTTTTTTCCAGTATAACATATTTATGAATTATAAGAAATTCGTTCTGGCGATCCGCGCTACACTTAAGGCAAGGAGGTAAGGGAATATGGAATATACAAGACTGCTCAGGCGGGGCATGTCCGGCGCGGACGTGCGCTATATGAAGGACGCGCTGCTACGGCTGGGCTACCTGAACAAATCAACACACGACAGCTTTGGCGACGACACCTTCGCCGCGGTCAAGGCCTTCCAGCGGAGCAACCGCGACCTTTCGGGAAAACGGCTGATCGTAGACGGCGTCATTGGCGAAAGGACCTGGGCCGCCATCACGCGGGCCCTTTCGGCGGAGCCGGGGGAACCCGGAAATCCGGAGGAGATTCCTCCCAATATCGGGACCGGCGCGGCGGAGGCGATTTCGGCGGCGCTGACCGGCGTATCGGAGGAGCGGAAGAGGATCGTACTGCTGGCGCTTTCCTTCGCCTACGATCCGGCCGCAGCGCGGGATTATCCCTACTCGCTCTATATCCGCGGTGGGAACCTCTACAACACGGATCTTGCGTTGAACGTCATCGACAGTCAGCGCATCGAGTCCGGCGCAAAGCGCCAGCCGGAATACTACAACGCAGGCAGCAGGCAGATGATGCTGGCTGCGGTAAAAAAGCATCCGGAGACCACGGGCGCGGACTGCTCCGGCGGAATCGTGGGGCTGCTGCGAAAGCTGGGCTTTGTCAAGCGCACCTTTGACCGGACGGCAAATCAGCTCTGCTCGGTCTCCTACGCTGTTCCCATCGAAAGGAGCGCGCTGCGCGCAGGCGATTTTGTGGGCCGGCCGGGGCACATCGGTCTGTATACCGGCGGCGGCTATGTGGTCGAGTGGGCGGGCAAGCTGTACGGCTGCCAGCTTACCAGGTTCGACAACCGCCGGGCGTATGACTTTGTGGGCAGGCGGCTGCGAAAGCTGTCCGCATGGACAAAGTTCTGCGATCCGACGTTCTATTGAGGGAGCGGCCGGCGCTGCGGAAGGGCGCCCTTCTCCGCCTGACGATGCCGGAGGAGGGAGCGGTCCGCGAAACCCGGCGGGCGGGGCAGGTGCGATACCGCATGGCTCTGTCGGCTCCGGGCGGCAGGGGGCGGAACAGGGGAAGGACGCTTTTCGGGAGAACTGCGGAGCCAATGGGTGCAGTTTCAGGAAAGCGCACCGCCCCCGCCAGAGAAGGGGAAAGCAGCGCAGCGGCACAGCGCTGCTGCGGGCTGGCTTTGCGGTATCGCGAAGGCGAAAAAGCCGTTTCAGAAAAAGCAAGGGGCCGCATCCCCGGGCCGAAAGCCTGTGGAAAAGGGGGGCATTGAACCGCGTCCGGGGCGCAATGAAAAACAGCGGCAGAGCCGCTGCGGCGTGTCGAAAAAGTGGCGCAACGCCACTTTTTCGAGCTTTCACAGGTTTTGCCTCTCGCATTCGCTCCCGGGCGGCAAAACCTGCAAGGTACGAAAACCTCTGGGTTTTCATCCGTTCTGACGCACTTGTCGTCAGAGCCGGATGGAACATAAGGGGCTGCGGCCCCTTATCAACCCCGGGGTTTTTCGACAGACGGAAAACAGCGGCAGAGCCGCTGTTTTGAAAGTCTTACGGTCCGCAACATTCTCCGCGGCCCGTTTTCTGCTTTGTAGAACGGTCAGAAGGCTTTGCGCACGCCGATGAAGTACAGCAGCGGCAGCGCAACGCTGAGAAGCGCCGCGATGATCGAGTGCAGCGACCAGTCGTTGCCCACGTTGCCCAGAAAGGTGATGATGGCGGAGATCAGGATGATGATGCTGCAAATGTTGCACAGCGTGCGATTGCGCGCCCGCAGGCCTGCAAGCCCCGCGATGAAGAGGAATACGACGCAGACGATGGCGCTGATCTGAAATACGGAGCCCAGCGCAACGCCCGCGACGACCGAGTCGAACAGCACGCCACCCGCGATGCCTGCGCAGGCGTTCACGCCGAGAATCGGCAGGAGGTTAGCGGCGGCCCAGATGAGGAACAGGACGCTCACAACCTTCAAAAGGGTTTTTCTGCCCATGGGGGATATACTCCTTTCCTGCGGCGGGGAGGATGCACTCTGCCGCTGCATCTGGCCGGAACGCTGGGGCGAACCGGCGCTTTGACCGGACGATGTCAGTCGTAGATGCGCTCCGGCTCGCCGTAGTCCACGCCGAAGGTTTCCACGCGCACGGACTCCATGGCCTGTTCCTCCAGAGGACGGTCGCTGGCGTCCGTTGCGCAGCTTGCGATGGCATCCACAATGTCCATGCCCTCGACCACCTTGCCGAAGGCGGCATAGTCCCCGTCGAGGAAATCGTTGTCCGCATGCATGATGAAGAACTGGCTGCCGGCGGTGTTGTAGGCGGAGGCGGGGACGTAGGGGTTGCCCTGCCGCGCCATGGAGATGACGCCGCGCTGGTGGGACAGGTCGTTCTCATGCCGGTTGTTTGAAAACTCGCCCCTGATGCGGTAGCCGGGGCCGCCCGTGCCGGCGCCGTCCGGGTCGCCGCCCTGGATCATGAAGCCCTCGATGACGCGATGGAAGATCACGCCGTCGTAAAAGCCGCTGTTGGCAAGATGGATGAAGTTTTTGACGGTGTTGGGCGCGACGTCCGGGTACAGTTCGACCTTGATGACGCCGCCGTTCTGCATCGTAATGGTGGCAACGGGGTTTTGCTCGCTCATTGGCTCCTCCTGCGCGGCGGTTTTGCCGCAGCCTGCAAGAACCAGCGACAACAGCAGCAGCGCTGCAACAAAGACTGCTCGTTTTTTCATGCTCACCATTGTAGCGGATTCCAAACAAAAGTCAAGCGGAACTGGAGGATTATTCCAAATCCGGGTGGATTCCGCGCGAAAGAATGGCAGGGACAAAAAGACTGTGCTACAATGGAGATGCGGCCCTGCCGCCCGCGCCGGCGCGCTGTGCCGGTACGGAAGATCAAAGGGGGAAGAAGAAAAAATGAAACGCGGGTTTTTTCTCGGCCTGCTGCTTGCGGGCGCGGCGCTGTTTTCCGGCTGTGGCATGCTGCGCGGTGCGGCAAAGCTTCTTGACTCGGAGGAGAGCAGGGAGCGGTTTGCCGAGCGCTGGAGCGCCTTTTCGGAGGAGCTGCATACGGAGGCGGAGCGGGCGTTCCAGTCCGCGGAGCTGGCGCTGCCCGGCGCGGAGGAGGACTTTATGACGGGCGGCGCGTCGCTGGCGGCGGAGGGCGTCCGGCAAATTGAAGTTGTCTGGGTATCCGGCGGCGTGGAGGTCTCCCTGCACGATGGGGAGGAGATCGTCTTTTCGGAGGAAAGCGCAGGGGAGCTTTCGGAGCGCGACATGCTGCGCTACCGCGTCAGGGACGGCAAGCTGACCATTGCCTGCTGCGCCGGGCGGCGCGCATCCATCAACCTGCCGGAAAAGCGCCTGACGCTGCGCCTGCCTGCCGCACTGGCGCCGGAGGAGATCGAGATAACGCTGGTTTCCGCGGAACTTGCCATGCAGGATGTTCAGACGGAGAAAATCGCGCTTACAACGGTAAGCGGCAATCTTGCGCTGCGCGGCCTCACGGCGCAAAAGCTCGCCATCGAAACCGTTTCCGGAGAGGCAGTGCTTGCTCAATGCAGCGTGAACAGGTCGATTTCCATCGACAGCGTCAGCGGAAACGCAAGCATCCAGCTGCCGCAGGAGGCGGCCGGTTTTTCCGTCGACTTCGACAGCGTCAGCGGCGTACTCCAATGCGCCCGGGAGACGGCCAGAGAGAACGGACGGCAGGTATACGGCGACGGAAGCCTTATCATCGACATGGATTCGGTCAGCGGCAATCTGAAGATTGGCTGAGGCCGGTGGCAGCCCCCCTTCCCTGTGCTTTGTTCGGGAGGGGGTGCTTTCCTGTAGCAGCGGGCGGAGGCCTGCTGCTTTCTTTTGTCCGGGAGGGGCGCTTTTCTGTTGCATCGGGCGACGGTGGCTGCGCGGCGGGGCGGGCTTTGCTTGTGAGCGGCCCCGAAAGCCGCTTCCCCCGCTTTACGCCGCGCGGTATGCTGCGTTGGTGCGGGGTCCGC
>SFNQ01000005.1 GCA_004554165.1 Clostridiales bacterium | reverse complement strand
CGGTCTCACTCCGGTTGAAATCCGAAGCAAGACCGCGTAATCCTATGAAATTCTACGACAGGCTCTCTTTTTCATGTCTGTTGATCGGGGAACAGTCCAGACCTCACATCTCTCCTGCGGGGGCTTTTTTTCACGGGAAGGTATGGGAAATCGGGGGCAGAGAGACAGGGAACGCCCCGCAGGGAACGGGACGTTCCGCAGTTGCACCAACGTTTGCTCAAAAACCCGTGGCCTACAGGCTGCGCAGCTCTGCCTTGACTTCGCCGCCTTCGATGGTCAGCAGCGCATAGCCGGGCGCGCTGCCGCGGGGCCGGGAGAGGCTCCCGGGGTTGACGATAAGGCAGGCGCCCTGCGCGGTCAGCAGCGGGCTGTGCGTGTGCCCAAAGAGCACCGCGTTGCAGCGCTGCGCCTCGGCCGCAAGCGCCAGAGCGTAGAGGCCGGAATAGCGGTGCCCGTGGGTCAGCAGCAGCCGCGCGCCGCCAAGCTCCGCCACGCGCTCCCAGGGCGCGTTCCCGCGGAAATCACAGTTGCCCCGTACCGCGTAGCAGGGGACGGAAAGCGACTCTGCGATCGCTTCGCCGTCGCTCGCAAAATCCCCAAGATGCAACACGGCATCCAGGGCCGGAAGCGCGGCCAGCACCATCGGCAGGCGGGCAAGTGAGCCGTGGGTGTCCGAAAAGACCGCGACCTTCAAGCCCGCTCCGCCTCCAGCGCCTGTTCGAGCAGCGCCAGCGAGCGGCTGCGGTGGCTCACGGCGTTCTTTTCCTCCGCGCTGAGCTCGGCAAAGGTTTTCCCAAGCGGCGGGTAGAGGAAGTAGGGGTCGTAGCCAAAGCCGTTCTGGCCCCGGGCCTCCCGCAGCAGCGTTCCCTCCGCATAGCCGATGACGGTGAGCGTCGCTTTCCCGCGCCGGGCAAGCGCGATTGCGGAGGCAAAGCGGCAGCTGCGCTGCCCGTCCGGCACGTCCCGCATATCCGCCATGAGTTTTCGGTTGTTCTCCGCGTCGTTGTGGCCCTCGCCCGCGTAGCGCGCGCTGTGAACGCCCGGCGCTCCGCCCAGCGCGTCCACCATGAGGCCGCTGTCGTCCGCAAGCGCCGCGTCAAAACCCGGTGCTGCGGCCAGCACCTCCTCCGCTTTTTTGACCGCATTTTCCTGAAAGGTTTCCCCGTCCTCCAGGACGTCGATCTCCAGGCCGGCCTCCCGGAGTGTGCTCATATCGCTGAAATATCTGCCCACAATCTGCCGGATTTCCCGCACCTTGTGCGCGTTGTTGGATGCAATGATCAGTCGCATGGCCTGTCCTCCTGTTCCTGCTGTGCTGCCAGCGTCCGCACGAGGGTTTCCTCGGGCGTGACGTAGATGGTCTGGTTCGTGGTGTAAATCACCATGCCGGGCTTTGCGCCGGACGGCTTTTTAACGAACCTGCGCGGCGTATAGTCCACCGGTACGGCGGCGGAGCGCCTGGCCTTGCTGAAATAGGCCGCAAGCTGCGCCGCTTCAAGCAGGGTCCGTTCCGGCGGCATTCCCGGATAATCCACGATCACGTGGGAGCCGGGGATGTTCTTTGTGTGCAGCCACAGGTTGTCCGCTGCGGCGCGCTTTAGCGTGAGGCTGTCGTTCTGCCGGTTGTTCTTTCCGACGAGAATGGGGATGCCGTCGCCTGAGAGAAAGCGCATCGGCTCGGAGGGGGGGCGCTTCTGCGGTTTCGGGCCGCGCCGCTCGGGACGCAGATATCCCTGCTGCACAAGCTCTTCGCGGATTTCGGAGAGCTCCTGAAGCGTATCGCACTTGCCGATGTTGTCCAGCTGGCCCTCCAGATATGCGATCTCTTCCTGCACCGCGCCCCGCATCCGCTCCGCATAGGCGCGGGCCGCTCTGCTCTTGCGATAGCGCTTGAAATACCGCTGGGCGTTTTCGCTGGGCGAAAGCAGGGGATCCAGCGGAACGGTGCAGGGCTGCGGGGGATCGAGATAATAGTTCTCCGCCTGCAGGGCGCTCTGCCCGCGGGCAAGCAGATGGAGGTTTGCCGTAATCAGCTCCCCGTACAGCCGGTATTGCTCGCACTGCGCCTCGCCCTCGATGGCCTCCAGATAGGCCGTGAGCTTATTCTCCGCGCGGCGCAGATGGGTCTCCAGTGAATGCCGCAGGGATGCGCTGTGCCGCGCAATGCGTACCATCGCGTCCCGCTTGCGGTAGAAATGGTCGTAGGCTGCCCACATGCTGGAGAACCGCCGGGCAGCGGCGACGCCGGGCGCGGGGACAAAGGGCAGCACGGCAAGGGGCTCGCCGTCTCCCCCCTGCAGCAGCGTAGGCGCTATTTCGCCCGCTTTCAGCGCGGCAATGGCCGAGAGCAGCCGGTTTGCGTCCGGCGCATCGCCAAGGAGCGCCACCGCCGCAGTGCGGGACAGCCCCGCATACCGGGCCTGCAGCTGCTTTGCGGGATTCGGCTCCGCAACCAGCGCGGCAAGCGCCGCGGCGTCCGCGTCAAAAAGCGAGTCCTTCTCCGCCTGTACGGGCGGCTCCTGGTAGGCGGCGCCCGGCAACAGGACGCGCACCGAGGACATGGCGGGCGAGACATGCCGCAGACAGTCGAGGATGACGCCGTCCTGCACTAGCGTGACGTTGGAGTGTCTGCCCATGAGCTCGATGCACAGGCGCAGCGTGATGGGGTCGTCCAGCTCGCTTCTTGCGCTGAGCGTCAGGCAGACATAGCGGTCAAGGCCCAGCTGTTCCATGCGCTCGATCCGCGCGCCCACAAGCCGCCGCCGCAGCAGCATGCAGAAGGCAGGCGGCTCGGGCGGGTTTTCAAAGCCCTCCTCCGTGAGCTGGAGGCGCCCGTTTTCCGCATGAATGCAGATCAGCAGGCGATATGTTTTTCCGGCGGAGCGCACAGAAAACAGCAGCGTATCCCGCTCGGGCTGCTGCACCTTGTCAATTTTTCCGCCGGCGAGGCAGGAAAGCTCCGTCAGGCAGGCATAAAGGGAGAGGCCGTCCATGGACATGGGGCTTATCGCTCCTTGCCGCGCTGGCGGTCCAGCATCAGCCGGTAACCGCCGGCGCCATAGTACAGGCAGCGATTGACGCGGCCAATGGTGGCGGAGGAGGCGCTGAGCTGCTGCGCGATCTGCTGGTAGGTTTCACCGCTGTCCAGCTGCTTTGCCACAGCCCAGCGCTGCGCGATGGATTTGAGCTCCGTAATCGTACAGAGATCTTCAAAAAAGCGATAGCACTCGTCCCGATCTTTCAGGGAAAGAATTGCGTCAAACAGCGCGTCCGCCTCTTCGGAGCGGATGCGGGATTCATATGGGTTCATGTGGCCTTACCTCCTGGCGTTTATTGTAAACGCTTTCGCATGATAAAGCAAGAAAAAGCGGGCGCGGGCGATCCGGGAAAAAAGAAAACCCGGCGGCCGATTGGGGCTGCCGGGTTCTTTGAAACAATATCCTGAGGGGCTTACAGCGCCTGCGCTTGTTTCTTGGCGAGTTGCGCCTTCTTGCGGTTGGCTGCGTTCTTGTGAATCACGCCCTTGGAAGCCGCGTGATCGACGGAGCTGACTGCGCGCAGATAAGCGGCCTGCGCGGCTTGCTGATCGTCAGCCTTAAGCGCCTCATCATAACGGCGGATTGCGGTCTTGAGAGCGGACTTTTCCATGCGGTTGCGCAGATTCTGCTTCTCCGTGACCTTGACCCGCTTGATAGCGGACTTAATGTTAGCCAAAACCCATTCACCCCCTGTAGAATTAATTCAAACTCGAACAGCAACCATTTTAGCACAAGGTCAGGGTGATTGCAAGCGAAATTTTCGCCATTCTCCGGGAATTTCAGACCGGTATGCGCATTCTGCGCAGACGAAGCGAATTGAGCAGCACCGTCAGGGACGAAAGCAGCGTGGCAAGGGCGGCGATCGTCGGGGAAAGCAGCGGCCCGCCCAGCGCATACAGCAGGCCTGCGGCAATGGGGATACTGATAATATTATAGATAAAAGCCCAGAACAGGTTTTGACGGATGATCCGCATGGTGGCGCGGCTGATGGCAATCGCCTCACAAACGCTGTGGAGCCTGCCGCGCATCAGGATGATGTCCGCCGTGGCGATGGCTGCGTCCATGCCCGTGCCGATGGCAAAGCCAATGTCCGCGGCGGCGAGGGCAATGGCGTCATTGACGCCGTCGCCCACCATGCCGGTCAGCGTGCCTTCCCGCTGCAGGGCGCGCACATGGTCGGCCTTTTCCTGCGGCAGCGCCTGAGAAAACACCTCATCAATGCCGGCCTGCGCGGCCACGGAGCGTGCAGCCAGCGCATGGTCGCCCGTAACCATAACGGTGCGGATGCCCATGCGCCTGAGCTTTTGTATGCTTTCCGCAGCGTCGGGCTTTGGCGTGTCTGCAACAGCTATTACGCCGCTGAACTGTCCGTCGATGGCCAGCAGCATGGGCGTTTTTCCATGCAGCGCAAGGCCGCCGATGTCCACGGGAATGGAAACGCCCTGCTCGAGGAGAAAGGCCTCGCTGCCCATGAGGAGCTGGTGCCCCTCCACGGTTGCGCCGGCCCCGCGCCCGGAGAACGGAGTGAAAGAGGTGCAGGGCAGCAGCCGCATGCCGCGCTGTGCGCAGTGGGAGACGATGGCCCTGCCCAGCGGATGCGCGCTGTTCTGTTCCCCGGCGGCAAACAGTTCGAGGAAGGTGCTCTCTCCGATATTATAGGGGATTACATCCGTAACGGAGGGCTTTCCGTCCGTAATGGTGCCGGTTTTGTCGAGCACGATGGCGGAAAGCCTGTGGGCGGTTTCGAGGATTTCGCCGCTCTTGATGAGAATGCCCTGCCGCGCCGCGCGGCCTGTACCCGCCATGATCGCCGTAGGCGTGGCCAGGCCCAGCGCACAGGGGCAGGCGACCACCAGCACGGAGATAAAGGCCGTCAAAGCGAAGGAAACGGGTTTTCCGGCAAACAGCCAGAGCAGGGCGGACAAAAAGGCTGCGCAAAGCACAGCCGGCACAAACAGACCGCTGATGCGGTCCACCAGATGGGATACGGGCGCCTTGCTGCGCTGCGCGGATTCCACCAGACGGATCATCTGCGCCAGCGAGGTGTCGCTTCCCACGCGCAGCGCGGTCATGGTGAAGCTGCTTGCGCCGTTGACGCTGCCGCCGGTGAGCATGTCGCCGGCCTGCTTTTCCACAGGCATGCTCTCGCCGGTCAGCATGGATTCGTCCACGCTGGCGAGCCCGGTTTCCAGCCTGCCGTCTGCCGGGATCCGCCCGCCCGGATGTACGAGCAGCCGGTCGCCCGGCATCAGGTCCGAAACTGCCACACGCCGCAGCGTCCCATCCTCCTGCACAAGATTGGCATATTCCGGCGCAAGTCGCAGGAACTGCCGGATAGCGTCCTCCGTCTTTTTCCGGCTCTTTTTCTCAAAAAGTGTGCCGAGCATGACGAGGGCGAGAATGGTTCCTGCGGACTCCCAGTACAGCTCTCGCACAGCGCCCGTGTCTCCCCACAAAATGCGCGCAAAGGAGACAAGACTGTACAGCGTTGCGGCGGAAACGCCCAGCGCAATCAGCGTATCCATATCCGGCTGGATCCGCGCGGCGCTTTGAAAGCCGCGCACAAACCGGTCGCTGCCTGCGGCAAGCACCGGCAGCAGCAGCGCCATCTGAATCAGAGCAAACAGCGCGGGATGTTCTCCTGCGGAAAAGGGGAGCGGCAGCCCCAGCGCCGGACTGCGGCCCACATAGAGCAGCAGCGCCGCAAACACCAGCGCAATCAGAAGCCGCAGGCGCTCCGCCCCTTGCTGCCGCTGGCAGAGCAGCGCGTCCATTCGCTTGCGCAGCACAGGATCCGTTAGAGGCGTCGCGGCATAGCCGGCCTTTTCAACCG
This sequence comes from Clostridiales bacterium, assembly GCA_004554165.1. Taxonomy (GTDB): domain Bacteria; phylum Bacillota; class Clostridia; order Christensenellales; family CAG-138; genus CAG-1024. Next base: position 62,628 of record SFNQ01000005.1, on the reverse strand, counting down.
CTTCGATTACGAATGCAGGGCTCACGCCTTCGCCCCGGAGGCGGAGACGGCCCGACGCCAGGCTGACGCTGCAGCATTCCACACCGCGAACGCGCTTTACCGCGCGCTCTACGGCGGAAACGCAGGCGGCGCTTCGCATGCCGGAAACATTGAATTCGCAGATTCGCATACGGTTATACTCCTAACGGACGGCGGCGCGCCGTGCAGCGGATGGCAGGCAGGCTGCTGTCGAACGTAGTGTCGAAAGTAGTATGCCACATTTTCACAATTTCGTTGCATTTGACGATTGACGAAAGGCATGGCGATGCTTATAATAAAAACCGTGGTTAGCACTCAACCAGCAAGAGTGCTAACAAAGAAACTGATGTTCGGAATCATAATAACAGGAGGCGTATTCCATATGAAACTCAAACCGTTGGCGGATCGTGTTGTTATCCAGAGCCTGGAGTCCGAAGAGGTGACCAAGGGCGGCATCGTGCTCCCCGGCACCGCGAAGGAAAAGCCCCAGATGGCGGAAGTCCTCGCGGTCGGCCCCGGCGGCGTGGTGGACGGCAAGGAGGTTACCATGCATGTCAAGGTTGGCGACAAAGTCATCTATTCTAAGTATGCCGGCACCGAAGTGAAGCTGGATGGCAGCGAGTATATCGTCGTCCGCCAGAGTGACATTTTGGCCGTCGTGGAATAATCGATTTTAGGAGGAACTTACTATGGCAAAGCAGTTGCAGTATGGCGAAGAAGCCAGAAGATCGCTGGAAGCCGGCCTGAATCAGCTGGCAAACACCGTGAAGATTACGCTGGGGCCCAAGGGCCGCAACGTCGTGCTCGATAAGAAGTTTGGCGCGCCGCTGATTACCAACGACGGCGTGACCATCGCAAAGGAAATCGAGCTGGAGAACGCCTTTGAGAACATGGGCGCGCAGCTTGTCAAGGAAGTGGCCACCAAGACCAACGACGTGGCGGGCGACGGCACCACCACCGCGACCCTGCTTGCGCAGGCTATCGTGCGCGAGGGTATGAAGAACGTTGCGGCAGGCGCAAACCCCATGGTGCTGCGCCGCGGCATTGAGGCCGCTGTGGATGAGGCGGTGGAGGGCCTGAAGGCGCTGTCCAAGCCCGTATCCGGCAAGCAGGCCATCGCGCAGGTCGCGTCCGTTTCCGCAGGCGATGAGAAGGTCGGCGAGCTGATCTCCGATGCAATGGAAAAGGTCGGCAACGACGGCGTCATCACCGTGGAGGAGAGCAAGACCATGAAGACCGATCTGAACGTAGTCGAGGGCATGCAGTTCGACCGCGGCTACTGCTCGGCTTACATGGCCACCGATACCGATAAGATGGAGGCCGTGCTGGACAACCCCGTTATCCTCATTACGGATAAGAAGATCAGCAATATTCAGGAGATCCTGCCCGTGCTCGAGCAGGTGGCGCAGCAGGGCAAGAAGCTCCTCATCATCGCTGAGGACGTCGAGGGCGAGGCCCTTGCCACCCTGATTGTGAACAAGCTTCGCGGCACCTTCACCTGCGTTGCGGTCAAGGCCCCCGGCTTTGGCGATCGCAGAAAGGCCATGCTCCAGGATATCGCAATCCTCACCGGCGGCCAGGTCATCTCCGACGAGCTGGGCCTCGACCTCAAGGAGACCACGATGGATCAGCTAGGCCGCGCCCGTCAGGTCAAGGTCGATAAGGAGAACACCGTCATCGTGGAAGGCGCCGGCGATCCGAACGAAGTCAAGTCCCGCATCAGCTCCATCAAGGCGCAGATCGAGGAAACGACCTCCGATTATGATCGCGAGAAGCTCCAGGAGCGGCTCGCAAAGCTGGCGGGCGGCGTAGCGGTCATCTCCGTCGGCGCAGCCACCGAGATTGAGATGAAGGAGATCAAGCTCCGCATTGAGGACGCGCTGAACGCAACCCGCGCTGCGGTGGAAGAGGGCATCGTCCCCGGCGGCGGCGTCGCGCTGCTGAATGTGCTCGACCGGGTTCAGAAGCTGGCCGGGAGCGTCGAGGGCGACAAGCGCACCGGCGTGCAGATCGTACTGCGCGCGCTCGAAGAGCCCGTCCGTCAGATCGCGATCAACGCAGGCGTTGAAGGCTCCGTTATCGTTGAGAACATCAAGCGCGCTGCCAAGCCCGGCTACGGCTACAATGCCGCCACCGGCGAGTACGGCATGATGGCGGATTACGGCATCGTCGATCCGACGAAGGTGACCAGGAGCGCCCTGCAGAACGCAGCCTCCGTTGCGGCCATGATCCTGACCACCGAAAGCCTCGTTGCGGACATCCCGACCCCGCCGCCGGCCGCGCCCGCAGGCGCACCGGACATGGGCGGCATGTATTGATCGGAACCCAAAGGGAATATGGTATATCGAAAAAGTGGCCTCGGGCCACTTTTTCGCGTTCTGACGCACCATCCGCCGGCGCAGCAGGACGCAGAGAAAACGCCGGCTTCATTCGAAACGGGACGACAGCAGCAGGCAAGCCGCCGGGTTTGCACCTGCTCACGGCTCCGGCCTCCGCTGCCCGGCAATCTTCCGCGCTTCGTTGACGGCGCAAAGGGGGACGGGCTATAATAAATACAGAGAAAGGCGGTTGCAGAGAACCGTTTTGCCTGCGACAGACGCGCGCGGAAAAAACAGAATTCAGGAGGAAAGAGAAAAATGGAACAGCATCGGCTTGCCGAATATGTGGACTACACCCTGTTGAAGCCGACGGCAACCAGGGAAGACGTGCTTCGTCTCTGCGAGGAGGCAAAGGCCTATCGGACATGCTCCGTTTGCGTGAATTCCTGCTTTGTAAAGACCGTCCGTGAAGCCCTGCGGGGAACCGGAATCAAGACCTGCTGTGTGGTAGGCTTTCCGCTGGGGGCAATGTCGTCCCTGGCAAAGGCGGAGGAAACCCGCATCGCAATTGAGGACGGCGCGGAGGAAATCGATATGGTGCAGAACATCGGCCATGCAAAGGCGGGGGAGTGGTCGCTGGTGGAGCAGGACATTGCGGCTGTGACGGAGGCTGCCCGCGGCAGGGCGCTGGTGAAGGTGATTTTGGAAACCTGCCTGCTGACGCAGGAGGAAATCGTGGCTTCCTGTCAGGCCGCAGCCCGGGCAGGGGCGGATTTTGTCAAAACCTCAACGGGCTTTTCCACCGGCGGCGCAAGGGCGGAGGACATCGCCCTGATGCGCAAAACCGTGGGCCCGAAAATGGGCGTGAAGGCATCCGGCGGCATCCGCACGAGGCAGGCCGCAGAGGAGATGATCCAGGCGGGCGCCTCCAGAATCGGGGCCAGTTCCGCCGCCCTGTTTGCCGGGGATTGCGCCGGGGCGTGAGCTGTTGCCGCGCTGAAGGAGGCAAAATTCGGGCGCGGGCCGCTTTGCGCAGTTGCGGAGGTTCAGACCGGCCTTGCCAGACGCCGGTCTGGCCGCTGCCGCCCGCATTGACCGGGAACCGGCGGAGTCTGCTGCGCTGCATTCTGCGGACTGCGCCGGGAGGGAACGCCTCCGCCTGCTTTGTCCGCAGGAGACCCGGCGTCCGCCCCTGCCCTGAGGCCGGCGTTTGAGGATGGGATATGCAGATTTTTCTTGAGACCTTAACGGCGCTTTGGCCGCTTTACTTTTTTATGCTGGTGGGCGCGCTGCTGCGCAGGGCGGGCGTGATTACGGATGCGCTGGCCCCACCGCTTAACGGACTGATTTTTAAAGCCTTTCTGCCGATTTCGCTTTTTTTGAACGTCTATGACGCGGAGCTGAACTTTTCCGAGAGCGTTGGCGCGATTGTGTTCGTGCTGTGCAGCTATGGACTCCTCTTTGCCGTCCTGATGTGGATCGTGCCGCGGCTTGTGCGGGAACGGCCGGTGGCGGCCACGGTGGTTCAGGGCCTGTATCGAAGCAATTTTGTCCTGCTGGGGCTTGCCTATGCCGTGCAGCTTTTTGGGAAGGAAAAGGCGGGAGAAGCCAGTATTCTCATTGCGGTCATTGTGCCGCTGTTCAATGTGCTGGCGGTGATCGACTTTGCGCTGCTTGGCGGCGGCGGGAAGCCCAAGCCGCGGGACATCCTCCTCAGGATACTCAAAAATCCCCTCATCCTTGCGGCGCTGCTGGCGCTTGTTTTGCGGCTTGCGGGGTTCCGCCTGCCGGGATTTGTTCATGATCCGCTGAATACGCTTGCGGGTGTGGCAACGCCTTTTGCCATGGTTGTTGTGGGCTCGTCGCTTACGCTGCGGGGCTTTCGGAAAAACGGCAGGTGCGTGGCGATCGTAACGGCTGTCCGCCTGCTGGCGGTACCGGCGGTTTTCCTGCCGCTGGCGGTGCTGCTGGGGTTTCGCGGCGTGACGCTAATCGCGTTTTTGACCGCGTTTGCCGGCCCCTGCGCGGTTTCCTCCTCGGCCATGGCATATCAGATGGGGGGCGACGGGGAGCTTGCCGGGCAGCTGGTTGCGGCCACAAGCGTGGCTTCCCTGCTGACCATGTATCTGTTTATCGTGCTGCTCCGAACGCTGGGATTCTGCTGAAGGAGGATGGAACGGAGCGCGGAGGGCGCAGGCTGGGGCGGATATCCCTTGCCTGCGCCCTTTTCTGCGCCCGCGCTGCCGGAAAGCCGGGCCGCGGGCCTGCACTCTATCTTCAAAAAAAGGGTTTTGCCTGCGCCGCTTCGTCTCAGTCTCCGATATACTCGTATACCTTCCGCAGCGCGTAGGCGCCCTCCTCGAAGTACTCGCGGCGGGACTCGGTCAGCGTAAAGTGCATGGCGTCGGAGGAATCGAAGTAGAAGCCCCAGCGGAAGCCTGCGCGATAGAAGGCGAGCTCATACAGCAGATAGTTGACGATTTCCGGGGGAACCTCCTTTACCGCGTTGCGATAACCGCCGGTATAGGTAAAGTCGTAATATTTCGTGCCGTTCTCATCCGCTTTGATCCCGTTGTAGACCAGGTGGTTTTTCACAGCGTCATAGATGATGCTGCGGTTGCGGGCGCGCTGCTTGTTGGGGGACAGGTCGGCGTTCAGATCCACAACCGTGCCCAGGGAATGATGGCTGACGTACTTGCGGCTGGAGATAAACCGCGCAATGCAGGTGCCGTCGTTTTTGATCACAAGCTCTGACAGCGGAAGGACGCCCGTATCGTGCTCCGCGCCGCTTACGCGGAAAAAGGTATTGTCGATATACTGTCGCGCCTGCTCAAAATAGGGCTGTGCGTCCTTGTGTACCCGGCCCCAGACGTCCTCAACCAGGTATTCGCTGCGCCATTGCGGGTCGAGAACAATGCCGCGTCCGCCGCGCCAGCGGTAGCGGAAGAGAAAACGCTCCGGATCGCCGAAAAAGGCCAGCGCCTGCGAGTAATTGTCCGAAAAATAGGTTTGCGCCAGCTGCAGCCAGCGCTGCTTTTCAATGGTGAAGTCGGCGCGCACCAGCTCCACGGGCTCTGTCTGCTCGGTGGAGGTGGCGGTGATCACCAGCGTCTGCGGCCCATACCGAAGGCTGGAAAACTTGGTGAGGTTGTTCAGCGAAGCCTTGCCGCCCTCCGGAACCTCGTTGATGTCGTAACAGGTGATGTTCTGCTCCGGCGTGAAGCTGACGGTACGTACATAGGGGTAGAGCGAACCGTTGTGCACGCCATGGGTGATGGTTGCGGTTACGCTGGTGATCGGCGCATCGGAGGTGACGAAGCCGTGCAGGTTATAGTTGCAGTCCAGTTCGAGCACATAACCGTCGTCTATCATGGGAATCTCGCGGCATTCGGTAAAGGACAGCCCGCCGTAAAGCGGGTATCCCACCGAAAGCCGCAGCAGCGCCCGCGCGGTATTCTCCGGCGAGTCGGTATAGAGCCGCTGGGAAACGGCGGCGGTCAGCGCGCTGTCCGCTTCGCCGCGCAGATAGGCCGCGCAGTCTGCGGCGGAACAGCCGCCGGGGAGCGCTTCCGCCGTGGTAAAGCGCGCCGCATCCTCATAGGAAGCGCCGGATAGCGCGTAGCAGATCGCCGAGCCGTCCTCCGGCGCGTCTGCGGCGCCATCCGCCAGCGCGAACATCGCAGGCGGACAGAGCAGGATGAGCAGCGCAACTGTTGCCGAAAATTTCCGCACAAATGTTACCCCCCAAAAGTAAGAATAAATGCCGTCAAGTGACAGTATATCAGGCTTCCCCGCGCTTGACAAGAAAGGGCAGAATTCGCCCGCACATTTTGCGCCTCAGCCAGCCCATCCCCAAAGGAGAAGGACGTGCCTTGCCCGCGGGAGTTTTTCCGTTGTTTTCTTTCGGGTGGTATATTATAATGTAGACCGAAGCACCGCGTACGGGAACGTCTCGCCGCTCCCGCCCCGCGGATGCACCAACCGGGAGGAAGAAGCGCAAGCATGCCGATTTTTGCCAGGGGCGTACCCAAAAACAAACTGACCATCCTCTATTTTGCGCGTTCCGCAAATATCGACCTGATGCGCGAGCAGCTTTACCGCGCCATGGTGGAGAACGACTGCATGTCCTATTTCGATTTTCAGTCCGCCATGTATGAAATGGAGGAGGACGGGCTGCTGGCCGCCATTCCCCGAGCCTTTGGACAGGGCTACCGCATCACCGCGCCCGGCGAGAGTACGCTGGCCATGTTTGAAGAGAGCCTGCCCTTCTCGCTGCGCCAGCGGCTGAGCGCCTATGCCGAGGCGGCGCGGGAAAGCATGCGGCTGGAAACGCAGCTTTTGACCTCCATGGAGGAGTTGTACGGCGGCGCGTACAGGGTGCATCTGAAGGCCGTGGAGCAGAACGACGTGGTGCTCGATATTGAAATGAAGCTGGCCTCCCGCTCCATGGCAAAGCGCGTTCGCCGCAACTGGGAGCGGGCCTCCGAGGAAATCTACAGTTTTCTTCTCAAAAAGCTCCTGCTGACCGGCGAGACGGATGAGGAAGAGCCGCCGTCCGAGGAGGAGAAAGGCGACCAGTAGGACCGCGCCGCCGGAGGGCGCGTCGCAGGCAGAGGAAAAGAACAGGGGGCAGCGCCGCAAAAAAACGCCGGACTGCCCCTTCGCATTGCTGAAAATATCGCGCTACCTTCCGCAGCGCAGTGTCCGCACCATGGCCTTCGGGTCCTCTGCGGAAAAAACGCTGTTGCCCGCCACGAGGATGGTGGCTCCCGCATCGACGCAGAGCCTGGCGGTTTCGGCGTTCACGCCGCCATCCACCTCAATATCGCAGGCAAGGCCCCGCGCCTCGATGCTCCGCCGCAGGGCGCGGATTTTTTCCGGCGTCTCGGGGATGAATTTCTGCCCGCCATAGCCCGGGTTTACGCTCATCAGCAGCACGAGATCGCAGTAGGGCAGCACCGGCTCGGCCATGCAGACCGGGGTTGCGGGATTGAGCACAACGCCGGCCTTCATCCCCAGACCGCGGATGCGCTGCAACAGCCGGTGGACATGCCGTTCCGCCTCCACGTGGAAGGTGATACAGTCCGCGCCAGCGGCGTGGAAGGACTCGACCCAGTCGCCCGGATGCTCCACCATCAGGTGAACGTCGATGGGCAGGTGCGTATGCGGCCGCAGCGCCTTGCACATGGGCGGGCCGAAGGTGAGGTTTGGGACAAAGTTGCCGTCCATCACGTCAAAATGGATCCAGTCGGCCTCCCAGTCCGAGAGGCGCTTTATGGCCTCGCCCATGGCGGCGAAATCCGCGGAGAGGATGGAGGGGGCAATTTTAATCATAGCGGTGTTTTCTCCTTGTTTCAAATTCTCTGGCAAGCAGCGTATAGCGTTCATAGCGGGCGGGGGACATGCCGCCTGCGGCAATCCGCTCCTTTACGGCGCAGTCCGGCTCGCTGATGTGCATGCAGCCAAAAAAGCGGCACTGCGCGGGGAGGTCCATAAATTCCGGATAGCAGCGATCCAGCGCGTCCTGTTCGAGAAAGTCCGGCTCAAACAGGGAAAAGCCGGGCGTGTCCAGTATGGCGCCGCCGAAGGCGGGCCAGAGCTCCGCGTGGCGCGTGGTGTGGCGGCCCCGCGCTGTCTTTTTGGAGAGCCCGCCCGTTTCGAGGGAGAGCTCCGGGCATATCGCGTTGATGAGCGAGGATTTCCCGACGGCCGACTGCCCAGCAAAGCAGGAGACGCGGCCGCGAAGCAGGTCGGTCAGCGCCGAAAGGCCGTCGCCGCGCCGGGCGGAAACGCGCAGGCAGCGAAAGTGCGCCGCATAATCCCGTTCAAAGGCGGAAAGAACCGCCGCCCCGCTTTCGTCGCATTTGTTGAGCACCAGCACGGGCTCGATGGACAGCAGCTTTGCCTGCACGATGAGCTTGTCCGCCAGCAGCCAGTCCGGCGCGGGGACGGAGGCGGAGAGGACGATCAGGAGCTGATCGATATTCGCCACCGGTGGCCGCATCAGCGCGTTTTTGCGGGGCAGCAGCTCCGCGATGCGCGCATGCCCCTCCCGCTGCGTTTCAAAGAGTACGCGGTCGCCCACCATGGGCGTCAGTCCGTCCATGCGAAAACGCCCGCGGGCCTTGCATTCGACGGTTTCGGAGGAATCCTCCGGCAAAACATAGTAGAAGCCGCCGATTCCCTTGAGGATGCGCCCCTGCTGCATGCGCTCTACTCCTTTGCGGTAAAGTTGGCGTCCTGCCGGCGCGCTTCCGCGCCGTTGACATAGAGGATGAGTTCATATCTGCCGCTGTTTTCCGCCGTAGCGGTAAATGAAACGGGAACCTTCTCGCCCTTTTCCATCGTCTGCTCAAACAGAATCCGCTCTACGGCCACGCCCGCCACCGTCTCCTCAATGGTCACCATAACGGAGGTGCCGCTTTCCGAAATGTCCAGGTTGTAGGCAATGTCGGAAGTGTAGGCGGACGGCGCATGGCCGGAAAGCGTGAGCGTCACGTTCATATTGATGGGTACGCTCTCCGCGGGCGAGGGCTGCTGGCGGAGCACGGTGGCGGAACTGCTGCCGTCCTTCCCTTCATACCGGAGAAAAATATGCGCAAAGCCCATGTCGTTCAGCGCTGCAAGCGCATCCGTGAGCGACATGGAGAGCAGTGAGGGCATGCGGGAGATGTTCATGGCCGTGGCGCTGATGGAGATGTTTACTTCGCCATCCCGCGCCAGCTCCGTGCCTGCGCTGGGCGTCTGCGCGCAGACATAGCCGATCGCCACATCCGACACCCGATAGGAAATGGTGCCAACCCTCAGGCCAGCCTCCGCCAGAGCTGCGACGGCCTCATCATAGGTTTTTCCCAGCAGCGAGGGAACCGAGGGAATGTCCGGTCCGGCGCTGACCGTCACGGAGATGGCGCTGCCGGGCCTTGCGTTTTGCCCGGCCCCGGGCGACTGGCTCAGGATCAGACCCTGGCCCGCCTGACTGCTTGGCACATACTCCGTAATGTCGATCACAAAGCCGTAGTCCTCCGCCTTGTTCATGGCCTCCCCCAGGGTTTTGTTCAGCACGGACGGCACCACGGCCAGAGAATCGGACCGGCCGCTGAAGGTGGAGCGCGTTGCAAGGAAGGTGCCAATGAGTACGCAGATGAACACCCCAACGACAATCGCAATCTTCCATGCGCCGTGCAGACGGCCTGCGCCTTCGCGATAAAGCAGCGTCCGATACTTTGTCAGCGTATCATCCTGCGGGTTTTCCCCGGGCGTTTCGCGTCCCGTCGCCGGGTGCCAGAGGGGATCGCGCAGCGCGCGGGAAAGCGCTCTGGACATCCGCCGCGCGGAGTCGAAGCGCTTGAGCGGGTCTTTGTTCAGCGCGATGAGAACCGCTTCGTTGAGCGCAGGGGTGAGGCTCGGCGCAAGCTCGATGGGCGGCAGGGGCTCGTCGTTGATATGCATGAGGGCAACGGAAACCGTGGTATCCCCGTTGAAGGGGACCGTGCCCGTGAGCATTTCATAGAGCATGACGCCTGCGGAGTAGATGTCGCTTTCCGCGGTCACGGGCATGCCCTTGGCCTGCTCGGGGGAGATGTAGTGTGCAGAGCCGAGCACCGTCGAGCCCGCGAAGGTGACGGTGCTTGCCGCCGCGTCCCGGGCGATGCCAAAATCCGTGAGCTTGGCCTTGCCGCTGGCGGTCACGATGACGTTCTGGGATTTCACGTCCCGGTGGATGATGCCTGCGGCGTGGGCGGCAGAAAGCGCGTCCAGCACCTGATTGCAGATATTGACGGCGGTTTTCTGCGGCATGGGGCCGTGTTCCTGAACAATCTCCTTGAGCGTGCGGCCCTCCACATACTCCAGAATGAGATAGGGCATGCCCTCGTACTGGCCCACGCCGTAGGCGTGCACGATGTTTTCGTGCGACAGGTGCAGCACAGCCTTCGCTTCCCGCTCAAAACGGCGCAGAAACTCCGGATTGTCGCGGTATTCCGGCCGCAGCATTTTGATGGCCACATATTTTTTCGTGGTCAGATTTACCGCACGATAAACCTGGGCCATGCCGCCTGTGCCGACGAGCTCGACAATGCGGTAGCGGTGGTTGAGGATTACGCCGATCATGCCTCCGCCTCCTCTCCGCAACGGACGAGCACGGCGGTGATATTATCCTCCGAGCCGGCGTCGCTTGCAGCGTCGATCAGCATGTCGCAGCGTCCGGCGAGGGATGCGTCGCGGCGGAGGATTTCGCAGATGGCCGCGTCGTCAAGGCTCCCGTGCAGGCCGTCGGTACAAAGCAGCAGAAGATCGCCTTCAGACCAGCGCTCCTGAAACAGGTCGACCTCCACATGCAGGCCGCTGCCAACCGCCCGGGTAATGATGTTCCGCATGGGATGCACGGCAGCCTCCTCCCGGGTAATAACACCCTGGCTCACCAGGGTTTCCACCAGGGAGTGGTCTGTCGTAATGCGGGAAAGCGTGGTTCCGTCAAAGTGATAAAGACGGCTGTCGCCCACGCTTGCCGCAAGATAACCTTCGCCGCCTGCGAGAACGCAAACCAGCGTGGATCCCATCCCGCGCCTGCTCTCCATGCTGTCGGCGGCGCGGTACACGGCGAGGTTGATGTTCCGGATGGCGCGGCGCAGCGCCTCCGCCCGGTTTTCCGAAGCGGAAATCTTTGGGAAGGCCTCCCTGAGCCCGTCCGTAACCATGGCGCTGGCAACGTCGCCGGCAGCGTGGCCGCCCATGCCGTCCGCAACGGCGAGCAGCATCAGGCCGCTCTCGCCCGTAAGAATACAGACGCTGTCCTCGTTCAGCTTGCGCCGTCCTACAATGCTTTTATGTGCGTAGTTCATGGCTCACCCTTCTTCGGAGCTGCCCGCAGGCGCCCTCAATGTCCGTTCCCATTTCGCGCCGTACCGTGGCGGAGATGTGCTCCCGCGTCAGCCAGGCCGCAAACTGCTGCGCCTGTCCCCTGGTGGCGCCCCTGAGATTCCGCTCGGGCACGGGGTTGAGCGGAATCAGGTTGACGTGGCAGCGGATGCCGCGCAGCCGCTTTGCCAGCGCGATGGCATCCCGCTCCGCGGCGTTCATGCCGGAAATCAGCGCATATTCGAACACCACCCGTCTGCCCGTGCGGTCGGCATAGGCCCGGGCTGCGGCCAGCAGCTCCGCAATGGGATAGGCCCGGTTGACGGGCATGATGCGGCTGCGGGTTTCGTCGTCATGAGCGTGCAGCGAGACGGAAAGGGTCACATGCGGCGCCCGCTCCATAAACTCGTAAATCTTCGGCACGATGCCGCAGGTGGAGACCGAGATGTTCCTGGGACTGATGCCCATGCCCTCCGGCGAGGACACCAGATGCAGAAAGCGCACCACGTTGTCGAAATTGTCCAGCGGTTCGCCGCTGCCCATAAGCACGAGGTTTGTGACCGTGCGGCCGCCGCCCTCCGGCTTTTCCCCGCTGCGCTCGATGGCGGCGATCTGTCCCAGCATTTCGCCCGCATGCAGGTCCCGCACCCGGCCTTCCAGCGTGGAGGCGCAGAACGCGCAGCCCATCCGGCAGCCCACCTGTGTGGACAGGCAGAGCGTGTTGCCGTAATGGTAGCGCATCAGCACGCCCTCAACGAGATTTTCATCCTCCAGCCGGAACAGATACTTTGCCGTGCCGTCCCGCTGGGACAGACGCTTCTCAAAGACCTCCACCGCGCCATAGGGCAGGGCGGCCAGCTTTTCCCGCAGGGCCTTTGAGAGGTTCGTCATGCTCTCCGGCCGGACGCCGCGGGACAGCCAGGAAAAGACCTGTCCAGCGCGGTAACGCGGCTCGCCCAGCGTATTCAGGAGCGCCTGCAGCTCCGAAAGCGTCATTTCCGTCAAATACATCGGCGCATCCTCGCAACAAAGAATCCATCGGTTCCGTGCACCTCGGGCAGGAGCTGGAGCATGCCGCCTTCCGCAAAGGGAAGCCGCTCCAGCCGAAACTCCGCGTGCGCCGCAAGAAAGGCGTTCACCTGGTCCTCATTCTCCTTCCGGCTGATCGTGCAGGTGCCGTACACCAGCAGCCCGCCGGGGCGCACATAGGGCGCGCAGGCAGCGAGGATTTTGGCCTGCAACGCGGCCAGCGCATCGATCTCCGCCGGGCCTTTGCTGTAACGGATATCCGGTTTTTCATGGAGCAGCCCAAGGCCGGAGCAGGGCACGTCCAGCAGAACCGCATCGAACGCGGCGTCGTAGGCGGGGTCGTGCTGCGCAGCGTCCCGCTGTATGAGCGAGGCGGATACGCCCAGCCGCGCAAGGGTTTTTTCCATCAGCGCCAGCCGGTGCGGGTGCAGCTCAAAGCAGGTCAGGGCAATTTCGTTTTCGCTCAGGGAGGCAAGGTAGGCGCTCTTGCCGCCGGGCGCGGCGCAGGCGTCCAGCACGCGAAGCCCCCGGCAGTCGGACAGCGCGCGGCACAGCAGCATGGCGCCCTCGCCCTGCACGGCCAGGCGTCCCCCGGCAAAGGCCGGCAGCGCGGTTACATCAAGGCCTGCGGGCAGGCGCAGGGCGTTTTCATCCAGCCTGCCCCGCGCGGCAGGACAGGGAAGCTCGGCCATCAATGCATCCGTCGTACAGGGATACTGCGCGCGCACCGTCAGGCCGGGGCCCTGTGCGGAGAGCAGCGCCTCGGTCTCCGCTTCGCCGTAGGCGGAGAGCCACATGGCGACGATCCAAAGGGGACAGCTGTACCGGATGGAGAGCCGCAGCGCGGGGTCCTCCGGCAGCGGCGGCAGGGCGTCCCGCTGGCGGTCGATGCGGCGGAGCACCGCGTTCACAAAGCCGCACATCGCCTCCCTGTCCGCGGCGCGGCAGAGCGCAACGCTTTCGGAGATGGCGGCATGGGGCGGCGTGTTCAAAAACAGGAGTTCGCAGCAGCCCATGCGCAGAATGTTGCGGATCAGGGGCTTCTGCCTCCCCTGCACACAGGCGTCCAGCACATGGTCCAGGTAGAGCAGGTGCTCCAGCGTTGCATAGCACAGCGCGTAAATGAATCGCGCGTCCCGGGCGGAAAATCCGGCGCAGGCCTGCTTGAGCCGCAGGTTTGCGTAAGCGCCGTTTTTTGTCACGTCCGTGAGCGCGTCGAGCGCGGCGCGGCGCGGACTCCGGGGTCTGCGGCGGGCGCTGTTTTCTTTGACGGGCTCCCTGCTCATTGCAGTACGGCGCCTTCGAGGGACTTGCCGCGCAGAAAGCTCCTTCCGTCCATGCGCCTGCCGCCCGGGGCCTGTAGCTCCAGCACCTCCACAAGTCCGTCTCCACACTGCAAAAACAGGCCCTGCTTTGCGTCGCCAACGCAGGTTCCCGCGGGCAGGCGGGGATTCTCCCGCGTACACAGGCGCGTTTTCCAGATTTTCAGCGGTGCGCCGTCCCAGAGGGCGAAGGCGCCCGGCCAGGGGTTTACGCCGCGCACAAGGTTGTGTACCCGCTGCGCGCTTTGGCTGAGGTCGAGCTTTCCGTGCTCCTTTTTCAGCATGGGGCACTTGCTGGCGTCCGCCTCGTTCTGCTTTTCCCGCGTCAGCGTTCCGGCCTCCAGCGCGGCGATGGTCCTGCGCAGCAGCTCCGCGCCCATGACGGACAGGCGGACGTACAGCTCACCTGCGGTTTCGTCCGGCCCAATGGGCGTGCTTTCCTTCAGGAGGATATCGCCGGTGTCCATACCGATATCGGTCAGCATGGTCGTGATGCCGGTTTCCGTCTCGCCGTTGATGACGGCCCATTGAATGGGCGCGGCGCCGCGGTAGCGGGGCAGGAGCGAACCGTGTACGTTGATGCAGCCGTGCTTTGGGATGTCCAGATTGGCCTGAGACAGAAGCTGGCCAAAGGCGGCCGTTACCATGAGATCGGGCGCAAACGCGCAGAGCGCCGCCACACCCTCCTCCGAGCGGATTTTTTCAAACTGCCGCACGGGGATGCCGTAGGAAAGCGCAAGCTGCTTCACCGGCGGGGCGACGGGCGCGCCGTGCCGCCCCACGGGGCGGTCGGGCTGGGTAAAGACCTCCAGCGTATGCCCGTCCTCAATGAGCGCGCTGAGGGAGGGCAGCGCAAATTCCGGCGTACCGAGAAAGGCGATCTTCATGCGCCCGCCTCCGCTTCACGCAGCTTTTTTTCAAACTCGGGCGGCGGATCCTTGACCAGCCTGCGGTAGGTGAGGCCGTCGAGGTGATCCAGCTCGTGCTGGATCGCGCGGGCAAACAGGCCGTAGGCGTCGTACTCGTAGAGCCTGCCCTTGCGGTCGAAGGCCTCGGCAACGACATGCTCGGCGCGCTCCACATAGCCGGACTGACCGGGGAAGGAGAGGCAGCCCTCCATATCGCCCTGAAGGCCCTCCTGCTTTCGGATGACGGGATTGACCATCTCCACGGGGCCGTCGCCCGTATCGATGACCACAACGCGGCGGAGCACGCCCACCTGCGAGGCGGCGAGGCCAACGCCGTCCGCGTCGTACATCGTATCAAACAAATCGTCGATCAGCGCCGCCAGCTTTGCATCAAAGCGTTCAATGGGGCGGCAGATCTTGCCGAGGCAGGGATCGCCCTCGGTGCGGATATTGCGCAGTGCCATAGATCTGGATTCCTCCTTTTCAACCATTTTATATTATACACGGGAAACCGGGGGCTGTAAAGAAAACCACGGGAGGCAAAAGGACGGCGTACCCTCGCTTCCGTTCGCATGCTGCCTGCGCCCGGCGGCAGGACAGGGGGGAGGAAGGGTCTCCAGAAAAAGACCGGAATTTCGGACAAAAACGACGGGAGGAAAACCGCTGGTTGAGTCAAATTCAACCGGCGGTTGCGCTGCAAATCTGGCCTGTCGAAGAATGGGTTATGGTAAAATGGCCCGGTTTATGCCATAATGGGCACAGAGAAGAACAGGGAGGGCAAAGCAACATGGAAGAACATTCATCCATTGGAAAACGGATTGCGTGGCTGCGGAAGGAGCGCGGCCTGACGCAGGATCAGCTGGCGGAGCGCGTGGGCGTGACCGCGCAGGCGGTCAGCAAGTGGGAAAACGATAACTCCTGCCCCGACATCTCCATCCTGCCGCGAATCGCAGAGGTGCTTGGCGTCAGTACGGATATGCTCCTCGGCGTCAGTCCTGTGGCGGAACGAAGCGCCGCCGGAGACAAGGGCGGATATGCCGGGAGCGGACAGGAGAGCGAGCAGGAGGAGGAAAAGCACGCGCGGGAAGGCGTGACGGTTCACTTCGATTTGAAGAAGGAGGGCGTCGGCTTTGCGCTGCTTGTGGTGCTGCTCGGCGTGGCCTTCCTGCTGTCGCGGCTGGGCGTCTGGCCGCAGTTTAACTTCTGGTCCGTGGTCTGGCCCGCGGTGCTTTTGGGCCTTGGCGTGAGCTGGACGCTGAAGCGCGTGTCGCCCGTTTCCGTCGGCGTTGCGCTGCTTGGCCTGTACTATCTGCTGTTTCACCTCGGCGCGGTGCATTTTGTTCTGGACTGGAGTCTGATCTGGCCCATCGGCCTGATCCTTGTCGGACTGACGATTTTGCTGGAAAAGCTGTTGCCCAGACGGAAAAAAGGCAGCTTCCGCTTCTCCAACGAGGGCGGCAACATGGATTTTTCGGATGAAGAAGGATTTGTCCGCATGGACGGTTCCTTCTGCGAGGACCGTCGCGTGTTCGATCAGGAGGAGTTTTGCGGCGGGGATATCGATGTTTCCTTCGGCAGGTTCGTTCTGGATTTGACGCGCTGCAAGACCTTCCGGCCGGGCGCGCGGCTGCAGGTTGACGTCTCCTTCGGCGCCTGCGAAATTCTTCTGCCGCGGTGCGTCAGCATAATGCAGAATGTGGAGCGCTCCTTCGGTTCCTGCGCGGTGAAGGGGCAGGCGGATGCGGATGCGGCGCAGCAGCTTGCCATCTCGGGAGACGTCTCCTTCGGCAGCCTGGAAATCCGATATTGCTGACGAAAGAATCTTTTTGATCAAGGAGCGGCAGGCCACAGGGCCTGCCGCTCCGGCATATCGGTAAAGCGGTTTCTCAAGGTTCCTGCGCCGTGTTTCAAGCAAAACAGCTGCACAGGCGGCCGCAGAGCAGCCTTCGTTTGGCGGTGATCGCGGGGTAATAAAGATACTTTACCGGCAAAAAGCCCGCCGCTGCTGCAAAGGGCGGCGGCAGAAAAGAAAAATCGATTCAAAGCAAAGGGCGGACGCTCGCTGCTGCGGCGAGTGGCGCTGGTATCCTCCAAAACGGCGGACAACAGGCCGAAATCATGTCCACAGAAGCCTTAGCGACAGAGCGGGACGGCGGCGAGGGCAAAACCCAAGCGAACCTCCATGGGCGATTACAGCATATCCTGCGGGTTGACCTCCAGCAGGGCGAAGAGCTCGTTGCGGTGCGCCGCCTCAAAGTCGTAGATCAGGCGCAGAACGCTTGCGGTGCGTTTGGTGCGCAGGAGCTTGATGAGCACCTGATAGCGGTAACTGCCCTGCTTTTTGCGGATGGGCGCCGGGGAGCAGGAGAGCATCAGCAGATCCTGCCTGCCCTCGCTGCCGAGCAGATCCAGAAGGGCCGCTTCCAGCGCGCGGCCATAGCGCTCTCCGCTCTCCGCCAGCGCCGCCTCGTCGGGGCCGGAAAAGAGAAGCCGGAGAAACAGCGTATAGGGCGGAAAGAGCGCCTTCCGCCGCTCCGCCAGCTCATAGCGGAAGAAACCCGGATAATCATGGTTTTTGGCAAAGCGGATTGCCGGATGGTTCGGGTTGTAGGTCTGCACGACCACGCGGCCCGGATTGTCGTCGCGCCCGGCGCGGCCCGCCACCTGCGTCAGAAGCTGGAAGGTCCGCTCGGTGCTGCGGTAGTCCGGGATGCAGAGCGTTGCGTCCGCGGCTACCACGCCAACCAGCGTCACGTTTGGGAAATCATGGCCCTTGGCGATCATCTGCGTGCCGATGAGCACCTGCGCCTCTCCCCGGGAAAAGGCGGAAAGCGTCTGGTCGAAGGCGCCCTTTTTTCGCATGGTGTCCGTATCCATGCGCAGCGCCCTCACGTCGGGAAACAGACGGCGCAGCTGTTCCTCCACCTGCTCCGTGCCAATGCCGAAGTATTTGATAAAGGGCTTTCCGCAGTCCGGACAGCGGCTGGGGATGGGTGCGGACGCGCCGCAAAAGTGGCAGCGGAGCAGGCCTGCGTTTTTGTGATAGGTCATGGAGATGTCGCAGTTTTCGCACTGAATGACCTTGCCGCAGGCGCGGCAGGAGACAAAGGTGGAGTAGCCCCGGCGGTTTAAAAACAGCATGGCCTGCCTGCCGTCCGAGAAGCACTCCCGCAGGAGCTTCTGGAGCCTTTGGGAGAAGATACCATTATTGCCGGCAAGGAACTCCTGGCGCATGTCCACAATCTCAACCTCCGGCATGGGCCGGTGCATCACGCGCTCGGGCAGCGTCAGCAGCTGATAGCGTCCGGATGTTGCGCGGAAGTAGGAGAGCAGGGAGGGCGTTGCGCTGCCAAGCAGCAGCGCGGCCCCCGTTTCCGCCGCGCGGCGCAGGGCAATCTCTGCCGCATGGTAGCGCGGCGCGGTTTCGCTCTGGTAGCTGGCCTCATGCTCCTCGTCGATGATGATGAGGCCCAGCGCGGAGAAGGGCGCAAAGATGGCGCTTCTTGCGCCGACGGCCACGCGGGCCCTGCCGAGCCGGATGCGTCGCCATTCGTCGAAGCGCTCGCCGGCGCTCAGGCGGCTGTGCAGCACTGCGATCTCGTCGGAAAACCGCGCGCGAAACCGTCCCACCGTCTGCGGCGTGAGGGAGATCTCCGGCACCAGCACGATGGCCTCGCGCCCGCTGCGAAGGCAGGCTTCGATGCAGCGCATATAGACCTCGGTTTTGCCGCTGCCGGTCACGCCGTGGAGCAGCAGCGTGCTACCATCGCGGCGCGCCATGGCTTCGTTCACTGCGGCAACGGCGCTTTGCTGCGCTGCGTTCAGCGCGACGGTTTTATCCGCAATCGCTTCCCCCGCGCCGTCCGGTCTGCGGAAGGTAACGTGGCCGTTTTCCACGAGGTAGCCGCGCCGGATGAGCGCACCGATGGCGGACGAGGCGCCGCCAAGGAAGGCGTTGATGTCGGCCACGGACATCTCGAGACCGCTCTCGCTGAGCAGCTTTACAACCTCATGCTGCTTTTTTGCCCGGGGCTTGCCGCTGCTGTCACAGAGAGAACGAAGCATCTCCTCGGGCGTCAGCGTCCGTGACAGCGATACCGTTCGCTCGATTTTTTCATGAACGCGCCCCCCGCGCAGCTGCGCGGGAATCATCAGCCGCAGCGCGTCCACAAGCAGACAGTGGTAGTTCTTCTGCATCCAGTACGCAAGCGAAATCTGCTCCGGCAGCAGGACGGGATAGGGCTCGATGGCGCGCAGCACATCCTTGAGCGGATAGTCCGCCTCCAGGGTTTCCGTAAGCGAGAGGACAAAGCCCTCCTTCTGCGCGTTGCCGTGGCCGAAGGGAACGAGTACATGCTGCCCCGGGAGGATGGACAACTCTTCCGGGACACGGTAGGTGAACAGCCGGTCCACGTTTGCGTGCGCGATATCGATGATAATCTCTGCGAACAATTCCAATCCCCCTTTCCGCAACGGTTTGCAGCGCGGGCGTCCGGCGCATTCCCCCAAAACCGACGACAGCCCGCATGCGCGGGCTCAGCCGGTCGAAAAAACTGGGCGAAGCGGGGCCGCAACCCCTAAAGCGAACGCCGGCCCTGCGGGAATATGCGCCAGAATCGAAGGCCTTCCGGCGCGGGTACTTCGCCGCCTGCCGAATCCCCCCATGAGGCTTGCAGCCTCAACAAGGAGCCTGATCCGGACTGGCGGATACCGCCGGATCCGAATCGGCATTTTCGGCGCCGGGCTTATACCGTGGCCCCTGCCGCCGTTTCGACCATCCCGCCCCTGTGAGGCCGCTTTTTGCGGGGTCTTGCCGCCTGAAAAGCAAAAGGCATTTCCGGCAGAACCGTAAATCCCCAAAAGACGGGAGGACTGTTTTTGTGGCGCCGCGCCCGCGCGTATGGACTTCCCGCCAGGTTCCTCCGGGCTGAATTCCAAAAAAATCAGCTGTTCTGGTAGTATTCCTTCGGGTACTCAAGCGTCAGCTCGTCGTGATAGAGTTCGTCCACGGCGACGGTGACCGGCTTGCGGTCGCCCAGCTTGTCGGGATCGCTTTGCAGCTGCCGCGCGCGCTGGGCAACGGCGGTCACAAGCATATAGCGGCATCCGCCCGCTTTTTCCACAAGCTGATTCAAGGGCTGGTTCATCATATTTCGTCTTTTCCTCCTGCAAATTCGTTGATAATGGCCTGATTGCGCGATGCGCGGCACTTTTCGGCGTTGATGATATGCTCCATGCGGCGCACGGCCACGTCCAGCACGTCGTTGACGACGATATAATCGTAACGGTTCATGCAGCGAACCTCCTGATAGGCCGTTGCAAAGCGCTTTTCGATCTGTTCGGGGGTCTCGGTATTTCTGCCGATCAGGCGCTCCTTGAGCGCGCTCATGGAGGGCGGCGCCACGAAAACCAGCACGGCGTCCGGGTAGGATTCCTTGACGCGCATGGCGCCCTGAACGTCGATTTCCAGCAGCACGTCATGCCCGGCCCGCAGCTCCTGCTCGACGTAGGCCCGGGGCGTACCGTAGTAATGCATGTTGAATACCTGCATGTATTCGAGAAAGGCGTTTTCCGCGATCATCTGCCGAAAACGCTCCTCGTCGATAAAAAAGTAGTGAACGCCGTCGATCTCGCCGGGGCGCGGGCTGCGCGTGGTCGCGGAGACGGAGAGCCGCATGTTGCGGTGCCGCTCCAGCAGAATGCCGTCGATGCTGCCCTTGCCGACGCCGGCGGGGCCGGAAACAACGAGGAGAAGTCCTTCCCGCGATTGCTTCATAAAAGATGTCCCTCCCAAATAAGCCTTGCCTGAAGTTTATTCGTCCTCGCCGTCGCAGGCGTCAAGACGGTTGGCGACGGTTTCCGGCTGAATGGCGGAAAGAATGATGTGGTCGCTGTCCGTGACGACCACGGCCCGGGTGCGCCGCCCGCAGGTGGCGTCGATGAGCCGCCCGGCCTCCCGCGCTTCCTGCACGATGCGCTTGATGGGCGCGCTTTCCGGGCTAACGATGGCGATCAGACGGTCGGCGGAAACGATGTTGCCAAAGCCGATGTTTACAAGCCGGAATCCCATAGGGCTGCGCCTCCTATTCAATGTTCTGAATCTGTTCGCGGATCTTTTCAATCTCCGCCTTGCCGCTGAGCACACGGGCAGTCAGCTCGCCGTCGTTGGCCTTGCTGCCGATGGTATTGAACTCGCGGTTCATCTCCTGTACCACAAAATCCATCCGGCGGCCCACAGGCTCGCCTTCCTCAAAGAGCAGGCGCATCTGCGCAACGTGGCTGCGCAGGCGCACGATCTCCTCGTCGATGCTGGCGCGGTCCGCAAAGAGGGCAACCTCCGTGGCAAGCCGCGCGCGGTCTACCTCGGTCTTTTCCAGGAGCTGTTCAATGCGCTCGTTCAATTTTGCCCGATATTCCTCGATGACAAGCGGCGCGCGGGCGGCAATTTCTTCTGCAAGGCCGAAAACCGCGTCAACGCGCGAAGCAAGGTCCGCCTTGAGCCGTTCGCCCTCGAGACGGCGCATATCGCGCAGCGCGGCAATGGCGCAGGAGAGCGCCTCGCTGCAAAGGGCCAGCACCGCATCCCGGTCCTCGTCCGCCTCGCAGACCTCGGTAACGTCCGGCAGCCGCAGCGCCGCGGTAAGCCCCAGATCGTCCCGGAGGCCGAAACGCTCGCCGGCTTCATGGGCGGCGGAAAGATAGGCCTCCAGCAGTCCCGTGTTGATGGTGACGCTGCGCGCGTCCGAGCGCGTGTTGCGGTAGTTGAGAAACACGTCCACATGCCCGCGGGAAAGCGCGGCGGAAAGCCCGGCGCGAATCCCGTCCTCAAGAAAAAGAAGATGGCGGGGCAGACGCATGGAAACGTCCAGATAGCGGTGGTTGACGGACTTGAGCTCAATGGTCAGCTCGCGCCCGTCGGCTGCCGCGGTCCCGCGGCCGTAGCCGGTCATACTGTACATCCGTGTCACCTCGCAAATCGAAACAATTTATCTTAGCATGAATCGCTTATGAAAACAAGCGGTACAATTCATCTGCGCCTGGTGGGGCCAGCGCTTCGCCCTGCGGCGTATACAGCCCCTGGCCGGAAGGCGCCGCATGTCCCACCACCGTGGCGGGGATTCCCTCCTGCGAAAGACCGCGCACCATGGCCTCCCCGTCCGGGCAGGCGATGAGCATGCTGCCGCTGCTGATGAGGCGGAGCGGATCGATGCCGGCGGCCTGGCAGATGGCCCTGGTTTCCGGCAGAATGGGAACGCGCGCCGGGTCAAGCACAACGCGAAGCCCTGCCGCATGGCCCAGTTCCCAGGCGGCGCCCAGAATTCCGCCCTCCGTAACGTCATGCATGGCGGTGGCGCCGTGGGCGGCGGCGTAGCGCCCCTCCGGGACCACGCTGAGATGGCGGACAAAGGAGAGCGCGGTTTCCCGCACGGCGGGATCGAGGGCGGAAAAGACGGCGGGAAAATCCTCGGCGATGATGGCGCTGCCCTCCAGCGCCGCCCATTTTGTCATAACGAGGGCGTCCCCGGGCTGCATGCCCGGGAGCATCCTGCCCCGGGGAATGCGCGCCAGCACGGTGGTGTTGGTTACGGCCCGCGTTACGGCGTCCGTCACCTCCGTATGCCCGCCCAGCACGTCCACGCCCGCGTCAAGGGCGGCGGCGGCAAGGTCGTCCGCAATGCGGCCAATGTCCTCCTGCGAGATGGAGGGGGGCGCAAGGAGCGTGACCAGCAGGCCCACGGGCTCCGCGCCCGCGGCGGCCGCGTCGTTGCAGCTTACGTGAACGGAAAGCCTGCCAAGCTGCGCAAGGGAGGCGGAGGTGATGGGATCGCAGGACAGCGCGGCGATATCTCCGCCCAGATCCAGCGCGGCGCAGTCCACGCCGATCTCCGGCACGGCCAGAGATTCCGGCCGCGTCCGTTTGAATTTTTTCAGCACGAGCCGTTCCAGCTCGTCGTTGTCCAGTTTTCCAAGCCGCATCATTGGTTGCTCTCTCCGATCAGCGCCAGGAACGCCGCTTCATCCAGAATGGGAATGCCGAGCGCCTGCGCTCTGTCCAGCTTGCTGCCGGCGGCTTCGCCCGCAAGCACATAGTCGGTTTTTTTGCTGACGCTGCCAGCGGCCCTGCCGCCCATGCGCTCAATCAGCGCCTCCGCGTCCCGGCGGCTGAGCGTGGGGAGCGTGCCGGTAACAACGAGCGTCTTTCCCGCAATCGGGCTGTCCGAGGCAGCGGCGGCCTCCGGTGCAGGGGAGACGCCGTGGGCAAGCAGCGCGTCCACCTGCGCCGCAATGGAGGGGTCGGAAAAAAAGCCCAGTACGCTGTCCGCCACAATCTCACCCACGTCGTCGATGGCCAGCAGCGCCTCCCGGGCAGCCTCCCGCACCCGGGAAAGCGTGCCGAAACGGCGCGCCAGATCCTTTGCCGTCTTTTCGCCCACGTTGGGGATGCCCAGCGCGAACAGAAAGGCGCTCAGCGGCCGCCGCCTGCTGGCTTCCAGCGCATCAACGAGGTTTTGCGCCTTTTTCTGCCCAAAGCGTTCCAGGGGCATCAGCCGTTCCACGGTCAGTTCGTAGAGCTCCGGAATCGTTGCGATGCCGAAGCTGTCCACCAGCTGCTCCGCGGTCTTTTCGCTGAGCTGCTCTATGTCCATGGCGTTTCGCGAAGCATAGTGCGCAATGCGGCCCACGATCTGCGGGCGGCAGGACAGGGAGTTGGTGCAGTACAGGTGTGCGCCGCGCTGCTCCACGTGGGCGCCGCAGCTGGGGCAGACCACAGGCTTTTCGATGGCTGCTCCGGGCGCGTCCCCGGGTACGCTGCCGAGGATTTCCGGGATCACGTCGTTGCTGCGGCGCAGAAACACCCGGGAGCCCACGCCGACGCGCTTTCTCCGGATATCGTCGAAGTTGTTGAGCGTGGCGCGGCGGATGGTGGCGCCCGCAAGCTCCACGGGAGCAAGATGCGCAAGCGGCGTCAGCTTGCCCGTGCGGCCCACCTCCCATGTAACGCGCTCCACCACGGAGGTGGTTTCCTCCGCCGCAAACTTGTAGGCGACAGCCCAGCGCGGAAATTTCTCCGTCGCGCCCAGCGCCTCGCGCAGAGCAAAATCCGTGACCTTGACGACCATGCCGTCAATGAGAAAATCCAGAGAATCCCTTTCCCGCTCTGCCTGCCGGATCTGTCGCATGAGCTCCGCAGCGCCTGCGCACCAGCGGATGTAGGGGCTGACGGGAAAGCCGTTCTCTCTCAGAAAATCCAGCATTTCCCTCTGGTCGTGCAGCGTCCTTCCCTCAATATAGCCCACGTTGTAGCAGAAGCAGTCCAAATGCCGGCTGGCCGTCACTGCGGGATCCAGGTTGCGCAGCGCGCCCGCGGCGGCGTTGCGGGCGTTTTTCAGAGGCTCGTCCGAGGTTTTGTTGAATTCCTCGAGGACGGACAGGCGCATGATGCACTCACCCTGCACCTCCATGCGTCCGGTAAAGGGGATGGTCTGCGGCAGACCCGCAATGGTTTTGACCTGTTCTGTGATGGTTTCGCCCACCGTGCCGTTGCCGCGGGTTGCGGCGAGGGCAAGGCGGCCCTTCTCATAGGTCAGGTTGACGGTCAGGCCGTCAAATTTGTACTCCAGCGCAAAGGTGGGCCGGGGCAGCCCCTCGGAAAGCCGCAGCACGCGGTTTTCCCAATCCATGAGCGCCTCGGGCGTGCGCACCTTGTCCATGCTCCAGAGCCTTGCAAGATGCCTGTGCGGCAAAAAGTCCTTTCTTGGCGCGCCGCCCACGCGCCTTGTGGGGGAATCGGGCAGCACAAGGCCGCTCTCCGCTTCCAGCGCCAGCAGCTCGTCGTAAAGCGCGTCGTATTCCGCGTCGGAAATCTCGGGCGCGTCGGCCTCATAGTAGGCCGCGCCGTAGCGCCTGAGCAGCGCCACGAGCTCTTCCTGTCTAGTCATAGCATCAGTCCTCCAGTCGGGTGATGGGCGCGTAGGCGGCGGCGAACTTCTTCGTCTGCCCGTTGTCAAAGTCGATCTCGACGATCTGGTTCGCTCCGCTGCCGCCCACGGAGCGCACGGTACCCCTGCCGAAGGTTTTATGACTGACCCGCTGGCCCGCCTGCACGGCGATGGGCGCGGCTTTTGGCGGGGTAGGCGGCGGCTGCGGCACCCGGGGCGTATCGAAGCGGAGAGGCGCTTGCGGCGGCTGCCGGAGCGTATGCAAATCCCGCGGCGGCGCCGGCTGCGCGGCCGCCGGCCTGCGCGGCGCGGGCTGCGGTGTGGGGGCCGGCTGATCTGGCAGGGCCGGAGCAAGCTCCTCCAGAAAGGGCGAGGGACGGGAGGGTTCGAGCCTGCCGTAGAGCATGCGCTGCCTGGCGTAGCTCAGCCGCAGCTCCTCCCGCGCGCGGGTGATGCCCACATAGCAGAGCCGCCGTTCCTCCTCCATGCGTTCCGGGTCGAAGCGGGACTGGGAGGAGGGGAAGAGGCCGTCCTCCATACCGCAGAGAAAGACCACGGGGAATTCCAGCCCCTTGGCGCTGTGCAGCGTCATGAGGGATACCTGCCCCTGGGCTGTGTCCATCCGGTCCGTGGCGGTGAACAGGGCCACGTTTTCCAAAAAAGCCTCCAGAGGGTCGGACTCGTTTTCGTCCACGCCTCTTTCAAACTCCGCAATGTATCCCAGCAGCTCCCTGACGATCTCGGCGCGGGTTTCATAGTTCTCCTTTTTGTCATCGCGCAGGTAATTGTCGTAACCGATGGAGGCGAGCAGCAGCTCCGAGGTCTCCGAAAGCGGGGAGATGCCCAGCGTGCCGTGGGCCGCCACCATCGTGTCGCAGAACTGTTTTATCTTTGCCGCATAACGCGGCGGCAAATCTGCGGCGGTCATGGCCGCCACAAACAGCGGGCAGCCCTTTGCCGAGGCAGCGGCCTGCAAAAAGGCGATGGCCGCATCGCCAAGGCCGCGCTTTGGCGTGTTGATGACCCGCAGGAAGGCCACGTCGTCATTGGGATTGGCAAGCAGGCGGAGATAGCAGAGGATATCCTTGACCTCCGCGCGCTGGAAGAAGGAGAGCCCGCCGTAAACCCGGTAGGGGATATCGAAGCTCTTGAGGTACATTTCAAGCACGCGGCTCTGGGCATGCGTGCGGTAGAGGATGGCGAAGTCGTCGTAGCCGCGGCCTGCGTAGCGGGTGTCGGTGATGATCCGGTTGCAGATGTACATCGCCTCGTCCCGCTCGTCGTTGTTCTCCCGCAGCGCCACGGGCTCGCCGCCCTTCTGCGCGGTCCAGAGTTTTTTCGGCTTGCGGCCGTGGTTGTTGGCGATGATGCAGTTGGCGGCGTTCAAAATCTGCTCGGTGGAGCGGTAGTTCTGCTCAAGCCGGATGACCGTGGCGCCGGGAAAATCCTTTTCAAACTCGAGAATGTTGCGGATGTCCGCGCCGCGCCAGCCGTAGATGCTCTGATCGTCGTCGCCCACAACGCAGATGTTGCGGTGCTCGTCCGCCAGGAGCCTTACGATATGGTATTGCGCCATGTTGGTGTCCTGATACTCGTCCACCAGGATATACTGAAAACGGGCGCGGTAGCGCGCAAGCGTATCCGGAAATCGTTGGAACAGCTCCAGGGTTTTGAGCAGCAGGTCGTCAAAATCCAGCGCATTGTTCTGCTTGAGCCGCTTTTGGTAGAGCACGAAGGCGTCCGTTACCTGCTGCGGGGCATAGCCCTCGCGCAGAAAGGCCAGCGGGTCCAGCGAGCGGTTCTTCGCCTCGCTGAACTGCGAGGACAGCCCGCGGGGGGTATAGATCTTTTCGTTGAGATTCAGGTCTGCGATCACATGCCGCAGCACGGTCTGCTGGTCGCTGTCGTCGTAGATAACGAAGCCCTTCTCATAGCCGAGCTGCTCGATCTCGCGGCGGAGAATGCGCACACAGCAGGCGTGAAAGGTCATCACCCACATGTCGGCGGCGGAGGGGCCCACCAGCGCACTGACCCGCTCCCGCATTTCACCGGCGGCTTTGTTGGTAAAGGTAAGGGCGAGGATGCTCCGGGGCGACACCTGCCGCTCCCCGATGAGATAGGCGATGCGGTGCGTGAGCACGCGGGTTTTCCCGCTGCCCGCGCCCGCCAGCACGAGAAGCGGCCCCTCCGTACAGGTGACGGCGGCGCGCTGCTGATCGTTCAGCTTGGTTAAGTCCATACTTCCACTCATACCACGAATTATACCATATAACGCCCGCTCCGGCAGCGTGTTTTTGAAAAAGCGCGAAACTTTTTCGGACTTTGCAGGGGAGGGCCCGTTTTTTGCAGGCGGTCTGCCTCTGATGTTCCCCGGCGGCCCTCTTTTTCCGAACAGGGGCGGACATTCACGCCAGCTTGCAAAAAAAGGCGGGTCAGCCTGCTTTTGCCGGCGGGAATCCCGGGGGCGCGGTCGGGCTGAGGCGCGGGCCGCGGGGCGGCGCTCCGAAAGCGGGCGGCGCCGGGCCTCCGGTTTTATGGAACCCGGCCCGGCTGCATGGCCCCTCTATGTCAAAATCCGAAACTTTTTCCTGATTCGCTTGTCAATGCGTGCTCCAGGGCGCTATAATGAAGCTGACCCGAAAGGACAACACAGAAGGAAAAGGAGGACTACGGATTTGATTGGAGTCATCTTTGGAGAAAAGGGCACGGGCAAGACCAAGCAGCTTTTGCGGCATGCCAACGATATGGCGGAGAAGGCCAAGGGAAGCATCGTTTTTATCGACGACGACAACAGCTATATGTTCGACCTGTCGTCCAGCATCCGCTTTATCAATGCGGCGGACTACGGCGTGAAAACCTCAAAAATGCTCTATGGCTTCATCTGCGGCATTGCGGCGCAGGATTTTGATCTTGAATATGTCTATGTGGATGGCTTCAAAAACTTTGTCCATCATGAGCTTTCGGAGCTCGAGCCCTTCTTTGACGATCTTTCGGCGTTTTCGAGGAAACATAACATCAATATCATCCTGAGCATCAGCGGCAGCCGCGATACGCTGCCCGCTTTCATGGATGACATGGTAATACAAACCACAAACTGAGAAAAGGAACAGAACGGAAAGCAACATGAAATACTTGAGTACGCGCGGCGGCGAGGCCGTCACGGCGGCGCAGGCAATCGTACAGGGCATCAGCCCGACGGGTGGACTGTATGTGCCTTCGTCGTTCCCGCAGCTGGACATCAAAAGCCTCAACACGGACTATCTGGATACGGCCTATGCCATCCTGTCGAAATACCTTCCCGAAACGGACGGGGAGGAGCTGCGGCAGATGCTGAAGGACGCCTACCGGAGTTTTGACGATCCCGCGGTCACGCCCGTGGTCCCCTTGACGGAGACGGAGAGCGTGCTGGAACTCTGGCATGGGCCGACCATGGCGTTTAAGGATGTGGCGCTGCAAATCCTGCCCTACCTGATGCGCAATTCGCTCCGCCTGACCGGAGAGAATCATGAGATTTATATTCTCGTGGCCACCTCGGGCGATACGGGGAAGGCTGCGTTGGAGGGCTTTTGCGGCGTTGAAGGGACGCGCGTGCTCGTGTTTTATCCCTACGGCGGCGTCTCCCGCGCCCAGCGCCTGCAAATGGTCACGCAGGAGGGGGACAACGTGGACGTATGCGCCGTGCGCGGCAACTTTGACGATGCGCAGACCGGCGTAAAAAAGATTTTTGCCTCCGAGGAGGCGCGGGCTGCCCTCGAAAAGCTGGGCTGCCGCCTGTCCAGCGCAAATTCCATCAACTTCGGCCGGCTGCTGCCGCAGATCGTTTACTACTTTACCTCCTACCGGAGCCTGGTGGAAAGCGGCAGGATCGCTTTTGGCGACCGGGTGAACTTCTGCGTGCCCACCGGAAACTTCGGCGACATTCTCGCGGGCTACTACGCCGTGCGCATGGGGCTTCCGGTCAACCGGCTGATCTGCGCGTCCAATCGCAACAACGTGCTGACGGACTTTTTCGAGCAGGGCGAGTACAACGATATACGCCCCTTCTACAAGAGCATGAGTTGCTCCATCGATATCCTGATTTCGAGCAATCTGGAGCGTCTGCTGTATGAGATTGCGGACCGGGACGAGGCGCAGGTTTGCCAGTGGATGGAGCAGCTTCGCGACAACGGCAGATACGGCATCGGCGAAAAGCGGCGGGCTGCCCTCGGTGAGCTGTTTGCCGCGGGCTGGTGCTCGGAGGAGGATACGCTTTCGACCATCCGCCGCGTGTTCGGGAAATACGGTTATCTCATGGATCCCCATACCGCCGTTGCGCAGACCGTATACGAGCGCTACCGGGAGCGGACCGGCGACGATACGCAGACCATCCTCCTGTCCACGGCAAACCCCTACAAATTCGCCAGCGACGTACTCTCTGCGTTTGAGACGCCGGGGTCGGACGATTTTATGAACGTGGAGCGCCTGAACGGGATTTCCGGCGTGAAGGTGCCCGCGGGCATCTCAGGACTTCGCGGAAAGAAGGAGCGGCATCTGGATGTGTGCGACCTGGATGAAATGCAGGCGCGGGTGATTCGGAAAGTGAGCGTCCATGCGTAGCGATCGCTCCTACAGGCGGGTCATTCTGGCGCTTGTGGTCCTTCTCGGCGCGTCTCTGGGGGCGCTTTGCGCGCTGCTGGCGCGCTATAATCTCGTCAGCCAGTATGCGCCGCTTGCGGAGATGGCGGATACCATTGAAAAGCACTTTTATTATTACGATGCGGAAGCCGGAGAGCAGGCCCTGATCGACGCCTCGCTTCGCGGCATGGTGGCCAGCCTTGGCGACGTCTATGCAGAGTATTATACGAAGGAAGAGTACGACGCGCTGCTGGCGGACCAGTCCGGCGAGTATGTTGGCATCGGCATTCTGATCGCAGAACCCGACGCGGCCGGCGCCAGGATCGACCGGGTCTATCCGGACAGCCCCATGGAGCGGGCGGGCGCGCTGGCGGGCGACTACATCGTCGCCGTCAACGGAACGGAAACGGCGAATCTGACGCTGGACGAGCTACTCCTGCTCTTTTTTGACGACGAGGATAGGCCGGATGATCTGTCCTTGCTGCGCGGCGGCGAGCGCTTTGCCGTGACGGTGCGCAAGGAGCTTGTATATACGCCCTATGTCAGCTACGAGATGCTGGACGGCGGCATCGGCTATGTGCAGATCGAGTCCTTTCACGGCAACGTGGTGGGGGAAATGGAGACGGCCCTCGCGTCGCTGCTGGAGAGCGGCATGCAGTCGCTGATCCTCGACCTGCGGGACAACCCCGGCGGCGGACTGACCGAGGTGCTCGACGTTGCGGACATGTTCCTGAAAAAGGGCGACACCATCGTTTCCATCAAGTCCAAAACAGAGGACACGCGAACCTATTTTGCCGAGGAGGACGGCTATGCCTTTCCCATGGCCGTGCTTGTAAACGGCAATTCCGCCTCCGCTTCCGAGCTTCTGACCGGCGCGCTCAAGGACAACGGCCGCGCCGCAATTATTGGTACCCGGACCTTCGGCAAGGGCATCGTGCAGACCACGTACCGGCTGAACAGCAATGCGGGCTGGGTCAAGATCACCACTGACGCCTATTACTCCCCCAACGACATCTGCATCCAGGATGTGGGCATTGCGCCGGATATTCCGGTTGAACCGCAGGAAGAATACCGGCAGTCGCCCATTACGGCCATTCCGCGGGAGTCGGACGCCCAATTGCAGGAGGCGATTCGGTATCTGAAGGGCTGAACCGCGTGGTTTCGCCGTTCTGATCAATATTACGGGAACGCCCGGTCGTTCCGAAAAAGGAGGAACCCATGCAAAACTTCATCCGCGATATTTCCCTGGCGCCGTCCGGCGAGGACAAGATTCTCTGGGCCTGGCGCAACATGCCGCTGCTGCGGGATATCGAGGCTGCCTTTGCTGCGGAGAAGCCCTTTGCCGGGCTGAAGATCGCGCTGTCCATCCACCTTGAGGCAAAGACGGCCTGCCTGTGCAGGACGCTGGCCGCAGGCGGTGCCGAGATGTATATCACCGGCAGCAACCCGCTCTCCACCCAGGACGACGTGGCGGCCGCTCTGGCGGCAGGAGGACTCCATGTATACGCGCTGCACGGCTGCACCGGGGAGGAGTATGACGCCTGCATCCGCCGTGTGGTGGAGGCCGGCCCGGACATCATCATCGACGATGGCGGCGACATCATCCATATGCTCCATGCGTCTTTTCCGGAGATTGAGGCGCGGGTGCTGGGCGGCTGCGAGGAGACCACGACGGGCATCCTGCGCCTTCGGGCGATGGATGCGGCAGGCCAGCTGCGCTTCCCGATGATTGCGGTCAACGATGCGGACTGCAAACACCTGTTTGACAACCGCTATGGCACGGGCCAGTCCGTGTTCGACGGCATCGACCGCACGACCAATCTTGTGGTGGCCGGAAAAACCGTTGTGGTCGCGGGCTATGGCTGGTGCGGCAAGGGCGTGGCCATGCGCGCCAAGGGACTCGGCGCAAGGGTGATCGTCACGGAGGTGGATCCCGTCAAGGCCATCGAGGCGGTCATGGACGGGTTCTCGGTCATGCCCATGACTCAGGCGGCGCCGCTGGGCGATCTGTTTATCACCGTCACCGGCAACTGCGATGTGGTGGGCGAAAAGGCATTTTTGAAGATGAAGGACGGCGCGGTGCTCTGCAACGCGGGACATTTCGATGTGGAGGTCAACGTCAAGCGCCTTTCGGAAATCGCCGTGGAGCAGAAGCAGATGAAGCCGAACATCCGAGGCTACCGTCTGGCGGACGGCCGCTGGCTGTATGTGCTGGCCGAGGGACGGCTTGTCAATCTGGCCGCGGGCGATGGACATCCCGTGGAGATCATGGACATGAGCTTTGCGATTCAGGCGCTGTCCGCGCGGCATATCGCGCTGAACAGAGGTGCGCTCCCGCCGCGCCTGACGGCCGTGCCCAGGGAAATCGACGAGGCCGTGGCGCAGAAGAAGCTCCTGACCATGGGCGTTGCCATCGATGCCCTGACGGACGAGCAGCGGGCCTATCTGCATAAAACTTGAAAATCATGGTTTACAAGCCGTGGTCAAACTGATAATATAATACTTGGCTAAAATGGGTTTTTCCGCGTACCCGACTGCATTTCTTCCGGGCTATTTGCGGAGCGACTTATGAATACGAAAGCACAATTTTTTTCAGGGGGTTTCGGAATGAAGGACTATACCGCGAAGGATATTCGCAACATCGGCATCTTCGGACACGGCGGCGAGGGCAAAACCACGCTGACCGAGGCCATGCTGTTCAACGCCGGTCTTGTGGACCGCATCGGCAAGGTGGAAAACGGTACGACCACGACGGATTTTGATCCCGAGGAGATCAAGCGCACGATCTCCATCAATGTCGCGCTTGCGCCGCTCGAGTGGAAGAACAGCAAGGTCAACGTGATCGATGCGCCCGGATTTTTCGACTTTTACGGCGAGGTTGCCGCCGCCATGGCGCTGGCGGACAGCGCGCTCATCGTTGTCGGCGCGGTGTCCGGCCCCGTGGTCGGCGCCGAGAAGGCCATGGCCATGTGCGAAAAGCAGCATAAGGCCCGCATGATGGTCATCAATCAGATGGACCGTGAGAATGCCAATTTTGAAAAGGTCATGGCTGCCATCAGCGAGAAGTTTGGCCCCTCCGTTGTCCCGATTCAGCTTCCCATTATGGAAGGCGGCGCGTTCAAGGGCTATGTGGACATCGTCCATATGACCGCGAAGATGTTCGACGGCAAGGGCGAAAAGGAAGTTGCCATTCCCTCTGCGCTGGAGGCGGAGGCGCAGGATCTTTACGAAAAGCTCACCGAGGCTGCCGCGGAGTCCGACGAGGCGCTCATGGAGAAGTATTTCGATCAGGGCGAGCTTTCCCGTGAAGAGATTCTTCAGGGCCTGTCCGTGGGTGTGCGCGAGGGCATCGTCACCCCCGTGTGCTGCGTTGCGGCCGCCGCGAACATCGGCGTTGCCACGCTGATGGACAACATCGTTCATTACCTGCCCGCAGCCGATCAGGTCAGGGCGCGCAAGGCCGTGGATGCCAGAAGCGGCGAGCCCGTCGAGATCCGGCAGGACGGCAAGTTCGCCGCCCAGGTCATGAAGACCGTCATCGACCAGTTCGGCAAGTATTCCATCGTCAAGGTGTTCAGCGGCTCCGTCGATGTGAACACGCAGCTCTACAACGCCAACGCCGAGAAGGCGGAAAAGCCCACCGCGCCCGTGCTGCTGCGCGGCAAAAAGAGCGAGAACATCGGCAAGCTCAACGCCGGCGATATCGGCGCCATTCCCAAGCTGCAGTTTACCGCAACCGGCGATACCCTCTGCGATCCTGCCGCGCCCGTGAAGTTTGAGCAGATCGATTTTCCGGCACCCTGCATCAGCCTTGCGGTGTCCGCAAAGAAGCAGGGCGAGGACGATAAGGTCATCTCCGGCCTGAACCGCATCAAGGAGGAGGACCCCACCATCATCATCGAGAAGAACGCCGAAACCGGCGACGTGCTCATCTGCGGCCTTGGCGAAATGCATATCGACGTGGTGTGCAGCAAGCTCAAGAACAAGTCCAACGTGGAGGCCTCGCTTGCCGACCCGCGGATTCCCTACCGCGAGACCATCCGCTCCACCGCGGAGGCCGAAGGTAAGCACAAGAAGCAGTCCGGCGGCAGCGGTCAGTTCGGCGTTGTGCAGATGCGCTTTGAGCCCGCGCCCGAGGGTACGGACTTTGAGTTTGTCAACGCCATCGTGGGCGGCGTCGTGCCGAAGGAGTACATTCCTGCGGTGGAAAAAGGCCTGCGCGAGGCCATGGTACACGGTGTTCTCGCCGGCTATCCCATGGTGGGCATCAAGGCCACGCTTTACGACGGCAAGTACCATCCCGTGGATTCCAAGGAGGTTGCCTTCAAGTCTGCGGCGCGCCTGTCCTATAAGGCAGCCTGCGCCAAGGCTTCCCCGGCGCTCATTGAGCCAATCTACCGCTATGACATCCTCGTGCCCAGCGAGTACGTCGGCGATGTTATCGGCGATCTGAACCGTCGCCGCGGCCGCATGCTGGGTATGAACCCCGTAGACGGCGGCACGGAGGTTGTGGCGGAAGCGCCGCTGTCCGAGATGTTCAAGTACGCCACCGACCTGCGCTCCATGACGCAGGCCCGCGGCTCCTTCAAATCCGAGTTTGTCCGCTATGAGGATGTCCCGGGCAATATCGCCCAGAAGATCATCGAGCAGGCCAAGATTGAGGAGGAAGAGGACGATTGAGCCGGGAGGCCGCAGAAGCGGCGGAACCGGTATCCGCAAGCGTACAGGCGCCGGGAGCCAAGGGCTCCCGGCGCTGTAGCGTTAAAAAGGCCACCGCCCTCTTTGTTCGCAGTATGTCCGCGCCTTACCGGTATGTCCGCGGCCCATACTGCGAACAAAGAGGGCCGCGCAAGCGCTTATCCGGGGAATTCTGCCCGTGCGCCGCGGCAGCCGTGTTCGGCCGGGCAGTCCGAGCCATGGGCCGGAAAGGGCGTTGGTACGCCTGATGGGGAGGATGCAACCCGCATACCACGCAGCGCTTTCGGAGGGTAGAATTGAAAAGGACCGGCGCGGCCCCCGGCAGGCCCGGGGACAGCGACGGCCCAGACCGCCGGTTTACTTTCTGACAATCGGCAGCCAAACCTCGCTGCGGTAATCCGCCGCGTTCTGGTCGCCTTCAAAGAAGCGCTCGATGTCCGGCGCGGAGGCATATTCGTAGCCGGAGCCAGGCAGCCATTCGGTTACGATGCGGCGCGGCAGGTTCTGCATGGCTTCCGGCACGGGCCCCGTACATTCAAACACCGCCCAGGTCCCGCAGGAACCTCATATTCCTCCATGTCCGGCGGGCAGGGCGCGTACCTGCAACGCCGACATAGTAGCCGGAAAAGCCCTTTTCGTCGCAGACGGATACGCCGGGCAGCCCCCGCGGCTCCGCGTCCATCTGGGCAAGAATTGACGGGGTTTTGTTTCGTGGTGGCCTCAATGACGGGCCGCATGTTCTCCGCAATCCACGTCTCCCGGTTTGCCGCTTGCAGGTTGCCATACTCATAATAGGTGTTCTTGAGCAGGTTCCCGTTTCGTACATTCTTTGCGCGTTCCTCTGCGGTGCGACCGCCCCAGCCCGTTACATCCTCAAACACGCGCACAGGCGAACTGAGCGAGAGTGACAAGGCGTTTCGTCTGTTTGCGCCGGCGAAGATTCCTGCAATGCGCTCCATTCTGGCATCCGACAGCGTGCCGCCGACGTTCTCGCCGTTTCTCAGCATGAGCCCGCGCAGCAGGTTGCTCGTCTGCAAATCAAACCCGCGCGGGTTCGATTCGTAGTACTCGGTCGGTGTGGAATTGTTGTCGAACAGTTCCCACGCCTCTTTCAGGCGGGATTGGCGCTTGGTGGGTGCATTCTCGGAGAAGTTGAATTGTGAACTTTTCTGATCTCCGTTGTATTCTGTCTTCGCGAATGTTACACTATCATCAAAAGATGGTTTGATATTCGCGGCAGCTTCGGGCGTTGAGGCAGGGGCTATTGTAGCATCTGTCCTGCGAGAAGAACCATCTTTTGTTGTCATCATTTTCCAAATATTCTTCGTGAAAACGTGCCCTTTCTTTTTCCCGATCACGGCAATATAGGTTATTCCGTCTGGTTCGGTTCGTTGCAGTTTTATGCTGCTTTCCCCTCGTTTTTCCGTAACAGTAACCTTGTCGTAATTCTCAAAAATATCCAAAGCTCCAACAACATCATCAGGTGTCAATGGGATGTTTCCAGTATTTACATCGTGTTTTGCTCCGTGCCTCAAGCCATCCGAATGCAGGACATTTTTAAAACCTCGAATGTCTACCCCAGATTGTCTTACCACATCATCCGCGAGCCTGTCTGGAACCATCCCTAAGATAATCCGGTCGGCGGTGTCAACTCCGCTCATCTCAAACTCCGCAAAATTACGTACGATACGTTTTTGTGTCTCCTCATCATAGCCCGCAATAGAATCTGGGAATCCAGAATTTTCAGCTGAAGGATCTGGCGTGAACTCCGAGAACTGGAACGTATCCCCGCCCAAATTGGAACGCTGCGCGTAATTGTCTGAGAAACTGACCCCACTCTCACCAAGCGCATCCTGCTCCGATATTGCCGCGCCGGTTCGCAGGAGCGAATCGTACAGTTCCTCATTATATGTTTCGGAAGATTCCCGTGAGATTGTAGATGTCCCGCGCGGTTTCGTTGAAAGCGTTGCGCACCACGTTCCTACTACTGGCCGGTATCCCGTACTGATTCCCGTTTTCAGTTCCGAAATACCGCTGCGTAGTCAGGATCGTTTTCGGAGAACCGGAACGCATCGCCGCCCAAATTTGTGCATGCAGCTGTTGCCAGAACAGGGCCGTTTTTTCAAAGCAATCGTCCATGCTCATGGGCTTCCTTGTGCAAAGACCGACGATGCGGAAGGCGTCTTTTTTCAGGATTCTGTAGTTCAGTGCCAGACCTCCACGGATTGAAAGATGGAAGGCCAGCCTGGGATATGCAGTAGCGGAATGCCCTGCTGCCGCGCGGCGCTGGGGGCCACGCCGTGGACGCTCTGGAACGCGCGATTGAACGCGGTGGGAGATTCGTAGCCTTATTTCTGCGCCATGTCGATGATGCTTGCGCCGCTCTCTGCCGGCTCGAAAGCCGCTAGCGCCATTCGCCTGCGGCGGATATACCCGCTCAGCGTAACGCCGGCCATACAGGAGAAACCCGCTGAAAGTGAAAGCCGGAGCAGACCGCCAGCCGCGCGGCCTGCGCAATATCGATTTCACCGCCCAGATGAGATTCTATATACTCCACCGCATTGTTCAGTTCAGCCGTCTGACCCATTGCATTTGGCTCGCCTCCGGGAAAAAGCATATCAGTTCCGCAGGGAATCGGCATCTCCGTGCCGGTGCAAAAAAGGAGAGCCCGGCGCCGTGGGGGGATTGCCTGAAAGAATTCGCAAGGCGGCGTATGCAAAGTTCTCCCTCCAACGCAATTTGCAATGCCGCCCCGCGCTTCATTTCTTCGTTCCGCCGCCGTTTTCAATGCGGCCGGACAGGGCGTTTGCGCCCTGCCAGACCAGATAGATCAGCCCAAGGCAGAGCGCCGCCGGTATCGCCAGCAGGCCCATAACGCAGAACCCCAGGCATGTGACCGCCCTGCCAAACAGGGCCCGGACCCGTTCTCCCGGAGGACGCCCCGGCGCCTCCGATATCCATTGCCGTTCCATCCGTTTTCCTACCCCTGCCGCATCGTTGCAGGAGCGGCTGCGAGCCCCTGTGTCATCCCTGTGCCTCCTTCGCGTCGCTGACGATGGCATAGTAGGCATTGGAGGTGCTCCGATAGACCAGCGCGTAGAACACAGCGGAGATAAGAATGGTGATGAGCGTGGTCAGGAGGAACAGCTCGATATTCGTCATGTTGAACAGCAGCAGCAGCTTCCGAATGATCGGGAACGCAAAGGCAAGGTGGACGACTGCGGTAACAAGCGGCAGCAGGAATACCGTCAGCATCTGCGAGTGGATGCTCCGCCGGATGTCGGGCTTTGTCATGCCCACCTTCTGCATGATGGCAAAGCGCCCCTGATCCTCATAGCCCTCGGAAATCTGCTTGTAGTAAATGATCAGCACCGTTGCAAAGAGGAACACGATGCTCAGCAGGATGCCGAGGAAGAAGATGCCGCCAAAGGTGCCGTAGAAATCTTCGCGGTTGGCCGCCCTGCTCTCGCAGCTTGCCGCGCGGAGGAAGCCCTCCCCGCCGTATTTGCCGAGCCACTCCCGGATTTCCTTGCAGGCGGCGGTCTGCGTCTCGTCGGAGACGTTGGCGTCAAAGCCGTAGCTCCAGTAGAGCCCCATGATGCGGCCGCCGTTGAAATCCGTAAGGCTGCCCAGCGACTTGAGCGACGCTTCCACATCGGACACCACGAGGAAAATGGAGGGCAGGATGTCCATCAGCGCGTTCCCGTTGCTGGTGAACTGTAAAAGCTTCTCCCGGATACGAAACGTGGGGCCGTTTTGGATCGTCAGAGTATCCCCGGAATAATCGTTGCGCAGGGAATACAGCAGCGCTTCGTCTGCATCGAGGCGAAGGTCCGTGCCCATCATGCGGTTATAATCCGCCAGCGGCACGATGTAGAACTGGTGCAGCTCCCCCTGCATCATGCCGCCCGCGCCGCGGACGTCGGGCTCCAGCGTTTCCCCGTGCAGCAGGCCGGTGAGCGTAATATAGCGGTAATCATACAGATTGTCCTGCCGGATGCCGTGGGCGGCGGCGATGCGCTGGATTCCGCTGCGGATGGACGGCACGCCGTCGCCCAGAAACGCCTCCGATTCCTCGAATTTGATGTCCACCGTGATCTCCCGCGGGTATCTGGTTCTGAGGCTGTCCTCCGCGCCGAAGTACAGACAGGCGGAGGAGGAAACCATCACAAGCACCATGGTCAGCAGGATGCAGATGGAGGCAAGGCCTGCGCCGTTTCGCTTCATGCGGTAGGCCATGGAGGAGACGGAGACGAAGTGGTTGGCCCTGTAGTAATACCGCTTGTTCCTTTGCAGGAGGCGGCAGAGCAGTACGGAGCCGGAGACAAAGAGCATGTATGTGGCGATGACCACCATCGCTACCGCCACAAAGAATACAAGAGTGGCCGCCACGGGGTCTTTGATGGTGAGGGAGATAGCATAGGCGGCAGCAAGAATAACGGCGCCCGCAATGCCGATAAGCCAGTTGGCTTTTGGCGGCTTCTCCCCGATGTTCTCGCTGCGCAGCAGGGCGATGGGGTTTGTGACGTGTATCTGCCGGAGCCCGTTCAACAGCAGCAGCAGAAAGATGCAGCAGAACAGGACGGCGGTCTGCAATACCGCAGAGAAGGATACCGAAAAGGCGTATTGCGCCTGGCCGCCCATGATGTTGGTCAGTCCCAGCTCCGCCAGCTTGGAGAGGGCCACGCCCACGCCCAGACCGGCAGCCAGAGCAAAGAGGGCAGTGACCACCGTTTCCCAGAACAGGATGCGTCCGATGTTGCCCTTGCCCATGCCGAGGATGTTATACAGGCCGAATTCCTTTTTCCGCCTGCGGATCAGAAAGGAATTGGTGTAAAACAGGAAGATTGCGGCGAAGATGGCCAGAACGCCGCTGCCAAAGCTCAGCATGGCCTGAATGGTGCCGTGCCCCGGCAGGGCCTCCAGCAGCGACGTGCTGGCAAGGAAGCAGATGATGTAGTACATGGCCGCCATACCGGCACAGGTCAGCAGAAAGGGCGTGTACAGCCGCCGGTTTTTTCGGATGCCGGCAAGGGCGAGTTTTGGGTAAAAGCCAATCTTCATTTGCGCTCACCGCCCGTCGCCAGCATGGTCAGGGTGTCCGAAATCAGCTGATAGAGCTGTTCGTTGCTGTGCTCCCCGCGGTAAATCTGGTGGAACACCTCGCCGTCCTTGATGAACAGGACGCGGCTGGCGTGGCTGGCCGCCTTTACCGAATGGGTGACCATGAGAAGCGTCTGGCCCGCCCGGTTGATCTCGGCAAAGAGCCGCAGCAGCTCGTCGGTGGATCTGGAGTCCAGCGCGCCCGTGGGCTCGTCGGCGAGAACCAGCCGGGGATTGGTGATCAGGGCTCTGGCCACCGCCGCGCGCTGCTTCTGGCCGCCGGAGACCTCGTAGGGATATTTTTTCAGAATTTCGGCAATGCCCAGCTGCGCCGCGATGGGGCGAAGCCTTTCCCGCATCTCAATATAGCCCTTTCCGGCAAGTACCAGCGGAAGAAAGATGTTGTCCTCGATGGAAAAGGTATCGAGAAGGTTGAATTCCTGAAAGACAAAGCCAAGATTGTCGCGGCGGAAAGCGGCCATCTCCGCCTCCCGGATTGTTGCAAGGTCTTTCCCGTCCAGCAGCACCGTGCCGGCGGTGGGTCTGTCCAGCGCGGCAAGGATGTTGAGCAGCGTGGTCTTTCCGGAGCCCGATTCGCCCATGATGGCCACATATTCGCCCTGCTCCACGGTAAAGGAAACGCTGCGCAGGGCCTCCACCCTGCTTGCGCCAAAGCGGGTGGCGTATACCTTTTTAATCCCGTTCACTTCTAAAATATGCATGACAAAGTCCTCCTTGGGGATTTCTTGCCATATTCTAACCGGGGGGAGACCGCCGCCGCCATAGAAACGGCTTACAATCTCCCCGGAAAATCTAACGTTTTTGTAAGAATTTCATTCATGCCGCAGCTCGGCCCGATTCAGGTCGATGCGTATGGCGGAGCCCTGGCCGACGGAGGAGCTGGCAGAGATGCCGTGCCCAAGATTGCGGCAGATCCGTTTGCACAGATACAGGCCGATGCCGCTGGCCCGCTTGTCCCTGCGGCCGTTGCAGCCGGTATAGCCTTTTTCAAAAATGCGGGGCAAATCCTCCGGCGCGATGCCGA
Source organism: Clostridiales bacterium (assembly GCA_004554165.1). Classification (GTDB taxonomy): domain Bacteria; phylum Bacillota; class Clostridia; order Christensenellales; family CAG-138; genus CAG-1024. The sequence continues at coordinate 22,776 of SFNQ01000005.1, read as the reverse complement.
TGCCGGTATCCCGGATGCAAAGCGTTTTCGGCGCTTCCAGCGAGATGGAAATACTGCCGGAGGGCGTGTATTTCAGGGCGTTGGACAGAATCTGCTCGATTACGAAGGAGAGCCACTTTTCGTCCGTCAGGACGCGGGTTTGCACGGGCTCGTAGACGAGGCGGAGCTTGCGGCTGATGAATTCCCCGGCAAACTTTTTCACCGCCTGCCGGATGATGCCGTCGAGCTCGTATTCCCGAATGAGATAGTCGCTGCTTTCGCTGTTGAGCCGCAGGTACACCAGCGCCATCCCAACATACTGCTCGATGCGAAACAGATCGGAGGACAGCGCTCTGGAAAGGGCGGAATCCTCGTTTTGCAGGCGAAGCCCCATGGAGGCAATGGGCGTTTTAATCTGGTGCGCCCAGAGGGTATAGTAGTCGATCATTTCGGCATACCGGCGGTCCATGGCGGTCTGAAGGCTGCGCTGCTCGTCGGCGAGAAGCTGGAGGATCTGCTGATAGGCCTCGTCCTCCGGGCTCTCCACCTGCGGCAGGGGGCGGGAGGCGACGTCCACGGCGCTGCGGACGGCTTGCAGCTGTTCGTGCTTTCTTGCAGCCCTGCGCAGATCTGCGGTCAGAAACACGGCGCCGGCAATGGCGCAGAGGGCGGCGGGATACAGCACCGCGGCCAGCGGCAGGCGATACAGCGCGAAGGAGACGAGGAAGATCAGAAAAAACAGCCCTGCGGCGGCCAGCCCCCGCCGGCGCTGTTTGAGACAGAGCGGCAACAGTTTTCTCAGCATGGACGCCTCCTCAGGCCTCGATCAGATAGCCCACGCCAAACCGGGTGGTAATGAAATCGTGCAGGCCGGCCGATTCCAGCTTTTTCCGCAGCCTGCCCACGTTGACCGTCAGGGTGTTCTCGTCCACAAAGCTGTCGGTTTCCCACAGGGCTTCCATGAGCTTTTCCCGGCTGACCACCCTGTTCTTGTTCCGCAGCAGCGTCAGAAGGATGCGGTATTCGTTCTTTGTGAGCGGAATGTTCTCCTGTCGGTAGCTCAAACTGTGGTCGCCGGTATGCAGCAGCGCGCCCCGGTGCTCCAGAACGGGCAGGGAGGCGCCAAAGTCGTAAGTGCGGCGCAGCATGGCCTGTATCTTTGCCATGAGAACGCTTTGGTCAAAGGGCTTGGCGATAAAATCGTCCGCGCCCATGTTCATGGCCATGACGATGTTCATATTGTCCGAAGCGGAGGAGACGAAGAGAATCGGCACCTGAGAAACCCTGCGGATTTCGCCGCACCAGTGGTAGCCGTTAAAGAAGGGCAGGCCAATGTCGATCAGCACAAGATGCGGGTCGATCCGGGCAAACTCGGCCATGGCGTTGCGGAAGTCGGTGAGACAGAAGGCCTGCAGCTCCCACTGCTCCGCCTGAAACTTGATCGCCTCGGCGATGCCACGGTCATCCTCGATGATCAGTATTCGGTACATGCTTGCTCTCTCCTTACCGCGTCTGCTTTTTGTCAGTATAGCATCTTGCCTGCCGGCTGTGTAGAAAGAAATCAGGAATTCCGGTTTTTCTCCGCATCCCGAGGCGTCTTTCCGGTTTTGGCCCCTGCCGGCAAAGCCCGGCGCAGGGCCGGGGCCGGCTGCGCCCGACAGGGGGGGAAAGGGGGAAGACGCTCCGACGGCCCCGGACCGATTGCCAACTCGGCGACCCTGTGATATCATATATCAAATAAAGGTTTCCCCGCGGCAGGGAAACGGAGGGAATTCCCATGCCAGACGCAGCGATGCGCAAAGCCGCATGAGCACGGGATTCTCCGAAGCCGTCCGCGGCGTCAATACCTGCGCGACGCCGGAGGGTTTCACGCTGGAATTCAGCGCAGGGGCGGAGCATGTCTATCAGAACAAATACGGTGACGCTTTCGGCGTATCGGGGCCCGCAGCGGACGGCGATATCCTTTCAAAGTTTGACTGGACGGAATTGAACAGAAAATAAACATCGGGAGGTTCGGTATGCTAATTCAACGGTGCAGGCGCGCTGCCGCCTTTTGTATGGTTCTCCTTCTGGCGCTTCTCTCGGCCTGCGCAAAAAGCGAGGTCAAATATGAAGAGATGGAAACGGTAAAGACTGCTGACGGCGCGCAGATCAAAAGCATCTCCTACGCGCTTTACGGCGAAGGCGGCGTGACGGAAGGAACGGTTACCGATGCGGAGACCATTGCGCAGATTTACCAGCGGCTCTGCAAAATCGTCCCTGGCAAGCTGAGTAATATTGGCACATGTGACGACGGGCTGACGCTCCGGGTGGAGCTGGAAAACGGAGACTGCTCCTTTGAATTCGAGGGCGACAATATCGTTATCGAAGGGCAGCAGTATGTGGCGGAGAATCTCGGCTCTCTCAAGGGCTACATCGAAGATCTGGCCTTCGGTGGGGAAGCGTCCGGGGAAAAGAGCGGCAATATCCAGGCGGATATTACCGGCCCTGACGATGCGGCTGGCATATGACTGCCGCAGGCTGGAGGGCGCTGAAAACTGCGATATGCTGCTGCCTGCGGACGCGCAGGGCTTTGCGGGGGATCAGAGCATCCTGAAGCGTTCGGGGAAATAAGCCGGCAGCTCAGCGCCATTGGGGAGGGGACCAACCGTGCCGCAGCCGCAGTGCAAGCCGGGGTGGGCATCCGGAGGTGAAGCTCAGGCCCGGGGAGGCCATGCCTGTAACCCGGCCAGCATTTCCGCAAGGTGGAATACCGGTTCCGATAGGGGCATGTCCGGAGAAAGGGCGTCGCTCTGCCGGGCTGCTGCTGCGGTGCCCGCGCCTGCAGGCCGCAGAACCGGCGCAATGGGCAGCGCGCGTAACCACGCCGCCCGCCCGCGCAGGGCGGAGAAGGGGAATCCGCCCTCTGCGCGAAGCGACCCAAGGGGCGACGGAGAAACGCCTCCTGCCGCCGCAAAGGGAAAGCCTTCCGGCGGAAAAAGCCCTCCGGGAAGCGGGGTTAAAACAGGAAGGGCGGCTTTGCAAAGAAAACGCGCGTTTCGCTTTGGAAGGCTGTGCCGCGGGTTCTCGCGGGGTAGTCCGAGAGAAAGACCAGGCGCGGCGCTTGGCGCTTTGTGCTCTCGGCTTCCGTGATGGTAAACACGCGGCAGGGAATTTCCGCCGCAGAGGGGTTACGGCTGGCCCCAGTTGTAAACGTAGAGCATCCGATAGGGGCTTTTTTCATTTGGGCTGAGAACATAATAGTTTCCTCCTAAATCCGTTGTTTTGTCCATGTGAAATTTTTCACAGAAGCGGTTGAGGTAAGGGTCAATGAGCCTCATATCCTCCTGTGTGGCCCTGCGCGCCGCCACCTGATCCGGAAGGTCCGCAGGCAGCGTTTCCGTGCGAAGATAGATTCTCCCGCCGTGCATGCCGGTGCCGCAGAAGCAGCCCACCGGCGCAGCGCCCGGCGCGCAGCCGAGCCCCAGCACGAGGATGATACCGCCCGCCTGGTATTCGCCAAGAAAGCTTCCGGCGCGGCCGCCGATGACGAGCGCGGGGACGGTGTCGCCGTAGGCCTTCATGTGAATGCCTGCGCGATAGCCCGCATCGCCGCGGACATAGATGCTGCCGCCGCGCATGGCGTAGCCCGCAGCGTCGCCCGTGTTGCCGTGAATGGTGATCGTGCCCGCGTTCATAGTATCCCCGGTTGCGTCCTGAGCATTGCCAAAAAGTTCGATTTCCGCGCCGTCCAGATAGGCGCCGAGCGCGTTTCCGGGGGTGCCCCGCAGGGGATACAAGCCGCCGCTGCTGCCGCAGGCGATGTAGCGCTCGCCCAAAACCGTCTGTTCCATTCGCTCACTCTCCCGCATGCCGGATTCCCAGAATCCGCAGTTCCGTTTCGTTCAGGCCAAGGCCCCGCAGCATCAGGCGGTTGCCCCGCAGCGCTTCGATGGCGTTGATGCCCATGCCGCCCATCATCTCCTTGATCTCGTAGGTCCAGGCGGAGATCAGGTGAACAAGCCGCTCCGTGCCCTGCTGGATGTCCAGCCGGCGGACAAGCTCCGGCCGCTGCGTGGCAATGCCCCAGTTGCACTTTCCGCTGTGGCAGCTGCGGCACATGTGGCAGCCCAGCGCGATGAGGGCGGCGGTGCCGATATAGACCGCGTCCGCGCCCAGCGCAATGGCCTTCACAACGTCCGCGCTGTTGCGGATGGAACCGCCAGCAATCAGGGAGACCTGATTGCGGATGCCCTCCTCCCGCAGGTGCTGATCGACGCTGGAGAGCGCCAGCTCAATGGGGATGCCCACGTTGTCGCGAATGCGGGTGGGCGCTGCGCCCGTACCGCCGCGGAAGCCGTCAATGGCGATGATGTCCGCGCCGCTGCGGGCAATGCCGGAGGCAATGGCCGCCACGTTGTGCACCGCCGCAATCTTGACGAGGATGGGCTTTGTATTGCCCGTGGCCTCCTTGAGCGAGTAGACCAGCTGCCGGAGGTCCTCGATGGAGTAGATGTCGTGGTGCGGCGCGGGAGAAATGGCATCCGTGCCCTCGGGAATCATGCGGGTGCGGGAGATATCGCCGACAATCTTTGCGCCGGGCAGGTGTCCGCCGATGCCGGGCTTTGCCCCCTGGCCCATCTTGATCTCAATGGCGGCGCCCGCGTTGAGATAGTCCTTGTGTACGCCGAAGCGCCCGGAGGCCACCTGTACGATCGTGTTGGCGCCATAGCGGTAGAAATCCTCGTGCAGGCCGCCCTCGCCGGTGTTGTAGAAGGTGCCCAGCCGCTCCGCCGCGCGCGCAAGGCAGGCGTGGACGTTGTAGCTGACCGAGCCGTAGCTCATGGCGGAAAACAGAATCGGCACACGGAGCGTCAGCTGCGGCGGCAGCTTTGTGACAATGCGGCCGGATGCGTCCCGGGTGATGCCGGAGGGCTTTGCGCCGAGGAAGGTGCGCGTTTCCATGGGCTCCCGCAGAGGATCGATGGGCGGGTTTGTTACCTGCGAAGCGTTGACCAGGATGTTGTCCCAATAGACGGGCATGGGACGCGGATTGCCCATGGAGGAGAGCAGCACGCCGCCGCTTGCGGCCTGGCGCGCGATCTCCGTGATGGCGGCGGAGCTCCAGTTGCCGTTGCCGCGAAAAACGTCGTCGGTTTTCACAATGCGCAGCGCCCGCGTTGGACACATGGCGACGCAGCGGTGGCAGTTGACGCAGCGGCTCTCGTCGATGGTCAGCCGTCCGTTGGTCTCGTCAAAGCCGTAGACCCGGTTTGCGCACTGGCGTTCGCAGAGCCGACATTTGGTGCAGCGTTCAGGATCACGCTGCGGGCTGTACTCGGGATAAAGAAAATTGACCGGCATACCGCTACGCCTCCCTTCTCTGAAAAATGACCGGTTGGCCGCCTGCGGGCGCCCAGATGCGCGAAAGCTCCGGCGCAACCCTGCGGATGGCGGCTTCCTCGCTGGCGATGCAGACCGTATCCTCCGTTTCACCCACCAGCAGCGAGCGGAGCTTCAGCCTGTCGTTCAGCGCCATCACGCCGCCCGGATAGCCCACGATGATGGAAAAGGGGCCTGTGACCAGCAGGGAGGAATAGATGTTGCGAAGATAGGAGAGCCGTTCCGCTTCCTCGGGCGCTTGCCTCGCAATCGCCGTCCAGAAGGGCGCGGCGATGACGTTGGCGGTCTCCTCCAGCGTCAGCCCCTGCCTGCGCGTCAAAAAATCAATGATATAGGTGATGACCTCGGTATCGGTCAGCAGATTGCAGCGGTAGCCGTACATCTCGATGAAGCGGCGGTTGGCGTCATAGCTGGAGATTTCGCCGTTGTGGACCACGGAAAGGCCCAGCAGCGCAAAGGGGTGCGCGCCGCCCCACCAACCGGGCGTATTCGTCGGATAGCGGCCATGGGCTGTCCAGAGATCGCCGCGGTATTCCTCAAGGCGGTAAAAGCGGCCCACGTCCTCCGGGTAGCCCACGGCCTTGAACACGCCCATGTTCTTTCCGCTGGAGAAGATGTAGGCGCCTTCGATCCCGCTGTTGACGCGGATGACGCAGCGCGCGGTAAACTCATCCTCGCCCAGCTGCGATTCCCACATTTTGGTGGGCAGCGGCTTGACAAAATAGCGCCAGATCAGCGGCTCGTCGGTGATGGCGCGAATCTTCCTTGTGGGAATTTTCGACAGGTTGGCAATGTCAAAATGCCGGTCGAGAAAGTGCTCGGTCTGCTCCTTTGCGGCGATTGTGTCGTAAAAAATGTGGAGCGCATACAACTCCCTGTACTCCGGATAGATGCCGTAGGCGGCAAAACCGCCGCCGAGTCCGTTGCTGCGCTCGTGCATCACGGCGATGGACTGGATGATGGCTTCGCCGCTTATGCGTTCGCCGGTTTTGGACAGAATGGCCGAAACCGCGCAGCCGGAGGGTATCCGGTAACCGTTCTCGCCTTCCCGTTGCGGCATATCGCAATCAGCTCCTTTTCTGGTTTGGTTCGGGCCGCCGCGGCCCGGGAATTCAGGCCGCGATCGCCGCAGGCCGTATGGCTTTTGAAAAAACGGTCAGCGCACGCCGAACAGCAGTTCGCCGTAGGTGGGCATCGGCCAGTATTTGCTGGCGGTCATGGTTTCCAGCTCGTCCGCGCAGGCGCGCAGCTCCGTCATGGCGCTCAGCACATACTCCCTGTAATACCTGGCCAGCGCTGCGGAATCGCAGATGTTTCCGGCGTTCAGCAGCGCCTCCTCCAGCGTTTCCGTGCGGGCGTACAGCGCGGCCGTGAGCTCCGCCATGCGCGTCAGAAGCGTCTGTTCGCAGGCGCAGGAGGCCCCGGGCGCAAAGGCTTTCTTTGCCGCAGCCGTCTCGGCCAGCTCCTTCTGATAGGCGCAGACGGCGGGCAGAATATCCCGCTTTACCATATCCAGCATGGTCAGTGCTTCGATGTTCAGCACCTTTGCGTAGTTCTCCGTCATGACCTCATAGCGGGCGCGCAGCTCCGTTTCCGAAAGCACGCGATGCGAGGAGAACAGGGCGACGTTCTTCCCGTCCAGCATGCGGGGTAGGCAGTCGGGCGTGGTGCGCAGGTTCAGCAGGCCCCGTCGTTCCGCTTCCTCCAGCCAGACGCCGTCATAGCCGTTGCCGTTGAAGATGATTCGCCTGTGCTGGCGAATGGTCTGACGGATCAGGTCGTGCAGCGCGCTCTGAAAGTCGCTTGCAGCCTCAAGCGCATCGGCGTACTGGCGCAGGGACTCCGCTACGGCGGTGTTCAGCACGATGTTCACGCTGGAAATCGAGGCGGAGGAGCCGAGCATGCGGAACTCGAACTTGTTCCCCGTGAACGCGAAAGGCGAGGTGCGGTTGCGGTCGGTGGTATCCTTCGGGAATCTGGGGATAACGTGTACGCCCACCTTGAGCTGCACCTTCTCTTTGGCGTCGTATGCCGTGTCAGCCTCGATGGAGGACAGAATATCGGACAGTTCATCGCCCAGGAAAATCGAAACCACTGCGGGCGGGGCCTCGTTTGCGCCGAGACGGTGGTCGTTGCCCGCGCTTGCCACGCTGATGCGCAGCAGATCCTGATAATCGTCCACGGCCTGAATCACCGCACACAGAAACAGGAGAAAGCGGGCGTTCTGGTGCGGGGTTTCGCCGGGCTCCAGAAGGTTGACGCCGGTGTTGGTGGAGATGGACCAGTTGTTGTGCTTGCCGCTGCCGTTGACGCCGGCAAAGGGCTTTTCGTGCAGCAGGCAGACCAGATCGTGCCGCTTTGCCACCTTCTGCATGATCTCCATGGTAAGCTGGTTGTGGTCGGCGGCGATGTTCGTGGTGGTGAAGATGGGGGCAAGCTCGTGCTGCGCGGGAGCCACCTCGTTGTGCTCGGTTTTTGCCGGCACGCCCAGCTTCCAGAGCTCGTCGTTCAGCTCCTCCATAAAGGCTGCAACCCGGGGCTTGATGCTGCCGAAGTAGTGATCGTCCAGCTCCTGGCCCTTGGGTGATTTGGCGCCAAAGAGCGTGCGGCCGGTGTAGATCAGATCCTTGCGACGGTCATAGAGCGCCCTGTCCACGAGAAAGTATTCCTGCTCCGGCCCAACGGTGGTTTTGACCGAGGTGACCTCGGCGTTGCCAAAGAGCTTCAGTACGCGCAGCGCCTGACGGCTGATGGCCTCCATGGAGCGCAGCAGCGGCGTTTTTTCGTCCAGCGCTTCGCCGCCGTAGGAGCAGAACGCCGTTGGAATGCACAGTGTTCGCCCCTTGATGAAGGCGTAGGAGGTGGGATCCCAGGCGGTATAGCCGCGGGCCTCAAAGGTGGCCCGCAGACCGCCCGAAGGAAAGCTGGAGGCATCCGGCTCGCCGCGAACCAGCTCCCTGCCGGAAAACTCCATGATGATCCTGCCGTCGGGCGTGGGGGAGATAAAGCTGTCGTGTTTTTCCGCAGTGATGCCGGTCATGGGCTGGAACCAGTGGGTGAAGTGCGTCGCACCCTTTTCGATGGCCCAGTCCTTCATGGCGTTTGCGACCACGTTTGCAACCGAGAGGTCCAGCCGCCGTCCGGTGGCGACGGCGTCCTGCATGGCGCGATAGGTTTCCCTGGGCAGCCGCTCCTTCATTACGGCGTCCCCAAAAACGAGGCTGCCGAAGCGTTCCGCTGTGGTACACATGGGCAATACTCCCTCCTTTTTCGCATTGCGACTTAAAAAAGCAAAGGCGCCACGAATCCCGTGATTCGCGGCGCCTTTGCCGTTTCTCTGGCGAGCATTATACAACCGTCAATTCGTTTCGTCAAGACCTTTTCGTGAAAGAATTCCTGCAAAAACGATGTATTTCCTGCAAATCTTGTGTAAAATTCCGAAAAATCTGCAATATATACAATATATTTTGCAGAATTCTTGACAGTCCGGCAGGGCCGCGCTATTCTCTCTAATAAGGAAAAATTTTTTCAGCGAGGTGCGGCCGGTGTTTACGGAGCAAGAGGTTTTGGAGTTTGTGCGCGAGGGCGACGTGCGCTTTGTGCGGCTGGCGTTCTGCGATGCGTTCGGCGTGCAGAAGAACGTTTCCATCATGGCCGAGGAGCTGCCGCGGGCCTTTCAAAGCGGCGTCTCCTTTGACGCCTCCGCCATTCGCGGCTTTTCGCAGGAGCAGCGCTCGGACCTGTTTCTTTTTCCGGATCCCGCCACGCTGGCGGTGCTCCCCTGGCGGCCCAGCCGCGGGCGTGTGGCGCGGCTGTTCTGCGATATCCGCCGCCCCGATGGAACAGCCTTCTGGGGCGACACGCGGCAGCTGCTCAAGCGGACGGTCGCCCGGGCGGCGGAAGCGGGCCTGCGGGTCAACATCGGCACGGAGATCGAGTTTTACCTGTTTCAACTGGATGAGAAGGGCAGGCGCACGGACATTCCCTTTGATGATGCGGGGTATATGGACATTGCGCCCGAGGATCGGGGAGAAAACGTCCGGCGTGAAATCTGCCTGACGCTTGCGGAGATGGGACTGTATCCTGAGAGCTCGCACCACGAGGAGGGGCCGGGGCAGAACGAGATCGATTTTCGTTTCAGCGATGCGCTGAGCGCCGCGGACAACGCGGTGACCTTTCAGGCCGTGGTCAAGACCATCGCCATGCAAAACGGCCTCTTTGCGGATTTTTCGCCAAAGCCCATCTCTAACCGCAGCGGCAACGGACTGCATGTCAATCTTTCTCTGGCTGGCGCGCACGATCAGGCGCGCACCGACGCCTTTATGGCGGGGCTGCTGGCGCATGCGGCGGAGATGACGGCCTTTTTGAACCCGACGGCGGCCTCCTACCTCCGGCTGGGGAAGAACAAGGCCCCGCGCTATGTGAGCTGGTCGCGCGAGAACCGCTCGCAGCTGATTCGTATTCCTGCGTCGGACAGCGCGCACCGCCGCATCGAGCTGCGCTCGCCCGACCCTGCGGCAAACCCCTACCTTGCTTTTGCCCTCATCCTTGAGGCGGGGCTGGACGGCGTCGCGCGCGGCCTTACGCCGCCGCCGCCCACCGATCACGACCTCTATACCGCAGGGCCGGAGATCACCGGCGTGCTGGAGCCGCTGCCGCAGGATGCGGCGGAGGCGCAGGAGCGCGCGTTTTCCAGCGGTTTTGTGCGCACGCATGTTCCCGAGGGGCTGCTCGCCGCATACGCAAGTCTGCGCCACTGAGCCGGAAACCGGAGGCTTTCGTTGCCGCGCGCAGGGGAACAACTGTATAGCGTACTGGTGGCCGCCGGCTCCGAAGCCGCAGGGGCAAGGCTTTCCGCAATACTGCCGGAGAACCGGTTCCGACCGGTCCGGCGCGTGGGGAGCGGAAACGAGGCCCGGCGGCTGCTGATCGATATGCCCTTTGATCTCGTGCTGCTGAACGCGCCGCTGCCGGACACCTTCGGTCCGGAGCTGGCCCGGGAGATCGCGGCCGATCCTCGCCGCGGCGTATTGCTGCTTGTGCCTGCGGACGCCTTCGATTCGGCCTGCGATGCGGTGGAGGATGCGGGCGTGCTGACGCTTGCAAAGCCGACCGCGCCGCAAGCGGTCTATCAGGCGATGCGGCTGCTCGTGGCAACGCGCGCGCGGCTTTCCGCCATGGAAAAGAAGGCGGAGACGCTGGCGGCGAAGATGGAGGAGATCCGCGTGGTCAACCGCGCCAAGTGGATTCTCATTGCCCGGTTCCAGATGGACGAGGCCGCTGCGCACCGCTATATTGAAAAACAGGCCATGGATACCCACCGCACCAGACGAGAGGTGGCGCAGGGGATACTCATGGCCTATGAGCCGTAACAACGGGGAGGGAACGAACAACCATGGGACTTCGGGAACAGCTTTTCCGCTACAGGCCCTGCAATGCGCAGGAGGAGGCGGACCGGCGCCGGATGCTGGACTGCCTCGACCGCTTTCCGGATGTGCTGACGCGGGACAACGCGCTCTGCCACTTTACCGGCTCTTCCTGGATCGCCAACGCGGATCGCACGCGGGTGCTTATGGTATACCACAACATTTACCGCTCCTGGAGCTGGACGGGCGGCCATGCCGATGGCGAGAGCGATCTTGCCGCGGTGGCGCTGCGCGAGGCGTCGGAGGAGACGGGCCTGCGCGGCGCGCGTCTGCTGTCGGAGGAGCTGTTTTCGCTGGAGATTCTCACGGTGCCGGGACACGTCCGGCGCGGGCAATACGTTTCCGCGCACCTGCACCTGAACTGCACCTATCTGCTCATCGCAGACGAGGCGGAGACCGTGCGCATCAAGCCCGATGAAAACAGCGGCGTGGCCTGGATGGGGCTTTCCGAGGCGGTTTCCCGCTGTACGGAGCCGGAAATGCAAATCGTTTACAGCAAACTCAATGAAAAACTCACCGGCTGTCCCGTCTGAAGTCTGCGCAGGCGCGGCGGCTACAGGTATTTGCCCTTGTGCATGCCGGTGATGGAGTATTCCACCCATTCGGCAATGTTTTGCGCATGGTCGCCGATCCGTTCAAAGTATTTTGCGATCATCAACAGGTCGATGGCCTGCTCGCCGTTTTCCGCATCGCTGCGGATGAGCGCGATCAGCTCCGCCTTGACCACGTCGAACAGGCCGTCGATAACGTCGTCCTGGACAATGACCTCCCGCGCCAGCTCCAGATCCTTTTTGACAAAGGCGTCCAGACTGCCGTGTACCATGGAAATGGCGGCCTCCGCCATCTCCGGCAGGTGCTCCAGCGCCTTGACGTGGGGCGCGCCGGCCAGGTAGAGCACCAGCTCGGAAATATCCTCCGCCTGATCGCCGATGCGCTCCATGTCGGTGATCATTTTCAGCGCCGCGGAGATGAGCCGCAGGTCCCGCGCCACGGGCTGCTGCTGCAACAGGAGCTTGAGACAGAGCGTTTCGATCTCCCGCTCCTTCTGGTCGATCTCGTCTCCCAGCGCAATGGCTTCGTTTGCGGCCTCCGCGTCCTGGCCGCGCAGGGCGGCCGCGGCGTCGTCAATGGCGCGCTCAATCAGGGCGCCCATGGCCAGCAGTTCCTCGTTCAGCAGCGCAAGCTGCGCGTCAAATCGGTTTCTCATCTGTTTATCCGAACCTCCCGGTGATATAGTCCTCGGTGCGCTTGTCGCGCGGTATGGAGAAGAGCCGCTCCGTTTCGTCAAACTCGATGACCTCGCCCAGCAGGAAAAAGGCGGTCTTGTCCGAGATGCGCGCTGCCTGCTGCATGTTGTGCGTGACCATGACGATGGTATATTCGCGCTTGAGCGAGACGGCGAGATCCTCGATCTTTGCGGTGGAAATGGGGTCCAGCGCGCTGGTCGGCTCATCCATGAGCAGCACCTCCGGTTCAACCGCCAGCGCGCGGGCGATGCATAACCGCTGCTGCTGTCCGCCGGAAAGCCCCAGCGCATCCTTTTTGAGCCGGTCCCTGAGCTCCTCCCAGATGGCGGCGCTGCGCAGAGACCGCTCCACGATTTCGTCCAGCTTCGCCCGCTGGCGGATGCCGTGGGTGCGCGGACCGAAGGCCACGTTGTCGTAAACGCTCATGGGGAAGGGGTTGGGCTTTTGAAAGACCATGCCCACGCGTTTGCGCAGCAGCGCCGTGTCCAGCCTGCCGTAAATGTCGATGCCGTCCAGCTTGACCTCGCCGCTGATGCGGCAGCCCTCCACCAGATCGTTCATGCGGTTCAGCGTTTTGAGCAGGGTGCTCTTGCCACAGCCGGAGGGGCCGATAAAGGCGGTGATCTCCCGCTCCGGAATGTTCAGGGAGACGTTTTTCAGCGCATGGAACGCGCCGTAGTACAGGTCGAGATGACGTATGGTGAACTTATCCATATTATGTTGATCTCCTTGCAATGCGTTTGGCGAGGGCCGCGGACAGCGCGTTGATGCCGATGACGATGACCAGCAGCACCACGGCGGTGGCGTAGCTCTGTTCAAGATACAGGCCCTCGCCGGAAAGCGCGTACATGTGTACCGAGAGCGTACGGGCCGAATGGAACAGGCTTTTTGGCACCTCTGCCACCGAGCCCGCAGTGTACAGCAGCGCGGCGGTTTCGCCTACGATGCGCCCAATGCCGAGAATTACGCCCGCGAGGATACCCGGTACGGCTGAGGGCAGTACCACGCGGAATACCGTTCTCAGTCTGCCCGCGCCCAGGCCAAAGCTGCCCTCGCGGTAGCTGTCCGGCACGGCGAGCAGCGCCTCCTCCGTCGTTCGCATGACCAGCGGCAGGATCATGATGGACAGCGTCATCGCGCCGGAGAGCAGGGAAAGGCCCAGGCCAAGCGCCGCGACAAAGAACAGCTGGCCGAACAGGCCGTAGATGATCGAGGGAATGCCCGACAGTGTTTCCGCCGTAATGCGGATCAGCCGCACAAGCCGGCTGCCGCGCCGCGCGTACTCTGCCAGGTAGATCGCGGAACCGATGCCCATCGGTACCGCAATGAGCAGCGACAGCGCGGTCATAAGAACCGTATTGATGAGCGCTGGAAGCAGCGAGACGTTTTCCGTCGTATACTTCCAGGCAAAGAGCGAAGGGCGCAGGTTCGGAATGCCCCGAACGAGGATGTAGCCTACGAGCAGGACGAGAACTGCCGCGGTAAAGCCGGCCCCCGCGTAAACGAGCATGCGCAGGACTGCCGCGCTGCGCTTCTGAGCGTTCATGCTTTCGACCTCCCCTTGAGCAGAGAGAACAGCAGATTGATGATGAGAATAAAGACGAACAGCACCACGGCCGTTGCGATGAGGGCCTCCCGGTGCAGGTCCGCCGCATAGCCCATCTCCATGACGATGTTGCTCGTGAGCGTCCGCACGCCCGCCAGGAGGCTATGGGGCATCACCGCCCGGTTGCCCGCCACCATCATGACCGCCATGGCCTCCCCCACCGCCCGGCCAACGCCGAGGATCACGCCTGCGGTCACGCCCGACTTCGCCGCAGGCAGCAGCACGGAGAACACAGCCCGCTCGTGCGTCGCGCCCAGCGCCAGCGCGCCGTCATAGTAGCTGTCCGGCACGGCGTTCAGCGCGGATTCGCTCACGGTGATGATCGTGGGAAGGATCATGATGCCCAGCAGGACGGAGGCGGCGAGCAGGCTTGAGCCGGTGCCGCCAAAGAGCTGCCGGATGAGCGGCACAATGACCACGAGGCCGAAAAAACCGTATACCACCGAGGGAATCCCCGCAAGCAGCGACACGGCGGGGCGAAGCAGCCGCTGCGTCCGCGGCGAGGCGAAGCGGGACAGGTACAACGCGCAGAGCAGGCCCGCGGGAACGCCGATGAGCAGCGCGCCTGCGGTCACATAGGCGCTGCCGAGAATCATCGGCAGGATGCCGTAGATGTCGTTGCCGGGCTTCCAGCGTGTGCCCGTGAGAAAGTCCCAGACGCCGATTTCCATCATGCCGGGCAGGCCGTTGGCAAAGAGAAACAGGCAGATCAGCACCACCGCCAGAATGGAAATGCAGGCGGCAAGGGCGAAGATCACCCTTGCGGCCATTTCTTTGATGCGGCTCATCGTTCCCTACTCCGCCAGCGCATCCCATGCGGTGATCTCGCCCATGAAGATGGCGCGCACCTGCTCTGTGGTGAGGCCGGAAACCGGATTTTCCCGGTTTACGATGACCGCGATGCCGTCCATGGCGATGACGGTGGAGGTCAGGCCCGCCTGAAGCTCGCTGTCCTTGAGCTGGCGCGAGGCCATGCCGATGTCACAGATGCCGTCGATGGCGGATTTCACGCCCGTGGAGGAGTCGCTCATCTGAATTTCAATCTCCGCGTTCGGGTTCAGGGCGAGGTAGGCCTCCTTGAGATTCTCCATAACGGGCGTGACCGAGGAGGAGCCCGCCACAACAACCTTGCCGGAGACCGTGCTGCCGGAAAACGGCGCGGTATCATCCAGCGGGATATAGCCGCTGTCCGCAACGACCTGCTGCCCCTCGCTGCTCAGGATAAACCCGAGAAAAGCGGCGGCTGCTTCTGACACATCCGCAGCGGTGGCAACGTTGAAGGGGCGGGCGATGCCGTAGGCGCCGGACTTGATGTTTTCCACCGAAGCCGCCGCGCCGTCGATCTCCAGCGCCTTGACGGAGCTGTTCAGCGAGCCCAGCGAGATATAGCCGATTGCGTTGGGATTGCCCGCTACGGAGGTCATCATGACCGAGGTGCTGTTGGTAATGTCGGCGTTATCGGTCGTATAATCGACCTTGTTGCCCTCCGCGTCCTTCTGCTCAATGCCGAACAGCTCAATGAACGTGCCGCGGGTGCCGGAGCCGTCCTCGCGGGAGATGACGGCGATGGCCGAGCCGTTCTTTGCGGCGGCGTCCGTCCCTGAGGGCGCTGCGGAGCAGCCCATGAGCGTTGCAAAGACCAGCAGCGCCGCGCAAACGACAGCGAAAGTTTTTTTCATGGTATTTCCTCTCTTTCCTTGCTTCATTACGGTTTCATCCTATCCCGCGTCTGTTAGGAATGCGATACCGCCCCGGTCAAATGTATGTAAAAAAAGCGCGGGAAATATCAAAAAGAGGAAAAGACGGAAGAGGAGACGCTCAGGCCGCGGCGCGCCGGAACGGGCAGCGCGGCGGAGAGAACTCGCCGCGCGGCTTGCGTTTTTGCGGCGCCTCGTATACAATAAAACTGGAAAATTCTGAAGCGCTGCATGGGCGTTGCGCCGGTCGGAGAAACTGGAAACAGGCGCGGCGCGCAAACGTCTTCCGCAGGCGCGGGAGGACGGCTCTTACAATTTCAAGACAGAAAGGGAAAAACAAACGATGAGTACCGAAACCAGACCCTATGTCTCCTGGGAACTGATGGACGCGTTTTTGACCGACGCTTTTGCGGGCTTCGGCGTACCGCGGGAGGACGCAAAGCTTTGCGCCGATGTGCTGCTGGAGAGCGACCGCCGCGGCATCGAAAGCCATGGCTGCAACCGCTTCAAACCCATCTATATCGACCGCATCAAGGCGGGCATTCTGAACCCGGTCACAAAGATCGATATTTTAAAGGAAGGGCCGACGACCGCCGTGCTCGACGGCAACGACGGCATGGGCATGGTGGTTTCCCATAAGGCCATGGAGATGGCAATCGCCAAGGCGAAGCAGTACGGCCTCGGTATGGTGGCGGTGCGCAACTCCTCCCATTACGGCATTGCGGGCTACTGGGCCAGCATGGCCACCAACGCGGGCATGATCGGCATTACCGGTACCAACGCAAGGCCCTCCATCGCCCCGACCTTCGGCGTGGAAAACATGCTGGGCACAAATCCGCTTACCGTGGGATTCCCGACGGATGAGGAATTTCCCTTTATGCTGGACTGCGCAACCTCCATTTCCCAGCGCGGCAAGATCGAATACTACGCCCGCTCCGGCAAGGATACGCCGGCAGGCATGGTCATCGGCAGGGACGGCAGCGCCATGACGGACAGCCCCGCAATCCTCCGGGGCCTGACCGACGGCACGGCGGCGCTGGCCCCGCTGGGCGGCATCGGCGAGGAGCTGGCGGGCTACAAGGGCTATGGCTATGCAACCGTCATTGAGGTGCTTTCCGCGGCGTTGCAGGCTGGCAGCTTCCTGAAATCGCTCACCAATGTGGACGAGAAGGGCAACAAAAAGCCCTATCACCTCGGGCATTTCTTCCTCGTTATCGATCCGGAGGCGTTCCTCGGGCTGGACAGCTTCAAAAAGACCTGCGGCGACATCCTGCGCGCGCTGCGCGCCTCGGAAAAGGCGCCCGGGCACGATCGTATCTATACCGCGGGCGAAAAGGAGCATCTCGTCTGGCTGGAGCGCAGGGACAAGGGCGTCCCCGTGGGCGACGCGGTGCAGAAGGAGATTCTGGCCGTGCGGGATGAGCTGAAGCTCCCCTATACCTTCCCCTTTGAGAACAAGTGAGGTAACAACAATGGATTACGCTAAGGAATCGCTGAAGAAGCACGCCGAATGGAAGGGCAAGCTGGAGGTGGTCGCCACCGTGCCCGTCAAGACAAAGGAGGATCTGTCGCTGGCGTATACGCCTGGCGTGGCGGAGCCCTGCCTTGCCATCCAAAAGGACGTGAACCGTTCCTACGAGCTGACGCGGCGCTGGAATCTGTGCCTTGTGGTGACGGACGGTACGGCGGTGCTGGGGCTGGGCGATATCGGCCCGGAGGCGGGGATGCCGGTCATGGAGGGCAAGTGCGTCCTGTTCAAGTCCTTTGGGGATGTGGACGCTTTCCCGCTCTGCATCAAATCCAAAGATGTGGATGAGATCGTCAATACCATCTATCTGATCTCGGGCAGCTTCGGCGGCGTGAACCTGGAGGACATCGCTGCCCCGCGCTGCTTTGAGATTGAAAGGAAGCTCAAGGAGAAGTGCGATATCCCCATCTTCCACGACGACCAGCATGGCACGGCCGTGATCACGCTTGCGGGTCTGACCAATGCCCTGAAGGTCGTGAACAAGAAGAAGGAAAACGTCAGAATCGTCATCAACGGCGCGGGGGCTGCGGCAATCAGCATTACGAGACTGCTCCTGTCCGACGGCTTCCGGGACATCATCCTCTGCGACCGCAGGGGTGCGATCTACGAGGGCCGCAGCGAGGGCATGAACCCCATCAAGGAAGAGATTGCGCTGTTGACCAACCGGGAAAGGAAAGCGGGCAGTCTTGCGGACATGCTGGTGGGCGCGGATGTGTTTATCGGCGTTTCCGCGCCGGGCATGGTCACAACGGAGATGGTCAGAACCATGAAAAAGGACGCCGTCGTGTTTGCCTGCGCCAACCCTACGCCGGAGATCTACCCGGACGAGTCGAAGGCGGGCGGCGCGGCGGTCATCGCCACGGGCCGCAGCGATTATCCAAACCAGATCAACAACGTTCTGGCCTTTCCGGGTATTTTCCGCGGCGCCTTCGACGTGCGCGCATCGGACATCAACGATGAGATGAAGATTGCCGCAGCGCGGGCGCTGGCGGGGCTGATCGGCGATGCGGAGCTTTCGCCGGATTATATCATCCCCAAAGCCTTCGATCCCCGCGTCGGAAAAGCCGTGGCGGCGGCGGTGGCCGAGGCCGCAAGGCGCAGCGGCGTCGCCCGCATCTGACGGGACCTGCCGGCATTCTCCCGACAACAGAAGAACAGGGAATGGAGGGGGCGGCTGTAAAAGCCGCCCCTGAGTCAAAGCAGCGGCATGGGAAAAGCGTGGAAAAAGGGCCTGCGGACAGGGATTTGCGGGCATGGCGCCTGCGCACAGCGGACGCTGTGAAACATCGGAAAGCGGGGCCCTGTTGCTATCGAGACGCGGCGGTTCCGGGTTATGGAAGAACGGTATCCGGAAGAAGGGAGAGGATGGGGGTTTTCCGTGGCGCAGCGGGGAGAATCCGGCGGAGCAATGGATTGTCAGCTAAGAAAATAGAAAACAGAGGATGCTGCGGCGCTTTCGGCAGTCCTGTCCAATCAACGGGTACAGGATAATCTGCGCGATGGGATTCCCTGTCCGTATACCGTAAGGGGACGCGGAGGCAGTTCTTCAACGATTGCGGCCGACGAAATGGGGAATTTAAAATAAACGCAAAAAAAGTGTTGACAAACCATATATGATATATTATAATGCCTTTCATAAGAGAAACACCATGACCCGGAACAAGTACGGTTGGCTGGTCAGCTGAAGGAAAGAGAGCCCTTGGCTGGTGAAAAAGGGCAGCGGCGCCAATCCGAATTCATCCGGCGAGTGGACGGTTGAACGCTTTGCACAGTAGACCGGTACGGGAACGCCCGTTACAGCGTGGAGCGGTTGTTGGATCGCTTGCTGAGTCCGTCTGCCGTAAGGCTGCGGAGAACAAAGGTGGTAACACGGTAAAATCCGTCCTTTCCCGTTTGCTCGGGTTGGGACGTTTTTTATACTCACAGGAAAAACGGAGGAAAAGAACATGAAAAGAATTATTGCTGTACTGTTGGCCCTGCTGATGCTTGCAGCGCTGGCCGGCTGCTCCGCCGCGCCCGCGGAGGAGGCGAAAGCTACCGCCGTGCCCGCCGCAGAAGCAACGGGCGACGTTTCCGCAACGGAAACAAATGAGGAGAAGAGTTATAAAATCGGCATCATCCAGCTGACGGAGCACGTTGCGCTCGATAACGCCTGCAAGGGCTTCATCGATGCCCTGGCGGAGAAGGGCTATGTGGAGGGCGAGAATCTCACGATCGATTTCCAGAACGCGCAGAACGATCAGTCGAACCTGTCCACCATTGGTGATCGCTTCGTGAGCGAAAAGGTGGATCTCGTTCTTGCCATAGCAACCTCTGCGGCGCAGACCATGGCGGGCAAGACAACGGAAATCCCGATTCTTGCTACGGCAGTGACGGATTATGAGGTTGCAAAGCTGGTGGACAGCAACGAGGTCCCGGGCGGCAATGTTTCCGGCACCACGGATATGAACCCCATCAAGGAGCAGATCGGGCTGCTGGTTCAGCTGGCGCCGGAAGCCAAAACCGTAGGCTGCATCTACAACGGCGGCGAGGACAACTCCGTGCTCCAGGCCGGCATCGCCAAGGCGGAGATCGAGGCGCTGGGCCTTGCCTACGAGGAGATCACCGTCACCTCCACCAACGATGTCCAGCAGGCCATGCAGACCCTTGTGGGCAAGTGTGACGCCATCTATATCCCCACGGACAATACGCTGGCTTCCTCCATGCCCATTGTGTTCAGCGTTGCAACGGAAGCGAAGATCCCCGTCATTTGCGGCGAATCGGGCATGGTCGAATCGGGCGGCCTTGCGACGCTGGGCATCAACTACTATAACCTTGGCCGCCAGACGGCTGAGATGGCCCTGCGTATTCTGACGGAGGGGGCGGATATCTCCACCATGCCCATCGAGAGCCTGAAGGAGTTCGATTACAGCTTCAATCAGGAGTTCGCAGAGGCCATCGGCCTGACGATTCCCGAGGAACTGCAGCAGTATGTCGGCTGAGAAGCGCGTGCAAGTCAAAGGAACGAGGGATACGATATGTTGAATGAACTGTCAGGCGCGGTTGCGCTGGGACTTTTGTGGACGCTCATGACCTTTGGCGTTTACATCAGCTACCGCGTGCTGGATATCGCAGACCTCACCGTCGAAGGCAGCCTCACCATGGGGGCTGCCATCGCGGCGGTTTGCATCAGCGCGGGGATGAATCCCTTTCTCGCGCTGCTCCTGTCCTTCCTGGGCGGCATGTGCGCAGGCCTTGTGACGGGATTGCTGCATACGGCGCTGCGCATACCCGCGCTGCTCTCCGGCATTTTGACCATGATTGCGCTCTGGTCCGTCAACCTCCGCATCATGGGCAAGGCCAACGTTTCGCTGCTGCGGGTTCCGACGGTGTTCGATGGCTTTGTTGCGCTGGGGCTGAGCAAAAACATCTCCATCATCCTGATCGGCCTGCTGTTTGTTGGCGTCATTCTGTCGGTACTGTACTGGTTTTTCGGCACGGAGATCGGCTGCGCCGTGCGCGCCACCGGCAACAACGCGCGCATGGCGCGCGCACAGGGCATCAATACCGACGCGATGAAGATTCTGGGGCTTGTGGTTTCCAACGGCCTTGTGGCGGTCTCCGGCGGCCTGATTGCGCAGAGCCAGACCTTTGCGGATATCCAGATGGGCACCGGCGCCATCGTGATCGGGCTGGCCTCGCTCATCATCGGCGAGGTGCTGTTTGGCAAGAGCACGTTCCTCCGTTCGCTGTTCTCGCTGGCCTTTGGCGCGATTACCTACCGCATCATCATTGCGCTCGTGTTGAAGCTGGGCATGCCCGCCAACGATCTGAAGCTGTTTACGGCCATTACCGTGGCCATCGCGCTGGCGCTGCCGGTGTTCCGGCAGAGGATGCAGGCCAGAAAGCTGGCCAGGGAGGGAGAACGCGCATGCTCGAAATGAAAAACGTGCGGATCGTATTCAACGGCGGTACGGTCAATGAAAAGGTGGCGCTCAACGGCGTGAACCTCCATCTTGCCGAGGGGGATTTTGTCACGGTAATCGGCGGCAACGGCGCGGGCAAGTCCACGCTGCTCAACTGCGTTTCCGGCGCTTATGCGCCCACCTCGGGTCAGATTTTTATCGATGGACAGGAGGTTACGTCCATGCCGGAGTACCGGAGGGCAAAGCTCCTGGGCCGCGTGTTTCAGGACCCCATGATGGGGACGGCGGGCAATATGTGGATTGAGGAAAATCTGGCTCTGGCGCACCGGCGCGGCAAGCGGCGCGGGCTCGGCTGGGGCATCAGCAGCGCAGAGCGCGCGCAGTACCGGGAGCAGCTGGCGCGGCTGGGCCTCGGGCTGGAGGACCGGCTGTCCACCAAGGTCAAGCTCCTGTCCGGCGGACAGCGTCAGGCCCTGACGCTGCTCATGGCCACGCTGCAAAAGCCAAAGCTTCTCCTGCTGGACGAGCATACCGCTGCGCTGGACCCGAAAACCGCCAGAAAGGTGCTGGAGCTTTCCGAGCAGATTATCAACGAGAGCGGCTTGACCTCCATGATGGTCACGCACAATATGCGGGACGCCATCCGTTATGGCAACCGCCTGATTATGATGCATGACGGGCGGGTTGTTATCGACGTATCGGGGGAGGAGAAAGCGCATCTCACGGTGGAATCGCTGATCGAAAAGTTCTCCGAGGTCTCCGGCAGCGACGAGGTAAGCGACAGGCTGGTGCTGTAGCGGTTTGGAAAGATTCGGGCGGGAACCGAAAACGGGGTTCCCGCCGGTTTTGTTTTTTGGCGCTCCATTCATACCGGAGGGAAAGCCTCCGCCATGCTCCGTCCGTCGAAAAAGCCTGGTGAAAAAAAGGGGGGGACCTGCCGCTCACGGGAGGAAAGGCCAACAGCGGCAGGGCCCTTTCCGGCGGCTTTCATGGCGCTCGCCCTTGCAGAGGCTCCCCGGCATTTCAATCCGTGGCAAAAACTGTTTTACAATTTTTCTTACACACGCTCGATTGATCCTACGGAATTTGAATATGAAAAAAGCAAGGTTATTTGCGAGAAATGCACAAGTCAGGTCGATTTCTCAGGATTGCGTAATCCTATTAATTTTTGCAAAAATGACTTAAGAGGACTTTATTTCTATTATCAATGCAATATTCGAATTGATTGCCGCCAAAGCATTGGTGCTTATCCAATCATTCTTTCTCCCCCAAATTCGGTGATCTATGGAAAGACACTGTCATCTCAGCACAGCTTGTGCCGCAGGTATTTCGTCCTGTTCAATCAAATCCATTACTAGACTATGAATAGAATTATGATATTATATTTAGTACAGATTAGCGTCCGACACCTATCGGGAGGTCATTCCTATATGAACAAAGCATTAAGACAACAATCGCAAACGAGAGACAACAATCGAAGACCAGCATTGTCACCTTTTGTGCTTTATTGCGTTTTGTTTTCGCTCGGCGCACTACTAGTGCTTTGGAAATGTCGTTATGGTATTGCCAACATTGATGAGGCTTTCTACTTGACGGTTCCATATCGACTTGTACAAGGTGATGCCCTGTTTGTGGAGGAATGGCACCTGTCGCAGATGTCGGGATTACTACTGTATCCTTTTGTTGCACTCTATTTACGCATTGTCGGAAGCACGAACGGAATAATTCTTGCCTTCCGCTATCTGTTTACAGTCTGCAACATTGTGGCATCGATCTTCGTCTTCTATCGTTTAAAACGCTATCAGATTATTGGCGCAGCCGCGGCTTCCCTGAGTCTGCTGCTTTTTGCGCCCTACGGCATCATGGCGCTCTCCTATAACTCCATGGGTATCCTCTGTATGATCCTTACCTGTACAATCCTACTGACAGGGAAAGAAAAACGTTTGCAAGTGATTATCGCTGGGGTTTTGTTTGCGTTTGCCGTTCTTTGCAATCCTTATCTTATC
>SFNQ01000004.1 GCA_004554165.1 Clostridiales bacterium | reverse complement strand
GTCACTCCTTTGGCTATTGGTTCCCGGCAGTCCCAATATTACCATTTCTGTGCAGGCTTTGCTCCTTTTTTCTGTTACCTATGTATTGTATCTCAACAACCCCCCTCAGCGCCGCTGAAATTGCGCTTGCAGCCGGGCCGGATTGTGCTATAATAAGCGAATAAACTTTTGAGGATGGAAGATGGGCGTAATTGCGTTTCTAAGCGACCTCTGGTCCAATAAAATTCTGATGGCTGCCCTGATCGGGTGGTTTTCCGCACAGCTTGCGAAAACCGTCGTCCATCTCTGCATTTACAGGGAATGGAAGTTCGAGCGCATGGTGGGCAGCGGCGGCATGCCAAGCTCCCACGCGGCCACGGTCTGCGCGCTGAGCACATCCGCGCTGCTGCACTACGGCATAGGTTCGCCCATCTTCGCCCTCTGCTTTGTTCTGGCCGCCGTGGTGCTGCACGATGCGCGCGGCGTGCGTCTGGAAACCGGCAAGCAGGCCAGAATGATTACCGCCATCACCAATTTTATTGAGAAAAGCTACAACAGAGACGTGTTCCCCGAGATGGAACTCAAGGAGCTCGTCGGCCATACGCCCCTGCAGGTACTGGTAGGATCGCTGCAGGGCGTGGTGGTGGGACTGCTGGTGGGGTAGACTGCCCCGCGCTGTAAGAACCGTCCCGGCGTTGTTGGGGCGTTCAGCCTTCCGCCCCCTTTTCGGCCCGCCCTGCAAAAAGCAGCGGCCGGTGCGTTGCCCCCGTGTTTTCCAATTTCTGTCTGTTCCCCTTTGGCAGAATTTGCCGTTTCTCTCCTATACGGCATATCGTGCAGCCCTCCCGTCCTTTCGCCCTTCAGACCCAGTCCCGCCGCTGCTCCAACCGTATCGCAGCAGTGCGCAGGGCAAGTCGAAACCTTTTTCCATCCGTACGCAGTCTGCTCTTGCAAAGAGGGCGCAATTTCCGTTATACTGATAAAACCAGTTACATCGGATCTACATGATTTCCAGATGCAAAGAAACAATCAAACAGGAGGCCTACAATGCAGTTACTCATTCAAAACGCAAGACTTCGCGGCAGAGACGCGCTGGTGGACATCGCCGTAGACGGCGGGCACATCGTTGCCGTGGCGCCATCGCTGGACAACAGCGCGGACACCGTCATCGACGCTGCCGGCAAGCTGGTCAGCCCCGCCTTTGTGGATACGCATATCCACCTCGACAAGGTTAACATTTTCGATTCCTGCGAGAAAAACGAGGCCGGCACCCTGTTTGGTGCCATTGAGCTCATCTGGGCGCGAAAGGCAAAATATACGGTGGAAGACATTCTTGAACGCTCCGAACCGGTCGTCCAAATGGGAATTCAGAACGGAACGCTGACCATGCGTACGCATGTGGACGTGGATACGATCGGCGGATTGATGCCGATGAAGGGCATACTGGCCCTTCGCGAGAAATATCGCAACGCCATGGATCTTCAGGTCATCGCTTTCCCGCAGGAGGGCATCTATAAGGACCCCGGCTGCGACAAGCTGATGTGGGAGGCCATGGAGATGGGCGCAACCATCGTCGGCGGCATGCCCGCCAACGAGAACTCGCCGGAGGATTCTCTGAAGCACGTTAAGCTCTGCTTCGATATTGCGGAAAAATACGACGCCGACATTGACATGCATGTGGATGAAACGCTGGATCCCTTTTACCGCACGCTTGAGATGGTCGCGGATGAAACCATCCGGCGCGGCTGGCAGGGCCGCGTGACCGCCGGCCATACCTGCGCGCTGGGCGCCTATGACGACCACTATGCCGCCTATCTGATCGAAAAATGCGCAAAGGCGCAGGTTCACTTCGTCTCAAACCCGGTCACCAACCTGATCGTGCAGGGACGGGAATACGGCCAAAAGCTCACGCCGCGCGGCATCACCCGCGTCAAGCAGCTCCTCGAAGCAGGCTGCCTGGTCAGCTTCGGACAGGACTGCGTGAACGACGCCTTCTATCCCTTCGGCAACGCAGACATGCTTGAGGTTGCCAACATCAGCGCTCACACCATGCAGATGAGCATGCCCGACGAGATCGAAAAGATCTACGACATGATGACCACAGACGGGGCAAAGATCCTCCGTCTGGAACAATACGGAACGGAGGTCGGCTGCCGTGCAAATCTTGTGGTTCTGGATACGGAGGACGTGCGCAGCGCCATCCGCCTGCAGCCCGCGCGCCTGTACGTCATCCGGGACGGGCGAATCATTGCAACTACGGAGAACAGGCGCAGCCTGTACCTCTGAGCACAGGACGAATCAGGGCGCCCGGCTTCCCCGGGCGCTTTTTGCTCGATTTCCTTTCCGGCTGCGGTACACTGCGGGAATGTCCGCCCCCAGCCGGTTTGGGCCAGCGCCGCCTCCCGCGCGGCGCAAGCCCGGCTGCAGACGTACCGCGGGGGCCGTTTCCCCCCCCCCCTGGAAAAACGACCCCCGCTCTTTGGATCTGTCAGACTCGGTAATACTACCGGATTGCTGCCTTCTTACGCGGCTTTCTTGTTGTAAACGAGCTCTGCAACGAAGTAGCAGGCCACGGCTACGATCATGGCATTGATTGCGGCAATACCGAAGGGAATGAAGTTGCCTGCCAGCGCGCCGCCGACAACACCCACGACAGCACCCCAGTTGAACTTGCGGAAGTGCTCCTCATCGTCCGTGAGGTAACGATCCTTGTGGCGGAAGAAGTCCACCGTCAAAATCGCGCCGATGGAGGGCAGCGTAGCATTGAGGAAGGTAAGCCAGTTGCAGAAGTTGTTGTACAGCCAGATGGCCAGCACGATGGAGATGGCGCCGGAAACGAGAACCATGGGGCGCTTGGGCACCTTGGTAATGTTCGACAGGCCCAGCGCGCCGGTATAGAGTCCGTTGTCGTTGGTGGTCCAGATGTTTGCGCCGAGAACCAGGATCGCCGGGATCATCAGGCCCATGGCCGCCATGACGAAGAAGATATCGTTCTTACCAGTGAACGCGCCGGCAACGCCGCCGAAGAAGAACATCAGCGTATTGCCCAGGAAGAAGGCGATGACCGTGGTGATAACGGCGGGCTTCAGCTTGGAGAAGCGGACAAAGTTTGGCGTTGCCGTACCGCCGGAAACAAAGGAACCGATGACCATGCCGATACCGGCAAACACCGTCAGACCGCCGGTGCTCTTGGCGAAGATCGCCGTCATGCCGCCGCCGTCAACCGTGGCCTTGATCATGGCATAGGAACCGAGGATGGCAATCAGCGGCACGGAAATCCAGGAGACGATCTCCAGGCCCTTGACGCCGAAATAGGCGGAACTGGTGATCGCTACGCCGATGATGACAACGAACAGCCAGAGCAGCCAGTCGCCCTGATTGGGGAAGAAGACCTCCTTCATCGGATAGGCGAACATGGCCAGACCAACGCCGCACCAGCCGATCTGGGTGAGGGAAATCATGGCGGAGGGCAGATAGGAGCCCTTGGTGCCGAAGGCGCGGTGGCAAAGCAGGTCGAAGTTCAGGCCTGTTTTTGCGCCGATGTAACCGAGAACGCCCGTGTAAGCGCCCAGAATCACGCCACCGACGAGAACGGCCGCAAGGAAGCCCGTCAGATCGAGACCGTTGGCAAGGTCAACACCGGTCCACATGCTGGCCGAGAAAAAGGTAAAGCCCAGCATGATGACGAACATTGACCAGAAGCCCTTGCGCTTCTCAAAAGGCACCCGTTCAAAGGTATAGTCAATGTCCACATGTTGCTTCTTCGTTTCCATTAAGAATACTACCTCCGTTTATTGATTTGTTGTGACAGTCCTCTGGTACGTTGTTCATCCTGCAAGATCACAAAGTTTCGCTGTCATGGTTACCGGAAAAGATGTAACCACTTACATTTGCTTCTCTTAGTTTACGCAATCCTCCCCCCATTGTCAATGAAAATTTCATAATTTCTTCACCCTGCTGTCACCTTGGACTTGGGCGCGGCGCGAAATCGGCCGCTGTTTCGACCGGTTTTTGGAGCGGCGTCGCCTTTCGGACCTCTGCGCCGGCGCATGCTTGCTGCGGCCACCGCATTCATGTTATACTGATACTACTTCATATTACTGTGGCAGGTATTTTATGAACATACGAAAGGTTGCGGAAATTGCAGGCGTTTCGGTTGCAACGATCTCGCGTGTGCTGAATCATCCGGAGCAGGTGCTCCCGGAAACGCGCGAACGCGTGCTGGCCGTCATGCGGGAACAGGATTATACGCCCAACTGGTTTGCCCGCGGTCTGAACCTTGGCAAGACCAACACCATTTCGCTCCTCGTACCAAGCATCGAATCCGGCCTGCACCAGAGCATCATTTCCGGCATCGAAACCGTGGCGCGCAACAAGGGCTACGCCGTTTTCTTCTGCGACACACACGG
This sequence comes from Clostridiales bacterium, assembly GCA_004554165.1. Classification (GTDB taxonomy): domain Bacteria; phylum Bacillota; class Clostridia; order Christensenellales; family CAG-138; genus CAG-1024. The sequence continues at coordinate 64,366 of SFNQ01000004.1, read as the reverse complement.
CGACGCGCAGATCGAATACGATTACCTCAAGATGGCGGAAACGCGCCGCATTGACGGCGTAATCCTCATCTGTTCGCGGCTCGGCGAGCAGCAGCTCCTGCCGCTGCGCGAAAAACGGCTGCTCCCCTGCGTACACATCGGCAAGAACCGCATCGTGGGCTGCGAGACGCTCTGCTATATCGATTTTGACGAGGGCGCGTACCGGCTGATGCGCCACCTGCTCTCGCTGGGCCATCAGCGGTTTCACCTGCTGCTGGACCCGCTGCAGGAGAGCGAAGCCGCGCAGATCCGCTCCGGCATGCGCCGCGCCCTGGCGGATCAGGGCCTGCCCACGGACAGCTTTTCCGAATCCTTCTCGGACAATTCCGTGCGCGGCGGGTACCTCGCCGCCCAGAAGATCATGCAAAAGGGCAGTCTCCCCCATGCGCTGGTCACCTCCGGCCATGAGCAGGCCTTCGGCGTCATCAAGGCGGCGCAGGACGAGGGCCTTGATATTCCCGCGCGCCTTGCGCTGGCCAGCCTGACGGATTCCCCCGTTTGCCCCATCGTCACGCCTCCTCTGACCGGGCTGGAGCTGCCCGCCACAAAGCTGGGCATGGCCGCAGCGCGCATGCTCTTTGACCGCATTGAGGACGAGGAGCTGGATCTGAACGTGCCGCAGGAGATGGTGCTTCAGCCAAAGCTCAAAATCCGCCGTTCCTGCGGAAACCGGAAATATATCTATGAATTGTTCGACTGACGCGATGGACGGACAGTCCTACAGGAGAGGAAGCGCTATGAGCAAAGCGATCGAATTTATGGGAATGCAGCTGAAAAACCCGATTCTCGTCGGCGCAGGGCCATGGTCCCGCAACGGCGAGGCCATGCAGCGCAGCATCGACGCGGGCGCGGCCGCCGTCTGTACCAAAACCATTACGCTGGAAGCTACGCCGCGCGTCTGCCCCCGGCTCTATCTGGATGGGGACAGCCTGTTCAACACGACCCTGCATTCCGAGCTGCATCTGGAGCAATGGGAGAGCGAGCTTGAAACCCTCAAAAAGGGGGACTGCAAGCTCATTTGCAGCATCTGGGGCTCCTCGCCCTCCGAGCTTTCCTATCTGGCCACCCGGGTGGAGCGCATGGGCGCGGACGCCATCGAGATCAGCATCTCCGCCCCGGTGGGCAGCCGCAACCAGTACATCTATAGCCACTCGCCGGATATCCGCGGCTTTGTGGAGGCCGCCGTCAAAGCGGTGCAGATTCCCGTCATGGTCAAGCTGTCCTATGAGGCCGCCGCCTCGCCGGAGTTTTTGAGCGCCATTGCGGACGCGGGCGCGGCGGGCGTCAGCGCAATCGACGCCATGCGGGGGCTTTCCGGCATTGACATCGAAACCTGCCGCGCGCGTATGCCCGCCTACGGCGGCTATACGGGCAAACACATTCATGCGATCGCCCTGGCCGTCACCGCCTCGCTGCGGCAATATACGCCCATGCAGATTTGCAGCGTCGGCGGCATCGGCTCCTACGAGGACGTGCTGGAGTTTCTCATGCTGGGCGCCACCTGCGTACAGCTCGCCTCCGCCATTCAGCTCCACGGCCATGGCGTGATCTCGCGCATCCTCTCCGACCTGGACGCATGGCTCCCTGCCCACGGCTACAGCAGCGCGGGGGACGTCTGCGGCGCGGCGCTGAAAACGCTGGTTCCCTTCGAGGACATCAATCCGCGGCCGTTGCGGGCCGCGCTCCAGTCCGCCTGCCGCGAGGACTGCGGGCTGTGCATCGAGGGCTGTCTCTACGACGCCATCAACCGCGGGGCGGACGGCGAGATTGCGCTGGATTCCAGCCGCTGCGCGGGCTGCGGGTTCTGCGCGGCGCGCTGCCCAAAGCACAGGTTTTCTCTGGAATGGGCGTAAAAACCCGGCCTGCGCCGGCCATGCCGGCACGGGGGAAGCGGCATTTTTGCAAAGCGCCTTTGCCCGGATCGCAAAGGGGCGCAAAACCCTGAACCGGCACGGCGGGTTTTCTCCTGCGGGATTGGCGCTGCAGTCCCGCAAGCAGGGCGTCAAATCCGTCGCGCATGCCGCCGGATCTGATGCGCGGCAGGCTGGCCGTTGCGTTCCCGGCCGGGCGGATCAGCCCGGATGATATGTATCGTTGCGCTGAGGTCCCGGCAAGCCTGTCTTTGCCGGGATCTTCGCCATTCGGCCGTTGCCGGGCGGGCCGGCGCAGCAGGAGGCGCTCTGCCGGCAGACCGCGCCGTCGCCCCTCCTCTCCCGGTCTGTAAACGGTTTTAAAGCAGGGCCGCCGTCCGCACGTCCGTTACGGCGGCTGACCTGCCCCCTCCGAAGCCCGTCCGGCAAAACACGCCGGATTTTTCCGGTTTGTCCCATAACGGAATTTTTGGATTTTTCCAAATTGGGATGGACAGCGCGGATGAAATTAGTTACAATAGGCCTGTAGTCCATCTGATGTCCCACACATCTTTATTGTCAAGGAGGGGTTTGCTGTTGGAAACACATTCGATCGGCGTTTCAAGAGAACGCATTGACGCGCGCGCCAAAGCCACCGGCCGCGCAGAGTTTGGCGCAGATATCCGCCTGCCCGGCATGCTCTACTGCAAGGGCGTGCATACGAAATATGCGCACGCAAAGCTGCTGTCCGTCAACACGGAGGCCGCCGAGCGCGCGCCGGGCGTTGTCTGCGTGGTGACGGGCAAGGATTTCCCCGGGGAAAAGGTGTTCGGAGAAATCTTTGTCGATCAGTACGCAATGGTGTACGACAAGTCCCGCTTCCTCGGCGACGTGATCGCCGTGGTTGCCGCCGAAACGCAGGAGCAGGCCAACGCGGCCGCAGAGCTGGTCACCGCGGAGTACGAGGAGCTGCCCGTGCTGGGTTCTCCCCGGGCGGCCATGGAGGCGCCCGCCGAGATCTGCATCAATGCCGATTACCCGGACAACATCTGCGGCAACGTCCACGTTATCAAGGGCAGCGTGGATGAGGGCGAAGCGGAGGCCGACGTGGTGCTGCATTCCCATTACAAAACCGGCTTTGTGGAGCATGCCTATATTGAGCCGGAATCCATCACCGTCATTCCCAGCCGCATGCGGCCCGAGCTGACCGTTCTCGGTTCCTCGCAGGCGCCGTACAACCTGCGCATGACGCTGCACCGGCTGCTGAACCTGCCCATGGCGCGCATCACCGTGCGGCCCAGCGCCATCGGCGGCTCCTTCGGCGGCAAGATTGAGTCCGTCGAGTCCATAGCCGCCCGGGCGGGCCTTATCGCGCTCAAGACGGGCCGTCCCGTGCAGTACACGCTGACGCGCGAGGAATCCATTCTGGAGAGCTACAAGCGCCACCCGATCGAATTCGACGTTACCGTAGGCGCGTCGAAGGACGGCACGCTCAAATCCCTGCGGGTGGAGGCCATCGGCGACGCCGGCGCGTATATCAACATGTCCCCGCCGGTCATGTACAAAACCGCAACGCTTGGACCGGGCCCCTATCGCATTGCCCATGTGGATTACAACGCCACCAGCGTGCTCACCAACAACGCGCACACCGGCTCCATGCGCGGCTTCGGTACGCCGCAGGCCATTCTGGCGCTGGAAAACACGCTCAACGAGCTGGCCGAAAAGCTGGGCATGACGCCGCTGGAGCTGCGGCGGAAAAACCTCCTGCATAACGGCGACGTCAGCCCCTGCGGGCACAAGCTGGACTTCCACGAGGTCAGCATCGCCTCCGTCACCGAGAAGGCCCTGGCGGAATCCGACTATGAGCGCAAGTATCAGCAATATACCGAGGAAAACCGGGATCCCGACCGCCGCGTCCGCCGGGGCATTGGCCTTGCATGCAGCATGCGCGGCGCAAGCATCGGCGCAGACGGCAACGGAGGCGACGTCAGCCGCGTACTGATCGAAGTGGAGGAGGACGCCAGCGTTCACGTCAACATTGGTCTTGTGGAGATCGGCCAGGGCCTGCGCACCTGCCAGTCCCAGATGGCCGCAGAGGGCATGGGCGTTTCGTTTGACCGCGTTACCCTTGGTGAAACGGATACCTCCCGCTCGCCCTTCACCGGCGCCTGCATTGCCTCCCGCGGCACGTTCCTGGGCGGCGGCGCCATCTATGACGCCTGCGAAAAGGTCAAGGCCATCATCGCCGAGGGCGTTCAGAAGCATTACAAAAAGCCCGTGGACGACATTCACTTCGAGAACGACCGCGTAACCTTCGCCGATATGGATATCTCCTTTGAGGAAGCGGTACACGCCTGCTACCATGCGGCGCTGACGCCCATGGCCGCCGGCACCTATACCGTACCCCTGCTCGACTGGGACGGCCATGTGGGCGAGCCCTTTTACACCTACACCTACTCCTGCAACGTTGCGGAGGTTGAGGTCGATCTGGACAGCGGCGTGGTCAACGTCATCCGCATGGTCGGCTGCCACGATATGGGCCGGGCGATCAACCCCACCATGGTTGAGGGCCAGATCTACGGCGGCCTCGCCATGGCGCAGGGCATGGGCCTGCTGGAGGACCTGGGCCACAGCGAGACCACCTCGGCCTTCAAGAATCTCAACTTTGAGGACTATCTGCTGCCCACGGCGCTGGATGTGCCGGACTGCAACACGGCGCTGCTCGACGAGCACCCCGACCCGCGCTCGGCCTTCGGCGGCCGCTCCATGGGCGAGCCCGCCACCGAGCCCGGCGCTGCGGCGCTGCTCTGCGCGGTCAACCACGCGCTGGGCCGTGCGGGAACCATCCGCGAGGTGCCCGCCGATCTCGACCGCGTGTTCCATGCGGCCAACGCCAGGAATTGAGGAAAGGAGACCGGCTATGGAATTTCAGAGCTATCAAAAGCCCGCCACGCTGGACGAGGCGCTTGCCGCGCTCCGTACCGCCCACCAGCCCCTGCTGCTCGCAGGCGGCACGGACGTACTCGTTAACGCCCGGGAGGAGCACCGCTATCAGGACCGCAGCGTCATCGATATCTACGGCCTGCCCGAGTTGACCGGCATCACGGAAACGGAAAGGGAGCTGATCATCGGCGCGGGCGTAACGCACGCCCAAATCGCCGCCTCTCCCCTTGTCCGCGCGCACTGCGGCGTTCTGTCGGCGGCCTGCAATACCGTGGGTTCGCTCCAGATCCGCAACCATGCCACCATCGGCGGCAACATCGCCAACGCCTCCCCTGCGGCGGACAGCCTGGCTGCGCTGGCCATTCTCGGCGCGGAGGTCGAAATTGCCCGCGGCGGCCAAACGCTGCGCCTGCCGCTGTCGGACGTGATCGCGCGACCCTACCGCACTACGCTGGAGGAACGCGACCTGATCCTGCGCGTCATCGTCCAGAAGCTGCCCGCCGGCTGCCGCTACAACTTCTACAAGCTGGGCCGCAGGCGCGCGCTGGCCATCTCGCGCATGACCATCGCCACCGCGCTCTGTGTGGACGATCATGGCGTCGTTACCTTCTTCTCCATGACCATGGGAGCCACCTTTCCCAAGCCCCTGGTCTTCCCGGAGATCAACGCCATGCTCACCGGCAAAAAGCCAACGGACGAGGATATCGCCGCAGTCGCAAAGGCGCTGTCCGATAAGATCCCGGAGATTGCGGGCATCCGCGCCTCAACAAAATACAAGCAGCCGGTTTGCAGGAATCTCTGTGAACGGATTTTGAAACAACTCCTCGGAGGTGAATCGCATGCATAACATTACCCTCTCCTTTCGTCTCAACGGAACGGATTACACGGTGGAAACCTCTGCCGAAAAGCGCATGCTGGACGTTCTCAGGAACGACCTCGGACTGACCGGCACCAAGGAGGGCTGCGGCGTCGGCGAGTGCGGCGCCTGTACGGTAGTGCTCAACGGCGAGGCCGTGACGAGCTGCCTTGTTCTCGCGGGGCAGATGCAGGGGGCCGACATCATGACCATTGAGGGCATGAGCGAAACCCAGATCGGCAGCATATTGCAGGACTGCTTTGTTGAGGGCGACGCGATTCAGTGCGGCTTCTGCACGCCGGGCTTCATCATGAGCGCCTACGCGCTGCTGCTGAAAAACCCGCACCCCACCCGGGAGGAAATCCGCGAGGCCGTAGCCGGAAACCTCTGCCGCTGCACGGGCTACAAGCCCATTGTCAACGCCATTGAGCAGGCCGGGCTTCGCCTTAGCCAATCATAAGGCGGGACAGGGACAACAGGAAAAAAGTGTTTCCGGCGCTGCCGCGCCGGAAACACTTTTTTGTTGCGCTCCTCTGCGCGGTTTCCGTGTCCCGGAGGCTCTTTTGTTACAGCTTTTGGATTGTGTCCATTGACGCAGCGGTAGAGAAGGCCATATGATACTATCATAAATTCTGCCGGATGTTGGAAATCTTTGTCCCGCCGCCCGCGCAGCCTGACTGGACTGGCGCTTCCGTGGGCATACTCGGGCAAGCGGAAACAGGAGGTTCTTTTATTTATGGAACGCTTTCCCCGGAAGCAGCAGGGCTTTGACTGGAGCGCGCTGGTCGCGGCCCTGGCTGTGCTCGTCATCGGCATCATCATCCTCATTTGGCCTGCCGCATCCAGCCGCGTGCTGGTATACGTCATCGCCGGCGCCATCGGCATTACGGGGCTGATCCGCATCGTCCTGTATCTTGCCCACAGGGAGGATTTCAGGCCCTTCTCCTTCGGCGGGCTCGCCTTTGGACTGTCGCTGCTGTCCCTGGGCATTTTTCTGCTGGCCAAGCCCGATGTGTTGATCTTCATCCTTCCGACAGCTCTGGGGTGCGTACTGATTTTTTCCGGCTTTGGCAGCCTTCAGCGCGCCCTGGATCTGCTGCGGCTTAAGATTCGACGCTGGTATATCCCGCTGATCTTTGCTCTGGTTTCCCTCATATGCGGGTTCATTGCGCTCATTGACCCCTTCGACGCGGCGCAGGTGCTGATGCTCTTTCTGGGTTTCTCGCTCTGCGGCGAGGCTGTGCTTCTGCTCGTTTCCCTGTTCCTGTTCCGCGGCGAGGGCTTCTGATTTCTTATGCGACGGCCATTGCCGCAGAGCGGGGTCCCTGTGCGGGCCCCGCTCTGCTTGCGTAAGGGGCGGGGCTTCTTTTTCCTGCGCAAAGGGGCTGCCCTGCGTTGACGCCGGCCGGGGCTGCGGCCCCGCGCGCGGCCGTAGGCCGCGCAGGGGCGGCGGGCCGGGGGCGCGGAAGTCGGGCAGGGCGCGGGCGGCCCGCCGGCCCCCGTTCCGGCAACGGAACGCGGGGCCGCAGCCCCCGGAACAAACAATCGCAAATTTCCTGTTGACAGCATAGTATGTTTTATATATAATATAGCGCATAAGCAGTGAGATGGAGATCAAACCGCTGTACGCCTCCTCAGAGAGCGGAGCCTTGGCTGGGAGCTTCGTGAGAAACGGCGCGGCAAATGGACCATCGAGCGCGCGGAGGAACGGCCGGGTTCCGGCTCAGTATATCGCGACGGTTCGCAGCCGTTATCCTGCGGGGGATGTGATGGCATCCGTCGAGCGTCCGGCCTCCTGTGCCGGGAAACAAGGTGGCACCGCGATTTATCAGGTTTTCTGTGAATCGTCCTTGTTCCGCAGTATTGCGGAGCGAGGACGTTTTTATTTTAAAAAAAGAAAGGAAAAACAAACCATGAAACAGCTCACCTACAAAGATTTTGACAACTATCTCAAGCAGTTCCCCTCGCCCGACGGCCGCTTTGGAGAGTATGGCGGGGCCTACCTGCCGCCGGAGCTTGAGCCCGCGTTCCAGGAGATCAGCGACGCCTACGAAACGATCTGCCACAGCGCGCAGTTCATCTCCGAGCTGCGCCGCATCCGCCGCGAATTCCAGGGCCGGCCCACGCCGGTCTACCACTGTGAGCGGCTCTCGCGCACGCTGGGCAAGTGCCAGATTTATTTGAAGCGCGAGGATCTGAATCACACCGGCGCGCACAAGCTCAACCACTGCATGGGCGAGGGCCTGCTGGCCAAGTTTATGGGCAAAAAGAAGCTCATCGCGGAAACCGGCGCAGGTCAGCACGGCGTGGCGCTGGCCACGGCGGCGGCCTACTTCGGCCTCGAGTGCGACATCTACATGGGCGAGGTGGACATCGCCAAGCAGGCGCCCAACGTCACTCGCATGCGGATGCTGGGTGCGCGCGTCGTTCCCGTTTCCCATGGACTCAAGACACTGAAGGAAGCCGTGGACGCGGCTTTTGAGGCCTACCTCAAGGAGTATGACACCGCGATCTACTGCATCGGTTCCGCGGTGGGACCGCATCCCTTCCCGAAAATGGTTCGCGATTTTCAGATGGTCGTGGGCGAGGAGGCTCGCGAGCAGTTCCGCGCCATGACCGGGAACCTGCCGGATGTAATCACGGCCTGTGTCGGCGGCGGCAGCAACGCAGCCGGCCTGTTCATCCCCTTCCTCTCCGACCCGGTGGAGATCGTCGGCGTTGAGCCGCTGGGCCGCGGCAAAAAGGTGGGCGACCACGCGGCGACCATCACCTTCGGCAAAAAGGGCATCCTGCACGGCTTTGAAAGCTACCTCCTTCAGGACGAAAACGGCCAGCCGGATCCGGTCTACTCCATCGCCAGCGGTCTGGATTACCCCGCCACCGGCCCCGAGCACGCCTATCTGCACGACTGCGGCCGTATCCGCTATGAGACCGCCAGCGACGACGAGGCCATGGAGGCCTTCTTCCTGCTCTGCCGCAAGGAGGGCATTATCCCCGCAATCGAAAGCTCGCACGCGCTGGCCTATGCCATCCGCTATGCGCGCACACACGCAACGGGCTCCATTCTCGTCAATCTCTCCGGCCGCGGCGACAAGGACATCGACTATGTGTTCGAACACTACGGCTATGGCGAGAAGTTTCTAAAAAATTCTTGACGAAGATATACGAAACCCGTATACTAATGAAATATTGAAATAGGGTTCGGAAGGAGGTCTGTAACAGCGTCTGCTTTCGAACCCCCTATTTTTGCAGGAAAGGCGAGGGTTTCATATGTGCGGCATCGTGGGATATACCGGCGGGGAGGCCTGCGTCCCCATTCTGCTGGAAGGGCTTGAGGCGCTGGCCTATCGCGGATATGACTCCGCAGGCGTTGCGGTGTTCGACGGCGAAAAAATTTCGCTCTGCAAGGCTCAGGGGCAGCTTTCCAACCTCTCCGTGCTGCTCAGGGAGCAGCCTCTTGCGGGCAGCTGCGGCATTGGCCATACGCGCTGGGCCACCCACGGTGAGCCCTCCTATGTGAACGCGCACCCGCACATGGACGACGCAAAGCAGATCGCTCTGGTGCACAACGGCATCATCGAAAACTATCAAAACCTCAAGCAGATGCTCATCCAGAAGGGCTGCGAATTCGTTTCCGAAACGGATACCGAGGTGGTGGCCCAGCTCATCGGCAGCCTGTATATGGGCGATTGCCTCTCTGCGGTGCTGGCGGCCATGCGGCTCATGGAGGGCTCCTTTGCGCTCTCCATCCTGTTCTATGACGAGCCTCGCACCATCTACTGCTGCTGCAAGGACAGCCCCATGGTGGTCGGCCACAGCGAAAGCGCCAGCTTTGTCGCCTCGGATATTCCTGCGCTGCTGCCCTACACGCGGGACGTCTGCTTCATGGAGGATAAGCAGATCGCCGTTCTCCGGCCGGACGGCGTGGACTATTTCAACGAGTTCGGCCTGCCGATCGAAAAAACGCTCACGCACATCGACTGGGATGTGGAAGCGGCGAAGAAGGGCAACTTCGAGCATTTCATGATGAAGGAAATCTTCGAAGAGCCCGTGGCCTTCAAAAAGACGCTGGAGCAGTATGTAAGCGTAAAGGAGCTGCGGCTCAAAACCGATATCTTCCCCTGGTCGCAGGAGGAAGCCGCGGCGCTCAAAAAGCTCTCCATCGTCAGCTGCGGTACGGCCTATCACGCGGCGCTGCTGGGCAAAAAATTCATTGAGCGCATGGCGGGGCTGCCGGTGGAGGTAGACATCGCGTCGGAGTTTCGCTATGGCGACGCCGTGCTGGAGCCGGGCGACTCGCTCATGGTCATCAGCCAGTCCGGCGAAACCGCCGATACCATTGCGGCGCTGCGCATGGCCAACGGCAGGGGCTGCAGGACCGTCGCCATCTGCAACGTCATCGGCAGCACCATTGCCCGCGAAGCGGAAACCGTGCTCTTCACCTACGCCGGGCCGGAGATCGCCGTGGCGGCCACAAAATCGTATCTGACGCAGCTCATCGTGCTGTACCTTACGGCGCTGGATCTTGCGCAAAAGCGCGGCCGCATGAGCGCGGAGGCGGTGGCGTCGCGAATTTTGGAGATGGCCGCCATGCCCGAGCGGATGCAGCGCATTCTGGACAACCGCGAGCGCATTCAATATTTTGCCAGCCGGGCCTTTTCGGTCAAGCATGTGTTCTTCATCGGCCGCGGCATTGACCATGCCCTTGCCATGGAGGCTGCGCTCAAGCTCAAGGAGATCTCCTACATCCACTCCGAGGCCTATGCGGCGGGCGAGCTCAAGCACGGCACCATCGCGCTGATCGAGGAGGGCTCGCTGGTGGTGGCGCTTGCCACGCAGCCGGAGCTTCTCAAAAAGATGGCCAGCAACATGGAGGAGGTGCGGGTGCGCGGCGCGCGCGTGCTTGCCGTCACCAACGGCCCCGCAGACGGCGTAGCCGCAAACTCCCACGAGCAATGGGAGCTGGAGCCCATGGAAGAAACGCTCACCCCCTTTTGCGCCATCCTGCCCATGCAGCTTCTGGCCTACTACATGGCGGTGCAGAAGGGCTGCTCCGTGGACCGGCCGAGAAACCTGGCCAAGAGCGTAACAGTGGAATAGCTCTCCCCTCAGGCGTCCGGCATCGGGCGCCTGTTCTGCGGACCGGGGCGCAGAGCCGCGCTGTTTCGGTCTGGCAGCCGAAGCCCTGACCCGCGGACGGACAGGTCCGCTTGCGGCCTGTGCCTACGCGGGCGCTGATTTGATGATCCTGTGGAAATCTGGAGGTTCCAAACTATGACCAAGTATATCTTTGTCACCGGCGGCGTGGTGTCCGGCCTTGGAAAGGGCATCACCGCCGCATCGCTGGGGCGGCTGCTCAAGTGCCGCGGGCTCAAGGTGGCGGCGCAGAAGCTGGATCCCTATATCAACGTGGATCCCGGCACCATGAGCCCCTACCAGCACGGCGAGGTCTACGTCACCGAGGACGGCGCGGAAACCGACCTCGACCTCGGGCACTACGAGCGCTTTATCGACGAGGATCTCAACAGGTATTCCAACCTGACCACCGGCAAGGTTTTCTGGAACGTGCTGCAGAAGGAGCGCCGGGGCGAGTATCTCGGCCAGACCGTACAGATCATTCCGCATGTGACCAACGAGATCAAGGACTTCATCTACAACGTCGGCAAGACCAGCGGCGCGGACGTGGTCATCACCGAGATCGGCGGCACCATTGGCGATATCGAGAGCCAGCCCTTCCTCGAGGCCATCCGCCAGGTGGGGCATGAGGCGGGCCCGGGCAACAGCCTGTACATCCATGTGACGCTGGTGCCCTACATTGCCTCCAGCGGCGAGCACAAGTCCAAGCCCACGCAGCACTCCGTCAAGGAGCTGCAATCCACCGGCATTGCGCCGGACATCATCGTCATGCGGGTGGACGAGCCCGTGGACGAGAGCATCAAGCAGAAGATTGCACTGTTCTGCAACGTCAAGCCCGACTGCGTCATCGAAAACCTGACCATGCCCGTGCTCTACGAAGCACCCGTCATGCTGGAGCGCAGCCGCCTGTCGGACATCGTCTGCCGGGAGCTTTCCATCGATGCGCCCGAGGCCGACCTGTCGGAATGGAACGCCATGCTCGACCGCATCCACGCCCGCAGCCGCAGAGTCAAGGTTGCCCTGGTGGGCAAGTATGTCAAGCTCCACGACGCCTATCTTTCCGTCGCCGAGGCGCTGCGCCACGCAGGCTATGAGCTGGGCGCGGACATCGACATTGACTGGATCGACTCCGAGCAGATCCGTGAACACAACGTGGACGCGCTGCTGGGTCCCGCGGACGCGGTCATCGTTCCCGGCGGCTTTGGCAACCGGGGCGTGGAGGGAAAAATTCTCGCGGCAAAATATGCCAGAGAAGCAAAAAAGCCCTATCTCGGGCTTTGCCTGGGCATGCAGATCGCGGTGATCGAGTTTGCCCGAAACGTAGCCGGGCTTTCCGGCGCAAACTCCGGCGAGTTTGACCTTAGCAGCCCGCATAAGGTCATCGACTTTTTGCCCGACCAGTCCGAGGAACGGGAAAAGGGCGGCACCATGCGCCTTGGCAGCTATCCCTGCGCCGTGCGCGAGGGAACCCTTCTCCATGCCTGTTACGGCAAAACGCTCATCCACGAGCGCCACCGCCACCGCTACGAGTTCAACAACGCCTATCGCGACGCGCTGGCCTCCGCGGGGCTGGTTCTCTCCGGCACCTCGCCGGACGGACGCATCGTTGAAACGGTGGAGCTTTCGGACCATCCCTTCTTTGTAGCGGTGCAGTTCCATCCGGAGTTCAAGAGCCGCCCAAACCGGGCGCACCCGCTGTTTTTGCGCTTTGTACGCACCGCGCTGGAGGGCTAGAGAATCGCGGCGGAACAGGGCTTTTCGCCGCCGGGGCCATCGTTCCCTGCCCGGAGCGCCAAAACGCGGCAGCGCCGTGCTTCGGGTCTGGCATACCGGCCATGCTGTCGGGCCCCGGCCGCCGGAGCCAATCCCCGCTGTGCCTCCCCTGCGGACTGCGCCGGGTCGGTTCTGCCGCCCGGGCAGGACGAAGCCGTCTATTTACACCAGGCCGCAGATGCACCCCCTTGCAGCCGAGGGGCTCCCGCCGGAGCCCCTTTCCCTTGCCGTAATGCCTCAAAACAGCGACATCTGCCGCACCTGCGGTGCGGGACGCTTTGCCCGCTCGCGGCCGGCCAGCAGCGCCCCGGGCAGTTCGGACAGGAAGGGGGAGTCCGGCGCGAAGCCGGTCAGAATCAGTTCCTCCCGCGCCCGGGTCATGCCGACAAAGAGCAGCCGCCGCTCCTCCTCCACGTCGGCCGGCCCGTCCTGCCGCACCAGCGGCAGGCTCCCCTCCGACAGCCCCGCGCAGAATACCACGGGGAATTCCAGGCCCTTTGCGCCGTGCAGCGTCATAAGCCGCACCGCGCCGGAGGCATAGCCCTTGCCCGCAGCGCGAAGGAGATCCGCCTCCTCGCCAAGCGTCAGCGCGTCGAGAAACGCGCCCATTTCCCGAAAGAATACCGCCATATCCGCAAGGCGGGAGAGCGCCGCCTGCCCGCCCAGCGCCGCCGCAAAGCGTTCGATCAGCCGCTGCGGGCTTTCCCTGCCCATCAGCTCCGCATACTCCGCCCATGCCGCGGCGAAGGCCTTCGGACACCCCGCCGCAAGGAGCAGCGCGGCGTCCGGGCCGGTCCCCTGCGCCAGCCCGGCCCGCACCGCGCTTTGCGCCGCTTCCGCCTCCGCCCTGCCGCAGCCAAACCCCTGCACAAGCGCCGTTTGCAGCGCCGCTGCATCGCCCGGTTCCCGCACAAAGCGGAAGAAGGCCAGCGCGCCCTGCACCGCATCACTCTCCAGCGCGTCCTCCCGCCCGGAGACAACGCAGGGGATGTCATCGTGGAGCAGGCAGCTTTCGATCAGCTCCAGCTGCCTGCGGGTACGCGCCAGCACCGCAATCTCCGAAAAAGCCCGCGCCCCGTCCGCCGCCTGCGCCTTCCCAGCGGAAAGCATGTCCACGCCGCCGGCCATCCGCCCGATCTCTGCCGCGATAAACACGGCCTCGGCAAAGGCGCTCTCCGCGCCCACAAGGCGCACCTGCGCGCCCGGCCCGCGCGCCGCCTTCAACGGCCGCCGGCCGCCCGGATTATGCCCGATCAGCGCGCCTGCGGCAGCAAGAATCTCCGGCGAGGAGCGATAGTTTTTCCCGAGGGTTATGGTGACAAGGGCGGGCAAATCACGCTCCAGCTCCGCAAAGCAGTCCGCGCTGGCGCCGCGGAACCCATAGATGGACTGATCCGGATCGCCGATGACGAACAGTCCCTTCCCGCCTGCGCTCCATTTGCGAATGAGCCGCCGCTGCACAGCGTTTACATCCTGAAATTCGTCCACGAGCAGGTGGGAAAAGCGGCGCGGGGGCGCATCCGAAAGCGCCAGCGCATCCAGCAGCAGATCGTCAAGATCCCGCGCGCCCAGCGCCGCAAGGCGGGCGCAGTAGGCCGCGTACAGTCCCTCGTCCACCGGCTCCCGCGCGGGTCCGCCGCACTTTTTCTCCGAGATGGCTCGGAGCGTTTTCTTCGGGTCCGCGTCGCTTCCTGCGGCTCTCAGCAGCTCCCGCAGGAGGGCAAGCTGCTCGCTTTGTCCAAGCAGCGCCTTTTTGTCCAGCAGGCCCAGGCAGACCGCATGGAAGGTACCGATGGTCATGCCGTCCAGCGAAATTCCGTCCCCAAGGCGGGCCCCAAGGCGCGCGCGCATCTCCGCCGCAGCCTGATTGGTGAAGGTCACCGCCGTAATCTCCTCCGGGCTTACGCCGCGCTCTTCAATGAGATAAGCAATGCGCGCGACCAGCGTTCCGGTCTTGCCCGTGCCGGGGCCTGCAATCACGGCGATGGCGGGCGCCTCGCTCATGACGGCAAGGCGCTGCCCCTCGTTCAGGGAAGCAAGGCCCTCCAGCGTCTGCCCGGGGCGGGGCTGCGGCTTTTCTTTCTTCTTCTTTGGCGGACGCTCCGCCTGCGCCTGCGGGGCCTTTGCGCCGCGCCGTCCCGCCGGCAGGCCGAACAGCGCCGTCTGCCCCAGCAGCTTCTCCCGCTCGGCGGGGTCGAAGAGCTCGATCCGGCCAAATTCTCCGTCATACCCCGGGATGCGCCGGACGCGCCCCGCCCGCAGCCGCCGGATCGCCTCCGCCGCAAGCGGCCCGGCCACCCGCTCCAGCGCAGCCGGCTCCGCCTCGCGCAGCAGGAAAAATTCCGGCCCAATCTCGGAAAGGAGCTTTTCGTATAAGCGCAGCGCCGCCCTGCCGGATGCGGACAGGCCAAGGGCCGCCGCCAACACCTCCGGCAGCGGCGCAAGGCTTTGGAAGGGCTTCGCTCCGGGCGGCGTAAAGCCCTCCGCCCGGTCCGCAAGCTCCCAGGCGCGGTGCTGCACGCCGATGGTGAGCTTCTTTCCGCAGACCGGGCAGCGGCCCCCAAGCCGCGCCGTTTCCGCAGGGCTCAGGCACACGCCGCAGCTGCGGTGGCCATCCAGATGGTACTTGCCCTCCTCCGGAAAAAACTCCACCGTGCCGAGAAAGCCCTCGCCCGTCTCGAGCGCACGGCGCAGCCCCGTATAGGACAGCGGCGCGTCCAGCAGGTTGGCCTCGCGGCCCAGCTTCTGCGGCGAGTGCGCATCGGAATTGGACACCAGAGTAAAGCGGTCCAGCGCGGATACCTGCCAGTTCATCGGCGGGTCGGAGGACAGGCCCGTTTCCAGCGCATGGATGTGGCCCGTAAGATCGGAAAAGCACTCCTCGATGGCGTCAAAACCGGAAAATGCGCCAAAGAGGGAGAAATGCGGCGTCCAGATATGGGCCGGAAGGAAGATGGCCTCGGGGCAGGTCTCCAGCGTAAGCTCCAACAGATCGCGGCTGTCCAGCCCCAGTATGGGCCGCCCGTCCGCGCGGATATTGCCGATCCGCTCCAGCCGGAGCGACAGCGCGTCCGCCGCCGCAAGGTCTGGCAGGAGAATGACGTTGTGTACCTTGCGGGTTTTTCCGCCCTTTTTATAGATGGAGCTGATCTCGCCGGAGACGACAAAGCGCGTCGACTCCTCCCCGCAGGGGGACGGCGCGGGCAGGCGGAGCTCCGGCTTCAGGCGATACAGCCCCTCCTCCGCGGGCGTCAGGGCCTCCCGCAGTTCCGCGCGCCAGCCGGGATGGGTAAAGTCTCCCGTGCCAACGAGCCGGATGCCCTTTTTTCGGGCCCAGACGTCGAGATGCGGCGCGTCGCAGTCGCGGCTGGTGGCCATGGCATATTTGGAATGGATGTGCAGATCCGCAAAGTATTGCATCGTTCGCTCCAGCTCAGGCGGCGCAGGAACATCGATAAGACCGCGCCGCCGTTTTTTTCATTTTAGCATACTTTATGGCGCTTTGGCAGCCGTCCCTCTGCCCCCGGCGCTCAAAAAAGCCGGATAGCCCCCTCCGCATAGAAAAGCTCCATCCGGCAGATACTGCCTCGTAAGGAGGTGTCTTTCATTTTGCAGTTGACACAGAAAGAAACCCTGCTGTTGCAGGATCTCAAGGCGCAGGAGCAGCTCTGCATTGAAAAATACAAAAAGTATGCAGCGCAGGCCTGCGACGAACAGCTCAAAACCCTGTTTCATACCATAATGCAGGCGGAGCAGACGCATCTTGATACCGTCTCCGCCATGCTCTCCGGCACCGTGCCGATGATGACCGGCGGCGCGCAGCAGGGGCAGCAGGGCGGCGGGCAGATCCAGCCCTCGACCTGCCCGGCGGAGCAGAAGCAGCAGGACGCTTACCTCTGCCAGGACGCGCTGGGCATGGAGAAGCACGTCTCCACCACCTACAACACGGCAATCTTTGAATTCCGCGACGCGCAGGCGCGGGACGCGCTCAACCATATTCAAAAGGAAGAGCAGCAGCACGGCAAGCGCATCTACGACTACATGGCGGCAAACGGTATGTCCGCCTGAGAAAAAGCTGCCCGCGGTCCCCCCGCATTCCCGCAGAGAGGCCCGGAACGTCCCCGCTCCGGGCTTTTTCTTTTTTGGCGTTTTTCCCGCCTGCACGGCGAAAGGATTGACAAAGCGGCGCTCCCTCCTGTAGGATAATGAACATCAGATCGGAAAGGATGCCTTTTCATGCAGTCTTGGATTGAAGCGCTGGGCCTGCTGGAGATGAACGAACTCACCGTCGCCGTGCGGATTCTTCTTTCCGTGCTCTGCGGCGGCGCGCTGGGGCTTGAGCGCACGAGGAAACGCCGCCCCGCAGGGCTGCGCACCTATATGCTTGTAAGTCTCGGCGCCTGCATTGTTATGATGACGGGCATTTATCTGTTTCAGTATCTGGGCCCCGGCTTTGACCCCGCGCGCATGGCCGCGCAGGTGGTCTCCGGCATCGGCTTCATCGGCGCGGGTACCATCATGGTCACGCGCTATTACCGCGTCAAGGGCCTGACCACCGCGGCCGGGCTCTGGGTTTCCGCAGCGATGGGACTTGCCATCGGCGTTGGCTTCTACTTGGGCGCGGTGATCACCTGCCTTGCGATTCTTCTCATCATGATCTTTGCCGACGCGCTGGAAACCCGCTATACCCGCAGCCTGCGGCGGATGCACATCTATCTCGTGCTGGACGACGCAAAGCATCTGCCCCGCCTGCTGCGCCTGATCCGGGAGAAGGACATCGCCGTCTCGGAGCTTGAGACCACCAGCTCCGACATCAGCCAGGGCGTCGGCCTGTTCTGTACGCTGAAGCTCCCTTCGCACAGGGATCACGCAGAGACCGCGGCAATGATTGAGGATTTGGAAAGCGTACTGTTCCTTGAAGAAATCGAAGGCTGAAGGGGAAGAGCCTCGCCCGGAAGGCGCGGCGCCGGGTCAAAGCCGCTTTTCCTGTAACAGGCAAAGGTTTTTTCCTTGCAGCTCTGCGTCTCCAAAACGGCCATTCTGGCGCCGCTCCGTTCCGCCTCGGCCAGGAGGGTTCTCATTAACGCAGTCCCAATGCGCCACGTTTGTGGCCCTCGTGAAAAATAGACAGCCTGCTGACGCGGTGGCGGTTGTGCGAGCTTTCGATGCTTCCCTCCACACAGGCCAGCACCCCCCTCTTCAAAAGCGCCATCGGCACGGGGCGCCGCCCGCGGTTTCTCCCGCCCCGCTTTACAGCTCCCTTCTGCGGTAAAAGCGAATGGACAGCCGCCAGGAGAGCAGCAGCAGCAGGACCGCGCAAAGCAGCAGGGGCAGCGCAAGCCGAATCGGCGATATCGCCCACAAGACGTCCACAGCATCCCCGCCCAGCGCCGCAGCGACGCAAAAGACGATGATAACAAGATAGTAGGCAAGCCTGCCCTTTTCCGCCCCAAGGCGGAACACGATGGGCAGCAGAATGGCCGGGGCCGCCGCGCCAAGGACGGCAAGCAGGCCCAGCAGCGTCAAAAGCGCCCTCCAGTCCACGCCGCCCGCAAGCGCCATGCGCACGCCCTGCCCCACGCCCACAAGCAGCAGGCAGCAGGCAAGGCAGCACAGCAGCAGCGCATACTTGGCGGTGACAAGCTGCGCCCGCGTACACGGCAGCGCCGCGCTGTAGGCATTCCAGCCGCTGCGCTCATCATAGGAAATCAGCGTGACGGAAACGACCCCCGCCAGCAGCACCGGATAGGCCAGAATAAAGGCGCTTGCGTGCCCTGCCGCGGCGGCAACGAGAAAGACCGCCATGATCAGCAGAAGCACCCGGCAGTGCGCCCAAAGCAGAAGAAACTCCTTGCGCAGCAATCCCTTCATAAGCCCTCTCCCTCCCTTACCATGGATACGAACAGCTCCTCCAGGCTCACCGGCCCCAGCGGCAGGCCGGCGGGCGCCTTTCCCCTTTCCACGACCGCTTCCGCGCCATAGGCCGAGAGCCGGCGGCGCACAATGGCGCAGGGGTCCATGGCCGCCAATTGCTCCTTCGTGCAGCGCAGCAGGCCGTAGCGCTCCAGCAGCAGATCCTTTTCCTCGCACAGCAGAAGCCTTCCCCTGTGCAAAAAGGCGATATAGTCCGCTATCCGTTCCAGATCGCTTACGATATGCGAGGAAATCAGAATGCTGTGGTCCGCATCCCGCGTAAACTCGCGGAGCATGTCGAGCACCGTCTCACGCACCACAGGATCCAGGCCGTTGGTGGCTTCGTCCAGAATCAGCAGCTTTGGCCTGTGGGACAGCGCTACGGCAAGCCCCAGCTTCATCTTCGTCCCCCGCGACAGACTGCGAAAGGCCTGTTGTTCCGGA
This sequence comes from Clostridiales bacterium, assembly GCA_004554165.1. GTDB lineage: Bacteria > Bacillota > Clostridia > Christensenellales > CAG-138 > CAG-1024. The sequence continues at coordinate 45,412 of SFNQ01000004.1, read as the reverse complement.
ATGGACAGCCGGTCGAGGCAGTTTCGGTAGGCCCCTTCGTCCCATTGGCGGTATATGCCGCGCATGACCCTGCCAATCTGCCCCGCGTTCATGCAGTCCGGCAGCCCCACCTCGTCCAGCACCACGCCGATCTGTTCCCGCAGCGCCGGGTTTTCCTCCCCGTTCTCCTGCCCGAGCACGCGGATCGTTCCGCTGTCCCGCCGGATCATATCGAGAATCAGGCGGATGGTGGTGCTCTTCCCCGCGCCGTTTTCACCGATCAGGCCCAGAATATAGCCCGCGGGCAGGACCAGATTCAGCCGGTCCAGCGTAAAGCCGTCGTAGGACTTGCAAAGCCCCTGAAGCTCCAGTGCGTTCATGTTCTCAATCCTCTCCTGCAATGATGGCCAGCATTTCCGCCACATCCGCCCCGGACAGGCCGCACTGCGCGCCAAGCCGCAGCGCCTCCTGCAAATGCGCTTCCACCGTCCTCATCTGCTCCTCGCGCAAAAGCTCGAGATTCTTTGGCGCCACAAAGCAGCCCTTGCCCGCCACCGTATAGAGAAAGCCTTCCCGCTCCAGCTCGTCGTAGGCGCGCTTTGTGGTAACAACGCTGATGCGCAGATCCTTCGCAAGATTGCGGATGGAGGGCAGCAGCTCATCCTCCCGGAGCTCGCCGCTCATAATCTGCCGTTTGATCTGCGCGCAGATCTGCTCATAAATGGGATCGCCGCACCGGTTATCGATGAAAAGCTGCATTGCGTCACCACCGTTTCTTTTCTGTATATGTGCAGTATATACAGTTGATACAGTTGTGTCAAGCACTGTTTTGAAAACAGCGGCCGCAGCCTCCTTCCGCCGCCGGGGCTTCCAGAGGGGGCAGCACCAAAAAGCAGGAAGGCCCGTCATCGGGCCCTCCCTGCGAAACATACGATCGTCTCTTTCCCCAATGCAATCAGAGCAGCATCTCGTACACGCCTTCGATCTCAATGCCGCTGGCGCGAAGCTCGGCCGCGATGCGCTCCCGCTCCTGCACGGGCGAGCACCAGCACATGCCGCAATCCGCGCTGATCTCCCGCGGCACGGGCAGCACCCGCCCCGGGATTCCCTGCGCCATACAGCGCCGCTCCATGGCCATGGCCGCCGCGGTCGTGTGAAAGGTGACGATCAGCTTTTGTGTTTTTTCCCTCATTCCTCTGCAAGCTCCCTGACCGCCCGGATGGCGGTATCGATCTCCTCCTCCGTGGTAAAGAAGGAGAAGCTGAAGCGCACCGCGCCCTGTTCCACCGTCCCCAGCGCCGCATGCATGCGGGGCGCGCAGTGCGCGCCGGGCCGCGTGGCAATGCCGTAGCGCTCGGACAGCTCGTCCGCCACCTGACCGGAGTCATAATCCCCAAGGTTCAGCGTCACGATGGGGGCGCGGGCCCGGACGGAAAAATCGCCGTAGACCGTGACGCCGGGGATGCGACTCACGCCCTCGTAAAAGCGCCGGGTGAGCGCCTCCTCATGGCTGCGGATGGTCTCCAGCCCCACGGAGCGGAGATAGTCCACCGCCGCGGACAGGCCCGCGATGCCGTGGCCGTTGAGTGTTCCCGCCTCCAGACGCACCGGCAGCTGCTCCGGCTGCGTTTTGCTGTAGGTCTGCACCCCCGTACCGCCCGTTTTCCAGGGCCGGACGGCGGCGCGCTCGCCCAGGCACAGGCCGCCCGTTCCCTGCGGCCCCAGCAGCCCCTTATGCCCCGTAAAGCAGAGGATGTCGATGTTCATGCTCTCCATATCGATGGGCAGCGAGCCCGCCGTCTGCGAGGCGTCTACGATGAACAGCAATCCATTGGCCCGCGCAATGCGGCCCACCGCCGCAATATCCACGGGATTGCCCGTCAGGTTGGAGGCATGGGTGCAGACAATGGCCCTGGTATCCTCCCGGATGAGCCGCGCAAAATCCGCCGTATCCACCCTGCCCTGCCGGTCCGCCGGAACAAAGCTGAGAGACAGTCCCTCCTCCGCCTCCCTGCGGTACAGGGGGCGCAGGACGGAATTGTGCTCAAGATCGGTGGTCACCACATGCGCGCCGGGAGGAATCGCGCCATGAATGGCAATGTTGAGCGCCTCCGTGGCGTTGGCCGTAAAGACCACGCGGTCGGCCCGCCCGCAGCGGAACAGGGCAGCCAGCTTTTCTCTCGCGTCATAGATCGTCCGCGCCGCCGTAAGGCTCCCCGCATGCGCGCCCCGCGCGCTGTTGCCCATGGACTGCAGGGCCGCTACCACCGCGTCGATCACCTGCTGCGGCTTATGCAGCGTCGTTGCCGCATTGTCGAGATAGATCATGGCCGGAGGATGTGCGCCGCGTTGCTGAGCTTCTCCACGATGACGTACATGTTGGTTACGCCGCCCACGGCAAGCCGCTCGGTCAGGCCATAGTGGTTCAGGCAGGTGCCGCAGGTCAGGATTTCCACGCCGCCGGCCGCCAGCGCCTTCAGATCCTCCAGCGAGGCGGAGCCCTCGATGGGAATCTTTGCGCCGCCATTGTAAAACAGAAGGGTTTCCGGCAGCACGGGCAACTGCGTCAGCGCATAGAGAAAGCCCTTCATCAGCGTTTTGCCCAGCGCGTCGTCGCCCGTGCCCATGGCCTCCGAGGTGATGGCCACCACCGTGCCGCCGGCCGCGTTCCTCTCTGCGGGCGGCGCGCCAGACGGCTTCTCCGCCGCCTGCGCGGCCCCCGCTTCAATGCGCACGACAAAGTGCCCCTCCGCCAGCGTCTCGTTGGTGACGGTCAGGCCGCGCCCCGCCGCCATGCGTCCGAGATTCTGCACCGCCGCCTCGTTGTCCACATGGACCTCCACAACGCCGGGCTCCGTCATCTGCTGCAGGGCCCTTGTCGCCTTTACAACCGGCGCCGGGCAGGGCTCGCCCAGCGCGTGTACCGTTAAAACTGCCATCCGTTCATCCTCCTGCTTTATTCTGTCCGCCCTGCGGGCGTTTTTCTTCGTTATTCTCATTATAGCATAGCCCTTGGCGCTTGAAAAGTAGACAACTCCGAAAAACGCGCGCCGTTCACAGGGAAACGCACCGGCAGGGCGCGCCGCCGCTCCTTGCCCGCAGCGGGGCCCCTGTGCCGGGGCTTCCCAATGCGCCGTAAAACGGAAAAAGCGAACCCGTCTGCGCCGGGTTCGCCCGATTCCTGTGGAATATCGTTTAGTTGAGCGCGTCCTTGAACGCCTTGCCGGCCTTGAAGCTGGGGGCCTTGGAAGCGGGGATGTCAATCTCCTTGCCGGTCATGGGGTTGTGGCCCTTGCGCGCCGGACGGGACTTGGCTTCAAAAACGCCAAAGCCGACGATCTGAACCTTCTCGTTGTTCTTAAGGGACTCCTCAATGGTGGTGATAACGGCGTTGACAGCCTTCTCAGCATCTTTCTTGGACAGTGCGCTCTTCTCAGCGACAGCAGCGATCAAGTCGGTTTTATTCATTCTTAAATAACCTCCGTATTTTTTGTGCCGTGGTCTATTTTAACAGCGCATGGGCCGTTTTGCAATACCTATTTGTGAATTTTTGCCCTGTTTTCGGTGCTTTTTATGAGGCTCCAGAGTTCATCCTGCTCGGAAAAGGATAGGTTTTCCAATTTTGTTCCCCGGGAGAGCGCAAGCGCCTCCATGGCGGAAAAGCGGCCGATGAACTTGTCCGTGGCCTCCTGAAGCAGAAATTCCGGCTCCAGATGCAAGAGCCTGGCCACGTTCACCACCGCAAACAGCAGGTCCCCCATTTCCTCCGCGATCCCTTCGCCGCTGCCCATGGCCGCGCGAAGCTCCTCCGCCTCCTCAGATATCTTTGGAAAAGCTGCCTCGGCGCTGTCCCAGTCAAAGCCCACGTCCGCCGCCTTTTTCTGCACCTTGCGGCTGCGCATGAGCGCCGGGAAGCCCCGCGGAACGCTCTTCATGGCGTCGGTCTGGGTTTGCTGGTGCTTCTCGGCCTTCTTGAGCCTGTCCCAGTTGACGAGCACCTGCTCCGCCGTATCGGCCTGCACGCTGCCGAACACATGGGGATGGCGATAGATGAGCTTTTGCACAATGCCCGTGGCAACGTCCCGCACAGTAAAGCGGCCCTGGCTCTCCGCGATGGCGGCATGGAAAACAACCTGCAGAAGCACGTCGCCCAGCTCCTCGCAGAGCGCTGCATCATCCTTCTGGTCGATGGCGTCCAGCACCTCGTAACACTCCTCAAGGAGCGCGCCCTTCATGCTCTCATGCGTCTGCTCCCGGTCCCAGGGGCAGCCCCCCGGCCCGCGAAGCCGGTCGATCACCGCCGACAGCTCCTCCACGCCGTAGCGCGTCAGCGCGTCAAAGGGCACAGCCGGCACGAACAGCGCCGTCGCCGCATCGTAGTGCTTTTGCCGGTCCAGCGCGCACAGCGGAAGCTGCCGCGCGGCATACGCGCCGCTTTGGTCCAGCCCGGCAAGCCGCACGATCCAGTCGTCCGGATAGTACTCCGACAGCGCCAGCTTCACCTCTCCCGCGCGCAGCGCCGTATCGATCTCCGTGACGGCGATCGACTTGGACGGATCCAGCCTGTCCGGCAGCGCCGCGGCAGCAAAGGCCATGTCCGCATGCGCGTCCGGAAAGGCCGCAACATACAGCGGTACGCCCGGCAGAACCTCGACCTCGGCGCCCGCCCTTTCCGCAAGGGGCAGCAGCGCCGCAAGCAGCGCGTCCGTCTCGCCCGTTGCGGCATAGACGCAGTCCCCGTCCGCGGCAAGCAGCCGCTCCGCCATGGCGCGGTGCAGCGCGTCGAAGTCCCCGGCGGATTCGTACAGATCGTCCATCGAGGTGAAATCCGGCCTCGCCTCCCGCACGGCCGCCGCAAAGGGGTGCCGTTCGGTCTGCAAAAACAGCCGCCGGGCGTCCGTAATCCGCGACCAGGCCTCCACGGTCTGCGCGTTGCTTGCCGACAGCGGCGCAATGGTAAGCCTCATTTTCTCTTTCCTCCCCGGTACAGCAGCCTGCGCAGCCGGTTGCCGCCCGGAATAAAGCGCAGCTCCTCCTCGCTGAACAGCTTCAGCGCCACGGCAAGGGCGGCATAGATCACCACGCCTACGGCCACGGAGCCAAGCGTCGCCACGGTTTCCGGCAGATGATTCCGCAGAAAGGCTCCGCCAAAGTACACCGCCGCGCCCATGGCCAGCGAGGCCGCCAGCGGCTTTCCAAAGCAATCCCAGAGCTCGAGGCGCATGCCCGTGACGCGGATCAGGTAGATGAGATCCAGAATGCCGGCCACGGCATAGCAGGCAACGGTGGAGATCGACGCGCCCTGAATGTTGATCGCCGGATCGTACATCAGTACGGCCATCACCACGATCTTGACGATGGCCCCCGCCGCCAGATTCAGCACGGGAATCACCGGCCTGCCATAGCCCTGGATACAGCCGGTCATGGTCTGCACCAGCGAGAGGAAGATGATGCCGATGGCGGAGCTCTGCATGAGCGCCGTGCCGATGGCCAGCTCCTCCGGCGTCACGTCAAACAGGAAGGAGATCACCTGGCCGCCTAGCACATACAGCCCCACTGCGCAGGGCAGGCCCACGATGAGCGCCAGCTTCAGCCCCAGCTTCGACACGCGCTGCATGGCGCGCCGGTCCTGCCGGGTGCAGGCCTCGGAGATCGCCGGCACAAGGCTCATCGCAAGCGCCACCGTCAGCACCGCCGGCATGTTGATGACCGTGGAAACGTCCGTGCGGAAGATTGCAAAGCACATGTCCGCATACGCCCGGGAAAAGCCCGTGGCGAGCATGATATTCTTGATCATGAGCGTATCCACGATGCCGGTCAGCGGCATGATGGACGCGCCGATGGTCACCGGCACGGCGATGGAAAGGATTGCCCGGATGGTGCGGTCGGCCCTGCCGCCGCCCAAGCCCGCAGACGCGGCAAGGCGCAGCTCCGGATGCCTGCGCTGGTTGACAAAATAGAACGCCATGATGACCAGAAGCGCCAGAATTTCGGACGCCGTAATGCCCAGCAGCGCGCCCATGGCCGCAACGTCATAGCCATAGGGCAGCAGCAGCTTGACAAGCAGCAGGCCGATGACCAGCTTTCCCACCTGTTCCATGAGCTGCGACAGGGCCGTTCCCGTCATCTGTTGCAGGCCCTGCAAATAGCCCCGGTAAGCGCACATGACGGAAACGAAGAACAGCGCCGGCGCCAGCGCCCGGAAGGAGGGCTCCGCGCCGGGGCAGTTGGTAACCGCCGCGAGGAAATCCGCGCCAAAGAACATCAGCGCCGTCGTCACAAGGCCGATGACTGCCAGCAGCGCCATGGACTTGTGGAACACGCGCTTTGCGCCCGCGTAGTCATGGAGCGTAACGCGCTCCGCAACGAGCTTTGAAATCGCCGTGGGCAGGCCCGCGGAGGACACGACCAGGAGCGCCGAATAATAGGGATAGACCGTGGAATAGTAGTTCATCCCCTCGACGCCCATCATGTTCCGAAGCGGTATGCGGAACAGCGCGCCGATGATCTTACACAGCAGCCCCGCCACGCCAAGGATTACCGCGCCCTTGACGAAGGATTTCTTCACTGATTTTTCCATGGAAGTAGTATACCATCAATCGGGCGCAAGTACCATCCCCAATGTCAGAATCCCCTCGTTTTCCCGATAGATGTCCGGAAATTGCGAAATGGGCAGCGGGTTTTCGCCCAGCCCTGCCTCGATGGTATAGCCGGGCAGGTTGTAGCTCTGAATGAACCAGTCCTTATAGCCCGCAAAACCGGAGCTGTAGGGCGTCTCCTCCACGAGATAGCCGGAAACCTCGGAAAAGGCCTCCGCAATCTGCCTGCTGCCCTCCGGCTCATAATCAAGAAACTTCCAGAAGATGACCCGCCCCTGCGTATGATAGGACAGCGTCAGACGGAAATCGTGGGCGCGGGTAAAGCGGGCCATGGCGCGGTTCTCCGGCTCCGCAAGCGGCGCTGTACCCACATAGTCCCGCGGGCCGGGCCGCGTGTAGCCCTGCGAGAATTTTATGCTGCGCGCGCGCTCCCACTCCGCAGGATAGCCCAGATTCAAATCCACGCCGGAGATGTTCGCCTTCCAGCCCGAGGGAAAAGGAATTGCGGGATAAAACGCGGCAAAGGCGCGGGCCTGCTCATAGTAGCTGTCGCCCGGCTTGAGCGCGCCCGTCACAAGGTCCACGCCGTCCGGGTTCACCAGCGGAACAAGATAGAGCGTCGTCGTATTGTACAGCGTCCTAGCGGGCGTACCCCCGACGCTGCCGCCCGTCACATAGGCTGCGGCGTAGCGCTCGAGAAATTTCAGCAGCACCGGCGTGGTGATCCATTCGTTGGCGTGGTGCGAGGCGTTGTAGCCCACCTGCTTTCGCCCCTGCCCGATGGCTACGCTGTAGAGGGATTTGCCCATGACGCTCGTTCCGATGCGCCCCTGCTGCAAAAAGGGATAGCGCGCGCCAAGGCCGTCGAGCACGATGCTGGTGAGCGCATAGGAATAGCTGACCTGCTCCGGCACCACCGGGAAATCCAGCGGCACCACCAGCTCCGCGCCGATGGCAAGGTTTTCCGCCTCGATTTCCGGGTTTGCCGTTTCGATGGCGCTTACGGTGGTGTTGTGCATACGGGCGATGGCGCCCAGCGTGTCCCCCTGCCGCACCACATGGATGGTATACCCCGCAAGATAGGGGTACAGCTTTGCCCAGGTCAGCCGTCCCGCAATGCCGTCCGCCACAAGGCCGTTGGCCCGCTGAAAGCGTTCCAGCGCGTTGAGCGTCCGCTTTCCGAAAATCCCGTCGATCCTGCCCGGATCAAAGCCCGCCCGGGTCAGAGCGAGCTGCAAATACTCCACCATTGGTCCCTTGTTCCCATACCGCAGCGTTTCCATAGCCTTGTTTTCCCCTTTCCCATCGACAAAATATGCGCGTTACTATATCGTATGGAAGCGGAGAAAAAATAGAACGCCGGACAGCCGCCCAAACCCATCGGCGCTTCGCCCCGCTGCCCGGAAAACCCGCCCCGCTGCCCAGTAAAGCGCGGCCCAAAGCGCCGGCCCCATGGCTACGCCGCCATCGCCGCCCACGGACCTGCGGCGCGCCAGAATACGCCAGTCAGGGGATTGTCCCCCTTCCTGCCGGGAGGCGCTCCGCTTTTCCCTTGCCTTTTCGGGCGCGCTTTTTGGCCAGCCCCAGCCGCCGCCGCCGGACTCACGGGGCGCCTGCTTTCGCTGCCGCCATAAGCGGACAAGCCCCGGACAGAAAAAACCGCCCGCGATCCGAAAACCGCAGGCGGAAGGAGGCAATGGCAGGGCCGCCGTGTTCAGGCGCGGCCGTACAGCTTCGTCATGGCGAGAATACGGGCGGCCAGCGCCCCGTCCAGCGCGCCGGGCGCAACCCGGTAGCACCAGTTGCCCCCGCCCACGGTGCCGGGCGTGTTCATGCGAAAGCGCCCGTCCACGCCAAGATAGTCCTGAATCTGGGCGATAAACAGCGCCGCAACGGAGCTCATGCCGCCGCGGATGAGGCCGTTGGCATAGCCCTCCTCCGCATTGAGCCCCAGATAGGCCACCGCCTTGCGCACATCCTCCGGGGATGCCTCCGAAAACCAGCCGGCGGCCGTGGTGTTGTCGTGGGTGCCGGTATAGCAGACGCTGTTCCGCTCGTAGCTGTGGGGCCGGTAATCGCTGGCCTCGCGGGAATCAAAGGCAAACTGTATCACCTTCATGCCGGGAAGACCGGCCTCCTCCCGCAGGGCGGTCACGTCCTCCGTCAGATATCCGAGGTCCTCCGCGATGAACCGCAGCCCGGGCAGCGCCCGCTGCAAAGCGCCGATGAGCTTCATGCCCGGCCCCCTGACCCACGCGCCCCTGGCCGCTGTTTTCTCTGTGGCCGGCACCCGCCAATAGGAGGCCAGACCCCGGAAATGGTCGATGCGCACGAGGTCGTAAAGCCTTCCCGCGGCGCGCACCCGGTCGATCCACCAGGAAAAGCCGTCCCGCTCCATGGCCGCCCAGTCGTACAGGGGATTGCCCCAGAGCTGGCCGTCCGCACTGAAGGAATCCGGCGGTACCCCCGCCACCGCCGTGGGACGCTGCGCGCCGTCCAGCTGAAACAGCGCGGGCGCGGCCCAGACGTCCGCCGAATCCAGCGGCACATAGATGGGCAGGTCGCCGATGAGCTGAATGTCCCGGGCCCGCACATGCGCCCGGAGCGTTTCCCATTGCGCGAAAAACCGGCCCTGCACGAAGGCATGAAAGCCGATCTCCTCGTCCAGCAGCGCCCGGTAGCGCGCCATGGCCCCGGGCCTTCGCATGCGGATTTCCGCATCCGGCCAGGCGGGCCATTCCACACCGCCAAAGTGGGCCTTCAGCGCCATAAACAGGGCATAGTCCGAAAGCCAGCGCTCCCGCGCAAAGAGCGCGTCCAGCTCCCCGCGCCAGCCCTCCCGCATGCGGAAGCGGGCATAGGCTCTGCGCAATACGGGGATGCGCTGCGCGTAGAGCTTTCCATAGTCCACGCGACGGGGATCCCGCCCAAAGTCCAGCCCCTCATAATCCGACCGTTCCAGCAGGCCCTCCGCCCGCAGCAGGTCAAGATCGACAAAATAGGGGTTCCCCGCATAGGTGGAAAAGGACTGGTAGGGCGAATCGAACAGGCCCGTGGGCCCCAGCGGCAAAAGCTGCCAGCAGCGCTGCCCCGCAGCCGCAAGAAAATCCACAAAGGAATGGGCCTCCCTGCCCAGCGTACCGATTCCATAGGGCGAGGGCAGGGAGGAGATGTGCAGTAAAATCCCGCTTTTGCGTTCCATGGCGCGCTCTCCTTACCGTTCAGCCCTTGACCGCGCCGCTGACAACGCCCTTGATGATGTACTTCTGGCAGAACAGGTAGAAGATGATGATCGGCAGGATGCTGACCATAATCAGCGCCATGATCGCGCCAAGATCCACATGGCCGTAGCTGCCCTGCAGGTACTGGATGTGGATGGGAATGGTCATATAGTGCTTGCGGTCCAGCACCAGGTAGGGCAGCAGGTAGTCGTTCCAGACCCACATGATCTCCAGCACGCCCACGGAGATCAGCGTGGGCTTGAGCATGGGGAATACGATCAGGAAAAAGGTGCGCAGCGGCCCGCAGCCGTCGATGGCGGCCGCCTCCTCAATCTCCATGGGGATGCTCTTGACAAAGCCCGTGAACATGAACACCGCAAGCCCCGCGCCAAAGCCGAGATAGATCACCGGAATGGTCCAGGGGGTATCCAGATTCAGCACATTCGCCGTCTTTGCCAGCGTAAACATGACCATCTGGAAGGGGACCACCATGGAGAACACGCAAAGATAATATACCATGCGGCAGAACCTGCTGTTCACCCGCGAGATGTACCATGCGGCCATGGAGGTGCACAGCAGAATCAGCCCCGCCGACAGCAGCGTGATGACAAAGCTGTAGCCCACGGAGTTCAGGAAGGGGAAGTCCCCCACGCTGACGCCCGTGATATAGTTTTGAAAGCCGACGAAGGTGTCCGCGTTGGGCAGGGCAAAGGTCGCCGTGTTGATGGACGAATTGGTCTTGAAGGAGTTGTACAGCACGATGATGATCGGCATCATGTAAAAGATGCAGATCACCGTGAACAGTACGGAGAAGGCCAGCTTCCATTTTTTCTCCCGCTGCATCAGCGCTGCACCTCCTTCCTGCTGGTTGACCGGAGCTGGATGATGGCAATGGCCGCCACAAGGAGGAAGAACAGCACGGCCTTGGCCTGACCAACGCCCCGCGAATTGGCGTTCTGATAGAAGGTATTGTAGATGTTCAGCGCCAGCATCTCCGTGGTTTTGATGATGGAGCCGTCCGGCTGGAACACGAAGGGCTGCCCGCCGTTGAGCACCAGGTTCTGGTCGAACAGCTTGAAAGAATTGGTCAGCGTCAGGAAGGAGCAGATGGTGATGGACGGCATGACGGAAGGAATCGTAATCCTCCAGAGCGACTGCCAGCCGTTTGCGCCGTCAATCTTCCCGGCCTCGATCAGCTCCTCCGGCACGGACTGCAATCCGGCGATATAGATAATCATCATATAACCGATCTGCTGCCAGCTCATGAGGATAATCAGGCCCCAGTAGCCATAGGTGCTGCTCAGCACGATGGAGGTGCCGTAGCGCGAGAGGATGCCGTCAAAGATCATGGACCAGATATAGCCCAGCACAATGCCGCCGATGAGGTTCGGCATAAAAAACACCGTGCGGAACAGGTTGGAGCCCCGGATGCCGCGGGTCAGCGCATAGGCCACCGCAAAGGCCAGCACGTTGATGACGATGAGCGAGGTCACGGCAAAGAGGGCCGTATAGACGAAGGCATGCACAAAGCCCGGGTCGTTGAAGGCCTTGAAGTAGTTTTCAAAGCCCACCCACCTGGCGTTGCTCGTGGTGGTAAACCTGCAAAACGACAGATACATGCCCCAGAAAAAAGGAATGACAAACCCGATGCAGAAGGCCGCGAAGGTCGGCAGCAGAAAGATCGGGAAAAACCGTTGAATGGGGCGGCGTATCAGCCTGGAGGCTATGATCGTCTTGTCTCTTTTTCGATTTTTGGGTCTCATAAACCCCTCCTCCATATCGATTGAGAAAGCGGGAGCGGGCGGCTGCGCCCCCTCCCGCCGTTGTTCGCCTGTCGCGCCGGAACGTCAGCCGTTCCGCTTACTGGTTGGCATACTGGGTTGCCCAGCCCTGCACGATCGCGGTGACCACGTCGTCCCAGGAGCCGGAGCCGGCGGTGTACTGCGTCAGGGCCGCCACAACGCCCGCCCGCCAGGTGTCCGTATTGGGGGTGAGCAGAAACGCCCAGGTAACGGCGTAGTTCCCCTTGTCGATATACCTGCTGGCATCGGTGAAGAACACGTTCTCGGTTTCCTTGGCATTCTTGAAGGGGATGGAGCCAAACTGCTCGGCCATCATCTGCGTGCCCTCATCGGAGGTTACCACCCAGTAGAGGAAATCGAGGGTTGCCTGAATATTCTCTTTTGAAGCCTGCGAGTTGACCGTCCAGCAGTTTTCGGTGCCGGCGCACAGGCCCGCCTTTTCCTCGCCCGCAACGCCGCAGTAGATCGGGATCATGGCCAGATCATCCGGATTCATGCCGAACTTCTCGCCGGTCAGGTTGGCGTACTCCCAGGTGCCGTTCTGATAGAACACGGCCTTGCCCTCGCCAAACTCGGCCTCCGCCTGATCGCCGGTGGCGGTGGTCAGCTTCGCCGGAGGGGTGGAGGAGTTTGCCACATAGAGATCCCAGACATTCTTGAAGTTGTCAAGATAGGTTCCCTTGATGGTGGCGGGCTGCGCGGTCACGCCGTCGTCGCGGAACTCGTAGAAAAGGGGAACGCTGGCAAGGTGTCCCGAGAATCTCCAGGAGGAGGAACCGTCCAGGCCGGCGGAGGTGAAGGCGTCAAAGCCCAGCTCCGCGCTGCGGGCATGGATGTCCTCGGCCACGGCCTTCAGGGATGCAAAGTCCCTGATTTCATCAAGGGAATGGCCGGCCTTCTCCAGCAGCGCCTTGTTGACGATGATGCCGTAGGCCTCGTAACAGTAACCAATGCAGAATACCTCCCCGTTCTCGCCGAAAAGGTTGAAATCGTCCGTGGTCATCTCCCCGTAAACGGCGGTGTCGGTCAGATCCAGGCAGAAATCTCTCCAGGTCTGAAGCCCCGCCTGATTGCCGCACTGGAACAGCGTCGGCGCGGCGTCTCCCTTGTCCATCTCTGCGGTCAGCGTTTCGGAGTAGGTGCCGGAGGCCGCGGTTACGACGGTAACCGGCACCCCGGTTTTCTCGGTATACTGCGCGGCCAGTTCCTTCCATGCCGCGTCAGCCTCGGGCTTGAAGTTGAGGTAGTAGACCTTGCCGGCAGCCGTCGTGGCGGGGTCCTCCCCAGTGGGCTGCTGGGCAGAGGCTTCCGGGGCCTTCGTGGGCTCCGCCGGCTGCTCTTTCTTTGCGCAGGCGAGGCACGCAAAGGCCATCAGGGCAGCAAGAGCCAAAGCAATCAGCTTTTTCATTGTTTTTCTCCTTTTCATTTATTTTGAACCGGATCCTTTGATCTGCAGTTCACAAACGCCGTGTTCCGGCCCTGTTTGGCAGGTCCGGAAGCCGGGGCCGGCGGGGCCGTTACAACCGCCTCACGGAGCCGCCCTCGCGGATGTGGGCCTCAAACACCTTATGGCGGTTTTCCCCATGCCCGCGCACAAGGTCGATGAGAATGGCCGCGCTCTCCCGCGCCATGTCCTCCGCAGGCTGCACCACCGTGGTGAGCGTTGGGATGCTGTAGGCCGAACAGTCCAGTCCGTCGATGCCGATAACCGAGCAGTCCTCTGGCACGCGCACCCCCCGCTCATGCAGCACCTTCATCACCGCCAGCGCCATCATGTCCGCAATGGTGAACACCGCGGTAAAGTCCGCGCACCGGTCCAGCAGGCGGTTTGTCCCATTCGCCGCGCTCCGCTGGCTGAAGCTGCCGCTCTCGACCACCAGCGCCGGCTCATAGGGTATGCCGTGCTTCTCCAGCGCCCTGCGGTAGCCAAGATAGCGGAGCTCGGAGATGGACCGGTCGCTCTCGGAGGCCACGATGGCCGCGATGCGGCGGTGTCCCAGCGAAATCAGGTACTCGACCGCCCGGCAGGCCTCGGCGCTGTCGTCAATGGCGACGCTGGAAAAGGCGCCCTGCGGCAGATTGCCGAAGGTATTTGTATAGCTTGCGCACACAAACGGTACGCTCAAAACCCGCATCTCCTCCGCCGTGTAGTTAAAGCGCCCGCCCAGAAACAGTACCCCGCAGAGCCGCTTTTCCGTGGCAAGCTCCGCGGCGGTATGCACCTCGTCCGCATCGGAGGCGATCTGGTGCAGATCCACGGTATAACCGGCGCGGTGAATCTCCTCCTCGATGACCCTGATCATTTGCGCAAAGAAGGGATTGGCCACGCCGCGCACCACCACCGCGATGCGGTCCGACGCGGTCATAACGAGATTGCGTGCGCTGTTGTTGGGAATATAGTCCAGCTCCGCAATGGCGTCCAGAACGCGCTTTCGCGTTTCCGGATTTACATCGGGCCGGTCGTTCAGCACACGGGATACGGTACTGACGCTGATGCGGCAGTGCTTTGCCACGTCGCGAATGTTGATGCTGCGCATTGCGCTGCCTCCTCACGCTCCGGCCCCCGGCCGTTCGGCCAAAACCGCACACGCCCATGGAACACGAAGTCATTCCATAGTATGGCCACATTCCTGTGGATTTAGGATTGTACTGGAAAAAAGTCTGGAAAGTCATCCCCGGTAACGTTATCGGGAACGTTACCGAAATCTTGTATGCTGTTGTTATATGCAGAAGATTTGCCTTTGTTAATGGGGGATATCCGTTTTTTAGAAATTCTCCTGTCCCCCGCCGCAACAGCGGCGCAGCGCCCGCCATGGGCTGCCGCCCTTGAAAGCTCCCCTGACGCCGCCGCTACGGTCAGGGCCGGCATATGTCAGCGGCTTACCATATCGACGCCGGCCGCATCCATGGCGCAAAAGGGGGATCGCTCCTCCCGAATGCGCGGCATTCTGTCACGCTCGGGAATCTCCACCCCCTTGCTCCCCGACGGGCAAAACAGGGCGCCGTTCAGGTGGTCTCCGGTTCCGCAGGCTCCGGCTCGGTTTCCGCCGGTTCACGGAGGCTCCCGTACAGCTGCCCGTTGATCCGGCGCATGACCTCGGCGGGAATCTTCTCCACCGCCCGGTCGTAGGTCAGCAGGCCGTTGACCTCCTCCTCCACGTCCGAAAGCTGCGTATACACCGCCGCGCAAAGTCCCTCCGGCACCGCGGGGAGAATTTCACGCAGATAGAGCCGCTGCACCGCGTCGGAAAGCGCCTCCGCAGTGCGGTACTTTCTGTAGCCGAAATTCCGCCCGGAAACGCTGTGCTCCGCCAGGCGCAGGTTGTAACCGCCAAATTCGGACAGCACCACGGCCCGCCCCTCCGTGTCCTCGCGGAAGCGATAGGGTTTGAAATAAACGTGCAGGCTCCTGACGTCGCCCACGCCCTGATCGTGCCAGCCGCTGGCATGGTCGATGGTTCGGGTATTGTCCAGCGCGCGGATGCGCCGCACCGCCTCCGCCGCATCGAACTGGCCCCAGCCCTCGTTGAAGGGCGTCCACATGGCGACGCAGGGGCAGTTGTAGAGCGTTTCCACCGTCTCCGTCAGTTCGAGATAGAATTCCTCGCGGCCCGCGATATCGCCCCGCGCAAAATAATCATAGTCATCGTCCTTTTTATGCCGCCCCGTGACGAGCGGTGCGGATACGGCCAGCTTGCCGTAGCGTCCGCCGCCGTTGGGCATATCCTGCCAGACCAGCATGCCCAGCCTGTCGCAGTGGTAATACCAGCGCAGCGGCTCCAGCTTGATGTGCTTGCGCAGCATATTGAAGCCCATCCGCTTCATCGTCTCGATGTCGTAGACCATGGCCTCATCGGAGGGCGCTGTGAGCATGCCGTCCGACCAGTAGCCCTGATCCAGCACGCCGGAATGGAAGTACGGCGCGTTGTTGAGCTTCAGGCGCGGCACGCCCTGACCATCCACGCCCACGGAGAACTTGCGCATGGCAAAATAGCTTTCCACGCGGTCCTCCCCCGCAAGGACCGACAGATCATACAGATAGGGATCTTCCGGCGACCAGGCGCGAAACTCCTTCATGGGAATCCGGCAGGCCGCGCCGCTGGAAAAGGTGATCTCCTGCCCCGCGGCGCGGGCAATGCAGGCGCAGGGCCTGCTTGTGCGCACACGCAGCTCCACCATCGCCTCGTCGAACAGCGGCGTGATGCGCAGGCTCCGGATATGGGTCTTTGGCACACGCTCCAGGAACACCGTCTGCCAGATGCCGCTCTGGGGCGTATAGAAGATGCCGCCGGGCTTCATCTTCTGCTTGCCGCGGCTGTGGTACGAGGTGTCCGTCACATCCCGCACGCGCACAACGATGGTCAGGTCGTCCCCGCCCGCCAGCGCTTCCGTAAGATCCGCAGAAAAGGGCGTAAAGCCGCCCACATGGTGCGCAACCTCCACCCCGTTTGCAAACACCGTCGCCGTCTGATCCACCGCGCCGAAGTGCAGCAGCACGCGATCGCCCTTTGCCGGATCGTAAAAGCCCGCCGGCAGGCTCATCCGCCTGCGGTACCAGAGCCGCTCGTCCGGCAGCAGCAGGTGATTCACCCCGGACAGCGGCGACTCCGGCGAGAAGGGAACCAGGATGGTCCCGGTATAGCTGGCGGGGGTTTCATCGTAAGCCGTGATCGCGCAGTCCCATCGGCCGTTCAGGTTCAGGTAGCTCTCGCGCCGCATCTGCGGGCGGGGATACTCCGTCAAAACCTTCTCGGGATCCAGGGCGGCGCCAAAGCGCGTGGGCAGGGCGTGGTGCATAGCGGGCATAAACATCTCCTTATGATTGGGGGGTATAGGCCTGATCGATTTCGATAACGGCATAGTAGTTGCCGTCCAGCGAGCGAACGAGGCGCTGCACGTCGCGCCTGAGCTCCTCGTCGCTCAGGCGGAACCGATAGGGCACCACCACGTCGAAGATCACGTTGGTATGCGTGGGGCCGGTGACCATGCGGAAATCATGGATGGTGATCCGCTCGTCGATCACCTTGATGAGCTCGGAAATCTTTCTGCGCGTCTCATTGGTCAGCGCGTCGTCGGTTTCGATGGGGTCCATGTGGATGATGGCGTTGCAGCCCAGGGTTTCGCGCAGCTCGCGCTCAATGTTATCGATCATGTCATGCATCTCGATGATATTGCCGCTGGCCGGCACCTCCGCGTGCAGCGAAACCATGCAGCGGCCCGGGCCATAATCGTGTACAATGAGATCGTGAACGCCGATGACCGGCGGCTGCGCCAGCACAAGCCGCTCGATCCGCGCCACCAGCGCCGGCTCCGGCGGCTGACCCAGCAGCGGACCGATCGTCTCCTTTGCCGCGCGCACGCCCGCAATCAGGATAAAGACCGCCACCGCAAGGCCGCACCAGCCGTCGATCATAAGCTGCGTCCACCGGGAAACCAGCATGGACAGCAGCACCACCGCCGTGGCAACGCAGTCGCTCAGGCTGTCCATGGCCGTAGCGCGCATGGCCGCAGAATCGATCCTCTTTCCGATGCCGCGGTTGTACGCGGCCATATAGACCTTCACAAGAATCGAGGCCACCAGAATCCCCACCGCCAGCAGGCTGAACTCCACGGGCTCCGGATGCAGAATCTTGTCCACGGAGGACCGCAGCAGCTCAAGGCCCATGAGGAGGATCGCCAGGGAGACGATCAGGCCCGAGATGTATTCAAAGCGGCCATGCCCGAAGGGGTGCTCGGGGTCGGGCTTTTGCGAGGCGAGGCGGAAGCCGATGAGCGTAATCAGCGAGGAGCCGGCGTCCGACAGGTTGTTGAATGCATCGGCCGTGATGGCGATGGAGCCCGCGATGGAGCCCGCGATGAACTTTCCCACAAACAGAAGAAGGTTGAGTCCAATGCCCACCGCGCCGCAGAGTACGCCATAGGCCAGCCGTACTGCCGGGTTATCCGTATCCCGATACTGTTTGATGCACCATCTGGCAAGCAGCGTTACCATACCCCATCCCCCATCCTGATCGATTGACGATATTATACCAGCTTTTCCCCGCTTTGGACAGGGGCGGGACGGTTTTCGCCCCCGGCGGCCTGCTTTCGACCGCTTTTCCCCGCGGCGCGCCTGCTCCGGCAGAAGCGCTCCGGCGTTGCGGCAACGCGGCGCACCTGCGTACCTGTCCCCGATATGCAAGGAGAGGGCAGGCCGGCGCCGCCAAAAAAACAGGAGAAAAAGCGGCGCTTCGTCCCCGCGGAACACTCGTCCCTTCCGGTTCTCCGGCGGGAAGCTCCGGCCCTTTCGATGGCGGAAACCGGCCTGAGCCCAGGGCTGGGCCCGCAGAATCTGGCAGCCCGTCAGCGAGGGCTGCGCGGCAGGCAGCCATTTTTGCCTTGAAAAAGCGCGCCATCCTCTGTACACTGTGGGTAGGACATCTATTGTTTGGGAGGGGCCGCTTTCTCCATGACGCTTTTGGAACGCATCCACAAACTCTTTTTTTACGAATGCTGGGCCTGCGCGGTTCGCGCCCTTCCGGACGGGGCGGAGGACCGGCTGCCGGATGACGGCGTTCGGAAGCGCTACCGCCTCCTGCCCACGGACGGCCGCCACTGGGCTGCGGACCCCTTCCTGTTCTCGCAGGGCGGGAAAACCTTCCTGTTTTTTGAATACATGGCGCTGCACCAGCGGCGGGCCTGCATCGCCTGCTGCCAGGTCACGGCGGAGGGCTTTTCGCAGATCCGGCCCGTACTCTGCGAGCCATGGCACCTCTCCTACCCCGCGGTCTTTGCCGCAGGCGGCGAAATCTATATGATTCCCGAGTCGCTGGAAAGCCGCGCGGTCACGCTGTATCGCGCTGTGGAATTTCCCCTGCGCTGGGAGCGCGCCGCGGTTCTGATCCGGAACTTTGCCGCTGTGGATACCACGCCCTATTGGGAGGAGGGCCGGTGCAGGCTTCTGCTCTACGACCCGGACGAGCCCGCGCACCGTTTGCGCAGGCTTTACACCGCAACCCTCGAGCTGAACCCGCCGCGCCTTACCGGACTGCGGGCCGCAAGGGAATACCCGGAAAAGCTGGGCCGCCCCGCAGGCGCGCCCTTTCCGCAGGGGGGAGGGCTGGTCCGACCCACTCAGGATTGCCGCCAGCGCTACGGCGGGGCGATCCGCTTCTGCGCCTTTTCTGGCGAGGGGGAGCGGTACTCGGAGCAATGTGTGGGCGTGCTCAGCCCTGCTTCTGTGGAAACCGGGCTGCCGCAGCGCGCGCTGGGCCTGCATACCATCAACCGCGGCGGCGGTCTTGAGGCCATCGATCTCTTTTACCGGCGCTTTTCCCCTCTTAAGCCCTTCCGCGCCCTGAAACGGAGGCTGTTCCCATGAGCGAAGTGCAAAGCGTTCTGTTCCTCTGCGATTATCAGGCACCCTACGGCGGCAACTTCATCGCCTCGCTGTGCTGTCTTGGCGACGCTGTCGCCCAGCGCGGACTGCAGGCGGTCTACGCCTTTCCCGCGCCCGCCGCCGGGCGGGACTGGTACAGGGCCATGGCCGCGCAGGGCAGGGCCGTTTCCACCCTGCCCGCTGCCGGTACATGGGCCGTATGCGCCGCGCTCCTGCGACAAATCGATGAAAGCCGGGCGGCCGTGCTGCACGTCCACTTTGGCTACATGCTGCCCGCGCGCCTTGCCGCGCTGCTGCGGCCGCGCCTGACGCTGGTGCTGCACCAGCACTCGGACTTTTCCGCAGGCCGCCGCCCCGGCATCCGGGCGCGGCTGCGCCGGGCCGGCCTTTGCTGCATCGACGCGCTGCTGGGCAGGCGGCTGCGCCAGATCTATGTGAATGAGGCCATGCCCCGGGGCAAAAACGGCCTTTGCATCCGCAATGCGCTTGCGCCCAACCGCTTTACAGACGAGCTCTGGGACCGGGAACGGACGCGCAGAGCGCTGGGCCTGCCGGACGGAACGGCCTTTGCGCTGCTGTTCGGCTGGTCGCCCCACATCAAGGGGGTGGACGTTGCGGCGGAGGCCCTGCGGCTGCTGCATGCGGCCGGGCATACGGAATTCGTCCTGGGCGTGGTCGGCGGCCGCGCGTATCCGGAGGAACGCCTGCGGGCCTATATCGCGGAAACCACCGGCTGCACCGGTCAGGAAGCATATCTCCGCTTTCTCCCGCCGCTGGAGGACGTATTCCGCTACCACCGCGCCGCGGACGTGATGCTCTCCGCCAGCCGATCCGAAGCCTTCCCCTACTCCATTTTGGAGGCGCTCTCGGTAGGTACGCCCTGCGTTGTCAGTGATATCGGCGGAACGGCCTGGGCCGCCGCGCTGCCCACGACCCAGCAATTCCGCTCGGGCGACCCTGCGGACTGCGCCGCCGCACTGCGCCGCGCCATGGTCCTGCGGGAGGACGCGGCCTTCTCCGCTGCGCGGCAGGCGCTGGCCGCGGAGATTCTCCACGATTATGATATTCACGCATGGGCGGCGCAGGTTCTGGAGGTCTATGGGCTGGAGCCCGCCTCCGAAGCAACGGTCTGACGGTCTCCGGATTCCTTTGGCTCCAGAGCGGGAGAAACTGCTCCGCATGCCTTCCCGTATGAAGCCATCCACAAAACGCCGCTCCCCCCCTGCCCGAAGGGCGACAGTCCGTCGCCGGGCAACACGGGAAGGCCGTCAAGCCTGCGCTGCCGATTGACGGAATCGCCGCTCTCCACCGAAAGCCGCAGCGGGCTTCCGGGCGGCAAAATCAGAAAAGTGCGAAAGCCCCAGGGGTTTCATCCCTTCTGACGCACCTGTCGTCAGAGCCGGATGGAATATAAGGGACTGCGGCCCTTGACAATCCCGGGATGTTTCGGCAGACGGAAACCGCCCGTAACCGGGCGGTCGTTCCGCAGACACAAGCTGCTCTTGAAAACTTCCGAAACAGCGGAAGCATCCGCTGCTCCCAAAGATCGGGGGCCGCCCAAAGGGCGGCCCCGCTTTGATGCAAGCCTGTTCTTTTCGTCCTTACTTTCTCCAGCTTCCGTTGAAGAGGTTGACAAAGAACTGTCCAACCGACTCGAAGAAGGATTTGACGTTTTCATACACGCGCGTTACGGTCTCAACGACCTTGTTCGCGCCTTCCGCTGTCTTTGCCAGGCCCGTCAGCTTCGATTGAAGCTGCGCCTGGTCCAGCCCCTCCAGCTTACGGCACAGGGACAGGATCTGGTCCACCTGCGTTTCCTTCAGGGAAACCCGGTAGGCTTCGGCGATCGCGCGGATCTCCGACTTGACCTGATCGTCGGTCATGCTCTGGGTCTGGTCAAGAATCCCCTTGAGCTGTCCGATGATCTCGGAGGCCTCGGCGCTGCCGATATACTCGGACAATTCGCCGGTGAGCACCAGTTCCTCCGCGCCGATGAGCTTTGCCAGCTCATTGAGCGATGTCCCCGTGATGTCCTCATAGGCCTTGTAAGCGCCGGTCAGCGCGCCCGTGCCGGAAACCGGATACGGTGCGCTCACCACCACGCGCGCATCGGTGATGCCCGCTGTGGTCAGGGCGTTCCTGTACATGTCCTCCGTGCAGAAGTTGATGTTGTGCAGTTCCACCGTCAGTCCTTCGCCGGGACGGAGGGTGGTAATGAAGATGCACGACAGCGCGACGCTGCCGATTTTACGCTCGGGAACGAGTCCCTCGAGGTAGATGCGTTCCTCCGCGTTGGTAACCTTGAGCTCCTTAACGGAGCCCATGGGTATGCCAAAGTCCGCATACACTGCCGCGCGCTGCGCGTCCGTCAGATCCGCGCCCATGGTCACGCGCTGGTCGCCGACATAGCCGGAATCCGCGGTAACGGACGGCGAGGGTTCCGCCGTCGGGCTCGCCGTTGGCTCCGCCGTGGGCGCGGCGATTGCTTCCGGCGTGGGTGCGGGCGTCTGCGTCTGCGCGGGAGTCGCCGTGATCACGGGCGTTTCCGTTGCCGTAATCCCGGGCTGGTTCCCTTCGGGCGCCTGCGTGGAAGCAGCGTCCTCCGCGGCTTCGGAAGCGGGCGTTGTGTTCCCCGTTTCCTCCGCAAGCGCGGCCGGCGCGGCAATGCCCGCGCAAAGCGCAAGCGTCAGAATCGCCGCGATCCATTTCTTCATCATTCGTGTTCCCTCCTTTGGGTGTTGCATCGCAGGGTAGTCTGCCACGATGCGAAAAAAAGTATAACACAGATTTTTGAAACGGTCCTCACAGGGCTGTAAACTTTGTGTGAAGCGTCTGTCGAAAAAATTTTTTCACTTTTTTTCAAAAAGGTCTTGCGCTTTATCCAACTAAAGTGTTAAACTGTTATCAAGCTAAAAGAAACGAGGAACAATACCATGAAAAAACTGACCGCTCTTCTGATCGCCCTGATGCTGGTTCTTGGCCTTGCCGCCTGCGCAGCACCCGCCGTTACCGATGCGCCGACTGACGCACCCGCTGTCACCGATGCGCCCACTGACGCGCCTGCCGCCCCAGAGGCGACGGAGACCGCCGACGCCTCCGCCGCAGAGGACGACGCCGCCTACATTGCGGATAAGGGTACGCTGGTCATCGGCATCACGCTTTTCGACCCGATGAACTATTACGACGACAGCGGCAAGCTGGTGGGCTTTGACACCGAGTTTGCAGAGGCCCTCTGCCAGAAACTGGGCCTGACGCCGGAGTTTGTTGAGATCAACTGGGATACCAAGGAGATCGAGCTGGCCGCAAAGAGCATCGACTGCATCTGGAACGGCCTGACCGTGACCGAGGAACGCAAAGAGAACATGGCCTTCTCCCAGTCCTACATCAAGAACAAGCAGTGCGTTGTCGTCAAGGCTGACAGGCTGAGCGACTACAGCGACACCGCCAGCCTCTCCGGCGCGACCCTCGTTGCCGAGATCAGCTCCGCCGGCGAGAGCGCGATCGCGGAGGACGAATCCCTCAGCAAGGGCAACTATGTGGCGGTAGCCAAGCAGAGCGACGCGCTGCTGGAGGTCAAGGCCGGCACTGCAGACGCTGCGGTTCTGGACTACGTCATGGCAAAGGCCATGGTCGGCCCGGACACGGACTATGCGGATCTTGCCATCATCGACGGCATTGAGCTGGCGGTGGAGGAATATGCCATCGGCTTCCGCGTGGGCAGCAGCTTTGTGAAGCAGGCCGACGACGTCATCGACGCGCTGATTGCGGACGGCACCCTGCAGGCCATTGCAGAAAAATACGACCTTGCTGCGGCGCTGCTGGCCAACCAGTAACAACGCCCCTTCGTCAATCCGCGAGGCTCGCGCAGCGCGCACGGGCCTCGCGCGCTGCCTGTCCGGCAGGGCGCGACGAGGCCTGCAACCGGCGCCTTCGCCCGTGGACACGGCCTCAGGCAAAACGCCGCTGCCGCGGATACCGCCAAACGCCCGGCGTTTTCCCACCCACCGCTCGGGGCGGCTCTGCCGCTCCGCTTTTCCCCGTTCTCCCTCCGCATACCGCACAGGAAAGGAACCCCTCGCCCTATGAACTGGCTTACCGTAACACAGCGGCTGCTTGAAGGCTTCGGCGTGACCTGCGAAATCTTCCTCGTCACGCTGCTTTGCGCCCTGCCGCTGGGCCTTTTGATCGCTTTCTGCTCCATGAGCCGCTTTGCGCCCCTGCGCTGGCTCTCCCGCACCTTTGTCTGGGTGATCCGCGGTACGCCGCTGATGCTTCAGGTCATCATCGTGTTCTACGGCCCGGGCCTGCTCTTCGACGCCAGCTCCCTGCCGCGGCTCACCGCCGTGCTGATTGCCTTCATCATCAATTACGCGGCCTATTTTTCCGAGATCTACCGCGGCGGCATCGAAAACATTCCCAAGGGACAGTACGAGGCCGGCCAGGTGCTGGGCATGACCCGGACGCAGATCTTCTTCAAGGTCATCCTGCTGCAGGTGGTCAAGCGGATCATCCCGCCCATGAGCAACGAGATCATCACGCTGGTCAAGGATACCTCCCTTGCACGCATCATCGCCGTGAAGGAGATCATCATGATGGCGCAGGAATATATCACCTCTGCGGCGCTCATCTGGCCGCTGTTCTATTCCGGCGCGTTCTACCTGCTGTTCTGCGGCCTTTTGACGATTCTGTTCAACCGCATCGAAAAACGACTGGACTACTTCAGGGTGTAAGCTATGGCCATATTGGAAGTACAAAACCTCAAAAAGCATTTTGATTCCACCGAGGTGCTCAGGGGCATCGATTTCTCGCTGGAGCGCGGCGAGGTGCTGTCCATCATCGGCTCCTCCGGCAGCGGAAAAACGACGCTCCTGCGCTGCCTGAACTTTCTTGAAACGCCCAGCGAGGGCCGGATCATCGTGGACGGCGAGACCCTGTTCGACGCCGCCGATCCCGCCACGCAGCAGGAGGCGGACATTCGCAGAAAGCGGCTCCGCTTCGGCCTGGTGTTCCAGTCCTTCAACCTGTTCCCCCAGTACACGGCGCGGGAAAACGTTATGCTTGCAATGCAGCTCCTGGCGCGCGAGCGGGAGGACTACCGAAAGAACCGCCAGGCCATCTCTGCCCAGATTGGCGAGACCGCAGACCGCCTGCTGGACGAAGTGGGCCTTTCGGACAAGCGGGGGCTCTATCCGCACCAGCTCTCCGGCGGGCAGCAGCAGCGCGTCGCCATTGCCCGGGCGCTGGCGCTGAATCCGGACATTCTCTGCTTTGACGAGCCCACCAGCGCGCTGGACCCCGAAATCTCCGGCGAGGTGCTGAACGCCATCCGCCGCCTTGCGGACAGCCGCCATATGACCATGGTCATCGTTACGCACGAGATGGGCTTTGCCCGAGAGGTTTCCAGCCGCGTCATCTTTATGGGCGACGGCCGCATCCTCGAGGAAGGGCCGCCCGAGCAGCTCTTCTCCGCGCCGAAAACGGAGCGGCTGCGGAGCTTCCTTTCCGCAGTATTGCAGGCCTGAAAAGGCGTTCCGCCTTTGGCCGCTTTCCGCAGGGAATCGAAAAAGCGCTTCTGCCAGCCGGACGGTCAGGGTTGGCGCAGGCGCTTTTTTCCATGGTCACAGTAAGGTTTCGCCCAGGGGGGGCGTAGAGGGGGCCGTTTCATCGGCCCGGCGCTTTTGCCGCAACCCTCCATGGAATCCGAAAGGGCCGCTTTGGCCGCTGCCGCAGCAGCGGGGAAGTCACTCCTTTAACGCAGCAGGGGAAGCATCGCGGCTCCGGCGGTGCAAAAAGGCGGCAAAGCCCATAAAGCCCGGCCGGGACCGGGGAATCGAAGTCCGGCCGCTGTTTTGTGACTCAAAAAATTGCCAGTATCCGAGATAGGGCCAGCGTCCCACGCGGGAGAATTTCCGCCCTGCAAACGCCGGCTTGGCTTTGGTGCGCAGGCCGCCGGTAACCGCGATTCCTGACGGTTTCCGTTTACTGCGGGCGAATGCGTCAATGCAGGCCGTTTTTTGTATAAAATATGATAATTCTGTTGACAATCTCCCTGAATTATGTTTCAATAGCACTGTTTGTGTTTAGTGACTGTAAACTTGCGGTTTAGAAGGGGATGACACCATGGAGATCGGCGATAAAATAAAACGGCTCCGGCTTCAGCGTGGTCTGACGCAGGAGGAGCTTGGGGCGAGAACAGAGCTTTCCAAGGGCTTTATCTCCCAGCTTGAGCGGGACATCACCTCCCCCTCCATCGCCACGCTCATGGATATCCTCGAGGCGCTGGGTACCGACGTCGCCAGTTTTTTCCACGAGACCGTGGACGAAAAGATTGTCTACGGCCGCGAGGACATGTTCGTCAAGGAGCAGGACGACGGTGTGACCATCCGCTGGCTTGTGACAAACGCGCAGAAGAACGCGCTGGAGCCCATTCTGGTGACGCTGCCGGCTGGGGGTGAAACCGTGCCGGACGATCCCCATGAGGGCGAGGAGTTCGGTTATGTGCTCGCCGGCTCGATTACCCTGCTGCTGGGGGAAAAGGCGCACCGCGTTCACCGCGGCGACAGCTTCTGCTTCCGCCCAAACTGCGTCCACTCCCTGAAAAACCCCGGCAAGCGCGAAGCGCTGGTGCTCTGGGTTTCCACGCCGCCATCCTTCTGACCTGCCGAAAGAGAGGGTTTTGCCAATGAACGACAAGCACCTGATTGAACTGATCGACGTTTCCAAGGACTACTCGGGCGACGTTGCGCTGGAGCACGTCAACCTCTACATCAAGGACGGAGAGTTTCTGACGCTCCTGGGTCCCTCCGGCTGCGGCAAGACAACGATGCTGCGCCTCATCGCGGGCTTTATCCAGCCCACCGCCGGCCGCATCGAGATGGACGGCGTGGACATCGCCAACGTCCCGCCCTACAAGCGCAGGATCAACACGGTGTTCCAGAAGTACGCCCTCTTTCCGCACCTGAACGTGTTCGACAACATCGCCTTTGGCCTCAAGATTCGCAAGATGGACAAAAAGACCATCGAGGAGAAGGTCAACGCCATGCTGGAACTGGTCAACCTGCGCGGCTACGGCAAGCGGAGCGTGGATCAGCTTTCGGGCGGCCAGCAGCAGCGCGTGGCCATTGCCCGCGCGCTGGTCAACGAACCGCAGGTGCTCCTGCTGGACGAGCCGCTGGGCGCGCTGGACCTGAAGCTGCGCAAGGAGATGCAGGTAGAGCTCAAACGCATGCAGCAGCGGCTGGGCATCACCTTCATCTACGTCACCCACGATCAGGAGGAGGCGCTCACCATGAGCGACACCATCGTGGTCCTCAAGGACGGGGAAATCCAGCAGATCGGGACCCCCACCGACATCTACAACGAGCCGAAGAATCCCTTTGTGGCGGACTTCATCGGCGAAAGCAACATCATCCCCGGCATTATGTTGCAGGACTACCGTGTGCGCATCAACGGCCTGACCTATGAGTGCGTGGACGCGGGCTTTAAGCGCAACGTTGAGGTGGACGTTGTGGTGCGGCCGGAGGACATCGACATCGTCCCGCCCGAGGCTGCCCGCATTCGGGGCGTGGTGCAGTCCGTGGTGTTCATGGGCGTACACTATGAGGTGGACGTGGACTGCGGCGGCTATGAATGGATCATCCATACCACGGACTATGTGGCGGTGGGCGAAACCGTGGGCATTGATATCCCGCCGGACGCCATCCACGTCATGAAAAAGACCCGCTCGATGAACATTTTCGACGGGATTGCCTACCCCGCAGACGGCCTTGTCACCATCGACGGCACCGATTTCCCCGCGGCCGTTCCCGCAGCCTTCTCCGAAAAGGACGAGGTGCTGGTCCAGATCGCGCCAAAGGATGTGGTCCTCCTTGCCCCGCAGGACGAGGACGCACAGCTCACCGGCTATGTCAAGGCCTGCATGTTCCTCGGAACGCACTACGAGGTCACCGTGGATTGCGGCGAGAACGACTGGATCGCCTTCTCGGACGACTTCATGGAGGATGGCGCGGAAACGGGTCTGCGCGTTGCGCGGGAAGCCGTCACCGTATCCGCGCAGGCATGAGCGCATCCCTGCGGCATTTTCTTTCTGAAAGGAGGGCGGACTAGCCGTGCGCCGGAGTGTCTTTTCCTATCCCTATATCGTCTGGATGCTGCTGTTCATCCTCTCGCCCATGATCCTGATCTTCTATTATGCGTTCACGGGCGAGGGCGGGTTTACCCTCCAATACCTTGTCTCCGCGCTGGACGCAGACAATCTGACCGTTCTGTGGGACTCCATCCGTCTGGCGCTGTATACCACCGTGATCTGCCTGCTGCTGGGCTATCCGGTTGCGCTCATGCTCTCCCGGATGCGGAAGGCTACGGCAACGCTGCTCTCGGTCTTTTTTATCGTGCCCATGTGGATGAACTTTCTGCTGCGCACCTATGCCTGGAAGGTGCTCCTGGGCGCCTACACCGGTATTCTGTATACGGAGGCGGCGGTTCTGCTGGGCATGGTCTACAACTTCCTGCCCTTCATGATTCTGCCGGTCTATACCATTCTCATGAAGCTGGATCCCAGCTATATTGAGGCTGCGGGCGATCTGGGCGCCAACGGCGTCACAACCTTTTTCAAGGTCATCCTCCCGCTGTCGCTGCCCGGCATCATCTCGGGCATTACCATGGTATTCATCCCCTCCACCACCACCTTTGCCATCTCGCAGCTGCTGGGCGGCGGCATGACCATGCTCTACGGCGATCTCATCTACATGAAGTTTATCACCGAACAGAGCTGGAGCGCGGGCAGCGCGCTGTCCATCGTACTGCTGGCCTTTGTGCTGCTGTCCATGGGGGTTATGCGCCACTTTGACAAGGATAGCAGCGGAGAGAAAGGCGGTGTGCGCAAATGGTAAACAAAAAAGCCCGCGGCTTTTTCCGCGGCACTTATCTCGGGCTGATGCTGCTGTTCCTCTACGCGCCCATTCTGATTCTCATCGTGTTCTCTTTCAACGAGAGCAAGACCCTGGGCAACTGGACGGGCTTCACCTTCGACTGGTATGCAAAGCTCTTCCGCTCCTCGGAAATCATGGATGCGCTGGGCGTAACCATTTCCGTGGCGCTGATTTCCTCCGTGGTTTCGACGGCGCTGGGCACCCTTGCCGCCATCGGCCTGCATTCCATGGGCAGACGCAGGCGCGCGGTGATCGAGAACATTTCGCAGCTGCCCATGGTGAACCCCGATCTTGTGACGGGAATCTCGCTCATGCTGCTGTTTCTGTTCCTCGGCCTGAGGGACGGTTACACGCGCCTTATCATCGCGCACATCACCTTTAACCTGCCCTATGTGATCTTCTCGGTGCTGCCCAAGCTCCGCCAGAGCAGCAACATGCTCTATGAGGCGGCGCTGGATCTGGGCTGTACGCCCGCCATGGCGCTTTGGAAGGTCATCATTCCGGACATCCTGCCGGGCATCGTCTCCGGCTTCATTCTGGCCTTCACGCTCTCCATCGACGATTTTGTGGTCAGCTTTTTTGCGGGCAACGGCGTGGACAACCTCTCAATGTACATCTACGCCTCGGCCCGCCGCGGCGTCAACCCCGCGCTCTCCACGCTGATCTTCGTTCCGGTTGTGACGCTTCTGCTGATCGTCAACATTCGCAGTATCCGCGAGGAACGCCGCCGTGAAATCCAAAGCCGCAAGGTTGATATGAAATAACACCCATAAGGAGGGAAATCTGTAATGAAAAAAGCGCTCTGTGTCCTGATTGCCGTGCTGATGCTCGTTCCGCTCGCCGCCTGCGGCAGCGGCAGACAAGCCGTGACGCTGAACATTCTCAACTGGGGCGATTACATTGACCCCGAAATCCTGGATCAGTTCACCGAGGAAACGGGCATTGAAGTCAAGTATTCCACCATGACCAGCAATGAGGAGATGCTGGTGAAGCTCTCCGCTGCGGATTGTATTTACGATATCTGCTTCCCTTCGGACTATGTGATCGAGAAGCTGGTGGCGCAGGATCTGCTGCACCCGCTGAACCGGGAGAACATTCCGAATCTTGCAAACATCGACGAGCGCTTTCTCGACCTCTCCTTTGACCCGGGCAATACCTACTCCGTGCCGTATATGTGGGGCACCGTGGGCATCCTGTACAACACCACCATGGTCTCCGAGCCCGTTACCAGCTGGAACGTCCTCTGGGAGGAGCAGTACAAGGGAAAAATCCTCATGTACGACAGCGTGCGCGACTCCATCGGCATCACGCTCTGCAAGCTGGGCTACAGCCTGAATACGCGGGACGAGGCTCAGGTGCTGGCTGCGCAGGAGGCGCTGATTGCGCAAAAGCCGCTGGTGCGCGCCTACCTCACCGACGACATCAAGATGGAAATGATCAACGGCAGCGCCGCGCTGGCAGTGGTCTATTCCGGCGATGCGCTCTACTGCATGGACGAAAACCCGGACCTTGACTATGTGGTTCCCTCGGAGGGCAGCAACGTCTGGTTCGACAACGTTATCATCCCCAAGACCTCGCAGCACACGGCCGAGGCCGAGGCTTTCATCAACTTCCTCTGCGATGCGGAGGTGGCGCGGGCAAATGCGGAGTACATCTGCTATTCCTCGCCAAACAAGGCTGCCCTGGCGCTGCTCGGTCCGGAGTTTACAGAGAGCCCCGTGTTCAATCCCCCGCAGGAGGATCTGGACCGCTGCGAGATTTTCCATGACCTGGGGGACTTTGTGGGCGTGTTCTCCGACGCCTGGACAAAGGTGAAGGCTGCCTGAGACCGGCAAACGGCAAAGGATCGTTCTGCGCGCCGGGCCCGTCCTGTTCCTGTGGACGGGCCTGTTCCTGTCCGGACGCGAAACCCGCTGCGCGCGAGGGAAAGCGAAACGAGCGTTTCCCCCGGTTCTGCCACCCCCGGCGCGCAGGGAAGACCATGGGTCTCCAGCGCAAAAGCCCCCTCGCCCTCCTTTGTCCGGAAGGCGACTCCCCGCCTGATTCTGCCGGCGCTTGCCTCAGCGAAGGCACGGAGCGGCTGCAGCCCGCTTGCCGAGAATTCCGCCTTCCTGCTCCCCCCTCCATACGCCAAGGAGCGTACCGAATATTCGGTACGCTCCTCTGTCCTTGAGAAATGGAGTAAGCAGGGAGTTTATGTGTTGGGAAATCTCCTGCGTCCCTTACGCTTCGATGTTCTCGGCGAACTCATAGTCCTTGCCGGGCAGAATGGCGTTGACAACGATACCCACGATTGCCGCAACGGCCAGACCGCCAAGCTGGATTCTGCCGATCACCAGCGGATTGGCGTTGAAGCCGAGGCCGCAGACCAGGATCAGCGCCGTGATGAGAACGTTGCGCAGGTTGGTGTAATCCACCCTGTTCTCCATGATCGTGCGGACGCCGGTGGCAGAGATCATGCCATAGAGCACCATGGAAACGCCGCCGATGATCGACCACGGAATCGTGTTGATGAAGGAGTCGAAGATCGAGAGGAAGGACAGGATGATCGTCATGATGGCCGCAATGCACATGACCTTCGGGTCATACACCTTGGTCAGCGCGACAACGCCGGTGTTCTCGGAATAGGTGGTGTTGGCGGGGCCGCCGAAGAGGCCGGCCAGCGAGGTGCCGATGCCGTCGCCAAGGAGCGTACGGGTGAGGCCGGGATCTGCGATGAAGTTCTTGCCGCAGGTTGCGCCGATGGCGCAGATATCGCCGATGTGCTCGACCATGGCGGCCAGAGCGACCACGACGAAGGTCACGATGGCATTGCTGGCGATTGCCGCGTCAAAGGACTGCAGGCCGAAGACAAAGCGCAGCGGCGAATAGTCAACAAACGGCGGCACCGAAACGATCGGCAGGGGCTGGAAGGTGGACAGATCGACCCAGGGCAGTCCGAACAGGGAATTGTTGGACAGCAGCGAAATCACAACGCCGATGATGTAGGAGCCAAGGATGCCGCAGAGGATCGGGATGATCTTCAGCATGCCCTTTGCGAACAGGTTCACGCAGATGATGATTGCAATGGCAATGATCGCAAGAATCCAGTTTGCGGAAGCGGAGGACACGCCCGTACCCGCGAGAATCAGGCCGATGAGGATGATGATCGGACCGGTGACGACCGGCGGGAACAGCTTCATGACCTTCTTCGCGCCGAAGATTGCAAACAGAGCCGCAAGGATGACGTAGATCAGACCTGCGCAGACAACGCCCAGCGTTGCATAGGGCAGCAGGTTGATATCGCCGTTTGCAATCGAAGCAAACGCGCCAAGGAATGCGAACGAGGAACCGAGGAAAACCGGAATTTTCCGCTTTGTAATGAAGAAGAACCAGAGCGTACCGATACCTGCGCAGAACAGGGTGACCGATACGGAGAGACCCGTCAGCAGCGGGACAAGAACGGTGGCGCCAAACATGGCAAATACATGCTGGAAGCCCAGAACCAGCATTTTACCGGTTCCAAGCTCTTTGAAGCCATCATAAATGCCTTCTACTTTCTTTTCCATTGAATTACCTCCTGTTTTGTTGATAGAGTGCTCCACTTCTCCGATGTATACCGCAAGGGATCCCCCTTGGATATTCTATTGTCATTTGGCTCCGCATAGTCGAAGGGGATTGGAAAAACAAAAAGCTCTGCGCTTACCGTATGGATCACTTATTCTTCTATTCTTTCAATGCTGCACATTGCAGCCTTGTATTTGCCTTTGTTTTAAATATTATACACAGAATTTTCACATTTGTCATCTATTTTTTTTGTAAGTTAAAAAAATGTTTTAGCGGATGCCCGCGCAAAAGCGCGGACATCCGCTGGCCGAAGAGCCCTTACTTTGCGCTCTTCTGCTTTTCTTTCAGGGCACGGAGCACATCCTCCGGCATGATGGGCATCCGCTCAAAGCGCACGCCGATAGCGTTGTAGACCGCGTTTGCAATGGCGGGTGCGCCGGGCACCATCAGCGGCTCGCCCACGCCACGGGCACCGAAGGGCCCGGTGGGCTCCGCGTGCTCGACGTACTTGACCACAAGCTCGGGGATATCGTCCGCAGTGGGGATCTTGTAATCCACGAAGTTCTTGTTGAGCACCTTGCCATCCTTGAGCTTGAGCTCCTCAAACAGTGCCGTGCCCAGCGCCTGCACCATCGCTCCCTCGGACTGCGCCGCAAAGAGCGCCGGGTTGATGACCTTGCCCGCGTCAAAGCAGGAGCACATCTTGAGCACCTTGATATGGCCGGTCTCCGTATCGACCTCCACCTCCGCGCCATTGACGCCCATGGTCCAGAAGGCTGCGGGGTGGTGCTTGGCGACGCCGGTCTTCTTGTCGGTATTGATGTTATTCTCCAGCGTAAAGGTGCCAACGCCGATAGCGGGTCCGCCGTAGCCGGAACCGTCCGGGAAGGCAACGCCCAGCGCGAAATCGGAGATCGGTACGCGGCGATCGGGATAGATCCTGTGCACGACATAGCCGTCCTCAAACTTCAGGTCGCGCTTGACCGCGCCCATCTTGATCTGCGCCAGATCCAGCACCTTGTCAACCAGATCCTCGGCGGCGAGCTTGACTGCATTGCCGGCGCAGTAGGTGGTGCGGCTGGCAACCGTCTGCCACTCGTAGGGCGTATGGTCCGTGTCGCCGGAGCAGAAGGTGATCTTATCGGGGCTGACGGAGAGAATTTCCGCCGCAATCTGCGGCAGAACCGTCGCCGCGCCCTGACCGATCTCCATACCGCTGCTCATGAGGAAGAAGGTGCCGTCCTCGTTCATGCGGATGATGGCGGCCGAGCCGGCATTGGTGGGCATGGAGGGCGATTTCCAGCCCGAGGCGATGCCCTTGGCGCGAATCTTCGTGGGGCTGCCGGAGGGCTCGCAGGGCTTGTCGTATTCGATGTCCCTGAGCACCGTTTCGAGGCACTCCTGATAGCCCGCAACATCCATTTTCTCGCCCATACCCGTGAATCCGCCGGGACGCATTCCGTTGATGCGGCGGATCTCCACCTCGGAAATGCCCATCTTCTTTGCGATCATATCGATGTTCTGCTCGATGGCAAAGTGAATCTCGCACATGCCGAAGCCGCGGTACGGACCGCCGACGGGGTTGTTGGTGTAGACGCAGTAGCTGTCCGTCCAGACGTTGTCGATGTCGTACGGACCTGCGGACGCCCATCCGCCGGCCTTGGTGATATTGACGCCGTACTCGGTATAGGCGCCGCCATCCCAGTAGTATTCGTTTTTAACGCCGAGGATGCGGCCATCCTTGCGCATGGCCGTCCTGATCTTCGCCGCCATGCCCTGGCGGACATAGGAGTTGACAAACTCATCCTCCCGCGTATAGGTCAGCTTGACCGGCCTGCCCTGACAATGCCGCGCCAGGCCGATGACGATGCCTTCCAGCGTGGTGCCTGCCTTTGCGCCGAAGCCGCCGCCCACGGTGGGCGAAATGACGCGGATCTTGTTGAGGGGCATGTCAAAGGCCACCGACAGCGTCTGCCGCACCGCGTAGGGGGACTGGCAGCTTGCCCAGACGGTCAGCTTCCCGTCGGCATCCATTCGCGCCATGGCCACATGGGGCTCAAGAGGCACATGCTGCACATGGGGAATATAGAAGTCATGTTCAAAAACCTCATCCGCCTCGGCGCAGGCCTGCTCAAAATCGCCCTTGCGCAGCACATAGTGGTGCGAGATGTTGGTGCCCGGCTTGGGGTAGAAGATGGGCGCCACCTTATAGGAGCCAAGATCCGGATGAATCACCGGCGCGTCCGGCTTGATGCCGTCCAGGGCAGTCGCAACCACCGGCAGCGGCTCGTATTCCACCTTGATGAGCTCTACAGCCTTCTGCGCAATCTCCAGCGTTTCTGCCGCCACCGCCGCCACGGGATCGCCCATGTATTTGGCCGTATCGCCGGGCTTGATCATGAAGAAGCGATCCTCCAGATACAGGCCGACGCGCTTGACATAGTCCGTGCCGTCAATGACGCATTTTACGCCGGGGAGCTTTTTCGCCTCCGTCAGGTCAACCGACAGCACCTTTGCGTGGGCATGGGGGCTGCGCTTGACCGCCGCATACAGCATGCGCGGCAGGCGGATATCGTCCACATATTCGGCGGCGCCGGTCACTTTGCGGATACCGTCGCTGCGTTCATACGCTTTTCCAACATGCTTGAGTTCTTCCATTAGTTGGCGCCTCCTTCTTTCTGATATTGCGCGGCGACGTCTTCAATCGCCTCGATGATGCGGATATAGCCCGTGCAGCGGCAGAGATTGCCGGAGATGGCACGCTTGATCTCATCCCGCGTGGGCTGTGGATTCTCCATTAAGAGCGCGGTTGCCGACATGATGAAGCCCGGGGTGCAGAAACCGCACTGGAGCGCCGCATGCTCCACAAAGGCCTTCTGTATCGGCGAGAGCTCTCCGTCCTTTGCCAGGCCCTCGACGGTTGTGATGTGCATGCCGTCCATTTCCGGGGCAAGCACAAGGCAGGAATTGATGGGCTTGCCGTCCACGATGACGGTGCATGCGCCGCACTCGCCTGCGCCGCAGCCCTCCTTCGTGCCGGTATAGCACAGTTCATCCCGGAGAACGTTCAGCATGGTTTTGTTTGCGTCCACATACAGTTCCACGGGCTCCTCGTTCAGGAAGAAATTCACTCTGTATTTCATTCTCGCTTCCTCCTTCCGTTACGCCAGTTCCTTCAGGCATCTTCTGACGATGACCTCCACCACGTCAAGGCGGTATTCCTTGGATGCGCGGACGTCGTCAATGGGGGAAACCTCGGTGCGGGCCAGCTTTGCCGCCTCGTCGATGAGCGCCTCGGTGATGGCACGGTCTTTGAGCAGCGCCTCGGTTTTCGGCATGCGGACGGGCGTGGGCGCAACCGCGCCGAACGCCAGCTTCCACTCCCCGCCGGAGCGGGCCACCGTGGCGCAGATGGTGGAAAGATCGACCTCCCTGCGGCGGGCGACCTTGGTAAAGATTCCCCTGAGGTTCTTATCATAGGGAACCCGGATACCGGTCACAATCTCATCCTTTTGCAGCACTGTGCGGCGCACAAAGGTGATGAACTCGCGAACGGGCACCTCGCGCCTGCCCCCCTTGCCCTCAATGCAAAGCAGGGCGTCCGCAGCATACAGCGGCGTACCCGTATCGCACAGCGGCGAGGCGTTGACGATGTTGCCAACGCTGGTAGCGCGGTTTCTGACCTGCTTGCTGCCAACGGACAGCGCGGCCTCGGCCAGATAGGGATAGTGGGCTTTGACAGCCTCGTTTGTGCCGATCTCGTTCATGGTCGCGCAGGCGCCGATGTGCAGACCGTCCTTCTCGGTAAAGGTGATATCGCGAAGACCGGGAATCTTCTTGATATCCATGACATAGTCCGGTGCGATCAGCCGGTCGCGAAGCTGTATGACGATATCCGTACCGCCATTGAACACGACAAGGCGCTCGCCATGTTCAACGCGCATGGCGATTGCTTCGTCGATCGACTTTGGTTGTAGAAACTCAAACTCTCTCATTTGCAACCCTCCTGTGAAATTGTGTTAGCCAATACCCCCGTATCCAATTGGGGGAAAACGCCGCGCATTGAAACCGCACTTTCACTGCGCCGCGAGTTTTTTTCTGCATTCCTCCGAAACGACGGAGGCCAGCGTGGTGGTTCTTAAAAACCGCTGCTTCGTTAAAAAAAACCGGAATTCGTCCAAATGCTCCTCCCGCCGGGCGACCGTCGGGTCGTTAATAATGGAAAACGAGAGGTTTGCAAGATCGTAGCAGCGGTTGAGTACGCCGTTGATCTTTTTTCCGACATAGTTGATGCCGGTCAGGTGTTCCTGCGCCTTTGCCCGCATCTCGTACATCGTACGCAGGCGCTGCATCACATAGTCGTCAATTCCCTGCTCAAGCAGGCTGCGAACCGCCTCCGGCTGTGCTTCGGCCGGAAGCAGGGCCACGCCGCCCCCGTCCAGCCGCTCAACCGCCGGCGTGTCCGTAATGACGCGGCCATGCAGCACATGATCCGCGGCCTCGCAGTAGGCCTGAGCGAAAGCGTCCAGATAGGGATAAATTCTCTTGTGCCGCAGTTGCGAAGTAAGGATGAGCAGCGCTGCGACAATGGCAACGGCTAAGGCTCCGATCCAATGTTCCATACTTGGTCTCCGGTTCCTGTTCAGAATTTTCGGGACACCGGAACCCGGTCTTTGTAAAACCGTCTGGATTCCTTATTCCCGAAGCTTCGAGAAAATTCAGTTTTCCGTGTTTCTAAGGGTTGTGTCTGTGTGTTTTTTATTATAACGCCCTATGAAATTTTTTTCAATGGGCCAAACGGATTGTTTGGTTATTCTATCGATAGGCGAACGCCCGGCGGCGCAGGCCCTCGCGCTATCCTGCCGGATGCAGACAGCAGGCGCGGCCCGCTGCCTGCGGAGCGCATAAAAATGGTGCAGACGGCAAAGCCGTCTGCACCGAACTCAGGTCAATCAGACATCCTCGAAGCCGTCGAAGGCTACGATACGGGAGATGCAGCTCTCGCCCTCGACCAGCTTCCAGGGGAAGCAGCCGATGACAACGCGCTTGTTGGACAGCTCATCGATCTGGCCGCCCAGGCACTCGGCGTGAATCGCCTCGTAGGGCTGGCAGAAGAGCTCGATGTGCATGGCCTGATAGTGATCCGGCCACGGATAGATCTCATTCAGGGTCTTGCCGTAGCGCTCCTGGAACTTCTTGTCGCACTTGGCGGCCTCCATGGGCTCCCAGTCACGGATCTTGGTGTTCATCGGGTGGTCTGCGCTGCCGCAGTCGACGCCGATCCAGCGGATTTCCTTCTCGCGGACCCACTTGACAAAGTCCAGCGACGGGCCGGGGTGGCGGAGCATGTAGCGCTTCTCATCCGCGGTGCCCGGGACATCCCAGCCATACTTGTGATAGCCGGTGTTGATGATGAGGATGTCGCCCTTCTTGACTTCCACGCGCTTTTCAATATCCTTAGCGGTGTAGATGCCGAAGTCGTCCTCGCCGAACTCATCGGACAGGTCTACGATGACGCCGGGATGGCAGAGCTTGGTCAGCTCCAGAGACGCCATGTCGCGGCCTGCGGTGTCAAAGTGCAGGGGGCCGTCCAGGTGGGTGCCGACGTGGTTGCTGTGGGTCATCAGCTGGCCGTTGGCGCCGTTGGGCGCGAGGCGCTTGAAGAACTTCATCTGAAGCGGCTCATACGTGGGCCACGGGGGCGTGTTAATGCCAATCGGGATCGAGAGATCATACATTTTGATGTCGGACCATTTGCTCATGAGTGTAACCTCCTTGTTTGGTAGTGTGTGGTTATTATCGGGTGCGCCGGCTGCATGCGCTGCCTCCGGCGCGCCGTATACCCTTTGGACCGGGGCAGACGCCCCGCGTTCTCCTGGATTCCGGTTCAGCCGCCGCGCCCTGGCGCGCCGTCCCGCCGGAATCTCTCCGCCTCAGGCCCAGGCTTCCGCGCAGGCCGCCAGCGCCTTCTTGAAGCACTCCTCCGGCGGGTTTACGATGCCCGCGCCAACCTGGCCGACGCCGGGGTTCTTGTGGGCGATACCCGTGTTGATGATCGGGCGGATGCCGGTTTCGATGACCTTGAGCAGGTCGATGCCGGTGGCGCTGCCGCGGAAGTTGAGGGACGGGATTTTGTATGCCTGACCCTCGCCCACGGTGATCTCGTACATCTGGGTGGAGTAGTTGATGGCGTCGCTGACCTGGCCGCCGACAAACTGAACGATTGCAGGCGCAGCCGCCATGCAGAAGCCGCCGATGCCCGCCGTCTCCGTGATGCAGGAGTCGCCCAGGTCGGGCGCTGCGTCGCTCTCGTCAAAGCCCGGGAAGTACAGGCCCTTGACCATCTCGGCCGGGCCGGTGAACCACTTGTCCGGACCAAGGCCCGCGATGCGGATGCCGAAGTCCGTGCCGTTGCGGCACATGGTCGCGACCACCGTGCAGTACGGGATGTCGAAGATCGGATCCATGGTGCACTTGCAGGCCGGCATGGAGAGGTTCAGGAAGGTGTGGTTGTTGCCGTTGATGAAGTTGTACGCGGCAATCTTCTTCTCCTCCGGAATATCCAGCTCCATGATGGACGGCACCAGCTCGCGGATCAGCAGGGAGGTGCCGGCCTCGTTGCGGTTGTGCGCTTCGTCGCCCATTTGCAGCAGCTTTGCAATGACAACCTTCAGGTCGATCTCGCCCTTCTTCTCCATGGCGCCCTTGAGCACCGGGTACAGCTCCTTCTCCATCCAGCGCAGGCGGGTCAGAACTTCGTCGTCGCAGGCGCCAAAGCGGAGCACCTTGCCAAGGCCCTCGTTGATCGTGCAGTACGCGCGGTTGCCAAAAGCCTTGTTCTCAAGAATCCACACCGGCATGGACGCCGTCACAACGCCGGCCATGGGGCCCACCGCGCTGTGCATGTGGCAGGGGTCGAACTTGATCTCGCCGGATGCGGCCAGCTTTTCGGCCTCATCCAGATCTTTGGCAAGGCCTTCATAGATCAGGCCGCCCATGACTGCGCCCTTCTGGGGACCGCTCATGCGCTCCCAGGTGACCGGCGGGCCTGCGTGCAGAATGGTCTTCTTCGTCATGCCGGGGATGACTTCACCGGCGATGCCCAGACCGATCAGCGTGGGCTGCGCAGCGAGGATGCGGCGGAGCGCTTCCTGGTTTGCAGCGGCAATCTTCTCGGCAAGCTCGGGCTTCTTGAGCTTGCGGAGGTTCCCTGCGGCAACCTTGTCGCCGCCGGCCACGGGCTTCCAGTCCACATGGACGGCCGGCTCCTTCTGGCTGACCAGGTCCTTATAGAAGGACTCGATGCCGAAGTTGACCACATGCAGCTCTTTTTGGAACAGTTCATTCAGCTTACTCATTGTCCGTTCCTCCTTAGTTCAGGTTCGCGAGGATGCGCTCCACAAAGCGCGTCGCCTGTGCATTGGACGGGAGAACAACCGCGCCAGCATCCTCCAGCTTTTTCTGCGTTCTGGAGAGGCACTGGGGGTCGCCCTCGGTGCCGCAGACGGCGCAGACGCAGCAGAGATGGCGTCCGGCCTTCTCGGCCTCCGCCTTTGCGGTGCGGATCGCGTCGGAGAGGTCCGCCGCGGGATCTTCGTGGGAGCCGTAGCCGATGACGCAGTCGCACATGATGACCGCGGTTTCGGGATCCTGCCCGTCGGTGATGACGCGCTCGGCACGGAGACTCGGATCGATCATGGGGTGCGGACGGCCGACGGTGAACTCATCGTCGCCGAAATCGAGGAAGGTGTGCTCACGGCTCTTGCCGGTGCGGGCGTTCTCCAGCTGGTCCTCCGCATGCAGCGGGATGTTGGAGTAGATATGGCCCAGGTTGCCGATCATGAGCTTCATGGCCTCGTCGCAGAGCGTTCCGCCGGTATAGAAGCCGCGGACGTACTTCTGGGATTTTGCCATCTTTCCTGCAATCTCCCTGGCCATGGCTTCGGCCTTTTCCTCGCCCATGGTGAACTGGACAAAGTCCTTCACGGGCTCGCCGCGCAGCAGCGCCACGGCCTTGTGCGCCGCATCCTCCAGGGAAACCGCCGCAACGAGGCCCTTGGCCTCGATCTCCGCGCGGTCGCCGCCAATGAAGCATACGACGACGGGCTTGCCCGCATTCTTCGCGATATCGAGAATTTCGGAAGCGATCTCCTTGGCCGGGGGCTTGGAGACCAGCGTGATGACCTTGGTGTTGGGGTCGTTGATGAGCGCGTCAAGGCCCAGCTTCATCATAAGGCCACCGATCTCCTTCTTAAGATCGCGGCCGCCGGTGCCGATGACCTGGGAAACGCCCGCGCCAAGCTGCGCGATGATGGAGCTGACCTCCTGCGTGCCCGTTCCGGACGCGCAGACCATGCCGATGTTGCCCTTGGGAACCACGTTGGCAAAGGCCAGCGGTACGTTATTGATGATCGCCGTTCCGCAGTCCGGACCCATGACGAGCAGACCTTTCTCGAAAGCGCACTCTTTGAGCGCCTTCTCCTCGTCGATGGTCACGTTGTCGGAGAACAGCATGACGTTGATGTCTCTGTCAAGGCAGCTCTGGGCCA
Source organism: Clostridiales bacterium (assembly GCA_004554165.1). GTDB lineage: Bacteria > Bacillota > Clostridia > Christensenellales > CAG-138 > CAG-1024. The sequence goes on along the minus strand of SFNQ01000004.1, from coordinate 5,408 downwards.
CGTCCGCGGCGAACTTGCCGGGGACCGAAATCACGGCCATGTTCAGATCCGGATCGATCTTGATGGCGCCTTCCAGCGTCGGCGGATAGTAGGCCGCCTCCTTCTGCTCGGACTTCTTGTTGAGCAGCTCCTCTACCTTCTTCTGCGCCTCCTCGAACACCGCCTCGTCGTCGCACTCGACGGCAACGAAGAAATCGTTGGCCGTAACGTTTGCGTCAAACTCCGGGGTGGCAAGACCGATGTTATGGGCAATCTCAACGTTGAGATCGGTGCCCATGCCGACGAGCGCTTCCTTCACGCCGTCGATTTTCTTCAGGTCCTTGGAGATGAGCATGAGGGTAACGGAATCAAAATAGGCATTCTTTCTGATTTCCAGCTTAACCACTGTTTTTCCCTCCGTTATGATGAATGATTGCAAGCACGATACCGGTAAGCGTATCCGTGCCGGACGTGGAGCCGAAGGCCGCAACGCGGCGGGCCGCAGCGGTGATCCGTCCCGCGTCCGAATTTGAAAACAGGTCTTTGAGCAGGGTCAGGACATCCTCGGAGACGAGGCCCCTGCCGCTCTGCAATAGAAATGCACCGCTGATGCGGTTGGTTTTCTGCGCCGCAGCGCACGCGATGCCCGCTGCAATGCGGGAACGCTGCCCATTGCCGTCCACGGCCGACAGCGCGTGGAGTACGCTGAGATACCCCGTCAACAGATCGTCCGAGGAAGGGGTCAGCCCGATGCCGCAGCCCGCGATACGGGCCGCAGCGGTCTTCGCCGCCGCCATATCGCCGCGCTCGACGGCCGCATACAGGCAGGGCAGGCGGGGCCCGATCAGCGCCGCATAGGGATTGGTTCCCAATCCGGTGACAAGATTTGACAATCCGTTCGTTTCCCCAATTTCCGTCAATACCGCAATCAGCGGCTCCAGGCGGGGAAACGAACGGCTGCAATCCTGTTTGCCGGCCAATGCGTCCGATATGGAAAGGTTGATCTGCTTCGTGTCGGCAAGCGCTACAGCGGAGACGCCCTCAGGTGCAATCTCCGCAGGGCTCAGGCGGACGCGCAGCCCCTTCGCCCATCCGAGGGAGGGGAACCGTACCGGCGCGGCAAGCCGCGCCGAGAAGGGCTGCAGACTCCGGCCCGCCGAAAGCAGGCTCACAAGCTCCTTTCCAAACTCGATATTGACGGCATGATCGAACACGGAATGGACCGTTCCGGTTCCGGGTTCGTCCCGCAGCGTGCGGAGCAGGGCCCCGCACGCCGCGTCTGCCTGCATTACCGGCGGAGCTGTCATGGATGCCGGTTACGCCTTCTGGAAAATGAAGCCGTACTGGGGCTCTACGACGGTCTCCTTGTACTTGATGACCTTTTCCTTGACCACGCCGACGGTCGCAACGAGATCCATGCCGGACTCGATGCCGTCGTCAAAGCCGATCTGGCCGGTGGCGCGCACGCCGTTGTCGAACTCGACGATGCCGAAGTTCAGCCAGGGGCACATATAGCCCTCGGGCAGATTGAACACGCGGGTCCAGGTCAGGAGCTTGCAATGGCCTTCCAGCGGGAGCTTCTCGAACTCGCGGCCGTCGCAATCGGGATTCTGGCACACGATGTAACGGGGATGATGGAGCTTACCGCACTTTTTGCACTTGTAGGCATACATTTGTTCCATTTCAATACCCTCCTTACTTCGTGGTCAGAATGGTCGCGACAGTGTTGTTGCCGAAACCACCGAAGTTGATCGCCAGACCGGTCTTCGCACCGGCAACCTGGCGCTCGCCCGCTTCGCCGCGGAGCTGCTTGACCAGCTCTACGATCTGGGAAACGCCCGTTGCGCCCAGCGGATGGCCCTTGGCCTTGAGGCCGCCGGAGGTGTTGATCGGCATTTCGCCCTTGATCTCGGTCTTGCCCTCGCGCGCAGCCAGATGGCCGGTGCCGCGGGGGAAGAGGCCGGTCTCTTCAGACTCTACGATCTCGAGAATCTGGAACGCATCGTGCAGCTCGGCCACGTCGATGTCTTTCGGGCTCATGCCCGCCATCTTATACGCTCTCTCGGCGCAAAGACGCACGGCCAGCAGGTCCGTCGGAACCTCGCGGTTTGCAACAACGTGCGTATCCGTGGCGGAGCCAACGCCCGCGACGCGGATGAATTTCTTGCCGCCAAAGCCCAGTTCTTCCTGCTTATCCTTGGCAACCAGCAGCACGGCTGCCGCGCCGTCGGACACGGGGCACATATCGTACTGACGGAGCGGATCCGCAACCAGAGGGTTGGTCGCGTTGATGATGCGCTCGTCGGTGATGCGCTCCAGTTTCACGGGCGCATGGATATGGGCGACGGGATTCAGGCACGCATTCGCGTGGTTCTTGACCGAGACGATGGACAGGTCGCGGCTGGTAACGCCGTACTTATCCATGCACAGGCGGGTGAACAGGCCCGCGAAGGACGGCAGGGTGATGCCGTACTTATACTCGGCCTCGGGATGGAGCATCGTGGCGACAAAGTCCGTGCCTTCCCAGCCGGTGACCGCGCGCATGCCCTCGGCGCCGACCACGAGTACGCAGTCGCAAGCGCCGGAAGCGATGGCGTAGACGCCCAGCTTAACGGCGGAAGCGCCGGAGGCGGGACCATTCTCGATGGTCTCAGCCATGGCGGGACGCAGGTTCAAAGTATCCACAACCGCAGAAGCAAGGCCGCTGATACGCTGCACCATGCCCGCTGCCATCGTGCCGATAAAGACCTGGTCGATGACGTTCTTTCTGCCGGTCTTGGCGCCCGCATCGTCCATCGCCTGCAGCGCAGCGTCGCAGGCCATGTCAATGAACGGAACGGGCGATTTGCCGAACTTGGTGTGGCCAATGCCAACAATACCTACTTCGCGCATTTCTTCGTCCTTTCTGCCAGTGAAACGTCAGACGTTCAGCTTGGCGGGCATATGGAGCACCTTGTTGGCCTCGACAACCTCGGGGAACAGCTCGGCCGCAGGACGGATACCCACGTTCTTGTTGGCCTTGTGCTTCTCCCAGAGCTCGCGGGTGAGCACGAAGGTCGGCACGCCGCCCAGCTCATGCGGGCACTGCGGACGATCTTCGAGTTCGTACTCGATCATCCAGCGCTTGAAGCCGTTGGGGGACTCTGCAACGATCCAGACCTCGTCCTGATTCATGAAGTCAAAGTGATACTCCATCTTCGCCGCGAAGAGCTGAGCGCCAACGCGCGCGCCGCGCTTCAGGGTCATGGTGTGGTAGGACATACCGATCTTGTCGTTGACCATGCGGCCGTTGACGATACCGGCAATCTCGCCGTTGACTGCGCCGACGAAGAAGTACTCGTCCTGGACGCGGCGACGGAGCATGCCGAGGCCCTCTGCGATGATACGGGCGGAAACGATGTCGTAGAAATCTTTCGGATGATCCAGCAGCGGGCGAATGCCTTCGATGATCATTTCGATCTCTTCGGGCGTCGCTTCGCGAACGAGCATATCCTCGCCGGTGGTCAGCGGGATCACCTTCGCCTCATAGGGCTTCAAACCGATCGTCGGGGGACGGAGTTTCGCTTCCATTTCGTCTACCAGGATGTCGTACTTGCTCATGTGTGTGCCTCCTTAATTCTATTTGAGATGTGTATGAGATCGTGACCCGTTTCTCCGGGTACAGTGTTATTGTAGCGCTAAAATGAATTCTTGTCTATAGAAATCTTGCAAAAAGTAAAAGTATATTTTGTGGCGCCGGTTTTTCGTCAGTTTTTTCGCCTCTTTGGCGGCGGCTTTTGTCGCAGACACCCTGATTTCTCTGATTTGCGGTAGTTTTTAGCGTCTTTTATCGCTGGTGGCTGTTCCGTTGAACGGATGAATCTCTGTAAACCCCATTGCTTTTCTCCAATATTGTCTTTTTCTTCGACAAAAAAATATCCATATTATGCAGGATTATTGGCTCGCTCCTGCATTTTTCGCCTCCAACTTTGCCCCGCCAGAAACAATTTGCAAGGATTGTTGCACTCCACTTTTTTTCTGTAGTATAATAATTATAATTTATAGAATGGAAGGAAGTGCGCAAATTCATGGAAGGCACCATGCGCAGAATCGGAATTTTAACAAGCGGCGGCGACGCGCCGGGAATGAACGCGGCAATCCGCGCCGCAGTACGCGCCTGCGCACAAAACGGCGTCATCCCGGTGGGAATCCACCGCGGCTACAACGGCCTGATCCATTCGGACGTCGTCGAGCTTGACGCGCGCTCGGTCAACGGGATTACGTCCCGCGGCGGCACCATGCTCTACACCGCGCGCTGCGAGGAGTTTAAAACGGATGCAGGCCTTCAGATGGCGGTCAACGCCTGCAACTACCTCGGACTCAACGGGATTATTGCCATCGGCGGTGACGGCACCTTCCGCGGCGCAGGCAAGCTCTCGGCTGCCGGCATCAACACAATCTGCATTCCTGCAACCATTGACAACGATATCGGCTGCACGCACTATTCCATCGGCTTTGATACCGCAGCCAACACCGCCATCGGAGCCATCGACAAGCTGGCGGATACCATGCAGTCCCATGAGCGCACCTCGATTGTGGAGGTCATGGGGCATGGCGCCGGGCATCTGGCGCTCTATGTCGGCATTGCGGTGGGCGCAACGGCAATCCTGATCCCCGAAAAGCCCTTCGATTTTGAGCAGGACGTGCTGGAGCATATCCGCGAGGGGAAATACCGCAATAAACACCATCATCTGATCATTGTCTCAGAAGGCGTGGCGGACACGCTTGCCATCGCGCAGCGCATCCGGGATGAGCTTGGGCTTGATACGCGGGCAACCATCATCGGTCACATTCAGCGTGGCGGCAGCCCTACGGCACGGGATCGTGTCATGGCAACGCGTATGGGTCATTTTGCAATCGAGGCGCTGCTTGCCGGCAAGACGAATCAGGTCGTATGCTACCGCAACTCGCAGCTGGTGCTCACGCCCATTGACGAGGCGCTGCAAATGAAGAAATCTCTGGACAGCTACATGTACCGCGTAGCAAAGGAGGTTTCCATCTGAGACGGCCTCTGCCGTGAAACGATATGATCCAGTAGAAAGGCAAGGCGCACTCCTTGCCTTTGTGCTGCCCGTAAAGGCAGCGTGCGCGGGGGCGCAGCGTGCTGCTGCGCTGCCGCCTGCATCGCCTGTGTCTCACTGGGCTTCCGCCTCGCTGCTTCGCCCACCGGGCGCGCCCGGCTCCGCCCTCTCTGCCAGGTAGCGCATGCGCTGTTGGGCTGAGTGACACGGGAGTTGCATTGCTCTCCGATATGGAAAAAAAGAGAAGCGTACGTTGTACGCTTCTCTTTCTTTTGGATCCCGGCAGCTACCTATCTTCCCAGGCCGTCTCCAGCCAAGTATTGTCGGCGTATGAGGGCTTAACTTCTGTGTTCGGAATGGGAACAGGTG
>SFNQ01000026.1 GCA_004554165.1 Clostridiales bacterium | reverse complement strand
ACCGAAAGAGCAGATTTATTATCATCGTTCCATACAAGATATTTTTAACCTTTGTTTTAGAGCTGGATTTGTCATTGATGGATTTTATGAAGAATGTTTCAAAACCAACAAAGAAATTCCTATGGTAATGATAGTAAGGCTTAAGAAGGTAAAACGTGATACCTTACAATAAATTCAAGTTTGTCGGGTAAATAGCAAAGCCAGCCGAGCCAGCGGGCGGTCAAGATGAACGGGCTTCGCCCACCGTTGACAGCCCCGCCCGGTTTCGCAGTTAGGCAGTCAAGGAGCGACAGCAAGGAGTGCTGCCGCCCCGCACTATTATTCAGAGAGGGGGAATTTCCATGACAGACCAGAAAGCCTATCAAGAATATATCCAGCGCAGGTACAACGCCTCTTGCAAGGCTGTTATCCGCTGTGCCTGACAGCGTCCGTCCGTGCCGGAATTATGTAGAGAAAATAGCAGGTGGAATATTAACATATTTGCGAAAGTTTTTCCTGCGAAATCACCTCAAATACACCCTACTATATCTGAATTTGCCGAGTGGGAGTGACCGCTGTAAAGGCGAAAACCCTTGCAGCGCAAGCGTATTTGCCCAGTCCAAACCGCCTCTGATAACAAAATGATAACCATCTCCGAAGCTGTCTTTACAGAAAACTGCGCTGGTGGCTTTGGGGTAAAGGCGAGAAAAACACCTCCCGGTTATCACTCTCTGTGAAAATAGCCTGTTCAAAAGCCCTTCGCTGTGGAGGAAATCTTCCACAAGCGGAGGGCTTTCTTTATGTCTATTCTTTCAGGCTTTCGACTTTGGCTTCCGGCCGCGTTTGCGCACAGCGGATGCTCCAGGCGGGACTGCGGCATGGATGCGCATGTCGTCGAAATCGGGGTAATGATACCGCCATCGGTCGTACGCCTCTTTGGTGATCTCACCGGCAGCCAGCCTGGCGGATTGTTCCTGCCAGGCCCGGAGACGTTGCTCCAGATCAGCTGCATGGATGCCGCCATCAAAAATCTCGGCGCGCAGACAGATCAAACCATCCGCGTTGGTTATACGAAGAAGCTTTCGGTCTTCCAAGGCAAAAAGCGTGTGCATCAAGCCGTCCATGGTATCGATGTCCGGCACGGCGATGGACTTGGGAGAAACGTCCAGCGCTTCCGCCATCTGCCCGGTCAGATCTGCCTTGGGTGTGCGATCTTCGGATTCATACTGGGCAAGTCTCACATCGGCCGAGCTCTCCGGAAACCCCAGAAGAAGGCCCAAATACTTTTGCGTCATCCCCCGTAAAGTGCGGAAGAAACGGATACGTTCGCCAGTCGCCATCAAATCACCTCTTGAACAGGATAATTTATCATAGCAAATTCGCTTAAGGTCGTCAAGACGGAAATTTAGCAAAAAAGTTTGGAATACTCCTTATAAACCCATTGACACAAGCGATAATGCTTAATATAATGATATTAAAGTTAAGCGTTATTGCTTAATTCAAAAAGGAGGAACCCATGAAGAACCAATTTATAAGAGCAGAAGAAGTGGCTCAGGAGCTCGAAGTGTCCAGATCCTATGCTTACAGGCTGATCAAACAACTGAATGCGGAGCTCCGTGAGAAGGGATACATGACCATCGCCGGGCGGGTAAACCGGCAGTATTTACAGGAGCGACTGTACGGTACATCAGATCAGAAGGAGTGTGAATCGCGTGTCAACACACAAGGATGAGAAAAACGGTACTTGGTATGTAATGGTCCGGTACCACGACTGGAAGGGTGTGAAGCGGCAGAAATGCAAACGGGGCTTTGCTACCCGGCGGGAAGCGCAGGAGTGGGAACGCAACTTTCAGTTGCAGACCGATGGGGATCCGGACATGACCTTTGAAGCCTTTCTGGAGCTGTATGAGCATGACATTCGGCCCCGTCTGAAGGAAAACACCTGGCTGAGTAAGGAACACATGATCCGGACGAAGCTCTTCCCCACCTTTGGCAAGAAGATGCTCAGCGAAATCGAAACCCGGGACATCATTGCCTGGCAGAATGAGCTGCTGGCCTACCGGGATGAAAAGAAGCAGCCCTACTCGCCGACCTATCTCAAGAGCATCCATAACCAGCTGGTGGCGATCCTGAACCACGCAGTCCGGCACTACGGGCTGAAGAGCAATCCAGCATCCAAGGTGGGGTACATCGGGAGCAAGGAAGCGGAGGAAATGCAGTTCTGGACGAAGGAGGAGTACCAGCGGTTCGCAGAAGCCGTCATGGATAAACCGATGTCCTATTACGCCTTCGAGATGCTCTACTGGTGCGGAATCCGGGAGGGCGAGCTGCTGGCACTGACGCCCGGGGACTTCGACTTCAAAGCTGGTACCGTGTCCATCAGCAAGTCCTACCAGCGGCTCCACGGAGAAGACGTGATCACTACACCGAAGACGAAGAAGAGTGTTCGGACGATCAGGATGCCCAAATTCCTCTGTGAGGAGATGCAGGAATACATCAAATCCCTCTATGGAGTGAAGAAGAAGGATCCTGAATGGCACCTTGGACAGGCATCTGGCAGATGCCGAAGAGCGCGCTCAAGCCATGCTGGAGCAGTTGACCCGGCAGATGGCGATGCAGGAAGGAATCACAGAAAGCCTGAAGGCGGTAGACCAGATGGAATGGATCCGCAGGATGAACAGCATCCGCAGCAGAGCGGAAGAAATCGTAAGGGATCAGATCATCAACACCCTGTAAGCAAAGGAAACCGATCATGGAAAAAGCAAAACGAAACATTCACTACAGCTTTAAAGTGTCGTCTGAGGAGGATGCCGCCATCCGACAGAAAATGAAATCCTTCGGCGTCCGGAACCGATCCACTTACCTCCGGGTGATGATGCTGAATGGGTATCTGCTGAAGCTGGATCTGCTGGAAATGCATGAGGCCGTTCGCCTGATGGGCAAGATGAGCGGCAACATCAACCAGATCGCCCGAAGACTGAACGAGCATGGCTCGATCTATGAAACCGAAATTGACGAAATCGTCGATGAGCAGAGAGAACTGAAGGAACTCCTGAGCCAAATTCTGCAACGGCTGGGACACGACCATGGATTACGAACAGAGAAAAAACATAGCAACACAGCGGCGGATGGTGCAGTCACATCCGCCGCACGCTTTTGAAAAGGGGGAATGTCATGGCAACCACCCATATCATTTCAATTCACGTTGGAAAAGGCAAAACAGCACATCAGAGCCTCAAAGAGCGACTGGATTACATCATGAACCCGGAAAAGACGGACGGTGGGATTCTGATCTCGTCCCACGCCTGTTCCCCCGAAACTGCAGCGGATGAGTTCATGTTGTATCGTCAGGAATATCTGAACACAACCGGCAGAAAACGCAAAGATGAGGTACTCGCCTATCATGTGCGTCAGGCTTTTAAACCCGGAGAGATCACTGCGGAAAAAGCAAATGAGATCGGTAAGGAATTGGCCGAACAACTAACGGACAGTCAGCATGCTTTCGTGGTGGCCACACACATCGACAAACAGCACATCCACAACCACATCATATTCTGCGCTACGAGCCTGGACGGTCAGCAGAAATACAGGGATGTTAAAAGATCCGCCAGGGATCTGGTGCAGATCAGCGATGCGCTGTGTGAGGAAAATGGATTATCAGTCATCCGCAATCCACAGGATAAAGCTGTCCCATATGACAAGTGGGCGGTCAATTGGAAAAAGAGCAGTCACCGGGATGATCTTCGAATCATGATCGATGCCGCTCTCCGGCACCGTCCAGTCGGATTCGACGCCCTTATGCAGATGTTGGAAGATGCCGGATGCTGCATCAAGCGCGGAGCTCATATCAGCATTAAACCGCCAGATGGACAACGCTATATCCGGTTGAAGAGCCTCGGCCCGGAATACGATGAGGATACTTTACGGCAAACGCTGGCTGGTGATCATGTGCACATTCCGAAAATTCCACGCACTGATTATTCCGAAAGTCAGGTCAAGCGGCTGGTCGACATCGAAGGCAAGCTGTGCGCCGGAAAGGGCAAAGGCTATCAGGTATGGGCTGAGCGTAACAACATCGATGCAATATCTCAAACGGTCATCTTCCTGAAAGAGCATCACATCGGATCACCGGAAGAGCTGGAACAGAAGATTGATGATCTGCAGTCTGCCTGCGAAGAAAGGAAGGCTTTCACCCGACAGGCACAGAATCGCATGAAAGAAATCAATCGCCAACGTCAAGCCATCCGGGATTACCGCCGGACGAAAGCGATATACACTCAGTTTCGCGAATCCGGCTGGTCTGCAAAATTCTATCAGGAACATCGCGCAGAAATCGAAGCGCACAAAAAAGCCCAAGCCGTCTATGAGCATCATGATGGCAAGCTGCCGACGCTGAAGGAACTGACAGCGGAATACGCTGCGCTGAAGGGGCAGCTTGACGCATACAAGCCAGACCTGGCAGAGCTCAAATCGAAGCTGACAGACCTGAAGCACATCTGGTATAACTACAAAATACTTATCCGGGACATTCCGCAAACAGATCAATATCACCGCAAAGGAGATCGTATAGAACGATAACAACGCCTCCGTGCCGGAACTGGTTTTCACCGTTTGCCGGCATGGAGGCTTCTTTCATTTTTATGCCGTAGTGCTGCACTAGGTCGGGCGCAACAAGACACCACAACCACAGATCGCAAGATCTGGTAAAATGGGCTTGGGGGGCGGAGCCTCCCAACAAGCAAAGTGCAAAAGGTGCTACCTTTGCCCTGCTTGCAACCATGATAAACATGTATTTGAGATTGCTATCAGCCTTGTTTTGCTCGTTTTCTGCACAAGAAAAGCCAGAGACAGAGACATGGATGAAGATTGATCCTTGAAGCACATACCGAATCGATATCCCACAAGTAAAGAATCTTCAGCTTCCAGCATCACAGTCCATACCAGAAATTGCCAATGTCAAAATACCAGCAGGTCATTCATCGATGCTCAGCACACCCGCCATATAGCCCAGAAAACCGTCATATGCAAGCGTCCATCGATACAGTTCATCCCGTATGGGCTGCACCTTCCAGTCTTTTATTCGATATTGAGGGATTTGAACGGTATCCATCTGCACCTGTTCACGACTGATCTCGTGAATACGGATGTCCTCATCCGGCGCTGCGTGAACAAGCGCCGATACAGAATAATTGTCAATCACCCGGAATGTATCCTCAACTTTGACAAAGGACAGGCTGTCTTCATCCTTGAGCAGATTCGTCTGGTGCTCACCATAACGGGCCAATTCCAATCGAATGGAGTCGGTAACCGAAGTAGGAAGAATCGGACGGTCTTTTTCAAGGAACTCTTTGGTTAACACTGTAGCCGCATGTTTGATGATGGGGTGCTCCTTCAGCAGCGCATCGTCTGCGTAGTTGAGGCCGAAGGACCACATGAGCGCATTCTTTGCTTTTCCGTTCCGGTTGACTCGCCCCGATGCCTGAAGCAGCGATGACAACGATGCCGTTTCACGAAAGCCAACAGAAAACGAAAAGTCAACGCCGGCCTCCACGCACGATGTCGCGACAAGCGTCCAGTCACAGTCGGATGGATCCCGAAGCCGCTGCCGAACGCGTGCCAGCGTCCTCGCGCGATCTCTGGCGGTCAGTGCTGTGGACAGATGCTCCACCCGATTACGCCCATACAGCTGCATGATCGTCTTTGCGATCACCGTTGCGCTTTGAACCGTGTTGACGATGAGAAGTCGCTGCCCCGGAAAGGAATTGACCCATTGTGCAAGCGCTTCACTTGTCATGAGTGCGGGATTCCAGAGATACCGGATGCGGTTCTGCTCATACTGCGCCAGCGCGGAACGAAGCGCGTTGTCAACCAGATCTGGCACTCGCCGGGTTCCGGCTGCCGCAATCTGCTGAATCGTCCAGAATCTGTTGAGAGAACCCGACGCAAGAACCCAATGGCAATGCCACTCGTCAGCGAAGCAGTTGATCCATTTCCATGCAACCGGCAGAAGATGCGAAGGCAATGCGGCGTGTGCTTCATCAACAAAAATAGCACTTCCCGGCAATTCATGCAGCCGCCTGAGGGCAGATGTCCGGTTTGAGGCCAGCGTCTCAAAAAACGCTACCGCTGTTGTGACAATAACAGGGGCCTTCCACAGCGTAGAAAGGTGACGGACACTTTCTGATTCAAAATCCACCCGATGGTGAACCTCCGCAACGATTTTGTTCGGCTCTTCACCCGGAAGAACCAAACATCTGCGATAGGTTTCCACCGACTGCGAAATGATGCTTGTAAAAGGAAGCACCACAAAAATCCTGCGAAGGTGATGCTTTTTCGCCTGACTGAGCATGTATGCCATCACGGCAGTGGTCTTTCCGGACCCCACCGGACTGTCACAGGCAACGACATGGTCATTGACCTTGCTGTCTCTGCAGCATTGATACATCTGTGTCCGCAAACGGGAACGTTCATCATCTGCCTGAAGCCCGCTGACGTAGGCATTCAGCACCTGCAGTCTCTCTGCCGGACGCAGTTCATTCTGCCGCCTATCCATGGGTTCCTTCCCGTAATGTCTCGCCGTATCTCCGTGGTCGGCATCTGCCAGACAGGAAAGCGCCAGGCGCATGAATACCGAGCGGCACCCGGCTGCCGGCTGTTCGTCTGCGGTCTTCTCCCCAAAGAGATCCCGATGGATGGCTTTCAGCTCCGGCAGCTTGCTGTCTGTCGCTGCTGCGATATCGGTATCACGGAAAGCCTCGCTGCCGTGACAGCATTCTTTCGGAAAATCCGGAAGACCCCGGTGATGCGACATGACACAGACTGCAGAGTACATTTTGTTCTCATGAAGCAAAAGCGCCGTGCCGGCATCTGTGTGGTTGATGGGCAGATGCGGCTGATTTCCGGCATGCAGGGCAGCTTGATTTTCTTCCTCAAGCTTGCCCAGATCATGCAGCGATGCCGCGTTGGTGACAGCGCTGACCAATGCCATGCCGTCTTCCTGTTTTGCCGCAAATGCAGCCGCTTCCTTCGCATATCGAACAGCGTCATCATGGACATTCTGTACATGATTCAGATAGGTTTGCGCAGGAAAACCATCGTGTGCGCTGTGCGCGAGATATTCTTTATCCATCAGACGTTGGCAAGATCCTGAACACCGGCAAGACGCTGCTTCAGCTCTTCGGGAAGGTCGGCAACATCCTGATAGTCCTTCCAGCTCGAGGAGGGTTCCTCGGCATTTCCGATCCGCTTTGGCGTCAATGCGTCGATCAGCAGATAGTCCGGGCAGCTTCCCAGCTTGTTCTTGTGCTCCATGTACCATGCGTGGCGCAGGCGCACGTCGGGGCGGATATTGGATCGGGTCAGGTCAAGCATGTAGGGGATGACGCGCTTGAGCAATTCAATGTCCGCCGCTGTACATCCGCTCTTGGCGGCGTAATTGGGATTCACATAAAAGGGCATGCAGTAAACACCGTGCTCCACGACCCGATAGGCCAGGGGAGCCATGCCGCTTTTCTTGCCTTCCTCAACGCCCGCCTTGTTGGTATTGGTATGACGGACAATGCTGATCGGCGAGATGGACAGGCCCATGCCGAATTGAACCGCGCCGGTCTTGATATACTCCTTGTTGCCGCCATCCTCCAAAAAGGTGTTGCCAAAAATGCGGGCATCCCAATACTTTCTGACAAATGTGCTGTCCATAAAATTGGGGTTGTCATTCATTTCTTTTGTAATTGCTGCCCTGTCGCGCCCACGGGATTCCAAGATGCAATAGAGATCCGCCTGACGGATGTACGCTTCGGGCAAGCTCTGGAAAAACACGCCGTCATGATCCTCGATCAAATCACGGATTTTCCGCTTGACAGATACGGGCGAAATCTCACCCAGTCCATTCGGGCGCTGGCGAGGATCGTTTTCACGGTCAGGATCCCCATTCGGATTGGAATTGACAACCTCGAGAATCAAAAGCCCGGTTGCACGATTGAAATCCACACTCATCTTGCTCTACTCTCCTTTGCTCTGATTATTCGGCATTGCTTTCATCCTGCTTCTCCTGCTTGGGGAAGGAAGCGAGGTATCCGATAAACAGCTGTGCCTTCTGGGCATCACTCCAACGCATGGGAACAGAATACTCTGTCGCAAGCTTGTTGGCGATTTGCTCAAATACCTTCAGGTACCATCCTGCCAGACCGCTGGAATCTTCATTCTTCGTGCGGTACTGCTTTGCCCATGACAGGTAAGGCGCCATTCTCACGGAAAGCTGGGACAGCGTTCTACCCGGCGTTTCGCTCGCAGCAACAAACAGGGCAGAGCCCACAAGCTGCGGCGGAATCTGGTTGTTGCGCACCACCTTGCAGTACAGCGCATGCAGCTCATCGGAGGCCTTGAGCAGTTGTCCCATCAGATAGGGGGTACCTTCCATATAATCATCCTTTCTATTCCCGCTGAAGAACAGGAGCATGGACAGAACGGGCAGTATCTGTTCCAGATGAGCCATGCAGCTGCACTTTCTTCCACTGTGCAACAAAGGACCGACATAGATGAATAGCGGCATCACATGCTGAACGAGGAGATGCAGCTCATGCAAAAGCAGCCGATACTGTGCCTGATGGAGGAACAGCTCAATTCCCTCATAGGGATGCATGGCAGATACTGTCGATGATTCTCCATCCTGTCGCCAGACCTGGTTGACAATGGCTGCAACATCAATGGGAAACGGTGTTGAAAGACTGATGGCCATGCCCGGAAGATCATTGCAGGCCATATCCCAGCTTTCAGCTGCATGCATCAGGGCTGATGCCGAGGCGGCCTGGGAGTAAAGCACCTTTGTGCGTCCCTTATCAATCTTTTTAAGCACAAACACCTGAACACGCTCGGGCTTTCTCGTTGGCGGAATCCCGTTGAATTCAGCCAAAAGGCTTCCGGAGATTTCTTTGAAGGTTTCCGATCGATCAGGATGACCAAAAAACTGCACATAAGGCAGCGGGATATCCGGCAATGAACTGGGATACGCGAATACCGCTTCCCCTTTGCCTGTATTCAGCCAAGTGACGCCTTTGTTCTTAGCATCCCCGCCAAGCCAATTCAAGGCAGCCTGGAACTGAGCACGATGCTGTGCAGATAGCGGATAGGAGTCGCGCTTGTCATCAAAGTTGTGATATCGGTTCTGGCAGGGCTGTTTATCGTACATCGTATACAGTGCCGGTTCAAACCCCGCAGCAAGCTTGACTCGCGGCATAGGCGCCTTGGTCGGCACATAGATTTCTCCGAATGAATCCACATTCTCCGTTGTACCGCTCGTCAGGATTCTCTCCGCCCGAAGAAAGGCCGCGTTCAGAAATGCTGTAAACTCCCAGCTCGCCGCATACATTCCATAGGTATCATACGCGTCCGTGTCAAAGAATACAGAGATGTTCCGTTTATCATCCTTGCATGGCTTGCTGGCGTCACCCAACTGGAACAGAATCAGCAACGCCAGCTTGATGTCCTGCTTCTTCTCCAGCTTTGCGAATGCCGCTTTTGTCAATGATTCGTGGAGCACCCGCGCATCGGCAAATGGTGCGCATTCCGCCGCCAGAGTATTCAGCAGGTTCTCTTCGGGAATCCCAGCACAGTCGAGCAGGCGGGTCATTTCATTTGGAGTAGCAGAAAAGCAATTCTTGATGCGGCTGTTCTGATGCGGTTCCCACGCATTCTCTTTACATAAAGCCTGAAGCTTCAATATATCGATGGTTTCCGGCTTCTCGATGCATTGCGTGACCAGCTTTTTCTCTGATTCATCCGTGATACGATACAGACTAATGAGATTCAGTCCGGGAAACGAGGCCTGATTTCCCCCGAATTTCCGCAGCTGCATCGCATGCTCCCGGTCGATATCTTCAAAATCAACCACCTGCCCGTTCTTTACCCAGATTCTGATACAGGGAGCTTTCGCACTCACATTGGGCAGCGGGATGTAAGTCCGATAGGATTGTGATGGATCGATTCCCGCCTGCTCCAAAGCCCTGGACAGGGACGACAATTCATTGATCAAAATGAACACCTCTCTTGGGTGGGAACACCAGCGTCCCGGCATGAATCGTCACATCGTTGTCGAAACGGTAAGAAACCTTTGATTGATGTCCATCAGGAAATACCTGCCGCAGCATGGAAGGAATGTAAATGTCCTCCATATCAGAACAGACTTTTGTCCCATCCCGGAAGGGGCCAAAGTAGCTTGCCGTAAACTCTCTCAAGCCCAACGAAGGAATGGCAAAGCATTGCCCATGTTGTAAGCGCCGGTTGAAAATCTCCTGATACGCATGACCGGGCGACGTTGTCCGCCTGTCCCATTCCAGAGTTTTTTCAGAAAGCGTATCCTTCCTGTGATTGGGCACAACCACCGCATAGAGCCGATAGCATACATCAATCAGAACGGTCGAATACATCTGATATGCATTTCCAAGGTCAATGCTCTTTTTCTGGCGCAACGGTCCCTTGTAGTTTGTTGCGTATGAATGAAACTGAACAGGAGCGCATATTTCAACCCTGGTTGGAATGATCTCCACATCCGGCCCGAAAAGGATGGATTCAAAGATGCCCTTGCAAGCCGAATACGTCGGTGCCGGATAGCTGACAGGACTGTCACCGCTGTCCGGTCTGGTCCACATCGCCGTTGATCCTGCGATTTCCATCTGTATGGGATACGAATGATGAACCATGCTTTCAACTCCATTCCTGTGAGCAAGATAGCAGATGAGCTGCGGCGTTGAGAGATACAATCCGATAACCCTATGAATATTATACCATAATTCCGACTGTATGGTAAAGGTTTTTGGATTTGAATATCCTTCTATGATGTATTACGAAGAAAAACGCCGGCATAATCGCCAGCGTTTCATGGATCACTTCTCATGTGCATTACGGAAAATGGTACGCATGTAGTCGCTCTTTCCATAGACCACTCTGCTGACCTGCATCCGATCGGTCTCCACCTTGTAGAATACCATATAGGACTTGAACGTCACGAAGTAGAAGCCGGTGAACAGGCCCTCATAATACAGCGGAGCACCAGACTTTGGAAAGTCTTGTTTTGCTGAAATCTGATTCATCAGATCATCGATGTATTTCGTTGCGGTTTCTTCACTGGCAGAAGCTTCAAAAACCTCCGCCCAGACGCGTTCGAGGTCACGAACGGCAATCGGGGAGTATTCAATCCTCATTGGCGTTTGCTGTGGAAGTGTGCCCGGACATCATCCTCGGACACCCAGCCTTCTTCCTCTCCCGAGCGGATGCCCGTATTGAGCTCGCACATCAGGCGGAGCATCGCCTTTGCCTTCTCGAATTCTTCATCGTCCGCAATATCGCGGATCGTAAAGCGGCCACGTCCATTGACCGTCAGATACACCGGTGAACCAGCGGAAACCTGTTCAAGAACGGTGTTGTAATTGCGCAAATCGGACACAGGGCTAATGATTGCCATGAGCAGACCACTCCTTTCGATTCCATTATAGCATGAGCAGAAATCTCGTTCAATACTTTACGAATAATTTTACGAACATTAGAGCATATCAAAACGGAATGAGCAACCCTAGCTGTATCGTGTTCGAGTCGGTGGTTAGGGTTAACTGGCTTTTCCCTACTCCTGGTCACATTCAAATGCAAGAGAAGCATATCTGATTCAATGGCAAAACCATGATAAACTTCAAATGCTTTGCTCCCCGAAGTGTCTTTTCTCTTGCATCAGCACCCGTTCTGCGCTATACTATACTTGTGGAATTTCTCAAACCGCTACAGCAAAGCAGTCTTCCCTGTTATCACCCTGATAACAGAATGATAATCGGAGGCTGTACAGGCAGTGGAATAGGAATGTCATAGAGAATCAGAGCCATCACTTGGAATCGGACACACATAAATTATACAGAATGTGTTAAGTCTGAGAGAGTGGGAATAATCTCAGAGGTCAAAAAAGCCCAGTAATCACCGGACTTTTTAAGGGTTTGAGCCATTCGTGGCAACGAAATGGCAACAAAACTTCATTATTCAACAATAAAGAGCTAACTGATTTTGATTAAGTCAGTTAGCTCTTTTTGTTTTTATACGGCGGTTGTTTCTGTCAATGAATAGTAAAAAATACCGTCGAACTCTTTCAACTCAAAAGATTGAAACATATCATTCCCGTCAACATCTTCATAATTGATATTAAACCATTTTGGCAAGCCATTTTCGGCTCGTTCATACTCGCTTTGAAGTATTCTAATTAAGGATTTGCTCTCATGTGAATAGTCTGGGGAATCATCATACGCTACTTGTAAGCGGTGACTATCATTACATTTCATGAGTTGGAACAAATATTTATCAAAAATAATTACATTTTTTACAGGATATGCTCCAACATTTTCGATCTTTAGAGTGAAGTTTTTATGCCTTGGCAAAGAGGAGTGATGATATAGAGATATAGCTTCTGCATATCCTGCCAACATACTATCCATCTCCACAATTTCAATCGAAAAAATTGGCTGAATGTCTTTTGTCCTCTTTGTGTTGTTTTCTTCTTTGTTGGCTTGTGTATAGTGACTACTCTGAAAAATAGCTATTGTGCTAACAATAAGTGATCCTGCAAAGGAAAGGTAAGTTCCCAAAAAGGACAACCAATCATGTTTTTCTAAATTGATACCAGCGGTCAATATTCCGTTGCCTTTGAAACACAAATAAATGATCACGTATGCAATAATAAGAGCCGCAATCAAACAAAGAACGACCGTGATATATTTGCTTACTTTAGTTTTCTTATTCTTTTTCATTTTTGAACCTATATGTTTATTCTTCACTGTTTTTTAATTCTTCCACTAACATATCGCCGAGTTCCTGCGAAGGCACCTTCGCCCAACGCTGTGTGGTATCAAATTCAGGATAGAGGTAACGCCAGCGGTCAGACAGAGATTTTATATCGTTTCACGCTTTCCCCCTCCTGCAGTTCCTGTTTGAATTTGTCTTTAAATGCTTCAACCATTGCATCGCGCAATCGTCGGTGTTGCATGCGGGATTGCGACAGGATTCCTCCTGCGTGTTCTCCCGGGCTTTCCGCTTTGCCGTACCCTCGCCCCATGCAACAGGCATCCGGTAAAGCTGGCCGGCGCCGCGGCCTTTCTGAAAGCTGACGCGCCGATGCATCGCAGCATCGTTTTTGCAGACTTCCAGACCGTAACGATCTACCGGCGCAAGCCGCACATGCAGGAGGCCGGCGCAAAACCCGGACGTCTGGTTCACAGGCAGTTTGTGATTCTTTCCGGGGCAACAGCCGGTTGCCGCCTCAACCCCCCGCTTTTTTTCGCAGCATGGCGCGCATGGCATTCAGAATGGCCAGCACCATCACGCCGACGTCGCCAAAGATGGCGATCCACATGTTGGTCAGCCCCGCCGCGCTGAGGATCAGGATTGCCGCCTTGACCGCCAGCGCAAAGCCAATGTTCTGCCGCACAATGCCCATGGTCTTTCGCGCAATGCCGATGGCCAGCGGGAGCTTCGCGGGCTTGTCGTCCATCAGCACCACGTCTGCGGACTCGATGGCCGCGTCGCTGCCCAGCGCGCCCATGGCGACGCCCACATCCGCCCGCGTAAGCACGGGCGCATCGTTAATGCCGTCGCCCACGAAGGCCAGCCTTGCCCCTGCCGCAAGGAGCGATTCCACCTGCTCCACCTTTTCCGCGGGCAGAAGCTGGGCGTGTACCTCGTCGATGCCCAGCGCGGCCCCCACGGCGGCCGCAACGCGCTCCGTGTCCCCGGTGAGCATGACGGTCTTTTTCACGCCCAGCGCCTTGAGACGCACAATTGCCTCCCTGGCATCGGGCTTGATCTCGTCGCTGATGACGATGTGGCCGAGATAATCGCTGCCGCGGGAAAGATGGACCGCCGTGCCGGTCAGATGGCAGTCGCGCCAGCTTGCGCCGGCCTCCTCCATCAGCGCGCCGTTGCCGGCGTAACAGGTCGCGCCGTCGATGACCGCGCAAAGACCCTTGCCGGCGATTTCGCGGATATCGCCGATGCGGCTTTTGTCAACCGGCCGGCCATAGGCGGCCAAGATGGATTCCGCCACCGGATGGCTGGAGTAGCTTTCCGCCGCGGCTGCCAGCTCCAGCAGCGCCGCCTCGGAGCCGCCGGAGGGATGGATGGCGTTTACGGTAAAGCTGCCCCGCGTCAGCGTGCCCGTTTTATCGAACACCACCGTATCCACGCCCGCAAGCGCCTCAAGATAGTTGGCGCCCTTGACGAGTATGCCGTCCCGGGCCGCCCGGCCGATGCCGCCGAAGAAGGAGAGGGGGACGGAAACCACCAGCGCGCAGGGGCAGGAAACCATGAGGAAGATCAGCGCCCGGTTGATCCACTGGCCCCAGGCCCCGTGAAACAGCAGCGGCGGCAGCAGCGCCAGCAGCACGGCGCCAAGCACCACGCAGGGCGTATAGTATCTTGCAAAGCGGGTGATGAAGCTCTCGGCGCGGGCTTTTTTCTCCGAGGCGTTTTCCACAAGCTCCAGAATCCTTGCCACCGTGCTCTCCCCGTAGCGGCTTTCCGCGCGCATGCGGATCACGCCCGAGAGATTGATGGAGCCGCTGAGCACCCGGTCGCCCGCGCTCCTGTCCACGGGCAGGCTTTCGCCGGTAAGCGCGGCGTTGTTCACCGTGGTCTGTCCTTCGAGAATTTCTCCATCGAGGGGGATCTTCTCGCCCGGCCGCACCAGCAGCGTTTCACCCGGAGCGACCTCCTCCGGAGAGACGGTTATCTCCTCGCCCTCGCGCAGCACCACCGCGTAGTCCGGGCGGATGTCCATGAGCGCGGCGATGGACTTGCGGCTTTTTCCCACGGCGATGCTCTGGAACAGCTCCCCGACCTGATAGAAGATCATGACGCCTGCGGCCTCCGGGTATTCTCCGATGGCAAAGGCGCCCAGCGTGGCGATCGACATCAGGAACTGCTCGTCAAACACCTGCCCGCGCAGGATGTTGCGAAGGGCCGCATAGAGCACGTCCCAGCCTGCGGCCAGGTATGGCACGGCAAAGGCCAGCAGGCGAAGGACGCCCTGCAGGGGCAGCGCCCAGGCCACTGTGGTCAGAATGGCCGCGGCGAGAATCCGGGCCAGCGCCCGCTTCTGTTTTCTTCCCATTGCACTCCTCCCGCCCGGCCGCTACAGGATGATGCGGCAGTCCGGCTCGATTTTGCGCACGGCTCTGGCCGCCTGTTGCAGCACGCCGTCGAAGGCGCCGTCCTCCGCGTCGATGGTCAGCTTCTGGCTGAAAAAATTGATGGTGGCGCTGTTGACGCCCGGAATTTTGCGAATGGCGGCTTCCATTTTCGCGGCGCAATTGGCGCAGTCCAGTTCCTCAAGCCGGTATACCCGCTTCATTGCTTTGCGCTCCTTTCTTCAAGCAGATGTTCAAAGCCCTGCGCGATGATCGTGCGGACATGGTCGTCGGAGAGAAAGTAGTAGATCGTCTTGCCCTCGCGGCGGTTGCCGACCAGGTTTGCATTCTTCAGCGTTTTGAGCTGGTGGGAGATGGCGGACTGGGTCATGCCCAGCAGCTCTGCGATGGCGCAGACGCACATTTCAGACTCAAACAGGGAAAAAAGAATTTTAATCCGCGTGGTATCCCCGAATATTTTGAACAGGTCCGACAGGTCGAACAGCAGCTCGTCCGTTGGCAGCTCGTGCCGTACCTTGCCCAGAATTGCCTCATGATTGTGTTTCAAGTCCGGTTCCTCCCTTCACATGAGCTATAATTCATATGTTCTTTTATTCATATGATAAAACGTTCATGTGTTCTTGTCAAGGCTTTTTGAAACATATGGGAGCCTTTTTGTCGAACCGCCTGGTAGATAGGGATGGATTGTCGCTTTTTCCGGGCTTACGCCGGGAAAGCGGGGGAAACGTCATGCAGCAGCAAAGCAGCGTGCGCACGGGTCGTTGCCGCGGCGTTTGCACATACCCATCCCCCATCCCGAGGGCGTTCTGTTCCCGGGCGTGGCGGATGGAAGCGGTGGGAGCGCATCGGGCTTTCGGCATCCCCTGCGGACGGGGCCGGCCGGCTTCGGCGCTTGGCTGCAATTCGTTGCACATTCCCTGCGCCTTCGCGCATTTTTACCGTTTCTATGCGGTTTGGGGCCGGAACTCCGGGGCGCGCTTTACAGCGCGGCGGTCCCCATGCTACAATCTGACAAAGGCAAGAGAGGAGCGATTTGGAAAGCGATGCAGAATTGGGAGGATAAGAAACTTTTGGCGGAGGCCATGGCGCAGGTGGAACAGGGCGTTTTTCTCATGGCGGAGGGCAACCCCATGACCATCAGCTGGTGCGAATTCGGCCGGGTCTGGAACAGGCCTGTCTGCACGGTGCTGGTGCGGCAGAGCCGCCATACCCACGGCCTTCTGGAACAGAGCGGCAGGTTCACCGTCAGCATACCAAAGGCGGGAGACAGGAAAGAGGCGCTTGCGTATTGCGGAACCAGATCCGGCCGCGAAGTCAACAAGCTGGAAGCGCTGGGCCTTTCGCTCCTGCCGGCAAGGGCGGGCGGCGCGGACGGTCTCGCAGGTTGCGCCATGCATTTTGAGTGCCGCGTGGTGTTCAAGCTGGAGGGCGATCTGCGCAATCTGGACGAAGCGATCCGCCGGCAGTTCTACGGTGATAACCAGGCCACGCCCGACGGCGATCCGCACACGGTTTATTTTGGCGAAATCCTTGCCGCCTACCGCGAGTCAGCGGACCGATAGGGGAATCCTGCCCGGCGGCAGAGGGGAACGGAAAAAGGATCAGAGGGAGAAGCCGCGCGGCTTTTCCCTCTTGCCTTTTGCCCGGCCGGAATACCGCAGGCTGACTTTTTCCCAAAAAAGGCGCGACGCCGCCCGGGGGGGATGGACGGCGCCGCTTACAAGGATGGTTGGGGTAGCACATGGCATTTTCATGTGCCGTATGTCAATCGCCCGTTTGGGCGGAATGACCCTTGGTTCATTGCTCGGGGGCGTATTCCCCGAAGGTGACGGTGACCTGCATCTGCTGTCCGTCACGCTGTATGGTTAGTGTTGCCGAGTCGCCGGCATTGTATGCACCGATGGCGGAGGAAAGCGTGTCGTTTGATGTAATCTGTACGTCATCCACGGCCAGGATCAGGTCGTTGGCCTGAATGCCGGCCTTGTCCGCGGCGCAGCCGGCCATGACCTGCGCCACCTGCACGCAGCTTGTTCCCGTGCCGCCAAAGTAGCCGCCCCAGCCGCCGTGGTCGGACCGCAGGGTAACGTTCTGCGTATAAACGCCCAGATAGGCGCGGCCCTTGACATAGCCAAAGTTGATGAGATCGTCGATGATCTGCTTGACGCTGTTGACGGGGATAGCGAAGCCCAGACCCTCGGCGCTGCTGGAACTGGCCTTGGCGTTCACAATGCCCACCAGCGAGCCGCTTGCGTTGAACAGGCCGCCGCCGGAACTGCCGGGGCTGACCGCCGCATCGTGCTGGAGAAGGACCATATTGGTGCCCTCAATGCTCATGTTGCGGTTCAGCGCGCTGACCATGCCGCCGGTGGCGGTGCCGCGCAGCTCGCCCAGAGGATTGCCGATGGCGATGATGTCCTCGCCCACGGTAAGCATGTCCGAATCGCCCAGCGTGGCGGGCACCAGGCCGGAGGCCTCGATCTTGATGATGGCAAGATCGTTCCGCCCGTCGGTGCCGACGATGGTGGCCTCATGCTTGCTGTCATCGCTCAGGGTGACAAGGATGCTCGTTGCATTCTCGACCACATGGTTGCAGGTGACGATATAGCCGTCGCTGGTGATGATGACGCCACTGCCCGCGCCGCTGGCTTCCGGCGTGCTGCCGCCGTAGCCGTAGCCCCAGCCGAAACTGAAGCCGGAGCCGGTGGAGGGAAGGGTTACGTCGATGCCGACCACGGAGGGCGCCGCCATTTCGATGATCTGCGCCCGCGTGTAGGTGGAGATGGAGCCGCTCTGTACGAGAGAGCTGGCCGCCGACGGGGGCTGCGTGGCTGCCGGCTGGTCGGCTGCGCCGTCATCTGCCCTGCCGGCATCGGGAAGCGGCTCCGCCGCGGAGACGGATTGCCGGCTTTGATTCAGGTACGCGCCCGTTATAAAGCCGCCCGCCACGCCTGCCAGCAGCGCCGTGGCCAGAACGCAGCAGATCAGCGCCGTCAGGCTCACGCTGCGCTTTTCCCGGCCGGGTTTTCGCGGTCTGGCGTTCTGCCGGTCCTGCTGCTGGTATTGCTGATACCGTTCATACCAATCGTTATATTCCATCGCTCAAAGCTCCTTTCAGACAAATTCCTCTGTTTCTGCACATAGCATACCCCGAAATTTTGAACAGAGGTTAGGGTTTCTTTGGATGCTTTGTGGAGAATTTTGTACTCTTTATGGCAGACTGCAGCGGGAACGGATTCCGTGCAGGCCTGCGGGAATGGCGTAACCTTCCATGGAGGAATTGCCTTTTGCCGGGGATACTAATGCCAAAATGGAACTTTGCCGCATAGGATGGTAGGGAACGGGAAGGAAACGAGGGATAGGGAACGGCATGGTGACGCGCACCATTCAAACCAACCAATATGATGTGGACCTGGGGAAGCTCCTGGCGCGGCGGCTGCAGCAGTGCGGCTGCGCGTTTACAGCGGAGCCGGTGGCCGGCGGCGTCGCCGTCTCGGTGCCGGGAAGGGAGGCGCTGCCGGAGTTGTCGGAGGCGATTGCGCTGCTGCTGTGCAGGGATCTGCAATACTTTGAACTGGCGCGCATGACGGACGCGCTGCCGCTGACGCTCCAGCAAAAGCAGGAGGTACTGACCGCCGCGCTGGAAAGCGCGCGCAGCATGGAGCGGCTCGAGGGCATACAGGCGCAGCTGAAGGAGTACCTGGCGGCGCAGCCGCTGCTGAACGTGGAGGGGTACATGTGCTTCCGCATGCGCGCCGCGCTGGCGGACTGGCAGCTGTGCGTGGAGCGCGCGGCTGCGGACCAGATGCTGTGCCGCGAGTATACGGAGCTGATGGAGCTGCTGCGCTCGGTTGCGCCGCCGCGCCTTGGCGAGGTTTCGGTCTGCCTGCATCCGGATGGGAGCTGCACGCTGACGGACGATTCGGATGCGTGTATCGAATATGTGGACTGCTCGGAGGATGGCATTCTGAGCCTGCTGGTGGGCATGTCGCCGTCGCGGCTGACGGTATACGACCTGTCGGGCGGCAGCAGCCGCCTGCCGGAGACCATCGCCCGGGTTTTTGCAGGCCGGGTGCGAATCTACAGATAGAGCGGGGCGGGAAAGGAGCGAGGGAGCTCGCGGCGCGCCGCCTGGCTGCCCATGCGCTCGGAGGATCGAAAGAAGAAACGCAGCGCTGTCCCGCCGCGGCGGGAGGAGAAGGGCCGGTTTGGACGTTCCGCCCTGTTGCCTGAGGCGGAAGCGCCGGGACTGTCCGGCCTGCGGCGATGTGCCGGCAGAGGAGGAAAGGCTGCGCGCTACCGGCCAATAAAAAGGCCCGCCTGGACTCACTTCCATTGCAGGGCGATGCAGAATATGGCCGTGCCGTCCGTTTCGGCGAAATAGGCGTCGAGCAGGATGGTTTCCCCCGCATCGGAGGCGGACTTGCCGCTTTTTGCGGCGTCCAGCAGAAGGTCGTGCCAGCGCAGGCGCGCGGTGGAGGGCACCTCGTCATAGGGGTCCAGCGCGGACAGCGCCGCGTCAAAGACCGGCGGCAAAACGGTGTACAGGCGGTCGGAAGCCTCCGCGTAGCGATCCAGCAGGGCCTGCTCGATGGCGCCGGGGGAATTGGCGGTTTCGGGTTTTTGGGGGAGAGGGAATTGCAGCGTCGCGCCGTTGACGCGCTGGCCCTGCGAGGCGGGGATCAGCGTACAGACGGCGTTCAGCGACGAATCGTAGAGCAGGTATTCCCCGGGGACCCTGTCCGCGCCGACGGCATAGCCCGACGCCGCAAACGCGGCGAGAAAGCCGGAAAGCAGCCGCCCGTCCCCGCTGAATTCCGGCGCGGCAGGCGGTCCGGCGGGCGGCGCGGTCTGCGTCTGCTGCGGCGCGGACGCCTGCTGCCGCTGGGCATAGCCCGCATACAGGTAAACGCCGACGAGGCAGAGCAGCATCAGCGCGGAAAAGAGCAGGTTTTGCAGCAGGCGTTTGTTGGGACTCATACTGGTAAAACATACCATAAATCGAGAATTTTCGCAAACTATCTCTCTTTTGGACGAAAAAACGGAAAGGGGCGCGCAGTCTGCGCCGTCCGGCGCGCGATGCGCTGGCCCGCGCCAAAGCGCCGGTGCAGCATCCGGAATCACCTCCTGAGGATAGCGTACCACAGCGCTTCGTCCGCTATTCCCGAATGCGGGAGGCTTTCCGCCGTTTGCAGGCGCAGCACGGCGCGGCGCGTGGGTTCGCCGAATACGCCGGTGCAGACGTCGGAATAGACCTCCCGCTGCCGCAGCAGAGCCTGCAAATAGAACACAAAAACGCCGGCGTCCCCCTCCCTGAGGCGGGGACGGGGCAGACAGTCCACATGCACGCAGTCCGGACAGGAAAATTCCGGCTCCACGCGGTAAAACAGGCCGCTTTGCACGGCCTTTTTCCGCAACTCACGCCGCAGCGGTCCGGGCAGCAGCCGGCCAAGATCGAAGGAGACGCCGCTGCCGTGGGGCGAGGCGGGGGAGGGCGCGGCAAACGCGCGCTCGACTGCGAAGGGAATGCCGCATTCCCGATAGAAGCGCTCCAGCGCGGCCAGCGCGGCCAGGTCGGTCCAGCCCGTGTCCGTGCGCGCATGGGAAAAGAAGCGCCCCGCCGTGAGATGCAGCCTGCGCGTCTGCGGCAGCGGTGCATCCGCGGACAGAGACAGGCGCAAAGACGCTGCGCCCGCCTGACATACATACAGCGTAAAAACCCTGATTCCCCCCGATCCAAAACACAGCTACTGTATGATATGTCAGGAGGGCGGCGGGGTGTGCGCGCTGCGTTCGAGCCAAAAGCGCGCCGAGGCGATCGTCGCGCAGAGCCCTGCCAGCATACGGTAGTACAGGGCGTAGCGCGTTAAAAAGGAGCACAGCAGCAGCAGCGCGGCGGCAATCAGGTATTTTTTGCAGCTGCCGCCTGCAGCGGGCAGGGCGCGGGCGAGCCGGCGCCGCGCCTTCTGCGCCAGGAGCTCCTTCTCAATGGCGGCATAGACCTCCTCCGCGCCGGGCCGCAGCGCGGCGTCCCGCATGGCGGCGTCGATCAGCGCCTCCCCGTCAATCAGGCGAACGCGCTTTTCCATGCGCCCGGCCAGCGTTTTTGCGGCCTCCGTAAAGCCTGCGCCCGCGCAGACGGTCCGTTGCGTGCGGGCGTTTTTCAGCAGCGGCAGCAGCTCGTCCGCGCCCAGTGGCTCGGCGCGCTGAAAGACGAGGGGCTTCGCTTCGCCTGCGGCGGCGCGGCAAAGCCGGGCGAACTCCTCCGCACGGATCAGAACCAGCTTTTCCTGCAACAGCTGCCGGCGGAGCCGGTCCATTTCCCGGGGGATGAAGCGCGCCAGCGAGGCGCGGCGGTAAATCAGCAGCAGGACGGCGAAGAAGAGCAGCGCCACCACCGACAGCGGGAGCGCATGCTCCGTCCGCAGGCCCCTGCCGCGCAGGGCCAGAAACAGGGCGGCGAACAGGAGAAAGAGCAGCATTGCTGTATCGAGAATCCGGGCGAAGACGCTCTTGCCGCGGGCCTGCCTGCGGCGGAAATAGCGCCGGATCTGCGGAGTATCGGGCACGGGACAGACTCCTCTCTCTAGAAAATTCTGTATCACAAGGATTGCCAGCTTTTTGGGAACTATACTATAATGAATTGACAAATCCCCGATGTCGGCGCGCCGCTCTGGCGCGGGCCTTGCGCGGCGTTTGGGCGTTTGAAGGCAGAACACCGTTCCGGCAGAGGAGGTCCAGAGCTTTGCGCATCGGCATTTTTGGCGGCACCTTCAATCCCATCCACAGCGCGCACCTGACCACCGCCCGGGGTGCGCTGACGGCGCTGGCGCTGGACCGCGTGCTGCTCATGGTGGCGGCGGACCCGCCCCATAAGGCGGTGGCCGGCGCGGTGCCGGGCAGCGACAGGCTGCGCATGGCGCGGCTTGCGGCCGATGGCGTTCCGGGTCTGGCAGTTTCCGACCTGGAGCTGCGGAGGGAGGGCAAGAGCTATACGGTGGATACCCTGCGCGCGCTGCACGAGGCGTATCCCGGATCGGAGCTCTTTCTCATCGTCGGCAGCGACATGCTGCAGGATATTCCTGCCTGGCGGGAGCCGGCGGAGCTTCTGCGCCTTGCGGCCATCGCAGCCGTGCCGCGGGGCGGGTATGCGCAGGAGGATGCGGCGGCCGCAGCGCTGCTGCGCGGGGACTATGGCGCGCGTGTGATTCCGCTGCCGCTGCGCCCGCCCGCGCTGTCCTCCACGGAGATTCGCCGCCGGCTTTTTGCGGGGCTTCCGGTAACGGGCATGCTGCCCCCGGCAGTGGAGGACGAGGTATACGACAGCGGCCTGTATTTTCCCGAAGAAGTGCGAAAAATGCAGGAAAAATGCCGCCTCGCGTTGAATATTGAAAGATACCGGCATACCATGGCCGTGGTGCGCGAAGCGGCAAGGCTTGCCGAACGCTATGGCGTGGACGCCGGACAGGCGCGCATCGCGGCGCTGCTGCACGACTGCGCAAAATGTATGGACAAGGGTCTGCTGCGCGTGCTGGCGGGGGACGATTGCGACATTCCGGCGGTGCTGCACGCCTTTGCCGGCGCGGTGGTCGCGCAGAACGATTATGGCGTGCGCGATCCGGCGGTGCTCCGCGCCATCCGTCTGCACAGCACGGGCGAGGCGGGCATGTCCCGGCTTGCGATGCTGACCTACCTTGCGGATATTACCGAGCATACGCGGGCTTTTCCCGGCGTTGCAGCGCTGCGGGCGGCCGTGGAGGAGGGTCTTGTTGCAGGCATGCGCCATGCGCTTTCCCATACCCTCGCGCGGCTTTCAGACCGCGGGCTTGTCGTACACCCGGCGACGGAGCGCGCAGCCCGCTATTTTGCAAACTTACAGGAGGAATGAATTTGAGCGAAGAAATCAGGCGTCAGGTAGATCAGCTTCTTTCCGTACTCTACGACAAGAAGGCGAGCGACATTATTGCCATCCCGGTTGGGGACAAGACCGTGATTGCGGACTGGTTCATCGTGTGCAGCGGCCGCGCCGTGCCGCAGATCAAGGCGCTGTGCGACGAGGTGGAGGAGAAGGCGGCGGGCTTCGGCCTGAGCCTGCGCCGCAAGGAGGGCTACGCCGCGGGACGCTGGATTGTGCTGGATTACGGCGATATCCTCGTGCATATCTTCCATCCCGAGGAGCGGCAGTATTACAATATGGAGCATCTCTGGGATACGGACGAAACCGCAATCCGCTACTCCCAGCTTCGCGACGGCGAACAATAGCGCAGAAGCAGGGCGCGGCGCGAGGCAGCCGGGAATACACCGGCGCTTTCTGCCGCCCTTTTGGAGAAGCTCCGCACGGCAAGCCTGCTCCGGAGCCGGCGTACCTGCCTCAGATGCAAAGCAGGCCTCCGGGAGCTGCGATCTCCAAAGCCCCCGGGAGAAGCTGCCGACAAACTGCCCCCGCAGGGCTGTTCCTGCGGGGCTTTTTTGCGTCCCCGAAAGCCCGGACCCGGCCGATTGGGCGGAATGCCGCCGACACGGTGATAAAACCGCAATCCGCGACGTGCGGCTGTGCGGCGGCAGGAGCGGCGAAGGGCGGCCGGACCCGGATGAAAGGAGCGCACGGAACCGCCCTGCCTGCCGCCTGCGGCGATTTTCTCCGGCCTGTCCTTTTTTTGCCCGCTGCGGCATAGCCTTGTGAGAGGGGATGTCCCGATTGAAAGCGGTCGGGAGGTTTCCGCCGACGGACGAGGGGGGCTGATGCGGTGCAGCGGACGCTTGGAATGTTGCGGGCCGGTGAAAGCGGCGTGGTGGGGCGCGTGGACGCCCACGATGCGAAAACGCGGCGGCGGCTGATGGATATGGGGCTGACGCCCGGCGTAAGGGTGCGGGTGCAGCGGGTAGCCCCGCTGGGCGATCCCATCGAGGTGGCGCTGCGCGGGTACCGGCTGTCGCTGCGGCGCGAGGATGCCCGCAGGATTGCGCTGCACCCTGCGACGGCGCAGCAGAGCGCGGCGGGGGAAGCCCTTCCGCCCTGGCCGCGGGATGCAGCAGGGGCTGCCGCCGCCCGTCTGGCGCGGGAGCTGACCGCGGATGCCCTGCGAAACAAACGGCATAAGCCCGGCGGCGGCCCGCAGCGAACCGGGCCGCGGGCCGCCTGCGCGGGCTGCCCGGACTGCCGGGCCTGCCCGGGGAGCGCGGACCGGCAGCGGCGGATTCCGGCAGAGGGGACGGCGCGGAAGGGGCGGCTTTTCCGCCTTGCAATCGCCGGCAACCCCAACTGCGGCAAGACCACCCTGTTCAACGCCCTGACCGGCGCGCGGGAGTGCGTGGGCAACTGGCCGGGCGTCACGGTGGAGAAGAAGGAGGGACGCCTTGCCAGGGGCCCCGTTTCGGCCACGCTGATCGATTTGCCGGGGATTTACTCGCTCTCGGCCCGCTCGCAGGAGGAGCTTGTGGCCCGGGGCTATATTCTGGCGGAGCGGCCGGACCTCATCATCAACATTGTGGATGCGGCGAATCTGGAAAGGAATCTTTACCTCAGCCTCCAGCTCATCGCCCTCGGCAGGCCGGTGCTGCTGGCGCTCAATATGATGGACGAGGCGGAGGCGCAGGGGATTTCCATTGACTGCGAGGGGCTGGCGGCCGCGCTGGGCGTGCCGGTTGCGCCCATCTGCGCGCGCACGGGCCAGGGGCTGGAGGGGCTGCTGGATTGCGCGGCGGCGCTGATGGACGCCACCGGCAGCGGGCGCTTCCGGCCCGCGCCGGGCCTTGACGCGCCGCCGGATGCGGAGACGCTTGCCGCGCTCACAAGGCTCCGGCCGCTCTGCGCTGCTGCGGCGCGGCGGGCGGGCCTGTCGCCGGACTGGACGGCGGCAAGACTTCTGGAGGGGGACGCGGAGGTTTTTGCACTTCTTGAGAATGAGAAGACGGAACTGCGGACGGCGGCGCAGGAGGTCTGCAGGGGGTTCCCCGGCGGGGCGGAGGGCGCGTACGCCCGCTTTGCGGACGGTCGATACCGCCAAATCGCCGCCATCTGTGCGGCAAATGTGCGGCGCCGGGCTGCGTCGTCGCCGGAAATCTCGGGGAAAATCGACGCGGTGCTTGCGCACCGGTGGCTGGGGCTGCCCCTGTTCGCGCTGCTGATGGGCGGGGTGTTTCTGCTGACCTTTGATACGCTGGGCGCCTTTCTTTCGGATGGGGTGGAGCGGCTGGTGGGCGACTGGCTGGCGCCCGGAGCCGCCGCCCTGCTGGCGCGGTCCGGCGTTGTCCCCTGGCTCACCTCGCTCCTGTGCGATGGGGTGCTGGCGGGCGTTGGGAGTGTGCTGACCTTCCTGCCGCAGATCGCGCTGCTGTTCTTCTTCCTTTCTTTATTGGAGGACAGCGGGTATCTGGCCCGGGCCGCCTTTCTGATGGATCGGGCGCTGCAACGCTTCGGACTTTCGGGCAAGGCCTTTATCCCCATGCTCATGGGCTTTGGCTGCACGGTGCCCGCCGCCATGAGCGCCCGCACCATGGAGAACGAGGACGATAAGCGGATGACGATTCTCCTGCTGCCCTTCGTCTCCTGCTCGGCAAAGCTGCCGGTCTACGGACTGATCGCTTCGGCCTTTTTCGGGGCGTACCGGGGCTGGATCGTGTTGAGCCTGTATCTGCTGGGGCTGGCGGCGGGCGTCATGACGGGGGCGCTGTTCCGGCGCACGCTCTTCCGGGAAAACCGCGCGCCCTTTGTGCTGGAGCTGCCGCCCTACCGTCTGCCCTCGCTCAAAAACACCCTCCTGCATGTGGGCGAGCGCACCGGGCATTTCCTGAAAAAGGCCGGAACGGTCATTCTGCTGATGAGCGTACTGCTTTGGGCGCTCATGCACCTTGACATGGAGCTGGTCATGACGGAGGACGCGGCGAGCAGTATTCTCGGCAGGATCGGCGGGCTTCTGGCGCCGCTGTTTGCGCCGCTGGGCTTTTCCGGCTGGCAGGCCGCAGTGGCGCTGCTGACGGGGCTTGTGGCGAAGGAGGCGGTCATCGCTTCGCTGTCGCTGTTTCTGGGCGTGACGGGCGAGGCCCTGCCGGTGGCGCTGCAAACGCTGTTCACGCCGCTGTCGGCCTATTGCTTTCTCGTGTTTGTTCTGCTGTATTCGCCCTGCATCGCGGCCCTGGCGACCATGCGGCGAGAGCTGCGCAGCCTGAGATATACGCTGTTTCTGCTGGTCTACCAGACCGGGCTGGCCTACCTTCTGGCGCTGCTGGTCCGCCTACTGGGGCAGGCGCTGCCCTGGCTGTGCTGATGCCGGAAGACGCCTTCCGGGGCAGCCAGACCCTCGTTTTCCGGAGCAGACATCGCACCCATAGTGGCGGAGCGGGGAGGTGAGCACAACATCTGCCCCTGTTTTGCAGGAATTGTGAAATCTTCCTGCATGTAGGTTTGTCAAACATGTTGGACAGTATAGCTATGAAGGAAATCGTCGGGAGAGCTATACAGTAAAGGGCGCATAGGACGGTGATTGGAGGCTCTTC
>SFNQ01000049.1 GCA_004554165.1 Clostridiales bacterium | reverse complement strand
CAGAATCGACGGCGAGCGGTTCTACAGCAGGCTTCGGATGTTCAGCCTGGAGGACGGTCGAAAACAGCTGGCCGACTACCAGCGGCGGTCCAACAGGATATGGAAACCCTGCCTCGGCATGAAGTCGCCGAACCAGGTGGTTGAACAGTACCTGGGCGTGATGTGACCGCGCCGCTGCGGGAGCTGGCCCCCCGCAGCGCACCCCAACCGCTTTCCCAGGCCTTCGTGCAGGCATCCAAAAGTGTAACCTATGTTTGACGCTCGTACAAAAAAAGAAAGGAGAATTCGTGGTTTGCCCTTGACTGAGCGGCAGCACTGGGATATAATGTTTTGGAGTAATCCTGCACACTTGATAAGGTGTTTCATAATAGATTGATAATTCAGATAGCTTTGCTATGTATTTACCGATGTATGAATAACCGGGCAGGGATGCTCGGTTATATTTATTATAGATGACGGGAGAATACCCTATGACGATGAATCTGTTTCTTGCAATCGGCATTGCGGTTGCGGTGGGCGCGATTTGCCTGCTGATCGGCTATGCCTACAGAAAGAATGTTGCCGAGGCCAAGGTTGCCAAGGCGGAGGACGCCGTAAAGAAGCTCTATGAGGACGCCAAGACCAAAGCCTCCGACATTAAGAAAGAGATGATCCTGGAGGCCAAGGAGGAGGTCTTCAAGATCCGCTCCGAGGCGGAAAAGGAGAACCGGGAGCGCCGCAGCGAACTGCAGCGCACGGAGCGCCGCCTGTTTCAGCGGGAGGAATCCATTGAGAAAAAGCTGGACGGCATCGAGCAGCGCGAGAAGGCGCTTGCCGGCCGGGAGGCAGACATTGAGCGCATGCAGACGGATATTTCCCAGCTGCACGCCCGGCAGATGAGCGAGCTGGAAACCATCTCCGGCCTCTCCATGGACGCGGCAAAGGAAATGCTGCTGGAAAATGTGGAGCGCGAGGCGCGGCATGACATGGCGCTGCTGCTGCGGGACATCGAGGCCAAAACCAAGGAGGAGGCCGACAAGCGCGCGCGCAACATCATTTCGCTTGCGATTCAGCGCTGCGCCGCGGATCAGGTGGCGGAGACCACGGTTTCCGTCGTACCCCTGCCCAACGATGAAATGAAGGGCCGCATCATCGGCCGCGAGGGACGCAACATCCGTGCGCTGGAGACGGCGACGGGCGTGGATCTCATCATCGATGATACGCCCGAGGCGGTGATCCTGTCCGGCTTTGACCCCGTCCGCAGGGAGATTGCGCGCATTGCGCTGGAAAAACTGATCCTTGACGGCCGTATCCATCCCGCGCGGATTGAGGAAATGGTTGAAAAGGCCAAGAAAGAGGTGGACGCGCAGATTCGCGAGGCCGGCGAGCAGGCGGTGCTCAATACCGGCGTACACGGTCTGCACCACGAGCTTGTGCGCTATCTGGGCCGCATGCGCTACCGCACGAGCTACGGCCAGAACGTACTGAACCACTCCATCGAGGTGGCGCATCTGGCGGGGCTGATGGCCTCCGAGATCGGCGCCAATGTTGCGCTGGCCAAGCGCGCGGGCCTGCTGCACGACATCGGCAAGTCCATCGACCACGAGGTTGAGGGCTCCCATGCGCAGATCGGCGCGGACCTTGCCAAAAAGTTCCGCGAGAACAACCAGATTGTCCATGCAATCATGGCGCACCACGGCGACGTGGATCCCACCACCGTGGAGGCTATCCTCGTGCAGGCGGCCGACGCGATTTCCGCCGCGCGTCCCGGCGCGCGCCGCGAGACGCTGGAAACCTACATCAAGCGTCTGGAAAAGCTGGAGGAGATCGCCAACTCCTTTGAGGGCGTGGATACCTCCTACGCGATTCAGGCCGGCCGCGAGGTGCGCATTATTGTCAAGCCCGAGCGCGTCAGCGACAGCGATACCATTATCATGGCCAAGGATATTGCAAAGCGCATTGAAGCCGAGCTGGAATATCCCGGCCAGATCAAGGTCAATGTGATCCGCGAGACGCGCACCGTGGATTACGCCAAGTAACAGAAGAACCGGCACTATCATTTCAGGATATGCCTTGCGCATATCCTTTTGCATGGGGGAGGAATTATGGAGGGGCTGCAATTTCCGGTAGCGGATGGACACTGCGATTTTCTGTACGGCATGGCGCAGTACGGGTACGAGCTTGCGTCGCCAAAGCCGGGGCAGACGGTCCGGCTTTCCGATCTGCGCGCGGGCGGCGTCGCCATCCAGTTTTTTGCGGCCTGGACGGATATGGCGCTGCGCACCGCGCCGCTGCACCAGTGCCTTGCCATGATCGATGCGTATGAGCGCATGCGGGAGGAATACGCGGAAGCGCTGGTTCCCCTGACGCGGGACTTTACGCCGGGCTGCGGCAGGATTGCAACGGTACTGACCGTGGAGGGGGGCGAGGCGGTTGACGGCAGCCGCGCCATGCTCCGCACCCTGTACCGCCTGGGCGTGCGGGCCATGACGCTGACCTGGAACGACAACAACGAGCTGGCCGGGGCCGCGCTTGCAAAGGGCAATAAGGGGCTGACGCCGCTGGGTTGCGAGATGATCGATGAAATGTGCGCGTTGCATATGGCCATCGACGTTTCCCATCTCAGTGACCGCGGAATTGACGACGTGCTGAAGCGCGTCGATCGCCCGGTCTTTGCCTCGCACTCCAACGCAAGGATGGCCTATGATTCGCCACGGTCGCTCCACGACGATCACATTCGGGAGATCGCAGGGCGCGGCGGCACCATCGGGGTGAATTTTTATCACAAGCAGCTTTGCGGCAGGCGCAGCGCCAGCATTCGGGATATCGTCCGGCATATCCGGCATATCGTCGCGGTGGGCGGCATCGACTGCTGCGCCATTGGCTCAGACTTTGACGGAATGCCGCAGTATCCGGAGGATCTCCGCTCAAGCCGGGATTTTCCGGCGCTGGCCGCAGCCCTGCTTGCGGACGGTTTTACCGAATCCGACGTGCGGAAAATTCTCTATGAGAACCTGCATCGCTATATTCTGGAATTTGTTTGACAGGAGCGCGCGGCGATGGTATACTATTTTTGTTGGCGTTTTTAGGGGCATGATGTAATGGTAACATAGCGGTCTCCAAAACCGTTCTTGAGGGTTCGAGTCCTTCTGCCCCTGCCAAGAAAAGTGGCTAAAATGCTGGTTTTTACCAGTGTTTTAGCCACTTTTTTTGTATTTTAACAGTTTTTCGGCAGGATTGGTTTACCCAATTTTACCACTTTCAAGCGCCTTTTACAGTGTTTTGGTATCGGATAAGGTACAAAAATAGAGTACATTGACAAGTTCATAAGGTACACGAAATTTCAACGCTTTTCGACACTTTTTTTATGCGATTCTGTTGAAAAGTGCATTTATTAGAGCCCGTGTTGAAAAGGGGGTATAGTTTCTTAACAGTAGATAACGGACTCTTAATGTCCGTTCTTAGACCATATGACTTTAAGCGCTGCGCTATTCCGACCCGATGAGCAGCGCATTGCTGTCCTCAATCGAATATGATATCGACTGCGAGTTTGCAAAGTTCTCTAACGCAGTGAAAGCAGAGGATGCAGAAGGAATCAAGGCGATTGGCGAAACGGTGCTGTTTCTAATTGCAGACCGGAATAAGAAGTGCTTGACGATGAAGTGAGGTGCTGTCTATGGATTATGAAAAATGGATAAATGAAGCTATTAGTAAAACTGGTGCTTTGCCAACAAATACGGTGTTTGTATTAAGGGATTTATTTGATGGAGTTAAATGGAATACTCTTACTAATGGTGAACGAAGAGAATTTGGACGCCAGTTCAAGATAAAAGTGAATCGCGGATTGGTTCCGAATGTTGAATACCAAGATAAGGCGCAGAACAACTCTTCAAGATACATAAAAACAGGTAATTAATGGTCTCGCTATCTTGCACTCATCCGTGGCGGTGCGAAGAAGACGCTCATTCCTGCCTATCGCGACATGGATCCCTACGATCTGCCCGAAGAGTTTTCCCATCTGCAGGCGCAGGATATGTCGAAGCTCGGCTTCATGCAGGATTTGATCCGTGGCATCAAAAAGATTGCGCAGACCGAAGAACCGAAACCGATCGCAGTGCAGGAAGCCGCAGCACCTGTGGGCAACAGCGCTGCTGTGCAGCTGCTTAAGCGCGGCAACATGGCGCTCGAGGATGGCGATTGGGCAAGAGCAGATGAATTCTTTGAGCAAGCGCTGAATGCGGATGATATTCCCGATGATCTTTCCATGCTGCAGAGCCAGGATATGTCGAAAATCGGCTTCATCCAGGATCTGATTCGTGGAATCAAAAAGGTCTTGCACAAAGAAGAGCCCAAGGTTGTGCAGCAGACCGTTGTGACCAATCAAGGTGGTGAAGCAGCCTATACGGGTAACCTTGCCGCTTTGCTTGACCGCGGCTTTATGGCATTGGAGGACGGTGAGTGGGAAAAAGCGGATGACTTCTTCGAACAGGCACTCAATATTAACTCCCGTGCTGCAGAGGCGTATCTTGGCAAGTTCTTTGCGGAGCAGGAAGCCGAAAATGCGGAGGCGTTTGTTTCCGCATGGCTGAATGCGGCAAAAAATGTTGAATCAGTGAAGCGAGAAGTGTCGTCTGTCAACGAGCGTATCGATGCTCTTGTTGTATCCTATCAGGTTGAGCATTATTTGGAAGTTGCAGAAATCAAAGCAAGATTCAAAGGCTTTGATAACAGCTATTCTTCTACGTTAGAAGCAAAACAGGAGCTTTTGAGTGAAGCGGAAGAACTGTTTGCATCCAATCGTCTTCTGCTTCGTGCAGAGCAGTTTGGTTGACTATTTGGAAAAGTAGGAATATAATCTGTTAGTAAAAACTAGTATGTGTGCTTTTTGGTCGCAAATTTGTAGGATACAAATAGAGTGTGAAATTGAGTACACGATAGAAGAGACGCCCTCGAAATGCCCTAAATATCTAGGGAAAATGAACATGAGAACGAACTCCAAAACCGTTCTTGAGGGTTCGAGTCCTTCTGCCCCTTTCATGTCGTCGCGGACTTTGTATCGTTCGCGACGACTTTTCTTTTGCAAGGCCATCGGCTCGTTTACGCCGCCGCCCTTGCTTTCCACAAAAAGTCACGCTGGCTGCGGCTGTTCGCTTGCAGGCGCGCTTACGCCGCCTTCCCGGCGCACGGGTTCAAGTCTCCATCAAATCTTTAGCAGCCATCTTTTTCGCAAGCTCTTTTCACGTTGGAGCAAGCGGAATATCGCTTGCTCCGTTTTTTAAAACGGAGCGTCCGTATACCTTGCAACCCTCTTTTGCGCCCCGCCTTCCGGCAAAACTACCGGGGTCAATCAATCAGTTCGTCATACGGAGCGTCCTGCGCGGCCGCAAGCCTCCCGGCGGGAAGAAAGCGCCAGTGAGAAACGCTTTGCAGTCCCGGGCTCGAAGCAACCGGGAGTATTCCGGGCCCGCAACAAGCGAAAACTTTCTTGACAAAGAAGAAAGCAATCTTATAATCAAAATAGCCGGCAGAGAGACCTGCCGGCGCAACCGGAGCCGCGTCCTTCGGACCTGCGCAGAGGGCGCTTCGCCGTGCCGGAAAAGGATGGCAGGCTTCCGCCAGCCTTCGGCCCTTGGGCGGCAGAGCATTTTCTGCGGCTTTCAACGGCGGGCATTGCATGCCTGCGGACGGGTTGACGGGGGCAAGGGCCGCAGCGGCGCCGGCGGCACCGAAAAAAGGGCGGGGCGCGCTTTGACAGGAACGGTCCGACGATGGCCGCTTCGCAGAAGAAATCCCGCACTGCGGGACAGGAGGGGGAATGCAAAAGCCATGAATACTGAGAGAACTTTCATGAGCAAAATCAGCGCCTATTTCAGGGCGCAGAACATCGAGTTTTCCGTCAGGCGCATCTTTATCGACGGGCTGGGCGGCATGGCGTACGGCCTGTTCGCTTCGCTTCTGATCGGCACCATCATCAGCACCGTCGGCGCCTATCTCTTTGACCTTCGCTTTACGCTGTGGGGCAATGAGTACAGCCTTTTTGCGGATGCAAACGGCTTTGCCAAGGCGGTGCAGGGCGCGGCCATGG
>SFNQ01000048.1 GCA_004554165.1 Clostridiales bacterium | reverse complement strand
TTTTATCATATTATCACCTGACTTATTATGTCATATTCTTTTATTTTTTTACACGGTATAAAATGTCGTATATTTTTCAAAAACTATTGACATTTTATGTCGTATATGTTATAAAATTGTTAGCGACATATTAAGTCGTGTTTATATATATTTAATTTAAAAGAAAAGGAGAAAAAATTATGGAGTGTAAAGGTAATTTTATTTACAAAGGAATTGAAAAAACCGACGGGGGAGAGTTTACAAATGATAAAGGTCAAGTTATAAAATATGTTCCAATGTATAAAGTAAAAGTTGATGAAAAAAAAGAAGATACAGTTGAAGAAAGGGTTTTTAAATTTAGTTCAGATAATAATTATTTAGCTAGTAAATTTAAGGAACTTAGTTTATATGATAAAGTGCAAATTGATTTTAAAATTGAATTATATAAGACAAATATAAAACTTGTTCCTGAAGATGTAAAATTATTAAATTTGGGGGAGTAGCTAATGGAATTGACGGAAATTGAATTGCTTAATTTAATTCATACAGATTTATCTTGTATTGCTTGCATTTTAATTTTCTTTGTTTTAGTTATCTTATTGAAATATTCATATAAATTTTTCGATATGATATTTAAATTTTAAAAAGAAAGGAGTGTGTTAAAATATGGAAGGAGCAACAACAACAACAACTTCAGTACTTTCTACAATCGTAACAAATGATATGCTTGCTGGTGTTTTATCTGAAATAACTTCTTTATTGCCTGTGTGTATTCCGGTAATGATAGGATTTATAGCAATAAGAAAAGGTATTGCATTTATTCAACATAT
Source organism: Clostridiales bacterium (assembly GCA_004554165.1). Taxonomy (GTDB): domain Bacteria; phylum Bacillota; class Clostridia; order Christensenellales; family CAG-138; genus CAG-1024. The sequence continues at coordinate 5,345 of SFNQ01000048.1, read as the reverse complement.
TCTTCATAGTGCTTAATTTAATTATAAAAGGGGTATTGTTCATTTCAACCCCTTTTAATATATTTATGAAAGGAGTAATTTCATGTTTGAAAATAAAAAAATTTTATTTATTTTTTTTATTTTAATATTTTTAATAATATTATTTATTAATAATTATAGTTTTGCGTCTTTAAATTTTACTTACGAAGGTGTTAGTTATGATTTTCCTGACCTTCCTAATTCTTCAACAACATCTTCACATTATTTTATATATTATTCTAATTCTAGTAATAAATATTATTATTTTTCTACAGAGAATACCTATGACCGTTTTTATTATGACCCTTCTTGTACTTCTTCTGGTGGTAGTAATGGTTGTATTATTGTTTCCGGTGGTATTTGGGATTATAATTTTACACCTGGTGCTGATAAATGGGTTCTTGGCTCTAATAGCCTTACTAAAAGACATCTTCATGGTTTTAAAGACGGTACTTTAAAATTAATTTATAGTAATAAAGATATTTTATATAAAAATAGTACTGACGTTTTTTTCTCTGTTAGTGATATTAATAAACCTATTGAAGAAGTTAAGCCTGAAAATGATTTTGCTAATTTTAAAAAATTTAATCTTCCAGCTCGCGATGTTTTGTATAATTATACAATTATTGATGGTTGGAGGTCTCAATATGATGGTTCTTTTATTTACACATTAATTACTAGTACCGAACCATTTTTTATAACTGAGCCTTCTTGTTCTGATTGCTTAACTATTCATAATGATTATTGTACTTCTGATTTTAATTTAAATTATTGTTATAAGACTAGTGGTAAATGTAAAGTTTTTGATTTTAATCCTAACAGTCCTATAAACCTTTATGCATTGCACAATCAACCTTCTGATAAAAATAGTTTTTATTTTGAAGGTTCTACTTATTATAATGGTTGGCGTTATAGTCATGATGAGGTTGCTGGTATACATGAACATATACATGATGATACTATTTTATTATATAATTCAAATGATACTAATTTAAATAGTTTCAGTAATGTTGAAAATCATTTTAAAAATAGTTTTTCTAGTTATGACTTAGATATGAAGTTATTAGATATGTATTCTGATATTTCTACTTGGAATTATTATTATGCCGATTTTTTTAAAGTTTCTGAAAGTTATTCTTATGATATTATTTATAAAGCTAATAACAAGTATTTTTGGTTATCTACAAATCAACCTGTTAAAATTAATTCTGGTGGCTGTTCTTTATGTTTAGAAGATTGTAGAAATCCTCAAAATTTTTTAGATTTTCAAACTAATTGTAAGTATAGTGGTGAAGATATAACTTATTGTATAAATACTCAAAATGGCGATGATATAATTTATTGTATGTATGACCCGACAACTTATCCTGAGGTTAATAGTTATAATGATATAAATACTGATTTATTTACTTTAATTTTTAAAGAGGAAAATGTAGATGATTTTAGATTACATTTTCATAATGATAATAATTTTCAAATTATCTATTCTAGTTATGATATTCAATCTGATGACGGTACTATTATTTTTAATCAAAATGATTATATGAATTATGTTCATGATGTTGTAGATAATTTTGGGGAATATACTTATTATAAAGATTATAATGCACATTTTGAGAATGAAAAAGATAATTTTTTTGTTGCACTTTTTAAAAAATTATTCATTCCGTCAGAGGAAAGATTAATTGCTATATCAAATGTTGTTTCTAGTAAATTTAGTTTTATTGATACTATTAAAAACACTATTAATACTATTTCTGATATTTTTAATAATTTAGAAGATAGTCCTACTTTAGTCGTTCGTAATATTAATAGTAAATATTATAATGGTGATTTAACTTATATTGATATGTCTTGGTATGCTCCATTTAAAGAGTATGGTGATAATATTATTACGGCTATTATATATATATTCTTTATTTTTAGACTTTATAATCATATTCCGAATATTATTAACGGTGTTTCTAATGGCTATGAAATTATAGGAAGGAGTAAATAATATGATTTTAGATGCTATTTTATTAGTTTTTCAAGGAGTTATAACAGTTTTACTTGCACCATTTGGTTTTATTTCTGTTGGTGTAGATTTTATATCTAAAATATTGTTATTTACTCCATTTTTACAGGTTATTGCTTATATTATACCATTTAAAAATATTTTACCTTTAATTATTATTACGTTTTCTTTAGTTGGTATTAGAATTACTATATCTATTATTAAATTTATTTTAAAGTTTATACCTGGTTTGGGTTAGAAAGGAGTTATTATGAATTTAAATTATGTTGTAATGTTTCTTTGTTTAATTGATTTGTTTATGCAAATTTTTTTAGTTAATAGATACAAAAGAAAAGTAGAAGAATTAAAAAAAGAAAAAGCAGCAATAGAATTAGAAGTATCAAAAAGTGGGGTAGAGTAGTTTGTTTATATTATTTATTATTTTATTATTAATGATATGTTGTTTATCTGTTTTTACAGTATATAAAATATCTGAAATAGATAAAGATTTAAATGTTTTATATGATAATTATTCTAAGCAATTAGAAAATGTTATTAAAATTAATATGAGAAAGGTTGTGTAATATGTTTAAAGGTTTTTCAGTTTTATTAAAATCGTTTTTTGATTTTTTAAAATTTCCTATATATTTATTTATAGGTTTATTTGCTTTATTTGGTTTTATATGTACTATTTTTATATTAGTCAAGTTATTTAAAGGTGAGAGAATTAAAAAAGGTTCTAGGCGTATTTTGAAAGCTCCTTCTATGTTGAAAAGAATATTTTATTTAACACCTAAACAATTTGTTGATGATATATTTAATAAGCCAGCTGATTTTTTTAATCCGAATGGTTTAGTAATATTTGAAGGTAGGCAAGGAGCTGGCAAAACTATTTCAATGGTTAAATACATTCAAGATTTACAGTATGAATACCCAAAATGTAGAGTTATAACAAATCTTAATTATAAATATGAAAATGATGTTCTACATCATTGGAAACAATTAATTGATTATAATAATGATATTTATGGTGTCGTTGTTTCTATAGATGAGCTTCAAAATTGGTTTAGTTGTAATGATAGCAAGAATTTTCCTCCTGAAATGCTTCAAGTTATTACACAAAACAGAAAAAATAGAAGGATAATTTTGGGAACATCTCAAAATTTTTATTTATTATCAAAGGCCATTCGTTCACAAGCGACCGAAGTGCGTAGGTGCTCTACGCTCTTCGGGTGCTTGACTATAGTTAGAAGAACAGAGCCAATATTAGATAGCGAAGGTAATGTTGTGGAATTTCGTAAAAAGGGTATGTATTTTTTTGTACATGATAAAAAACTTAGAGATAGTTATGATACATATAAAGTAATTGAAAGGTTGTCAAATTCAGGTTTTCAAGAAAATACAAATATAGATGTTGTTAATTCAAATATTTATAAAATAGATAAAAATTTATTAAAAAAATTAAAATAGGTGTTGTATATGTGTTCTTCAGATGTAATTGATTTATATAAAAAAGGTTATTCAATTGATTTTATCATAAATAAATATTATGAAATGTCTAAAGCAGAAAATAAAATTATTAAATTTACTAATAAAAATATATTATTAATTAATAATATAAGAAAAAATGAAATTCGTGGTAAAGTTTATAAAATAATTTTTAATTATAATAAAAAATTGGGCGTATCTAAACAGCCCGATTAATTGTAATATATTACAATTATTTTTTTAAAAAACCGTATTTAAAGCTTAGAGTATCAAGGGTTTTAGGTTGGTTGCCTAAAAAATACCTAAATTTTGATATTTTAATACAAATGTTCGTATAATTTAGGGGGTTTTTTAATGTATTATAATTTTGTTAGTTCATATAATAATATTACATATTCTATCGATATGATTAGATTAAAAACTAATATTGATTATATTACTTATAGTAATTTAGAATTTTATTTAAAAACCTATTACAAAGATAAGATATACAAATATTGGTCATCTGATATGATATCTCAGTTTAAATATAATTATAATATACAGATAGAAGAGGGGGTTTCTTTTTGGTTTGGTTTTCATCATAATAATGATTTTGAACATTCTGAAATTTCATTACATAATTTTACAATTGAATTTAATCCTAATAAATTAAAAGATAATAAATTAATTAAACATATTTTATTTATTTCGAATAATTGGTATATAAAAAGTTATGATTTAGCTTGTGATGTTAAAATAAATATTAGGGATTTAATAATTGATAAAGGAAGAAAAAGAAAAGTTCAAATATATTCTAATGGTGGTGATGATTTAACTTATAGGGTTGGTAGTGGAAATACAAAAATTAAAGTATATAATAAAAAAATTGAAAGTAAACTTAATATTCCTTATGATTTAACTCGTATTGAAATATCAAGACAATTAGATGATTTTCCTGTAAAAGATGTAAAATTTTTAAAATTTGGTTTAGAATATTTTCCCGAAATTTATGTAAATGATTATATATATTCTATTTCAGATTTACAAAATAAAACAATGTTGCCTATAATTTATGCTATTCAATATGGATTTCCTATTAATGATTTATCAAGGAGATATAAAGAAAAAATAAAAAAACTTTTTGAAGGTGGTCATAAATTAAGGTTTACTGATAAAGACGCAACAGAAGTATTACGAAAAACTATATTTTGTTATTTTATAAATAATAATATAAGGTGGAGTTGAGAATATTATTTTAAGCTAAACATTGCACAAAATCAAAGTTAAGGTTTTTCTGTCTTTATGACAATATTTATTAAAAATTCTTTGTAATTTACTATTTTCAATTATTTTAAATATTTTTTCTAAATTACTTATTTAAGTTTATTGTAATATATTTCATTTATTTTATAGTAGTTGCTAATTTTTTGTTAATATAATGAAATATATTACTTAAAAATATTTTAATCCGGAGTACGCGGGCTTCTTGTCCAGCGTATTTCTTTTTTTTTGCGTTTCGAGTTTTTTTCGGTAGCTGTAAGAACAAAAATTGAAGCGTAAGTTTTTCGTAGTCTTTCTTGATTTATTTTTTTATATATTCTAATATTTCTATATCTGGTATTTGTAATACTTTTACTATTTTCTTTAATGTTTCTATTTTTGTCTTGTTTTCATCTTTTTCTATTCTTTGCATTTGTCTTGGACTTATATTTATTATTTCAGCTAATTCTTCTTGTGTATAATTTTTCTTTATTCTATTTTCTTTTATCATATTATCACCTGACTTATTATGTCATATTCTTTTATTTTTTTACACGGTATAAAATGTCGTATATTTTTCAAAAACTATTGACATTTTATG
>SFNQ01000025.1 GCA_004554165.1 Clostridiales bacterium | reverse complement strand
CCGCTGCGGGGGCTGGCCCCCGCAGCGCACCCCAACCGCTTTCCCAAGCCTTCGTGCAAGCATCCAAAAGTGTAACCTATGTTTGACGCTCGTACACGCTTTGCCGCTTCCGGCCTGCCGCCTGCATTGACAGACCGCGCCCGGCAAAGTATAATATCAAGGTTATCGCAACCTTTGATGAGGAGTGTGGAAGAATGAAAGCAAACCATCCGTTTTTCGTGGTCGTCGCGCTTGCCCTGTGCGCCCTGATGGCGTTTACCGGCTGCGCGGCTTCCGGCAAGACCGCAGCCAAGGTGGGCGACCGTGAGATTACCGTGCAGCAGCTGGAGAACGCCTACAACAATGCTCTGGCCTACGCTTTCTATTACGGTTATGATACGTCTACAGAGGAGGGCCGCCTCGCGTTTGCCGATTATATGCTGGATTCCATCATATACAGCGAACTGCTTGCCTATAAGGCGGCGGAGGCCGGCATTACCCTGACCGATGAGGAGCGGGCCGGGGCGGAGACCGCCGCAGCGGAGGCATATGACGCGTTCTATCAGGATTTTGTTGACTATGCGCAGCAATTGGGCGCTTCTGACGTGAAGGCATATGCGAACAAGCTCCTGACGGACGCGCTGGTGCAGAACAATACCAACATCAGCCGGATCAAGGCGGATTACCTTCAGAGCGAGATCGACGCCATCCTGACGCAAAAGCACAAGGATCAGCTGCTGGAAGGCGTTGCGCCGACGGCGGACGAGCTCCAGGCCATGTATGACGAGGCCCTTGCCGAGCAGCAGGCGGCGATCGCGGAGGATGCGTCGGCCTACTTTAACTACGCCAACTCCTATTCTTACGGGTATTCCTACATGCCGCTGGTTGTGCCGGAGGGGCTGTTCCGCGTGCGCCAGATCCTCGTGGAGGACGAAGCCACCGCCAACGAGGTGCTGAAAAAGATCGAAGCGGGCGAGGACTTTGAGGCTCTGCTTGCCGAGTACAACACCGACCCCGGCATGGAGAGCGAGGCCAACGCAGAGGGCTATCTGGTCGGCAAGGGTGCCAGCTTTGTGGAAGCCTTCCTCAACGCCGCGCTGGAACTGACGGAGGACGGCCAGGTGTCGCCCGCGGTGGAGTCGGACTACGGTTTCCATATTATTAAGCGCGTCCGCGCGGAGGAGGCCCGCACGATTCCGTATGCGGAGGTGCAGGAGGAGTTCGACGCAATGGCGACGGAGAATTTCATTGCCAAGTATTACAGCGATATCGTGGACGGCTGGATGGAGTCCGGCATTGTCCAGCGCTATCCGGAAAGCTATGCCTCCCTTGTAAAGGAATAAAGGGAAAAGAAAGAACGGCGGCCTTTTGCCTGCGCAGATGCGGGCGCCGCGGAATGTTTTTTGAGACAACAGATTTTGCCTCAAACGCATGCGCGCTTTATGGCCGCAAAATCAGATATGTACGAAAGCCCAAGGGGTTCTTCCATTCTGACGTATATGCCGTCAGAGCCGATAAGGGGCTGCGGCCCCTTATCAACCCCGGGGTTTTTCGACAATCTCCGGCGGAAAAGCAGAGCTTTTCCGCCGTTTTTTTACCCTCTGCGCAGAACTTGCCCCTCTCCGGGGCTGCCGCGCAACGCCGGTTCGTTTCGCAGCGGCGTCTCCCCTGTGATTTTTGGGACTTGTGTCGCATAAAGTACAACAGCATTGTGATGGGGGTTGGTCTTGTGCGGATAATTGTTTTGAAAAAGAGAACGCTGGTGTTTCTCGTGGCGGCGCTGCTGTGCGTGCTTGCCGCGGTTCTCTGCCTGCTGCTGCTGCCGGATGGCGACAACCCGTCCGCGTTTACCTCCGCGGGCACGGTGAACCGCATAGCGGAGTATGAACTGAACGTACTCGCCGGGAAGAAGCGGGAGCTGCCGGTATACAGCGTCGAGCGCAGCGACAAAAAGATTGCGCTGACCATCGACGCGGCCTGGGAGGACGACAAGACGGAGTTTATTCTCGAAACGCTTGAGCAGTTTAACGTCAAGGCCACGTTCTTTCTCTGCGGCGTGTGGGTGGAGGCCTATCCGGAGCAGGTGAAGCGGATTGCCGAGAAGGGGCACGAGATCGGCAACCACAGCCTGACGCACCCGCATATGAACAAGCTGGCGGCGGCGGGGGTCCAGCAGGAAATATCCAAGCTGGACGATGAGATTGAGCGGCTTACCGGAAAGCGCTGTACGCTCTTTCGCGCCCCCTTCGGAGAGTATAACGATACGGTCATCACCGCCGTCCGCGAGATCGGCTATGAACCGATCCAGTGGAATATCGATACCATCGACTGGAAGGAGGAGCGCAGCGCGGATACCATTCTGAATACGGTATTGCCAAAGCTCGCGCCGGGCAGCATTATCCTCTGCCACAACAATGGCTATAAGATTAAGGAATACCTGCCCCGCCTGCTGGAAACCGCGCTTGCGGAGGGTTATGAGTTCGTTACGGTGAGCGAGCTGCTGCTGACGGGCGACACCACCATCGACCCCAACGGCGTACAAAAGCTGATTTGACCGGACGGCAATCGCGCCATATGGCGGCGGGCCCGCGCAGCGCCGAAAAGGGCTGCGCCGGACGTCTCCTGCACCGCCCCGCGCCTTGGGGGGATTGCGGACTTGCGCTTTCCGGCCCGCTGCCATATAATACTGGGAGATTCTAGCTTTGGAGCGTATTCTCTGTGCAGACGAGCGATTTTTACTATGCGCTGCCGCAGGAGCTGATTGCGCAGACGCCGATGGCCGACCGCGCGGCCTCGCGCCTGCTGATCTATGACAGAAGCGCGCGTTCCGTCACGGACGGCGTGTTTTCCGATGTGCTCGCGCAGCTTCGGCCCGGCGACGTGCTGGTGCGCAACACCACCCGCGTGATTCCCGCGCGGCTGTTTGCCGCCAGGGAGGACACGGGCGGGCGAATGGAATTTCTCCTGCTTGAACGTCTGGAGGGCGACGAGTGGAAGTGCCTTGCGCGCCCTGCGCGGCGCGCCCGCAGCGGATACCGCTATGTGGTGAACGACGAGCTCTGGATTTCGGTGGAGGGCGAAACCGACGCCGAGGGCGGCCGCCGGATCCGCCTGCACTATGACGGCATCTTTGAAGAGGTGCTGGACCGCGCGGGACAGGTGCCGCTGCCGCCGTACATCACCGAGCGGCTCGACGATCCGGAACGGTACCAGACCGTGTACGCGCGGGAGCGGGGTTCTGCCGCCGCGCCGACCGCAGGACTGCACTTTACCGATTCGCTGCTTTCCGATATCCGGGCCATGGGCGTGGACATTGTGGACGTGCTGCTGCATGTGGGGCTTGGCACCTTCCGCCCCGTGTCCGCGGAGCGCGTGGAGGACCACAGGATGCATGCGGAGTACTACGAGGTCTCCGCCGACGCTGCGGCGCGCATCAACGCTGCGCGGAAAAACGGCGGGCGCATCGTCGCGGTGGGGACAACCTCCGCAAGAACGCTGGAGAGCGTGGCGGACGAGGCGGGCGTGGTCCATGCCCGGAGCGGCTGGACAAGCATTTTCATTACGCCCGGCTATCGCTTCCGGGCGGTGGATGCGCTGATTACCAACTTTCACCTGCCGGAATCCACGCTTCTGATGCTGGTCAGCGCGCTGAGCAGCCGCGAGGAGATGCTGCGCGTCTATGCGCACGCGGTGGAGGAGCGGTATCGCTTTTTCAGCTTTGGCGATGCCATGATGATCGTATAACGCGCAGGAGACAGCCAGACAGGAGGCCCTATGCAACAGCCTTTTTCCTTTGAACTCATCAAAACCTGCAAGCAGTCGGGCGCGCGGCTTGGCAGGCTCCATACGCCCCACGGGGCGATCGACACGCCCTGCTACATGCCCGTGGGCACGCAGGCCACGGTCAAGGCCATGACGCCGCGGGATCTGCTGGATGTGAACGCGAACATCATCCTGTCCAATACCTATCACCTGTATATGCGCCCCGGCCACGAGCTGGTGCGCGAGGCGGGCGGGCTGCATCGCTTCATGCACTGGGAGCGGCCGATCCTGACCGACAGCGGCGGGTTCCAGGTGTTCAGCCTTGCGAAGATGAACGACATCCGCGAGGATGGCGTGGAGTTTCGTTCGCACATCGACGGCAGCCGGCATTTTTTCACGCCCGAGAAGGTCATGGAGATTGAGCAGGCCCTTGGCGCGGACATTGCCATGTGCTTTGACGAGTGCGCGTCGTACCCCAGCGACCATGCCTATACGCTCCGGGCCATGCAGCGCACACACCGCTGGGCGGAGCGCTGCCAGCAGGCGCATACGCGGCGGGATCAGGCCCTGTTCGGCATCGTGCAGGGCGGCATGTACCGGGACCTGCGCATTGAAAGCGCCAAAACCCTGGCCTCCATGGGCTTTATCGGCTACGGCATCGGCGGCCTCAGCGTGGGCGAACCGAAGCCCGTGATGTACGAAATGCTGGAGGAGATCATGCCCCATATGCCGGCGGACAAGCCGCGCTATCTGATGGGCGTGGGCAGTCCCGACTGCTTTGTGGAGGGCATTCTGCGGGGCGTGGACATGTTCGACTGTGTGCTCCAGACCCGAACGGCCCGCACGGGCATGGCGCTGACAAGGCACGGCCGGAAGAACCTGCGCAACGCTTGCTACGAGCATGACTTCACCCCCATTGAGGAGGGCTGCGACTGTTACGCCTGCCGGAACTTTACCCGCGCCTATCTCCGGCATCTGGTCAAGGCCAACGAGATGCTCGCCGCACAGCTCATCTCCATGCACAACCTCCGCTTTTCGCTGCGGCTCATGGAGGAGATCCGGCAGGCCATCGCGGAGGACCGCTTCGGCGACTTTGCGCGGGAGCTGCTGGCGGGAGGGATTTACGACCGATGAAGGAGAAACGCTTCGTCTGCAAACAGGAGTCCGATATGCTGGCGCTGGGCGGCAGGCTGGCGTCGCTGCTGACGCCGCCTGCGTTTGTGGCGCTGCACGGCGGGCTTGGCGCGGGAAAGACCGCCCTGGTGCGCGGCATGGGACAGCGGCTTGGCGTGGACGCCGTCAGCAGCCCGACCTTTACCATCGTGCAGGAGTACGATACGCAGCCAAAGCTTCTGCATTTCGACGCCTACCGGCTTGCGGACGCGGACGAACTGCTGGCCATCGGCTTTACGGACTATCTTTGTGAGGACGCGATCCTTGTGATGGAGTGGGCGGAGCTGGTGGAGAGCGCGCTTCCGGCCCAGCGGCTGGAGCTTACCATCGAGGGCAGCGGCGATCAGGCCCGGTCCGTGCGGGCGCTGGCTCGCGGAAGGGCGTATGAGCGCCTGTTGGAGCAGCTATGACCATACTTGCGATTGAAACGACAGCCGCCGTCGCCTCCGCGGCAATCTGGCGCGATGGGGCGGTTGCCGCGTCGCTGCATGCGGACGCGGGACTGCGGCATGCGGAAACCGTGCTGCCCCTGATTCAGCGGCTTTTGCAGGAGCAGGAGACGGCGCTGGAGGAGGTGGACGCTTTTGCGGTGGATATCGGCCCGGGTTCGTTTACCGGCGTGCGCATCGGCGTATGTATTGCAAACGGGCTTGCCTATGCCGGGAAAAAACGGGTGATCGGCGTCAACGCGCTGCAGGCGCTCTGCGAGCCCTGCTCCGAAACCGGAAGGCCCGTATGCGCCCTGATCGACGCGAGAAACGGCAACGCCTACGCCGCCGTATATCAGGGCGGCCAAAGCATCGTTGCCCCCTGCGCGGTTGAGACGGAGGCTTTTCTTGCGGACGTGCCGGCGGGGGCCCTGTTTGTGGGGGACGCCATGGCGGAAAGGCTGGGGATAGCCGCTGCGCTGCGCTATCCCGAGGCAGCGGCGGTGGCGGCGCTTGCCGCGCGCAATCCCGCCTCCGCGTGCGACAGCGTTACGCCTCTGTACCTGCGGCCCTCGCAGGCGGAGCGGCTCCGGCGGGAGGCGGGGAAATAGCCTATGGAAACCATGATTCGGCCCATGAAGCGGGCGGACGTGCCGGAGATTTACCGCATCGAGTGCGTATGCTTCCGCAGCCCCTGGTCCAAAATGTCGCTCTATGGCGAGCTGCGCAACGATGTGGCCCACTATTTTGTGCTGACCGAAGGAGGGAAGATTGCCGGCTATGGCGGAATGTGGGTCGTGCTGGACGAAGCGCATGTGACCAACATCGCCGTGCTGCCGGAATACCGGCGCAGGGGCTACGCCAGACGGCTCATGCTGCAACTGATGGCGCGCGCGCTGGAGCGCGGCGCATCCGCCATGACGCTGGAGGTGCGGGAAAACAACCTGGGCGCGCAGCAGATGTACGGGCAGCTGGGCTTTTCCCAGAACGGCTATCGGCCCCGCTACTATGAGGATACGGGCGAGGGCGCGCTGCTGCTGTGGAATACAAATCTCAAAGCAACGGTTGCATCCGCGGGAAAAATATGGTAGATTGTTCGTCGAAGAACGGAGAGGAAGTATCGAGATATGGCATTGTATCAGACCTGGTGCGAACGCATGGAGAATCAGCAGCAGCAATACTGGGATGAGTATTTTGCGGCGGAAACGGAAAACTATCGGAAAATTCTCAGGGAAAAGACCTTTTCCTATCAGGGAACGCTTGCGGCGCTTGCCGGGGAGTTCTCCATGGACGCGGTTACTTTCACCGGGTTTCTTGACGGCATCAACACGAGTCTTTCCGAGGCGCTCGATCTGGACGCGCTGACGGAGGAGACGGAGCTTGCGCTCACCATTCTGCCGGAAAAGCTGTATTACAACATGCTTGCGGCAAAGGCCAGCTGGCTGTACGGCCTCGACGAGTGGGACGACGTGCTGAGCGTCCAGCGCCGCCATGAGATCACGAAGGAATACCGCAGCGCGCAGGTCTTTGTCCGCGAAACAACGGTGGGCCGGAACGATCCCTGTCCCTGCGGCAGCGGAAAGAAATATAAAAAATGTTGCGGAAAATAAGAAAATCATTTTTGTTTTCCATTGACAGATTCGGCTTTACCCTCTATAATAATTCTTCGGAACTCTTTGCCTGCGCCTGTAGCTCAGCAGGATAGAGCAACGGCCTTCTAAGCCGTAGGTCCCGGGTTCGAATCCCTGCGGGCGCGCCAGAAAAGCGCAGCACCCCGAACGGGGGAATCCAATCGGGGTGCTGAGCAAAACGGGCTCCGCGTGGCAAAATCCGTTTGAGCCGCAAAGAGTGTATGGTGGGTATAGCTCAGTTGGTTAGAGTGCCTGGTTGTGGCCCAGGAGGTCGTGGGTTCGAATCCCACTACTCACCCCATCCATGCTACTGCCTGTGCACGAGTGATGGGGTGTAGCCAAGCGGTAAGGCAACGGACTTTGACTCCGTCATTCGTAGGTTCAAATCCTGCCACCCCAGCCAACCCTGACCCGTTAGCTCAGTCGGTAGAGCACTTGACTTTTAATCAAGGTGTCCGGAGTTCGAATCTCCGACGGGTCACCAAAGCTTCAAAAGTCAGATTTGCGGGCGTGGCGGAATTGGCAGACGCGCCAGATTTAGGTTCTGGTGCCAACAGGCGTATGAGTTCAAGTCTCTTCGCCCGCACCAATGTTTCCTTCGGTGCAGCGGAAAGCATCCTGCGGGAATAGCTCATTTGGTAGAGCGCAGCCTTGCCAAGGCTGAGGTGGCGGGTTCGAGCCCCGTTTCCCGCTCCACTCCAAAGGCGGCATACAATGCCGGCTTTGGAGTGGACATCAGATCGCAGAACCGAGGCCGAGGGGCGAGGAATGCACCCGGCGGACCGGTTTTTGCGGCGGAGAACGCAGCCGGAAAGAAGCCGCGCAGCGCGCCGGCAACGTTCCCAAGTTTTGCAGGTATAGTGTAGCGGTAACACATTAGCCTTCCAAGCTGAGATCACGGGTTCGAGTCCCGTTACCTGCTCCAACGTACCTTTTGTGCCTCCTTAGCTCAGTTGGCTAGAGCACCTGACTCTTAATCAGGGTGTCCAGGGTTCGAGTCCCTGAGGGGGTACCAGATACACAAGCCGGTTTCCGGCTTATCCTGCGGGAATAGCTCATTTGGTAGAGCGCAGCCTTGCCAAGGCTGAGGTGGCGGGTTCGAGCCCCGTTTCCCGCTCCACATGCCTCCTTAGCTCAGTTGGCTAGAGCACCTGACTCTTAATCAGGGTGTCCAGGGTTCGAGTCCCTGAGGGGGTACCAGAAAAGAAACCTCTTTTGTCTACCAGGACAAGAGAGGTTTTCTTATTATGGCTTTCGTACGATGGCGAAATGTGCTATTATAAAAAGCAGAGGATTCATTTTCGCCGACAAATCGGAATTTGAAAGACAGCAAGAAAAGTCGAGAATAATCCCACTCTTTCTGCGATAATGGCTTTGTCAGGAGGAGGTGATAAGGTGACGGAAAAGGTTTTGGCAGTACAACAGATGCAGAACTATATTGCGGCACACCTTTCAGAAAAAATTACATTGTGCGACCTTTCTGGTATGACGATGTATTCTCCTTTTTATTGCGCGCGAATATTTAAGGAGTTGACGGGTCTTGCGCCGGCAGATTACATCAGGCGGCTTCGGCTGTCCCGTTCCGCATTGCGTTTGCGCGATGATCCATGCAGGGTGATCGATTTGGCTTATGATACTGGCTACGACAGCGTAGACGGCTATCAGAGAGCGTTTCGCAACGCATTCGGTTGTAATCCCCATGAATATGCAAAATCTCCTATTCCGCTTCCACTTTTCACCCCATATGGCGTAAAATTCAGAACATTGTGGAAGGAGAGAGAAACAGTGGAACAGGTTGCAAATGTTTTTATCCAAGTTATTGAGAAGCCAGAACGCAAGGTCATTATCAGGCGTGGAAAGACGGCGAAGGAATACTGGAGCTATTGTCAGGAGGTCGGCTGCGATGTCTGGGGCATTCTGACCAGCATGAAATCTCTTTGCGGGGAGCCGGTTTGCCTGTGGCTGCCGGAGAAGTACCGGGAGCAGGGTACTTCGGAATATGTGCAGGGCGTTGAGGTGGCAATGGATGATACCAGCATCATCCCCGATGGATTTGATGTCATTACCCTGCCTGCCGCAAAATACCTGATGTTTCAGGGAGAGCCATTTGAGGAGGAAGACTATTGTCAGGCCATTGAAACGGTGCAGGCTTCTATGGAGAAATACGCCCCATCGGTCATAGGGTATGCGTGGGACAGCTCGAATCCGCGCATTCAGTTGGAACCTCGTGGTGAGAGAGGCTACATTGAGCTAAAGGCGATTCAGCCTGTTTGACGGAATACAGTTATCCGTGAGAGACAAAGTCAAAGCTCAGAGCGAAAAGTGTGCTTTTGGTCGCTCTTACCCCTGTTTTCGCTCCGTTTAGTCGTTCTTTTCAGCGAAATAAATCCCTTGCGGGATTTGTGAAATTTGCTTAGCAAGTGAAATACGCCTGCAGCGCGTGAAATGCCTGCGGGCGTGAGGGAATTTATTTCATTTCGCTTTCTGCGCAAAGCAGAAGCTTTCACAATGACCGCTTTACGCCCCGTTTGGAACGAGTTTGGCAGGAAAAAACAACGACCTGCGGGGCTGTTTTTTTGTTGCGCGCAGGGAACGGGGGAGCCAAAGACTCTTTCTCCGCCGCCAGACCGTGCTTTCCCGGCCATTCCCATCCCAATATACTAAATATGAAACAATTTCTGCTCAGGGGATCGCTGGGTGTGGCGCGCTGCTGGGCTTTCTTCTCCTGCTGCCCGCTGCGCTGCTGGTGAACCGCCGGCAGCCGCAGCCCGGCGGCCGGGGCGGGCGAAGGGGGCCGGAGCGCGGCCTTCGGCGCGGCAGGGGGGAGAGAAAACAGCCCCGACTCCGTTTGTCAGGGCTGTCCGATACAAAGGGCTGTCGCGCCCGGCTTGCGGCGGGGCCTTTGCCTCAGCCTGCCGCCTCCGATTCTCCGGCGTCGGAATCCAGCTTGTAGAACAAGGTCATATCCGATTTTTCAAAGTAAAGGCTGATCTGGTCGCCCTCCAGGGTAAAGGGGAAGGTTTCGCCGGTGGCAATGTAGAAAAGGGCGGCCTCCTCGTCATAGGTCAGCGCGTCGGGGACTTCACCGGAAAAACCGATCTCGCCGGTGCCGTCCTCATTCAGCAGCAGATAGGCGCCGTCGACTATGTCCAACTCTGAGAGCGTGTCGTAGTCATAATCCACTCCCTCAATGACGGCGCGAAACAGCGGATAGTATCCGGCGATTCCGCTGGCGGCCCCGCCCGTTTCGGGTGCGGCGGGTACTGTGGGAAGCTGCGCGCCCTCGCGCAGCAGCGTCATGTTCAGGCCCAAATCAAACAGGTTTTCAAGCGTCATCACGCCCTCGGACAGCGTGCCGCTCATCTTCAGGCCGCCGCCCTCGACTTGCAGCGCCTCGCCGTCCAGCGTCCACTTGCCGCTGCCCTTTTGACCGTCGATGTTGAACGCGCACTTTCCCTTGTCCTTGAGCTCGATGGAAAAGCCCTTTTCATACATATCGGAAATATCGACTTCAATTCCCAACATTTCGGCGGTCGCTGCCTCGTACAATCCCGCGTTGGGGTCGCTGGCGGCCTCTTGCGCACCGCAGGCGGCAAGGGCGGGGAGCAGGCAAAGGCAGAGCAGCAGTGCAATGGTTTTTTTCAACATGGTTCCCTCCGTTGTTGTTTTTTAACGCAAGCGGCCTGTGCGTGTTTCTGCGCGCCATTCCAATCCGGTCAGGGCCAGCGCTTTTGGCAAAAGTCCACGCAGCATACCGCTTGCCAGCATATTTTTTCATTATATCAGCATTTGCTCTTTTTTTGTACCCTTATTTCTTCGCCGCCCCGCCGGGTCTGCAGCGGGCCTTCCGGCGCTTTCGGCAGGGAGCGGAAATTCGAAGCATCGTCGCAGGATGGCTTCCGCGCTCCGCCGTCCCCGGCTGGCGAAAACGGACGGCGGGGAGGCGGGCCTCCCGGGAAAAAACAGCGCTCCGCGTTCCGGATCGCTCCGCCGGATGGGCTTTCCTTCCTTCGGGCGGCGGCAGCCCGTTTTTGGAACAGGGACGCCGGGTTGTGGGGACCTTGTCCGAAGGCTTTCCCTTTTATGGCCTGCGCTGCGCGCTGGCGTGTTCCAGCTTGGTCTGCCGGCGGTTTCGGACGGCCTCGGCCATGGGCTGAATGTCCCCGGCCCTGGTCAGTGCCTGCTTGGTCAGCATGGGCCCGAACAGCTCGTAGATCAGCACCGAGAACAGGATGATATTGCGGATCATCGCCCCCTCCGGGCCGAGCTGCTGGGCGGTAATGCACATGCCAAGCGCCACGCCGGCCTGCGGCAGCAGCGTAATCCCCAGATATTTGCAGACGGCGGGCGGACAATGGGTCCAGCGGGTGCTGGCCAAAGCGCCCGCGTATTTTCCCAGCGAACGGAACAGGATGTACACGCCGCCGACGAGCACGATGGCAAGGTCGGCAAACACGTTCAGCTCCAGCTCCGCGCCGCTGATGACGAAAAAGACGGCGAAGAGGGGCGAGGTCCAGTTGTCCGCCGCTGCCATCAGATCCTGAGACAGGGGGCAGAGGTTGCAGAATACCGTGCCCAGCATCATGCAGACCAGCAGGGAGGAGAAGCCCAGGGTGACCGGGCCAATCCGAAACTCCAGCATGGACAGCGACGCGGTAAGAAACACGAAAGCAATGGTCATGTTCCGCCGGTTGGTGTTGGAGTGAAACAGGGTCTCCAGCTTTGTCAGCAGAAAGCCCATGAAGGCGCCCAGAGTGAGCGAGGCGGCGATCTCCAGCAGGGGATTGACCAGGATGGAGGCCAGCTCGACCGCCCCGCTGTTCAGCGTCCTTGCAATCCCAAAGGAGACGGCGAACACCACCAGGCCCACGGCGTCGTCCAGCGCGACCACGGGCAGCAGGAGGTTTGTCAGAGGCCCCTTTGCCTTATACTGCCGCACGACCATCAGCGTGGCCGCGGGCGCTGTGGCGGCGGCAATGGCGCCCAGCGTGATGGCCTGCGCTGCGGACAGCTTGTCCGGCAGAGCAAAATGCAGAAGGAGCAGGGCCAAATCCACAAACAGGGTTGCGGTCAGCGCCTGCACCACGCCCACCACGAAGGCCTGCCTGCCGGTATGCTTCAGGCTGTCCAGCCGGAATTCGTTGCCGATTGCGAAGGCGATGAAACCCAGCGCGATTTCGGATACCAGGGACAGCGATTCCACCGCTTCCATGGAGGTAAAGCCGAGCCCGTCAATGCGCAGGGCGCCCAGACAGTATGGCCCGATCAGTACGCCGGCCACCAGATAAGCGGTAACGTCGGGAAGCTTCAGCGGCCGGATGAGCCGCGTCATCAACAGGCCGGCCAGCAATGCAACGGAAATGGAAAGTAGCGTCGCCATAAGCGAATCCTCGTTTTCTCATAAAATAACCGGCCATAGTATACTACTGCTGCTGCGACATGTCAAAAAAAGCATGCGGTCCTTTTGGGCCTGCGGAATCTTGCCGGAAAGCGTCCCTCTGAAGATAAAGGGGGGCCGAAAAGCGGCCAACCCCTCAGGACAGGGGCCCTTTCGCCTCTGCCGCCGCCAAAGCCGACGCAAAAGGCGGCGCCGCCTGAGGGCAGCGGCGTCTTTCGGCGCAGCGGACGAGGGCCTTGCGTTTTCCTTCGACTGTCGTGCTCCAACAATCCCAATCGAACCCTGCAAAGCCCTTTTCCCTTTTCGCGTCCCCCTGTTCAGGCGGTCCCGCCATCCTGCAAGCCGGCCCTGCCCGGGGAACCCGCGCCGTTGACAAGCGGCTTTCCCTTTGATAGAATAATTATCAACAGAGAAGGTTTATTATCAGACAAAGTCGCAGCTTTCCTTGCAAACAACACAGTCACACAAAAGGACCGGCAGACAGGACGCATGAGCACCGTTTCCCATGTACGATCCGGCGATCCCCCGTGAAATCCACACGGCCTTTTACGGAAGCATTGTGGATGTCAACGGCAACGATTACAATATGCCCGCCAAGGTTACAATCACGCTGTATTCGCTGAACGGAAGCGACATCGAATCCCACACATATGCTTCGGCAACCTCCTGGACCAACAAGGAACTCACCTGGTCCGGCCTGAACACGGGTACTTACTATTATTTTAAAATCGAGAAGAATACGCAGCTGGGCTATTTGTCCTTTTCCATGTCCTGCACAAAATGATTTGATTTGAGAGGAGTTTGCATGGAGAGTAAAGCACCGCGATCCTTCGATTTGCAAAGCGAGGTCGGGGCTTATGCTGCCGGGGAGCCCCGAAAGGGTCTGATTCCGGCGCTGCGCAGCGGCCTTTCGGCGGCGGTTCTCAAGTGGATTGCGCTTGCAGCCATGACGCTGGGACATATCAACAACTATGTTCTATCCCCGGATAACCGGCTGCAGGGCGTCCCGCTGCTGGATGTGCTCGGCGAGCTGTCGGCGCCGCTGTTCCTGTTCCTTGTGATGGAAAGCCTGAAACACGTTTCCCACCGTATGCGGTATTGCCTGCGGCTGCTGGTGGCCGGGCTGCTGGGCAACTGCATCGTCCTGTTGCTCAACCTTCTGGTGCGCGGAAGCGCCATCACCATCGTCAATGTTCTGTTCGCGTATTTCTATGCCGTCGCCATTGTATTAACCATCGAAAGCATCCGCGCGTTCTGCCGCGGCGCGCGCAAGCGGGAATTGCTCTGGGCGCCGCTGCTGCTGATCGGCTTTGAAGCGATTGGCCTGGTTTGCCGGTCGCTTGAGGAGTTTCCCGCGCCCTTTGAGATGCTGAGCTATGCTCTGCAACACACCTTTCCCACCATCAGAACCACGGAGTTCTTGTTGGCCTTTGTCCTGCTGGGCGTGGTGTGGTATTATTGCCGCAGCAGGAAGGCGCAATGCATTGCGCTGGCCGGTTATTTCCTGCTCTGTGAACTCTGTTTTCAGGCGGGGTTTTACCTGCCTTTGCCTCCGCATATTCCGCTTGTGGATGACCCCAAGCCGGGGGTGCTGCTGGTTCTGCCGCTGATTCTCCTGTATAACGGTCAGAGAGGCCGGCAGCCGAAATGGCTGTTCTATGCCTATTACCCCCTGCATAAGTGGTTGCTGTCCACGATACAGTATCTGTTCCTGCAATAGTATCAAAAGCAGCCCGGGCGGGCGGCCGGAGCAGCCGGCGGCTCTGGCCGCCGTTCCTGCAGCAGGGCAAAAACGGCCGTCCGCGCCTGTTCCGAAATCCGCAGCGCCGCCCCTTTCGCCCGGGGAGCAGTTTGCTCATCCCGGGCCGGCAGCAGCCCGGCCGGAGGGCAGGCTTTTCTTTATTTTGGCGCAACATGGGCGCTTCGAGTCGCCTTTGGGCCGCAGATCCGCGCCGCCCGGGCGCTCTTTCCTCCGGCTTGTCCTTTTCCTGTACCATATGCATTGGAATCCTGTAAGAGGGTAGACAGGGATCATCGACTCTGTATTGACGAAAGCTGACGGTATTGGTACACTTTACTCGTCTCTATAGACTTGGGACCGATGCGCGATATGAGCCGTGGGATGATTGTAACAGGCGGGGCGCTCTGCCCTTTCCTGCTGCAAACAAACAGGCTAACGCGGGCAGACAACCATTCCATTTTGGAGCAGCCTCGGGGAGGAGCAGCGTTGTTTTCTTCGCCCTGCCAAGGAAGAATGGAATTGCGGAAGAGTAAGGAAAGAGCATAATTTATGATATGGTTAACAAACATTTTGCTTTGCATCACTGCGTGGGCTGCCTGCGATTTGTTTTATAAAGCTGGAACAAATATCAAAGACAAAAACTCCCACTTAAAGTTTCTTGTTTGGATCGGAATCATAAATGGAATTAAGGTGTTCTGCCTGCTTCCGCTTTCTGAAAGCGGATTGCCGCTTGCAAGACTGATTTCCGAGAATGAGGATCATGTTCTGCTGATATTGTGTTATGCGGCCGCGCTCGCATTTGGAATTTTCGGCACCAGATATATGGAAATCTCCGTTATGTCACCGCTGGAAAATGTGGATGGCGCAATCGCGTCCCTTGCTCTGGTTGTGATTTTCCTGATCAGGGGTACGGTAAGCATATCGGATTATTCCTTGCTGGATTTGACTGGCGTAATCTTTGTCATCATCGGTATCGTCTACTGCGGCAGGATAGAACAGAACAGGGAAGGCAGCGCGTCAGCAAAGCACAATCTCCGGGCGAAGGTGCTGTTTTTCCCGCTCGTGTATACATTGTTTGACGCTGCTGCGATGATATTCGACGGCATTGTTCTGAGCGAGGAAGGCGGCGCCGTTTTAGGCGAATTTGATTATTTGATGCTGACCGGCGCCGTGTTTTTTATCGTTGGTATTTTTTCATATCTATACTTACGATATATTAAGAAAGAAAAGTACAACCCCTTTCAAAAGTCCGAACTGCCCAGGCTGGGCGGCGCGGCAACCGAAACGGTGGGAAATATTTTTTATGCTTTTGCAGTAAGTCAAAATCCTGTGTTGACCGCGCCGATCGTAACGTCGTATTGCATCTTGACTGTTTTCGGGGCGAGGATTTTTCTGAAAGAAAAACTGAACCATAAGCAGTATTTCTGTGTTGCTTTTCTGATTATCGGAATTGTTTTGATCGCCGTATCAGAACTGCCGGGGATTTAGGGGGAAAAGAAGATGAATGAGCAGGCATCCTATCAAAGACAAATGCGAATGTCGCTGATGGCCTTTTTGATAGAGCTTCCAAACTTTATCGCCATGGCTGTTTCTGCGGTGGTGTCCTCCTCCGTTCTTGTGTGGACGGATTTGATGGACTCTCTTGGGAACGTCCTCGGGACGGGGATCGTTGCGCTGCTCTCGCGGAAACTGTCCCGCAATTTGAAGTATGAGTATAACTATGGGATCGGAAAGCTGGAGGCAATGACCGCGCTCATCAGCGAAGGAATCGGGCTTTTCGGATTGAGCGTCGTTGCGGGTGCATCAGTTGTGGAATTGTTCGATATCAAGCAGCCAAGCGGGATGCTGATTTATGTGGTGCTGATTAAGCTGGTGAACATTACTTTTGATATTATTTTTGTAAGAGAACAGTGGAAAATAAAAAAACTGCACGACAGCAAGGTAACAAAAAGTGAATTTATGGCGCAGGTGAGCGCACTATGCTTCGATCTTGCGGCGGGCGTGTCGCTGTTTGTGGCTTGGGCATTGCGCAACAATCCGCTCTCCTGGTATTTATCTCCGACGCTGGCTGTTCTGATCGCCGCCTATCTTTTCGTTGGCGGCGTGAAAAGAATCCGCAGCGCCTTGAATGAGCTTTCCGATAAAACCCTTCCGGAAGAGGAGCAGTTAAAAATCTTAACCGTTTTGGCGAAATATCATGATGCTTATCTGGATTTTCATGGCGTAAAGTCCCATTATTACGGGGACTTCGTCTGTATCGATCTGTGCATCAGCTTCCAAAAAGAAAAAACCTATGGAGAGATTGCTGGCTTTTTAAGCGATATCCGTTCCGATATCGAAAAAACGATTGAAAACAGCAGAGTCGCGATTATTATTGAATAGCATATGACCGCTCCCCGGTCAGGCGGGATGTGGATGAAGCGCCGCAGACGGGACGGCTTTGCAGCAATGGCTGGATTGGTTGCATGACTGCGGTATCTGCGAACTGTCGTGGGCAGACTGCGCATGACAGAAACCGGCAAACGCGCGGCAGAGGGAGTAAGGCGGGCCAGCGGCCTTACAAACCGGTCCTTGCGGGAGGAAGCCGGCATTTTGGCGGAGGGTGGAACGGTTGCAGACGGTGTCGAAGCAATTGGCAGGCGGAGAACGAAGCAATCCATGGAGCGCATCAAAGAAAAAACACCCCGTGCTGCCGCGGGGTTCCTGAAGCCTGTATTTCACCGCTCCCGCGCCCAGGTTTTCTCTTGCTTTTTCCCGATGGCCTGTGCTATAATGCCCAAGGTATCACGCACTTTTGCGGATTTTCGGGTTCGTGCCGTTTCGGCTCCCCGAAGGGATGAGGCAAAAGGTGGAAAGAAAAACGAGGAGGTTTATTCAACATGTCCGTGATTTCCATGAAACAGCTGCTGGAGGCCGGCGTACATTTCGGCCACCAAACCCGCCGTTGGAACCCCAAGATGAAGGAGTACATCTTCACCGAGCGCAACGGCATCTACATCATCGACCTGCAAAAAACCGTCAAAAAGATCGAAGAGGCTTATTATTTCGTTCGCGATCTGGCCATGGAGGACAAGTCCATCCTGTTCGTCGGCACGAAGAAGCAGGCGCAGGAGTCCATCGAGCAGGAAGCGAAGCGCTGCGACATGTTCTATGTCAACCAGCGCTGGCTGGGCGGCATGCTCACCAACTTCAAGACCATCCAGGGTCGCATTGCGCGCCTGCGCAAGATCGAGCAGATGGAGGCCACCGGTCAGTTCGACCTGCTTCCCAAGAAGGAGGTCATCCAGCTCAAGCTGGAGCAGAGCAAGCTGGAAAAGAACCTGGGCGGCATCAAGGAAATGAAGAAGCTCCCCGGCGCGCTGTTCGTCGTGGACCCGCGCAAGGAGCACATCGCCGTTGCGGAAGCCCGCACGCTCCACATTCCGATCGTGGCCATCATCGATACCAACTGCGATCCCGATGAGGTCGATTATCCCATCCCCGGCAATGACGACGCCATCCGCGCGGTCAAGCTCATCACGGCCAAGATGGCGGACGCGGTGCTGGAGGGCCGTCAGGGCGAGCAGATGAACGACGAGGCGGACGCCGCAGCGGAAGAAGCCGCTGAATAAGAACGGGAGGTTTGCATTTTATGTTTACAGCCAAGGATGTTATGGCGCTGCGCGAGCGCACCGGCGCCGGTATGATGGACTGCAAAAAGGCGCTGACCGAGTGCAACGGCGACACGGAAAAGGCCATCGATTTTCTCCGCGAAAAGGGCCTTGCCGCAGCCGCGAAGAAGGCCGGCCGCATCGCCGCGGAGGGCATTGTCGGCAGCTATATGAGCGACGACCGCAAGGTGGGCGTTATCGTGGAGGTCAACTGCGAGACGGACTTTGTGGCAAAAACGGATGATTTCAAGGCCTTCGTGGCAGCGATCGCCAAGCAGGTTGCCGTGAACAATCCCGCCTCCGTCGAGGCGCTCCTGGAGGAGACCTGCGTGGACGACCCGTCAAAGACCATCAGCATGATGCTCAACGAGGCCGTGGCAAAGATCGGCGAGAAGATCAGCATCCGCCGCTTTGACCGCGCGGAGGGCGTTGTGGATACCTATGTCCATCTCGGCGGCAAGATCGGCGTTCTCGTCAACGTTGCGGGCGAGGTCAATGCGGAGAAGCTCCACGACGTCGCCATGCAGATTGCGGCGGCAAAGCCCACCTGCATCTCCAAAGAGGACATCAACCAGGCGGATGTGGAGAAGGAAAAGGAGATTCTCCGCGCGCAGGCGCTCAACGAGCCCAAGCCCAAGCCGGAAGCCATCATCGAAAAGATGGTCAACGGCCGCATCGAGAAGTACTACAAGGAGGTTTGCCTTGTGGAGCAGGCGTTCGTCAAGGATCCGGAGCAGACGGTGGGCCAGATGATCGGCGGCGCGTTCCGGGTGCTTTCCTTTACCCGCTTTGAGATGGGCGAGGGCCTGCAAAAGCGCGAGGACAATTTCGCCGAGGAAGTCATGAGCCAGACCAGAGGCTGATGGAATGAAGTAGGAAAGGAACACGGAATGTGTTCCTTTTTTCTAGCTGAAAGGAGACAGAAATTGTACAAACGGGTTTTACTCAAGATCAGCGGCGAGGCGCTGTCCTCCGAAAGCGCGCCGCTCTGTCAGGAAACCATAGAAAAGACCGCGGCGGATATTGCCTGGATTCAGAAAAAGGGCGTCGCTGTTGGCATCGTGGTGGGCGGCGGCAACATTCTGCGGGGCCGCAGCAGCGGCCAGATGGAGCGCAACCGAGCGGATCACATGGGTATGCTGGCAACGGCCATCAACGCCCTTGCCCTCCAGGACGCGCTGGAGCGCATGGGCGTTCCCTGCTCTGTGCTGTCCGCGGTGGACATGCCAAAGTTCTGCGACAGCTATACCGCCCGCGCAGCGCGCCAGCGCCTGTCCCGCGGCGAGGTGATCATCTTTGCCTGCGGCACGGGTTGCCCCTTTTTCTCGACGGATACCGGCGCGGCGCTCCGCGCGGCGGAGACCGGCGCGGAGGTGCTGCTGCTTGCAAAGAATGTGGACGCGGTCTACTCCGCAGACCCCCTGTTGGACCCGGACGCAAAGCCCTATGCCCGCCTGAGCTACGACCGGGTGATTGCGGACAACCTGAAGGCCACCGATCTTACCGCCATCACGCTCTGCCGCGAGCAGAGGATCCCCATCCATGTGTTCGCGCTGTCGCAGATCCGCGCCATCTTCGATGGGGCGCAAATGGGAACAATCATTGACGATATCGGTTAGGGCTTGAATCCGACGTTGCAAATATTGTAAAATAGGAGCACGACGCTACAGGAGGGAAGTTTTCATGGCAGATATTTTGGATGCCACCCGCGAACGCATGAACAAAACCATTTCCGTTTTGCAGCAGGAGCTGAACGGGCTCCGGGCAGGCCGGGCCAACCCGCAGGTGCTGGACCGGGTGATGGTGGATTATTACGGTACGCCCACGCCCATCAATCAGCTTGGCAACATCAGCACGCCGGAGCCCAGAATGCTTGTCATCGCCGTCTGGGATCAGAAGGCCATCCCCGCCGTGGAGAAGGCGATTCAAAAGTCCGACGTCGGCATCAACCCCAGCAACGACGGCAAGGTCATCCGCCTCGTGTTCCCGGAGCTTACCGAGGAGCGCCGCAAGGAGCTGGTCAAGGTGGTGCGCAAAAAGGGCGAGGAATCCAAGGTTGCGATCCGCTCAATCCGCCGCGACGCCAACGAGCAGATCAAGAAGCAGCAGAAGGACAACGAGCTCACCGAGGACGATCTCAAGCGCCTCGAAGAGAAGATTCAGAAGCTCACCGACGAGCTCATCAGGGAGATCGATACCATCGTCTCCGCCAAGGAAAAGGAGATTCTCTCGGTTTGAATTCCGTGCTGGGCCTGCCGCTTTCCGTCGCGGCGGAGCGGCTGCGCGGGGCGGGATGCAGCGTGGTTTGCCGGGAGGTTCGCTCCCGCAAGGGCGGCTCTGGCAGCGACGAACGGGTGATCGCCCAGCGAAGGCTGGACGACGGAACGGTGGAGCTGCTGTATTCACGCTTTGTGACGACGATGGAAAACCAATGATTCTTTCAGGATGCAAGGCGGGGACGTCTCCGCTTTGCATCTTGGCGCATGAGGGGAAGACCATGGCAAAGCTGACAAGAGAACAGATCGAGGCGCTGGGCCTGTCCCCGGAGCATTTGCCGCGCCATGTGGCCATGATTATGGACGGCAACGGCCGCTGGGCCAAAGCGAGGAGCCTTCCCCGGGCGCTGGGACACCGCGCGGGCGTAACGCGGCTCAAAGGCATCATCCGCCTGTCCTCCGACCTTGGGATTGAGGCGCTGTCGCTCTTTGCCTTTTCAACGGAGAACTGGAAGCGCCCGGTGGAGGAGATCGATACGCTGTGCAGCCTGTTCGTCGAGTTTTTCATAAAGGAATTTGACGAGCTGCACGAAAACCGTGTGCGCATTCGATCGCTGGGCGATATTTCAAAATTTCCGCCCCGCGTCAGCGGACTGATTCGCGATGCGGAGGAGAAAACGAAGGCCAACGACGGGTTGAAGCTGAACATCGCGATGAACTACGGCAGCCGGGATGAAATCCTCCGGGCGGCGCGGCTTGCCGCGGCGGAGCCCGGCGGGGTGACGCAGGAGAGCTTTGAGCGACACCTTTACACCGCGGATTCGCCGGAGCTGGACCTGCTCATCCGCACCAGCGGAGAGCAGCGGCTTTCCAACTTTCTGCTCTATCAGGCGTCCTATGCGGAGCTGATTTTTACGGAGGATTTCTGGCCGGATTTTTCGGACGAGCGCTATGTTGATGTGCTGCGGCAGTATGCGCGGCGCTCCCGCCGGTTTGGGGGACTGGAGGATACGAAACAATGAAGGTGCGCATCATTGTCGGTGCTGTGCTGGCCGCGTTTCTTTTGGCGGTTCTGCACTTTGGCGGCTTTGTTTTCCTTATCGCGATCTCGCTGTTCGCCTTTGCGGCGACCTACGAAACCGCGCATATCACCACGCAGCATAAATACAGGCCCCTTTCGCCGCCTGCCTATGTGTTCGCACTGGGCTTTCCCTTTGTTTACCATTTTGCGGGCGCAGTGCCGATGTTCGGCTTTTACCTGCTCTGCATCGTCGCCGCCATCATGGGGCTTGTGATTCGTCGTGCGGCGGAGCCGGAGAACGCCATCATCTCCCTGCTGCTGTTTGCCTATCCGCTGTCGCTGCTCATCTGCGCGCTGCTGGTGTATGTGGAGTTTGAACGGCCGCTGGCGCTGACCGCGTCGGCCTTTACCTTTGCCGCGCCGGCTTGTACGGACGCCTTTGCGTACTTTGGCGGAACCCTGTTTGGGAAACGCAAGCTCTGCGAGAAGATCAGCCCGAAAAAGACGGTGGAGGGCGCGGTGGCCGGCCTGCTGGGCGGCCTGGCGTTCGGCGCGGCGCTGATTCCGCTGCAAAAGCTCTGGGGCGGCTATGTGGGCGTGCCCGTGCTGCTCCTGACGGGGCTGGTTTGCGGCGTTTGCGCGCAGTTTGGGGATCTTTTCGCCTCGATGCTCAAACGCTGGGCGGGCGTTAAGGATTTTTCCAGCGTATTTCCGGCGCATGGCGGCATCATGGATCGCATCGACAGCATTCTGCTCTGCGCGCCTGTGGTTCTGTGCCTGTTTACTATTTTGCGCCTGTGCGGAATATACTAATGCCGGGAGTTTTCGCCAATGACAAAGCTGGTTACGGTTCTTGGGAGCACGGGCTCCATCGGCAGGCAGGCGCTGGAGGTGATCGCCCGGAGCGGGGGCGCCTTTTCCCTGCTGGGGATCAGCGGCGGACGGAATACGGCGCTGCTGCTTTCCCAGGCAAAGACCTTCCGCCCGCGCTATGTCGCCTCGGAGCTGCCGCTCGATCCGGCGTTTCTGCCGGAGGGGACGGAGCTGCTTGCGGGGAGGGACGGTCTGCTGGCGCTGGCAGGCTGCGGAGAAGCGGACGTTGTGGTAAACGGCATTTCCGGCTTTGCGGCGCTGGAGCCGCTGCTGTCCTCCCTTCGCGCCGGAAAGCGGGTCGCCCTTGCGAATAAGGAGAGCATCGTCTGCGGCAAGGCGCTGGTGGACGAGGCCTGCAAAACCTGCGGCGGTCAGGTGCTGCCCGTGGACAGCGAACAGTCCGCCATCTTTCAATGCCTTTCAGGCGGCAGGCGGCAGGAGGTGAAAAACCTGCTGCTGACGGCCTCCGGCGGACGGTTCTGGCAGAAGTCCCTTGCGGAGCTTGCGGACGTGACGCCGGCGGAGGCGCTGGACCATCCCACCTGGAGCATGGGGCCGAAGATCACCATCGATTCGGCCAGCCTGTTCAACAAGGGGCTGGAGGTGATCGAGGCCAGCTACCTGTTCGACATTCCCGCCGAGCGGATTGCGGTGCTCATCCATCCGCAGTCCATCGTACACTCCATGGTGGAGTTTTGCGACGGTACGGTTCTTGCCAACCTGAGCCTGCCGGATATGCGCCTGCCAATTCAGTATGCAATGACCTGGCCGGAGCGCATGCCCTCGCCCTGCAAGCGCCTGTCGCTGGCCGAGGTGGGCTCGCTGACGTTCCACGCCGCGCCGCCGGAGCGCTATCCCGCCCTGCGCCTGGCCTACGAAGCGCTGCGGACGGGGGGGACCATGCCCACGGTTTACAACGGGGCCAACGAGGCGGCGGTTTCGCTGTTTACTGCGGGGCGCATCCGCTTTACGGAGATCTATACCGCGGTGGAGGCAGCCATGGACGCGCATGCGGCGGCGCCTGCGGACAACATTGCGGCGGTCCTTGCCGCGGACCGGGAGGCGCGGGCGCTGGTCGCCGCCCGTTTTTCGGGCCGCGGAAATACAATTTAGAAAGAAAGCTGGAAGCGATATTGAGCACGGTATTATCCATTCTTGGCGCGCTGATCCTGCTGTCCGTACTCGTGACGGTGCATGAACTGGGCCACTATCTCATGGGGCGCAAGCTGGGGTTTACGATCGTGGAATTTGCGGTCGGCATGGGGCCTGCGATCTGGAAGAAGGAGAAAAACGGCATTACCTATGCCCTGCGCGCGCTGCCCATCGGCGGCATGTGCCGGTTCTACGGAGAGGATCAGGAGGTGGTGGACGGCCGCTGCTTCAACGCGAAGCCCGCGTGGAAGAAGATTCTCGTTGTGGCGGCCGGCCCGGTGATGAACCTGCTGCTGGCAGTCCTACTTTCCATCGTCACGCTGGCGGCCTACGGCAACTATGTGCCGCAGATTTACGAGATTCCGGAAACGGACAGTCCGGCCTACCGCGCGGGGCTTCAGCCCGGCGACATCATCGTAAAGGTGGACGGCGACAGAATCGATTATTATAATGAAACGACGGCGAAAATCCTTGCCGCCTCCGGCGAGCGCATGGTGCTGACGGTGGACCGCGGCGGCGCGCTGCTGGACATTGCGGTGGAGGACGCCTACAATGCGGAGCTGGGGCGCAACTATATCGGCATTACCATGACCGCCGCGCGGCAGCGCTATGGGTTTTTCCAGTCCGTGGGCCAGTCCTTCCGCTATGTGGGCAGCATCATCCGGGAGACCTTCGGCTTTTTCGGCACGCTGTTTCAGGGCCGGGTGCAATCCACAGACGTGGCGGGCCCGGTGGGAACGATCGCCTATATCAGCGAGGCCGTGCGCTATGGCTTTGAGACGGTGCTGCAATTTGCTGTGCTCATCAACGTGAGCCTGGGGATTTTCAACCTTTTGCCCATTCCCGCGCTGGACGGCGGCAGGCTGGTGTTTCTGGTCATCGAGGCCATCCGCGGCAAGCCCATCGATGCGCGGAAGGAGGGCATGGTGCATTTTGTCGGCCTCATCGCCCTGTTTGCGCTCATCATCTTTTTGACCTATAATGATATCATCAATCTGATTCGGGGTTAGGTGGAATGCAGACAAGGACGGTTTGTGTGGGAGGCGTCAGGCTGGGCGGCGGCGCGCCGGTGCGCGTGCAGTCCATGACCAATACCGACACGCGGGATGTGGACGCCACCGTGGCGCAGATTCTCGCGCTGGAAGAGGCGGGCTGCGAGATTGTGCGCGCCTCGGTATACGACATGCGCTGCGCCGAGGCCTTTGCGGAGATTCGCCGCCGGATTCACATTCCCCTTGTTGCCGACGTACACTTTGACCACAGGCTGGCCATTGCCGCGGCGGAGCACGGCGCGGACAAGCTGCGCATCAATCCGGGCAACATCGGCGGCGCGGCCAACGTGCGCGCGCTGGTGGACTGCGCAAAGATGCACCGCATCCCCATCCGCATTGGCGTAAACGCAGGCTCGCTGGAGCAGGATCTGAAGCGGAAATACGGCGCGGCTTCGCCGGACGCGATGGTGGAAAGCGCCCTGCGTCACGTGACCCTGCTGGAGGAGGCGGGCTTTTCCGATATCGTGATTTCGCTCAAGGCCTCCACGGTCCAGAACACCGTTGAAGCCTACCGCCGCATGGCGCGGACGGTGGACTATCCGCTGCACATCGGCATTACGGAGACGGGCAGCGTTGGCCGCGGCATCATCAAATCCGCCATCGGCATCGGCGCGCTGCTGCTGGACGGCATTGGCGATACGCTTCGGGTATCGCTGACGGATTCGCCGCTGCGCGAGGTGGAAACGGGCCTTGAGATTCTTCGCGCGCTGAATCTTTTGAACAACGATATTGAGATCATCAGCTGCCCCACCTGCGGAAGAACCCGCGTCGACCTGATGCAGGCCGTGCGGCGCGTGGAGGAGGGCGTCCGGCGCAAGGCCGGGTATTTGAAGATCGCCGTCATGGGCTGCGCGGTGAACGGCCCCGGCGAGGCGGAGGACGCGGACATCGGCATCGCCTTTGGCGCGACGAACGGGCTGATCTTCAAAAAGGGAGAGAAGTTTTTAAGCGGCCCCGCGGCGGAGATGGTGGAGCGCCTGATTCTGGAGGCGAACGCCATGCTCGGGCAGAAGGAGTCCGGGGCGGAGGACTGAGGGTTCACATTGGAAGTTGCTGCAATCCTGCCGGAACTGAATATGGATCTGCGGGGGGCGGTCATCCGCGAGGCGGTGCTTCAGCGCAGCCAGAACCGCCTTATCCTGCGCATTGCAAACGCGGGGGACCTTGCCGGGCCGGAGCGCGGCGCGCTGCTGCGCGCCCTCTCGGAGCATCTTGGCGGCATGCACGTCCTGGTGGAGTTTGACGAGGCCGCCGGGTCTGCGGCGTCCGCGGCGGCGCAGAGGCCGCAGACAGCCGCACCCACAGCCCCAGACGGCCCTGCCGGACCCTCTGCGGCGATTGCCGCAACCCCCGCGGCCAAAAAGGAGCCGGATGTGCTCTACGGCGCCAGGATTCGCGACAAAGCGCGGACGCCCATCGCGGAGCTTCAGGAGGGCGGATCGCCGGTGACCGTTCAGGGCTGTTTCCTGTCCGGCGAGCTGCGCGAGGGCTGGGGGAAGGGCCGGGACGGCCAGCGGAGCTACCGCGTCCAGCTGAATCTTACGGACAACACGGATTCCATCTATTGTACGGCCAGCTTCTTTGACAGGAGCAAGGCGGACCGGTTTTTTGAAAGCGTCGCGCCTCTTTTTGGCGGCGAGCAGCAGGTGGCCGTCCGCGGCGTGTGCAAAATGCCCAGGTTCGCCAAGGAGCTGACCTTCTATATCAACGATATCAATCTGGCGGAGGCCACGCTCCGGCAGGATACGGCGGCGGAAAAGCGCGTAGAGCTGCACCTGCACTCCCGCATGTCCACCATGGACGGGCTGACGGACGTGACCCGCGCGTTCAAGACCGCCAAGCGCTTCGGCCACAAGGCGCTGGCGATTACGGACCACGGCGTGGTGCAGGCCTTTCCGGAGGCGGCGAAGGCTGCGAAAAAGACGGGGGTGAAGGCGCTGTTCGGCGTGGAAGGCTACCTTTTGCCGGACACGGAGCTTATGCCCATGGACGCAGCCTTTGTGGTATTCGATATTGAGACGACGGGGCTCAAGGCCGAGCATGCGGACATCATCGAGATCGGCGCGGTCAAGATTGTGGACGGGCGGATCGTGGACCGGTTCCAGACCTTCGTTAACGACGGCGTGGTCATTCCCTCCAACATCACTGCGCTGACGGGGATTACAAACGATATGCTGCGCGGCGCGCCGCCGCTGCGCCAGGTGCTCAACAGCTTCAAACGCTTTTGCGAGGGCTGCTGCCTTGTGGCGCACAACGCCAGATTCGACGTGGGCTTCATCCACCATCACAGTGAAAAGTACGGCGTGGCTTTTTCCGAGCCCTATGCCGATACGCTGATGCTGGCGCGCTATCTGCTGCACGACCTTCCGAATCACAAGCTGGATACGCTCTGCGAACACTTTGGGGTGCGCCTTGAAAACCACCACCGTGCCATTGACGACGCAGCGGCCACGGGCCAGGTGTTTTTGAAGCTGCTGGACCTGCTCGGAGCGCTGCATGTGGCAACGCTGCCGGTCTACCGCCCGCAGCCCGCCGGCGAGGCGCAGGAGGGCAAAAAGCAGCGCCAGAAAACCAACCACATCATCCTGATTGCGAAAACCCAGGCGGGCATGAAGAACCTCTACCGCCTCATCAGCTATTCCCATCTGGATCACTTCCGTACCCGGCCGACGATACCGAAGAGCCTCCTCTCCGTGTACCGCGACGGACTGATCGTTGGCTCCGCCTGCGAGCAGGGCGAGCTGTACCAGACCATTCTCCGGGGCGCGCCGGAGGAGGAGATTGAGCGCGTCGCCGCCGCCTACGATTTTCTTGAAATTCAGCCGCTTGGGAACAACGCCTTCATGGTCCGGGAGAAGCTTGTCCCGGACGAGGAGGCGCTGCGGGACATCAACCGGCGTATCGTAGCGCTGGGGAAAAAGCTGGGCAAGCCCGTAGCCGCCACCGGCGACGTACATTTTCTGGAGCCGGAGGACGCCGCCTACCGGAAGATTCTCATGTACAAGCTGGGCTTTGCCGACGCTGACCACCAGCCGCCGCTGTACCTGAAAACCACGGACGAGATGCTGGAAGAATTCTCCTATCTGGGCGAGGAGGACGCGCACAGCGTGGTGATCGACGCGCCCAACGCAATTGCGGATCTCTGCGACGAGCTCAAGCCCTTTCCGGACGGCACCCACGCGCCGGAAATTCCCAACGCCAGCGAGGAGCTGCGCAACATGGCCGTCACCGAGGCGCACCGCATCTATGGCGATCCGTTGCCGGAGATCGTGCAGGCGCGGCTGGACCGGGAGCTCAAGTCCATCATCGGCAACGGCTTTGCCTCGCTGTACCTCATGGCGCAGCGGCTTGTACACAAATCCCTGAGCGACGGTTATCTGGTGGGCTCCCGAGGCTCCGTGGGCTCGTCCTTTGTGGCAACCATGGCCGGTATCACCGAGGTCAATCCCCTGCAACCGCACTATATCTGCCCAAGCTGCAGGCACAGCGAGTTTGACGTCGTCTGCCCCAACTCCGCCTGCGGCGTGGACCTGCCGGACAAGGCCTGCCCGGTCTGCGGCACGATGTACGAAAAAAGGGGCTACGAGATTCCCTTCGAGGTGTTTTTGGGCTTTAAGGGGGACAAAACGCCGGATATCGACCTGAATTTTTCCGGCGAGTACCAGCCCGTGGCGCATAAATATGTGGAGGAGATGTTCGGCGTCGGGCATGCGTTCCGCGCGGGGACCATCTCCGGCCTTGCCGAACGCAAGGCCTTTGAATGCATCTACAACTACATGGAACAGACGGGCCGCGTGCTGCGACGGGCCGAGCAGGAGCGGCTGTGCCGCGGCTGCCTGAACGTCAAGGTCACGACGGGACAGCATCCGGGCGGCATTGTCATCGTACCCCAGGAGGACGATATCCTCGATTATACGCCCATCCAGTACCCGGCGGACAAGAAGGACAAGAATACCATTACCACCCATTTCGACTTCCACGCGATGGACGACCGCCTGGTCAAGCTGGACATCCTCGGCCACGACGACCCCACCGCGCTGCGCATGCTGGAGGACATCACGGGGCTGAACCCCAGGTCCATTCCGCTGGACGACCCGGATACCATGAGCCTGTTCTCCAGCGCCCGTGCGCTGGGTGTCGACCTGTCGGGGCTGGAGTGCAAGGTGGGCTCGCTGGGCGTGCCGGAGTTTGGCACGGGCTTCGTGCGCGGCGTGCTGGAGAGCACGCTCCCCACCACCATGGAGGAGCTTGTGCGCATTGCGGGCCTGACCCACGGCACGGACGTATGGCTCAACAACGCCGAGCCGC
Source organism: Clostridiales bacterium (assembly GCA_004554165.1). GTDB lineage: Bacteria > Bacillota > Clostridia > Christensenellales > CAG-138 > CAG-1024. The sequence goes on along the minus strand of SFNQ01000025.1, from coordinate 959 downwards.
TTGTGACCAACGGCATTGCGAAGCTCTCCGAGGTGCTCTGCACCCGCGACGACATCATGAACTACCTGATCGCCCACGGCATGGAGGCCTCGCTGTCCTTCTCCATCATGGAGCGGGTGAGAAAGGGCAAGGGGCTTACCGAGGAGATGGAGCAGGCCATGGTGGAGGGGGAGATCCCCGCATGGTTCATCGACTCCTGCAAGAAGATCAAATACATGTTTCCCCGAGGCCATGCGGTGGCCTATGTGACGATGGCCTTCCGCATTGCCTACTTTAAGGTACACTATCCGCTGGCCTTCTACGCGGTGTATTATACCGTGCGCGCGGATGCATTCGACGTATCGCTGGCCTCCGGCGGCGCGGACAAGGTGCTCGCGGCCATCCGGGAGCTTGAAAAGGGCGCGCAGTTCAAGGAGGCGGCCGAGAAAAAACGCGACAAGGAAATTCAGACCATTCTCGAGGTCGTGTATGAGATGAACCTGCGCGGCATTGAACTGCTGCCCGTGGACATCTACAAATCCGACGCCACGAAATTCCTTGTGGAAGGCAACGCCCTGCGCCCGCCCTTCAACGCAATTCCGGGCGTTGGCGACACGGCGGCCGTTGGCATGGCGCAAAACCGCGGAACGGAGCGCTTTGTGTCCATTGAGGATTTCCAAACGCGGACCGGCGCAAACAGTGCGGTGGTGGGGGCCATGGAGCAGTGCGGCTGCTTTGCGGGACTGCCGAAAACGAACCAGATCTCCCTGTTCTGAAGCGCCTGCAAAAAGAAAGGGGAATTCGTGGTTTTGTTGAGATACAATACATAGGTAACAGAAAAGAGAGCAAAGCCTGCACAGAAATGGTAATATTGGGACTGTCGGGAACCAATAGCCAAAGGAGTGACAGGCTTTGCAAAGAAAGAGTAACACGGAAGCGAAGTATCGTCAACGGTACATTGCGTATGCACAGAAACACAC
>SFNQ01000024.1 GCA_004554165.1 Clostridiales bacterium | reverse complement strand
TCGCTTCCGTGTTACTCTTTCTTTGCAAAGCCTGTCACTCCTTTGGCTATTGGTTCCCGGCAGTCCCAATATTACCATTTCTGTGCAGGCTTTGCTCCTCTTTTCTGTTACCTATGTATTGTATCTCAACACGGGCGCAGGCCATTGCGGCGGAGGCGGCCGCAACCCTGAAGAAGGGTGGAAATAAGCAGGCGGGGCCGGCGTAAACGTGTTTCTGCGGGAATTCAGCCGGCGGCTGTGCCATGGGCAAGGCCGGGAAGCGTATACCGAGCGGAACTGCACCGCAGGGGGAGCTGCGGCTTTGTCGGCAGGACGAAAATGCCCGGCGGAGGAGCCGGCAGCTGCGCCAGCCGGGGGGCGTAGGCGTACTGACAGGCAGAGCGGTGGAAAAAGGCGGCCGCCGGCAGTCGCAAAAAGCCATCCATCGGGGATACCGGAGGCCGCCATCCCCAGAGGATCCGGCTCCAGCGGCATGCACGTCGGGAAGGATGGCCCATTGCAGGGCGGCAGTCTGTATCCTTCGCCCTCCGAAAGCCCGCCCAGGCCCTCGGCAAAAGCGGTGGCCCGGACAATAGGCAACGCGGATTGACAGAGAGAGCGGGGCGGCAAGAGACCGTCCCCACAGAGATTGTCGAAAAAACCCGGGGTGGATAAGGGGCCGCAGCCCCTTATGTTCCATCCGGCTCTGACGACATGTTCGTCAGAACGGATGAAAACCGAGAGGTTTTCGTACGTTGCAGGTTTTGCCGCCCGGGAGCGAATGCGAGAGGCAAAACCTGTGAAAGCTCGAAAAAGTGGCATTCAGCCACTTTTTCGACACGCTGAGCGGGGCGGCAGGAAACCGTCCCCGCATCAATCAATTTTCCAGCGTGGCCGATGCACCACGGGCTTCGCGGAGGCCTCACCGCCGTTGCAGCGCGTCGATGGGCGTCATCCTGCTGGCCTTATTGGCCGGGTAGCTGCCAAAAATCACGCCGATGAACATGCAGAACAGCAGCGCGCCCGCAGCCGCCCGCCATTCCAGCGCGATGGCGATATCCGCGGCCAGGGCGAAAATGCGCAGGCCCAGCGCGGACAGGGCGAGGCCCAGCAATCCGCCGAGGATGGAGAGCACGCAGGCTTCAATGAGAAACTGCATCATGATGTGCAGCCGCCGGGCGCCGATGGCCTTGCGGATGCCGATCTCGCGGGTGCGTTCCGCAACGGAAACCAGCATGATGTTCATGATGCCGATGCCGCCCACCAGCAGAGAGATGGCCGCAATGCCGCCAAGCATCAGCGAGAGGGTGCTCATGACGCTGTCCAGAGTGTCCAGCAGCTCCGACATGTTGAACACGCTGTAGGCGTCCTCATCCCCCGTAAGCGAGAACAGGTGGGACTCGGTAAGCGCCTGCGCAAGCGCAACGTCATCCGCAGAGGCTGCCTTGACATAGCAGGTGCTGATTGCGGTGGTATCAGAGAGGCGCTGGGCTGTGGTCAGCGGGACGATCACCCTGGAGTCGAGAGAACCGGTCAGGTCGGAGCCGCTCTCCTCCAGCAGGCCGACAATGGTAAAGGTCCGGTTGCTCATGGTAAAGGTCCTGCCAATCACATCGTAGCTTTCGTAGAGCTCCTCGGCGATTTCCGTACCGATGACGGCAACGCTCGTGCGCCATTCCAAATCCGAGGGAACGATGCCCCGTCCCGCCTGGAGCGAAATATCCGCCACCGCAAGATAATCCTCCGTCACGCCGTAGCCGGCCGCAGTGACATATTCGGAGCCGCTGCGCGCGGTACCGCTGACGTTGAGATAGGGCGCAACGCCGGCAATGGCGTCGTATTCCGCGAGCGTCATGAAATCCTCCGCCGAGAGGGCCGCGTTCTCATCGGTCACCGTGGCGGTGAGCAGCTCCGAGCCCATGTCCGAGATGGCCGTCGTGATGGAGGAGGTGGTGCTCTGGGCGATGGACATGAGCATGACCACGCTCATCACGCCGATGATGATGCCGAGCATTGTCAGAAAGGAGCGCATCTTGTTGGCAAGCGTTGCCCGGAGGGCAAGACGCAGGGTGTTGAAAAACATCGTCATAGTGCGCTTTCCACCTCCTCGCGGCTTTCATAGAGCCTGCCGTCGAGCACGTAAACCGTCCTTCCGGCCATGCCTGCAACCTCCTGATTGTGCGTGATGAGCACAATGGTGTGTTCCTGCCCGGCAAGATCGCAGATCAGGCGCATGATATCGTTGCCCGAGCGGCTGTCCAGATTGCCGGTGGGTTCGTCCGCGAGGATGACCCGCGCCCCGGAGGCCAGCGCGCGGGCGATGGCCACGCGCTGCTGCTGCCCGCCGGAGAGCTGGGAGGGCCGGTGGAGCATGCGTCTGCCCAGGCCCACCTGATCCAGGGCCGCCCTGGCCCGCTCCGTGCGCTCCTTCTGCGGCACCCGCTGGTAGATCATCGGCAGTTCCACGTTCTCCAGCGCGCTCATCTGTTCCAGCAGGTTGAACTGCTGGAAAACAAAGCCGATTTTTTCGCTGCGGATATGGGAGAGCTCCCGGTCAGAGCAGGCGGCCACGTCCGTACCGTCCAGCAGGTAACTGCCGCCGTCGGGCAGATCCAGACAGCCCATGACGTTCATCAGCGTGGTCTTTCCGGAGCCGGAGGGGCCGCAGATGGCCACAAATTCCCCGGGCCTGACATGCAGCGAAACGTCCGCAATCGCGTGTACGACTTCGTCGCCTACATAATAGGTCTTGGTAATGTGCGACAGCTGCAGCATAGCGCGTGCCCCCTCAATTGCCGGGCCGCTGCCCGCGGCCAAAGCCGCCGCCGCTGCCGTCGGGCTGCTGTCCGCCGCCAAAGCCTTCCGCAGGCATGCCGCCGCCTGCGGGCATGGTCATGCCGCCCATAAAGCCGCCAAACTGCTCCGCACTGTCGGAGGGCGTATAAACCGCGGTCGTTTCAAGCTGGCGCTGGAGGATGAGATCGCCTGCTGAAAGCTCATCCGCGGCAATGGCGATGTAGGAGCCGTCGGACATGCCCGTGGTCACGGCAACGCGCGTCAGGCTGTCAGGATCGATGTCGTCCGCGGCGATGCGTCCGCCGGCCTGCGCATTGGCCGGAGCGAGGGTTACAAAGGCGCTGTTGCCCTCGTACTCGACGGCGCTGACCGGGACGATCAGCGAGTTTCCGCTGGTTGCGGTGGTGATCTCCGCTGCGGCGCTCATGCCGGGATAGGCGCCGGGAATGGCCCCGGTGGTGATGGTCGCGGTATAGGTCGTCACATAGCTGCCGCTGCCGGCGTAGGAGAGGTTTGTGACAGAGCCCGCGTAGCTGCCCTCCACTGCGTCCAGCGTGACCTCCGCCTGCTGGCCAATTGCCACGGAGGACAGGTCCAGCTCGTCGATGGCCAGCTGGAGTTCATAGCCGGCGGTGCCGGAGAGCACGCAGAGCGTCTCGCCGCTTGCAACCTCGTCGCCGGCACCGACGGAGAGTGAGGCGAGGATGCAGTCCCAGTCTGCGGCAATGTTCAGCGAGGATTCCAGCGCTTCGATCTGGTCCAGCAGCTGGCGCTCGGTGGCCTTACGGGTCTGGTAGGTGGCGCTGGGCGCTCCCTCGCGCAGCGTAAAGAGGGTCTCGCCCTTTTTAACGGCGTCGTTTTCCGAAACCAGCACCTGCTCGATGCAGCCTGCGCTGGCCGAGACCAGCACATGGTCGTTCACCGTGAGCGTGCCGCTGCCCAGCGCCGTCCCGGCCAGCGTGCTCGCGCTGGCCCCGGCGCCCACACTGTAGCCGTGATCTTCAATCAGAATGGTGGCTTCGCCCTGCTCCAGCGCGGAGACCGTGCCCATAACGGTTTCGCCGCCCACATCAACCACAACCTCCTCATATTTTTTCAGCTCATCGGGCGCTTCCACGACGAGCTTCATCCTGTCGTCCGTGGAGATGAGGCAGAGATAGCGCAGATCCTCCGCCGCGTCGCCCGGAACTGCCCGGATATCCTTGACGACGCCCTTTTTCGGCGCGGTGACCGCAAGATTGCTGCGCTCGCGCGTGGTGCCTGCAAGCTGGCTCTGCACCGTGGCAAGCGAATCGTAGAGATCGTCCAGCTCGGCTTCCACCGTCCCGCTGGACAGGCGGAGCACCACCTCGCCGGCTGCGACGGCCTCGCCGGGACGTTTCAGCACCTCGGTCACGCGGGCATCGGCAGGCGCGGTGAAAGTCGCCTCCTGCACGGCGGTCAGGGTACCGCTACCGCTGATTTTGGCGGCGACCTCGCCGGAGGAAACCGTCGTTATGCGGTAGCTCAGAATGCTGGCGCTTTTTTTACCCGTTCGGAGCGCGTTCATAAGAATTACGACCGCTGCGACGATGGCTGCGGCGGCAAGACCAAGAATGATCCGGTTGCGAATGCGTCTCTGTCGTTTTTTCTTCTCTCTTGCGGCAACAAAGGCGTTTTCATTCTGTTCCATGGAATAAACCTCCTGTATCCGTTCGGTTTTCATCCTACGACAGGCCTGTGGCAAAACCGTGGCGCTGAGCGGTTGGGATTGTGTACTTTAGCGGCAGAAATTCGCCGTTTCAGGCCGTCGGCAGCAGCAGCTTTGGCGGAAGGCCTGCCTTGCCGGCAGAGGTGTCTCCATTATCGCCCTCCCTGCGACGCTTGTTGAAAAGCCGTTGACTTTCCGCCAAGTTCCCGCCAAGTTTTCCGACTATACTGTTGCGCGTAAAGAAGCAGGCGAAAGGGGGAGCCCTATGAACAGGAAGGGGCACAAAGCACTGCGCGCAGGTTCTGCGTCGCTGCTCCTTGCGGCGCTGGCGCTGATCCTGCTGCCCGCGCAGGCATATGCGGACGGGGCGGACGTAACGGACGAAGCCACGCTGGTGCAGGCGGTGACGGAGGGGAAGAGCCCCATCAGGCTGGCGGCCGGCATCGAAACGGGCACAAGCCTCAGCATACCGGCGGGGACGGTTGTGGATCTCAACGGCTGCACCTGGACGGTAACTTCCGGCACGGTGGCCATTGCGGGAACCGTCGAAGCAAACGGCGGCGAGCTCCTTTCGGCCAATGGCGGCGCGGTGCGCGTTTTGACGGCGCTTGCGCTGGAGAATGTCAGCGGCACAGAAACGATTCAGTCCGTGACCTATGCGGACGGCGTCACGGACAGCGCGGCTTCCTATATCGCCGGCAATACCGTGACCGAAGGCGGCACGGCGGCGCTGTATCTTGCGGCGGCCTCCGGGATCAGGGCCAGGGCCGTGCAGCGGGTGACCACCAATGCCGGAACCTATCGCATTGGAAGCAGCACGGGCCGGCTTTCGCGGGAGTACTCGATCCAGTACAACCTTGACGGCGGGACACTTGCGCAGGGCGCAAATCCCGCGGTCTATACCGCCTCCGATCAGCCCATCACCCTGCAAAACCCCACAAAGGAGGGATACATCTTCCTGGGCTGGTCCGGCACGGGGCTCAGTGCGCCCAGCCTGCGCGTTACGATCGCGGAGGGCAGCCAGGGAGAGCGCAGCTATACCGCCAACTGGCGGGAGGACCCGGCACAGCAGCAGGGCGGCGGCAGGGGCGGAAGCACAGCGGGCGGCGGGGCCGGGCTGACGGGCAGGGGGAGCGACGCAGCGGAGGATTCCGCGGCGGAAACGCCGGCGCCCACGGGAACGCCGGCGCCGGGCAGCGCCGCGCAGCAGAGCGGCGGACGCCGCATCGGGCGCGCAAGCTCCGCCACCCGGGTGACCTTTGACGAGGGCGGCGCGCCGGATTTTGTGGAGCAGGCAATGGGAACCCAGACGGAGAAGGAGCCTGTGCCGATCTGGCTTTATGCGCTCCTCGCCGCCGGGCTTGTCGCCGCCATCGGCATCGGGCTGCGGTATCTGCGCAAAAGGCGGTCAGGCGCATAATTCTTAGGGCTTGCCCGGACCGGGCAGGGACGCATTGGCGCGGGCAGGGCAAAAAAACGGGCCGCGGGAGGAAAAACTCCTGCGGCTCAGAGCGTCGAAAAAGTGGCGGAACGCCACTTTTTCGAGTTTTCACAGGTTTTGCCTCTCGCATTCGCTCCCGGCTGGCAAAACCTGCAAGGTACGAAAACCTCCGGGTTTTCATCCGTTCTGACGCACCTGTCGTCAGAGCCGGATGGAACATAAGGGACTGCGGCCCCTTATCCACCCCGGGGTTTTTCGACAGACTGGGCCGCGGGAGAAAAAACTCCTGCGGCTCGTCATATACCGTTGAAAATCAAAATGATTCCGCCAGGGCCTGCCGGACAGGGGCGGGGGCGGGGGAGGCGCAGGCTCAGATCAGCGGAATGAGAAAGCCGCCGCCGGGCAGGGCATAGCTCCTGCCGGCAAGCGCGGCGTTGGCCTCCAGCTCCGAATTGTAGTAGATGGAAAAGCCGGCGCTCTCGATGTTCGAAAAGCTCTCGTCCGCGTTGACAAAGCCGGCCACATAGCTGTCGCCGGTCAGCTGCCAGCGGCTTGTGGCGTCCAGCGAGATGGAAATGCCGATGGCGCCGTCGCCGCCGGTTGCGCCGCAGAACAGGCTGCTGTCCGAAAGGGAAATGTCCGCCTCGTCCTCCGCATCGGGAAAGCGGATCGTCCCCTCCAGCCGCGAACGGGTACAGTCAAGCCGGTTTCCGGCGCCGTGAAAGCGCAGGTCGCCCAGAACCGTGCAGTCCGTCAGCGTAAGCGTACCGCCGTACAGCGCGGCAGCCACGCTGGTTCCGCCTGCGCTGATCTGCGCCTGTGCGCAGCGGATTTCGCCGCCGCCCGTGAGAAACAGCGCCGCTGCGCCCTCGCCGTCTGCGAACAGGTCGCAGGATGCGGCCGAGATGGAAGCGCCGCCGTCCGCATATACCGCGGCGGCGGTGCAGCCCGTTGCGACCACCATGGTGTCGGAGAGCGCGGCGCTGCTCTCCGGGCCGGAGACAAACAGCGCGTGCCCGCCGGCAGCGCCCGAGGTGATGGCGGAGCCGCTGAACGAGGCCTGCCCGCCCTCCGCAACCCGCACGGCGGCGTTCTCCCCGCCGGGGAGCATTCCGGAGGCCGCGCCGGTCGCGGGGGAGAGGCCGTCGCCGGTTTTGTCGATGGTCAGCCCGGAAGCCTGCAAGCGCCCTCCGCCGGCCACGTCAATGGCGGGAAGGCCGGGATCCGCGCTGCGATAGCTGCCGCCCGCAAGGGACAGGGCCTCCCGCACGGCCAGCGCATCCGCCGGGACGGGCGCGCCGGAGGTCTCCGGCATTTCCGGCGTGGCGGGCGTTGGCAAGGGGGTGGCCCCGTGCCGCGCGCCCAGTCCGCAGCCGGAGGCGCAAAGCCAGCACAGCAGGAGCGCCGCCATACAAAGAGATCGTTTCATCCGTTCCACTTCCCTTCTGCTTACCGTTCTATCATATCACAGGCCTGCCCCGCAAAAAAAGCCCTGTCGAAAGAAGCCGGATGCGCCATTCCTGCAGCAAAAAAGAAATTATTGTCATGCAATTCTTTCCGGCCCCAACAGCATACTAAGGCCATGAGCGAAGCAATGATCGTATTATTGGTAGAAGCGGGCCTGATCGGCCTGCTGATATGGTATACCTCCCGGCAGAGAAACAAGGCCATGGATCCGGCCCGCGAGCACAAGCCCAAGCAAAGCGTCCAGGAGCTGCAACGCCTGCAGGAGCTGCGGGCGCGGCACCTGAACGCGCCGCTGTCGGAGCTGGCGCGTCCCCGCTGCTTCTCGGATATCGTGGGCCAGCAGGAGGGGATTCGGGCGCTGATGGCCGCGCTGTGCGGCCCCAATCCCCAGCATGTGCTGATCTACGGCCCGCCGGGCGTGGGCAAGACCTGCGCGGCGCGCCTCGTGCTGGAGGAGGCAAAAAAGTGCGCGGACTCGCCCTTCAACGAGCATTCCAGGTTCATTGAGATGGACGCCACCTGTATCCGCTTTGACGAGCGCGCGATTGCCGATCCGCTGCTCGGCTCCGTACACGATCCCATCTATCAGGGGGCGGGCGCGCTGGGAAGCCGGGGCGTGCCGCAGCCAAAGCCCGGCGCGGTTACGCGCGCACACTGCGGCGTGCTCTTTCTCGATGAGATTGGCGAGCTGCATCCCATGCAGATGAACAAGCTGCTGAAGGTGTTGGAGGACCGCTGCGTTCATTTTGAAAGCGCGTACTACGCGCCGGACAATACGGCCATTCCCCAGCACATCCACGATATCTTTCAAAACGGCCTGCCGGCGGATTTCCGCCTGGTCGGCGCCACGACCCGCCGGCCCGAGGAGCTGCCGCCCGCGCTTCGCTCGCGCTGCGTGGAGCTGCATTTCCGCCCGTTGAACCGGCCGGAGCTTTCGCAGGTGGCGGCGGGGGCGGCGGAGCGCGCGGGCTATGGCATCGAAGCTGCCGCGCTGGAGCAGTGTGCGCGACATTCCATGAGCGGCCGCGACGCGGTGAACATCATACAGCTGGCCTCGGGCCTGGCCCACAACGAGCAGCGCAGAACCATCACCGAGGCGGATGTGCGCTGGATAGCCCGCAACTGCAACTATACGCCCTGTATCGCAAAGCATCTGGCGGAAAAGCCCCGGGTGGGTGTGGCGAACCTGCTGGCGGTATCCGGCATGGGGGGCGTTGCCATGGAGATTGAGTGTACGCTCAAAAAGAGCAGGACGCCCGCGCTGGTGCTGGGCGGCATTGTGGAAGAGGAAGAGCTGGACGCCCAGAGCCGCCGCCTGCGCAGAAAGAGCACCGCCCGCGGCTCGGTGGAGAACGTGCTCTGCGCGATTTCCGCGTACAGCGGCATTGACTTTTCCGAATACGAGGTGCGCTTCAACATTCCCGGCGGCATGCCGGCGGACGGGCCTTCGGCCGGTATTGCGGTGGCGATCGCGCTTTGGAGCGCCGTGACGGATACGCCGCCCCTGCCGCTGCTGGCAGCCACGGGCGAGGTCACCATCCATGGCGACGTGCGGCCCGTCGGCGGCGTGCGGGAAAAGATTGAGGCGGCAATCGAGGCCGGCGCGGAGCGGATTTTACTGCCACGGGAGAATTACGATTCGGAGTTTTCCGCCTTTCCCTGTGAAATTTTGCCGGTGGCCACGGTTGCCGACGTGCTGGCAATCGCTTTTTTCAAAAAGGTGTCACAACAAATACACGAAATCTCCGCCGTGCCCGTTTGCACAAACTGACAAGTTCCAGTATACTGTAGTGCAAAGGAGACGCTACAGTATGGAACATTTAGAAAAAACGCTGCTGCCCATCATCCCGCTGCGGGGTCTTACGATCCTCCCCGGCGAGATCATGCATTGCGATATTGGCAGAAAGAAAACGCTGCACGCCATGGAAAAGGCCCTGGAAAGCGACGGGCTGGCCTTCCTGTGCATGCAGGAGGATCAGAAGCGCACCGACATCAATGAGGACGAGCTGTACCGCTACGGCACGGTATGCCGCATCCGGCAGGTTTTTCGCATTCAGGGCGATTCCGTGCATCTGCTGGTGACGGGCATTGCGCGGGCGCATATTGAGCGCATCGCGCAGACGGAGCCCTACTTTGCCGCGGAGATTTCCTATCTTGCGGAGACGGAGCCGGACGAGACCGCCAGGGAGGCGCTGCGCCGCAGGCTGGTCGAGAGCTTCCTGGAGTATTCTGCGGAACGAGACCGGCTGACGATGGATCAGCGGGAGACGATTGCGCACATTGAGGATTTTTCAAAGCTGGTGGACGCAATCGCCCAGCAGTGCGTCACAAAGCTGGCCGACAAACAGCGGATCGTCGAGCTTGCGGATACGCAGGAGCGGGCGCTGCGCGTGCTCGAGGTGATTCACAACGAGCTGGAGATTCTGAAGATCGACCGCCGCATTGCGGGGAAGATCAAGCAGGCCGCGGAGCGCAACCAGCGCGAGTTCGTGCTGCGGGAGCAGCTCAAGGCCGTACAGGAGGAGCTGGGCGGCGACAAATCCGAGGCCGAGGAATACCGCGAGCGCATGGAGAAGCTGACGCTTCCCGCCGCAGTGCGGGAAAAGCTGGAAAAGGAGATCGACCGCTTCGCGTCGCTGCCCCGCGGCTCCCACGAGCAGCCCATGGCGCAGGCCTATATCGAGTGCCTGCTGACGCTCCCGTGGTCGGAGGCTTCCGAGGACAACCTGGACCTTGCGCATGCCAGAGAGACGCTGGATCGCGACCATTACGGCATGGAAAAGGTGAAGGACCGCATCATCGAAATGCTCGCCGTGCAGAAGCTCACAAACAATCCGCAGGGGCAGATTCTCTGCCTGGCCGGCCCGCCGGGCGTGGGCAAGACTTCGATTGCGCGGGCGATTGCGGAGGCCATGGGCCGCAGCTTTGTGCGCATGAGCCTTGGCGGCGTACACGACGAGGCCGAGATCCGCGGCCACCGGCGCACCTATATCGGCGCGCAGCCGGGCCGTATCATCGAGGCCATGCGGCAGGCAAAGACCGTCAATCCCCTGCTGCTGTTCGACGAGATCGACAAGCTCGGCAGCGATATGCGGGGTGATCCTGCCTCGGCCATGCTGGAGGTGCTGGACAGCGCGCAGAACAACGCCTTTGTGGACCACTTTGTGGAGCTGCCCTATGACCTGTCCCGGTGCCTGCTCATGACCACGGCAAACGACGTGTCGAGCATTCCCAAGCCCCTGTACGACCGCATGGAGATCATCGAGGTACCCAGCTATCTTTTCGATGAAAAGCTGGAGATCGCAAAGCGGCACCTGCTGCCGCGCCAGATGCAGAAGCATGGTCTCAGGCGCACGAACCTGCGCGCGGACGACGGCATGCTTTCGCTCCTTATCGAGGGGTACACCCGGGAGGCGGGCGTGCGCGAACTTGAGCGCGTCATCGGCACGATCTGCCGCAAGACCGCCTGCGAGGTGGTGGAGGGCAGGCAGCGGGTTACGCTCAGCCGCCAGCGCGTGACCGACTGGCTGGGGCCGAGAAAGTACCGCCACAACGATGCGGGCGAAGAGGCGCTGGTGGGCGTGGTCACGGGCCTTGCCTGGACCAGCGTCGGCGGCGAAACGCTGGAAATCGAGGCCACGGCAGTGGCGGGCAAGGGCAATCTCCAGCTCACCGGACAGCTGGGGGACGTGATGCAGGAATCCGTGCGCGCAGCGCTCACCTATGTGCATGCCAACGCAGCGCGCCTCTCCATCGATCCGGAGTGTTTTGAAAAGCTGGATCTGCATGTGCATGTGCCGGAGGGCGCCGTGCCAAAGGACGGTCCCTCGGCGGGTATTGCCATGATGACCGCGCTGGTATCCGCGCTGTCCGGCGTCAGCGTCAAAAAACACCTGGCCATGACCGGCGAGATCACGCTGCGCGGCCGGGTGCTGCCCATCGGCGGACTCAGGGAAAAGCTGCTTGCCGCAGTACGGGCGGGAATTACGACCGTGCTGCTGCCGGAAAAGAACCGCGACAGCCTCTACGACGTGCCGGACTCGGTCAAAAAGCAGCTTCGCATTCTCTTCGTTTCCAGTGCGGACGAGGTGCTCCGGGAGGCGCTCACCACGCCGCCGTCGCTGTTTCGCGGCGCAATGCCCATCATGAAGGAGGATAACCATGCAGCCGTTTGCCATTAAGCAGGCGGAGTTTCTGACCAGCGTCGGGGCGGGTATGCCATACCCGCCCCCTGCGCGCTCGGAAATCGCCATTGTGGGCAAGAGCAACGTTGGCAAATCCAGCCTCATCAACCACCTGTGCAACAACAAGAAGCTGGCCAGAACCTCGCAACACCCGGGAAAGACGCGGCTTATCAATTATTTTCTGCTCAACAGGGAGTTCTATCTTGTGGATCTGCCGGGCTACGGCTTTGCAAAAGCCAGCAAGCAGGAGAAGGCGGGCTGGGGCGCGCTGATGGAGCAATATCTGTCCAGCGGGCGTGTCAGGCATCTGTTTCTGCTTATCGACATCCGCCACGCGCCCACGGCGGAGGACCGGCAGATGTTTGCCTACGCGCTCTACTATGGCCTGCCCTTTACGCTCATTGCGACAAAGGCCGATAAAATCGCCAAATCCAAGCGCAAACAGGCCGCGGCGGCAGCTGCGAAACAGCTGGGCGCGCCGCCCGCCGCCATCCCCTATTCCGCTGAGAGCGGAGACGGCAGAGCGGCTGTTTTGGAGCGGATCGGACAGATTTTAACAGAAGCTTGAAAACAGGGCTTGACATGTCGAATGGTCTTACGCATAATATGGTAGCAGCCAGGTGACAGGGCCGTAAAAATGCGGCTTTTTTCCCTGGTCAAACGGCGGAATTGCCGCCTGTTGATGCGAGGAGAGGCAAAGAGTATGGCGTTGAAAAAATGTCCCAAGTGCGAGTTGAACTACATCCGCGGCGATGCGGCGTACTGCGATGTGTGCATGCGCGAGCTGCGCCGCGACGAGTCTGTACATATCCAGCAGGGGCCAGGCGAGGAAGAGACCCTTTGCAGCGAGTGTGGCGAGGCGCCTGCGGTGCCCGGGCATGACCTGTGCGCGGGATGCCTGCGGGAGCAGAAGCGCCAGACGGAGCTTGAGGACGCCGACGGTATCGACGAGGAATTCGACGATATCGAGGAGGAGGAAGACTGAGGCGAGCGCGGCCTGTTCGCAGAGCGGAGGAGAGCATGCGGATTTTTGCCATCGGAGACCTGCACCTGTCCTTCTCCTGTGACAAGCCCATGCATGTGTTCGGGAGCGCGTGGGAGAACCACGTGGAGCGGCTGGAGGAATCCTGGCAGCGGACCGTGCTGCCGGAGGACACGGTGCTCATCCCGGGCGATATCAGCTGGGCCATGCACCTGCCGGACGCGGCGGCCGACCTTGCCTTCATCGGCCGGCTGAACGGAACCAAGCTCCTGCTGCGCGGCAACCACGATTACTGGTGGAGCTCGCTGACGCAGGTGCGCCGCGCGCTGCCGCCCTCTGTTTACGCGATCCAGAACGATGCGATGCGCATTGGCGGCTATGCCATCGGCGGCACAAGGCTGTGGAATCCGCCTGCGCCCCAGTCAGCGCCCGAGGATCAGAAGATCTACGCGCGGGAGCTTGCACGGCTGGAACTGTCGCTCAGGTCCATGCCGGAGGACTGCGAAAGGCTGGTGATGCTGCACTTTCCGCCCTTCGACGAGAAGCATGGGGACACGCCCGCAACGGAGCTGCTGGAACGGTATGGTGTGCGGCATGCGGTCTACGCGCATCTGCACGGCAGGGCGCACCGGGCAGCCTACACGGGCGAGAAAAACGGGGTGCAGTATACCTTTGCGGCGGCGGATTATCTGGAGTTTGTCCCAAAGCAGATCGTATGAACGCAGTTTCTGAAAAAACAGCCGGGCCAGAGCGCCCGGTTTGATCCGGCTCTGACGACATGTGCGTCAGAACGGATGAAAACCCAGAGGTTTTCGTACTTTGCAGGTTTTGCCGCCCGGGAGCGAATGCGAGAGGCAAAACCTGTGAAAGCTCGAAAAAGTGGCGTTCGGCCACTTTTTCGACACTCTGCAGCCGGGCCAGAGCGCCCGGTTTCATAATACCGTATTGCCTGACCGGTCGAAAATCGAAACCGGGGAAAACCGTCGTTTGTAGGCACGGCCTTGCAAAGCGCGCTTGCGCCGGCCGGCGGTTTGCCGCAGGGGAGCAGAGAAACGCCCGGATCGGAAAGAAAAAGAGGAACGCCCGAAGGATGCTGCAACGGTTCGGGCGTTTTTTCGTATTGGGTGGGGCTTTTGCATTGATTCTGATTTTTCGGATATTATCCGTTGACGAGGGGACGCAGGACGATCGGGGGCATATCGCGGGCCATGGCTGCGTCAAATCGCTTGTGATACGTCCGCATTTTTTCGCCCGTTTTCCCTGCCCCGGCATGCGCGATACCTCCTGAAAACGCGCGGAGCCGAATGCAACAGCGTTCGGGCGGTTCAAGGCCGCACAGCGCAGGAGTGCCGGAGGCAATGTAAGCGACGGGAACACAGAAACGGCTCAAATCAGCTCTTATATCCAAAGCGGATGAGGCGGGGGCTTTCCTGCGATGAATCCTCCGCCTTAGAGAAGATGAAATTGAAAAATGACTGGTACGGAGTTCGGGAAGCCGCTTCTGTTTCCGGCGCTCTGCCACCGAAGATAAAACCGCTCCCTTGAGACCGCATTTTCGGCTCTGCCGGGGTTCGGGCCATACTACATATTAGAGTTGCAGGCTGCTTTCGGATTACTCCGTTTCCGGCTGCTCCGAGGTGCAGTGGGGACAACGGGTGGCCCCAAGGGCAATTTCGCTTTTGCAGTAGGGGCAGGTCTTGGTCGTGGGCGCGGCGGGCGCTTCCTCCTCTCTGCGGCGAAAGAGGGCCTTTGCGGAGTTGACCGCCTTGACCAGAGCAAAGAGCGAGAGCGCCACGATGAGAAAGTTGATGACCGCCGTGAGAAAGGCGCCATAGGCCAGCGTTACGCCGCCAAAGGACAGCGACAGGTCGGAAAAATCGTTTTTGAACAGCAGGCCCAGAAGCGGCGAGACGATATCGTTGACCAGAGAGTTCACAATCGCGCTGAAGGCGGCGCCGATGACGACGCCCACGGCCAGATCGATCACATTGCCGCGCATGGCGAATTCGCGAAATTCATGAAAGAGCTTTTTCACAGAATACCTGCCTCCGTTTGACTTCAATCCTATGCATGAATACAGTATTCCACGGAGCGCCGGGAACCAACCGGGGCGGCCCCGCGTTCCGCAGGCGGAACGTGCCGGCGCGCATAGCCCGCGCTGTCCTCCGGCCCGCCTGCGCGCGCCGGGCGGGCGCGGCCGAAGGCCGCGGGCGGGGCCGCCCGGCCCGGCCTGCGCTGCAGCCGGACGGGTTTGCCGGCAGCAGCCCTGCGGCGATCTGTCTGGCGAATTTTCGTCAAAGCCCGCCGGAAGCAATGGCGGCGCGCCGCTTCAGGGCCGGGAGTCTTCCATCAGGAGATCGTGGGCAATGGGCGTGTAGAAGAGCCGCCGCACCTCGGCGGGCGCCTTCGTGCTGCCCAGGATCCACATGAGCTTTGTGACGACGGCCTCGGTGGTCATGTCGTAGGCTTCCAGCGCGTTGGGCCTGGACTTGAACCCGTGCCCCACTTCGTAAAGCCCGATGTCGCTGCCCTCCAGCTGCACCTGCGTGGTCAGAACGGCAATCTTGCCCCGGGCCAGCGCCGCATCGAGAATGGTAAGGCAGCGGGCGCTGCCGGGCTGCGGAATACCGCCCACGCCATAGCTTTCGATGATGACCGCGTCGTTTCGCTCAAAGAGGAAGGCCAGAACCTCCGCATCGATGCCGGGTATGAGCTTGAGCAGGCCCACGCGGTCGGAGAGCGCGTGAAAAAAGCGGGGCCTCTCGCCGTGGGGCAGGCGAATGTAGGAGAGGATGCGGCCGTCGCGGATGGCGGCAAGCTCCGGATAATTGATGCTGGTAAAGGCGTCGAAGCTCTTGCTGCGCACCTTGCGCGCGCGGGTTCCGGGGATCACCCGGCCGTCGAAAACGATGGTCACGCCTGCGGCGTACCCGCTTGCGGCGTAGGCGAAGCTGGAGAGCAGGTTGGACTTTGCGTCGGTAATCTCCACGTCGATGGGCCGCTGCGCGCCGGTGATGACGATGGGCTTGGGGCTGTCCTGCACCAGGTAGGAGAGCGCGGCGGCGGTGTAGGCCATGGTATCCGTGCCATGGCAGAGCACAAAGCCGTCGTATGCATCGTAATGCCGCTCGATGGCTGCGGCCATGTCCAGCCAGTGCGCGGGAAGGATGTTGGTGCTGTCGATGCTGCAAACCTGGAGCGCGTCCACATGGCACATGCCGGAGATTGCGGGGATGTGGCGCAGGATATCCTGGGGCGTGAGCTGCGGCGCAAGGCCGTTTTCCGTAGGCTGGGAGGCGATGGTGCCGCCCGTGCCAAGCATGAGAATCCGCTTCATTCGACAAACGCCTCCCTGTAGGCGGCGGCTTCGCGGACATAGTGGGCCGCAGACTCGTCCAGCCGCCGGATTTCGTCGGGGTCAAGCTGGCGGACGGCCTTTGCGGGACAGCCCAGCATCAGCGTGTTGTCGGGGACAACCGTGGCCTGCGTAACCAGCGCGCCCGCGCCGATCAGGCAGTGCGCGCCGATGACCGCGCCGTCCAGAACGATTGCGCCCATGCCGATGAGCGAGCCGTCGCCGATGGTACAGCCGTGCAGGATTGCGCCGTGGCCTACGGTAACATTCGCGCCGATTTTGAGCGGATGGCCCGGGCTGATATGCAAAACGGCGTTGTCCTGAATGTTTGTTCCCCGGCCCACGGTGATTTCCTCCTGCTCGGCGCGCAGCGTGGCGTGGAAAAAGACGCTGCAATCCGCAGCCAGCGTAACGCGGCCAATCAGGTCCGCGCTGGGCGCCACAAAGGCCGTCGGGTCAATCGTTGCGTTCAGAATCATGGCGTATCTCCTTTTGCGGCCCGCTTCCATCCCGGTCACGGTGCCGCGTCAGCAGCCGTTTTTTTTCATTTTAACAGATTTCCCTGCGGGGAAAAAGCGGCTCGGGAGGAAAATCCCCTCCCGGCTGGATCGGAGCGGCGGATTGCGGGTTCCCGATGCGGCAGACCTGGCCTATCCCGGCCGGAAAGAAGCGCTCCATGGCGCGCCGCGGATACGGCCTGCGGGAGGCAGGCCCTTCTGCGCCCTCTGCTCCTTCGGGCTTTATGCGGGGTGGTCCTGTCCGGGCCAGGGCAGCAGCGCATCGCCCCTGACAAGGCAGGCGCGATCAGCGAGCCGGGCCAGCGGCGCGTCCGACAGCGAGTCGGAGTAGAAGGCCTCAATCCGGCCCTCCGGGAAGCGTTCGTAAAAGCGGCGGACCTTTTCCTCCCCGTGACAGTTCACGCCCGTGTACGCGCCCGTATGCCGGTCCACGCGGGAGGCCATGCAGACGGGGATGCCCAGCCGCCGGCAGGCAGGCGCAAGCAGAAACTCCGGCGAGGCGGAGATGATCACGTCGTCGCCCCGCTGCATGGCGGGATACCAGGACTTGATTCTGCAAAGATAGCTTTCCCAAAAGGCCGAAACGCAGCCGTCCACGTCGGGCACGGCGCGCAGAAAGCGATAGAAATTCTGTTTGGCCCGCGTCTTGTCCCAAACGCCCAGAAAGTACAGCGAAAAGCCCCAGACGATCCGGGGCAGGAAACGGCTGAGGCCCGGCTGCCTGCGCAGGCAGAAACGGAAGAAGTCCGCCGTGCTGTCGCCATCGTATATGGTTTTGTCGAAGTCAAAAACGTTCATATCGCGCTCCATGGGGGTGCCGGTGGGCAGCCCCTTCCTCCTGAGTATAGCAGCCCGGAGCGCATCCCGCAAGCGTAGGGCGGGCAATCTGCCTTTGCCGCCGCGGCCTGTCCTTGGCGTAGAAAGCGTCAAAAGACAACCCTTTTCGGAACTGGAAGAATGTGATATACTACTACACTAGGATATTCCGCAGCGCCGCGGCCCCGCCGCGGGAAAACAGCGCAGGAAAGAGGAGAATGGCATGGGTCTGATCGACACACTGCTTGGCAACACCAGCGAGAGCAGATTGAAAAAGCTCCGCCCCTATGTGGCGCGCATCAACGCGCTGGAGCCGGAAATGCAGAAAAAGAGCGATGCGGAGCTGCGCGGACAGACGGAGCGCTTCCGCCAGCGGCTTGCCGCGGGCGAGACGCTGGACGATCTGATGTGCGAGGCCTTCGCCACGGTGCGCGAGGCGTCCGTGCGCACCGTGGGCATGCGCCATTTCGACGTGCAGCTGCTGGGCGGTATGGTGCTGCATCAGGGACGTATCGCGGAGATGAAGACCGGCGAGGGCAAAACCCTGGTGGCCACGCTTCCCGCCTATCTCAACGCGCTCTCGGGCAAGGGCGTGCATATCGTCACTGTCAATGACTATCTTGCAAAGCGTGACGCCCAGTGGATGGGCAAGATTCACCGTTTTCTGGGCCTGTCCGTGGGCTGCATCGTGCATGGGCTCGACGCGGACCAGCGCCGCGCCGCCTATGCCGCGGACATCACCTATGGCACGAACAACGAGTTTGGCTTCGACTACCTGCGCGACAACATGGTGGTCTACCGCGAGCAGATGGTGCAGCGGGAGCTGGCCTATGCCATCATCGACGAGGTGGACTCCATCCTGATCGACGAGGCGCGCACACCGCTGATCATCAGCGGCGCCGGGCAGGAGTCCTCGGAGATGTACCAGAAGGCCGACCGCTTTGTGACAAAGCTGCGCCGCGGCGCGGACCTTGTGCAGCAGTCCAAGGCCGACCAGCTCATGGGCGAGGAGCAGCAGGAGGACGGCGACTACCAGTGCGACATCAAGCGTCGCACCGTGCAGCTCACCGCGGAGGGCATTCGGAAGGCGGAGCAGTTTTTCGGCGTTGAGACGCTTTCCGATGCGGAGAACACCGAGCTCAACCACCACATCCTGCAGGCGCTGCGCGCGCGCTCCCTCTTTGTCAGGGACAGGGATTACGTCGTGCAGGACGGGCAGGTTATCATTGTGGACGAGTTTACCGGCCGCCTTATGATTGGCCGCCGCTTCAACGAGGGGCTGCACCAGGCGCTGGAGGCCAAGGAGGGCGTCAAGGTGGAGCGGGAGAACAAGACCCTCGCCACCATCACCTTCCAGAACTATTTCCGTATGTTCCAGAAGCTGGCGGGCATGACCGGTACGGCCAAGACCGAGGAATCCGAGTTCATGGATATTTACGATCTCGACGTTGTGGAGATCCCCACCAACCGCCCCATGATCCGGGAGGACTGCAACGACGCGGTGTATACCACCGAGGCGGGTAAATTCCGCGCCGTGCTGCGGGAGATCGAGGAGGTACACGCCACCGGCCAGCCCATTCTGGTTGGCACCATCTCCGTGGAGCGCAGCGAGTATCTCTCCGAGCTGCTCAGGCGCCGCGGCATCCGCCATGAGGTGCTCAACGCCAAGCACCACCAGAAGGAGGCGGAGATCGTTGCGCAGGCGGGCAAGCTCAATCAGGTCACAATCGCCACCAACATGGCAGGCCGCGGCACGGACATCCTGCTGGGCGGCAATCCGGACTTTCTTGCGCGCAGGGCGCTCCGGCAGGAGGGCATGGAGGACGGGCTGATCGAGGAGGCCACCGGCCATGCGGAGACGGAGGATGAAGCGATTCTGGCCGCGCGCAGCCGCTATCAGAAGCTGTATCAGGAATTCCAGAGGGAAACCGAGGCGGAGCACGCCCAGGTCGTAGCGCTGGGCGGACTGCACATCATCGGCACGGAGCGGCACGAGAGCCGCCGCATCGACAACCAGCTTCGGGGCCGCGCGGGCCGGCAGGGCGACCCCGGCAGTACGCGTTTCTACGTTTCGCTGGAGGACGAGCTCATGCGCCGCTTTGGCGCGGACCGCATCTCCGGCCTCATGGAAAAGCTCAATCCGGATGACGAGCTGCCCATCGAAGCCCGGATGATCACCAAACAGATCGAAAACGCCCAAAAGCGCGTTGAGGCCAACAATTTTGAAATTCGCAAGAGCGTCCTGCGCTATGACGACGTGATGAACAAGCAGCGCGAGATCATCTACGGCCAGCGCCGCCGCGTACTCATGGGCGAGGATTTGAGCGGCAGCATGAAAGACATGCTGCACGGCGCGCTGGACAGCATGATCGACGCCTACGCAAACCCCCACGCCGCCCCGGAAACCTGGGATTTGAAGGCGCTGTCCAACGAGGTGTGCGAGCTCTGCTTTGCGCCCCGCGGAATGCTGTTCGGGCCTGAAAAGGCGCAGTCCTCAGACGCGGTCCGGCAACGGGTCTACGACTTTGCGGACCAGCGGTACGCGCAAAAGGAGCGGGAGATTGCCGCCGAGGGCGGGGACATGCGCGAGGTGGAGCGGGTGGTGCTGCTGCGCACCGTGGATTCACACTGGATGGAGCACATCGACGCGATGGACCAGCTCAAGCAGGGCATCGGCCTGCGGGCCTATGCGCAGCGCGACCCGGTGAACGCCTACACGGCCGAGGGCTTCGACATGTTCGACGCGATGATTGCCGCCATCCGCGAGCAGACCGCGCGGACCATGTTCCGCATTTCGATCAAGCGCACGCCCGTGCAGCGGGAGCAGCTGGCGAAGCCGGTTGAAACGCCCGCCGAGGGCGGCAGACAGCCGGCGCGCAGAGAGGCGCGCGCCCAGATCGGGAGGAATTCGCCCTGCCCCTGCGGCAGCGGCAAGAAATACAAGAACTGCTGCGGTAAGGAGAACTGAGCATGATCGTACTGGACGAATACAAGCAACAGATTGCCGAGGAGATCGCAACGCTCAAGGAGGCGGGGCAGTCCATCCGGCCCGAGGAGCTGAAGGCGGAGCTGAAGGCGCTGGAGGAGCAGATGGGCGCGGTCGATTTCTGGAACGACGTGGAAAACGCCAACAAGGTCAACCAGCGGGCCAAGAATCTGCAAAACAAAATCGCGCGCTATGAAAAGCTGGTGTCCATGGGCGGCGATCTGGAAACCCTGCTTGAAATGGCGGAGGAAGAGGACGACGCTTCGCTCGTGGAGGAGCTCAAAACCGAGCTTGCGGATTTTTCCGAAAGGGTGCAGGCACTGAAGCTGGAGCTGCTGCTCAAGGGGCCTTACGATCACTGCAACGCCGTGCTCTCGCTGCACGCGGGGGCGGGCGGCACCGAGGCGCAGGACTGGACGGAGATGCTCTACCGCATGTACACGCGCTACTGCGAGGCGCATGGCTTTGCCGTGCGGGAGCTGGACCTGCTGGATGGCGACGATGCGGGCGTCAAGTCCGTCACCTTTGAGGTCAGCGGCGAAAACGCCTATGGCTATCTCAAGGCGGAGAAGGGCGTACACCGGCTTGTGCGCATCTCGCCCTTCGATGCGTCCGGCCGCAGGCACACCTCCTTTTCCTCGCTGGACGTAACGCCCATCTTTGACGACGACACGGCGGACGTCAAGATCGATCCGGACGACCTGCGGGTGGACACCTATCGTTCCAGCGGCGCGGGCGGGCAGCATGTCAACAAGACCAGCTCCGCCATCCGCATTACGCATCTGCCCACGGGCATCGTCGTACAGTGCCAGAACGAGCGCAGCCAGATTCAGAACCGCGAAACCGCCATGCGCATGCTGCGGGGCAAGCTCATCGAGCTGCAGGAGCGGGAGCGCGAGCAGCAGATGGCCGACATCAAGGGCGAGATGAAAAAGATTGAGTGGGGCAGCCAGATTCGCTCCTATGTGTTCCAGCCCTATACGCTGGTCAAGGACCACCGCACGGGCGTGGAGAACGGCAACATTCAGGCCGTTATGGACGGCGCGCTGGACCCCTTCATCAGCGCGTATCTGGTGCAGTCATAAGCGAAATCCTGAGGCGGGAGCGGGGCCGTCCCCCTGCGGGAGGGCCCCGGCCTGCGGAAAAAAGCGGCCCCGGGCCGCTTTTTGCCTTGCCGGGACAGCAACGCTGTCTCTTTCTGCGCCTTGCCTTATCCCTTATTCTCCCACACGGTAGAGAATCAGGTGCTCGGTGCGATAAACCTCGGTCATTTCAGCCAGCTGTGCTTTTGTGACAACGCCGGCAAGCACATGGTCGGTAAGCCGGGAATTTACATTGCGCAGGTAGTAGTCCGCTTCCTCCACTGTATGTCCGTTTTCAAAAGGAATCGTCTTGCGTTCTGTGTTCAAGTACAAGACCCGTGGTTTCCCTGTAATGATCAAAGCCGTTTCCTCGGTGTTCTCGCGGATGTAACGGTACATCTCAATGGAATCTTCCGTATATGGTCCGTCATATGCGGTTTCATACAGATATTCGTAGTTCTTGATGGAGCGCGCCGCCATCACAAGCATTGCGATGCAATAACAGCACATAAGGGCCTGTGCCAATCGCTGTGATCGCTTTTTAAAACGGGGCGAGAGCGGTTTGCGTTTTTCACACAGCCGTTTTACAAATCCGGAAACGGCCTGCGCGCCATACCCGATAAATAGCAGGGCAAGCGGCATCAGCGGAAAGATATAACGGACGCCCTGCTGATAGGGCAGTAACGATGCGCCTGTGAAAAAGACGACAATCAGGCCTGCATAGACGGTCGCGCTTACGTCCTTTTTGCGGAGGCAATTCAGCAGACCAATTAGGCACAGCAGCAAAACCGCAAAAGCGAAAATCTTGCAAATGCGCGGAATTGGATACCTGAAGAGGCCAAAGAACAGGCTTGAAGCAATCCAATCCCGGACGGTATAGTAGTAATAACTCGCCATGTCGAAGAAACGATGAAGCGATACAGTAGAAAAATCGCTCATATTGCTTGTCGGTTTCCAGAGGAACCATCGTTCCGACACGAAAGTGAGGATCAGGAAAAGGGCAAAGGGGAAAAATTGCACTGCGAACATTCTGACCGTATACGCTTTCCTGTTTCTAAGCAGATGCAGCGCAAGCAGGAATGAAACTGCCACAACAGTCAGCAGGCCATTCAGGCGAACCTCATGCGTATACCACATCGCTATGCCGAGAAAAGCTCCGGCGATAAGCCTGCTGCGCGTTGTCTTTACAGAAAGGAAAAGCTCCGCAAGCGCCAGGGAAAGCATGGAGAAAAACATATATGTAATGTCAGCATATAAACTGCCAAGTTCACGAAGGATGAGATAATTTGTGCCAACAAATACTGTGAACAGTACAGATGCGGGAAGAGAAAACCTGCGCCGAAAAAACAGAAGCATCACGGAAGCGCATAGTGCAAAACAAATCACAGAAACAAGTTTGTAGTAGATGAGCGAATCATACTGAACGCGGTCAAAACCGACGAGTCGATACACAAAAGAAAGCAGTAGCGAATACCCCCACACATAGCGCAATGTCCCATCTGTGGCCTCTGACGGCAGATTGGAAGGATGATAGAGGTTATTCAATCTGTGCTGTTCTTCGGAGGAGCCTTCTGTAATTGCGATAGCGTCATTGAAATATGCCGCAAAATCATCACCCCATGAAGGCAGATTAGACGTGCCATAAAAGGAAACGAAGAAAACCAGTATCGCCATAAGCAGGGCGATGAAAAAGTCGATTTTCCTGTAACGATATTGCGGATGCACCGACATGTTGATGTTGACCTTTCATGAAAATGGATAACTGTATTATAGCACAGCAGAGAGAAAAAACAAGGAAGCGAACGTCTGGCAGACATTCTCCGCCTTTTGACCAGCCTCCCTGTTGCCGTCGCCGCCGCGCTGTGGTATATTGTACGCATTGTTCCGCGTCAGTGGGCAGGCCGATTTATGAGGAAAGGCTGTGTAAAGGCCGCTTTCGCTTTTTCTGCCCGGCACCCTTTGCCCAGCCCCTGCGGCCTGCGGCGGCAAACAGGGGTCCCCCCGACGACGGTAAGAGGAAAGAACTCGTTCCTGCCGCAAGCGGCTCGCTTCATGCGGCCCAGGCCCGCCCGCTTTTTGAAACGGGAGAAAAATGATACAGGAGCTCCAAGCCCATGCCTGCGTTTGACTATGAACTCGTCGGGAAAATCGGTTCCATGGCGCTGATCCGCAAGGAGGACAGCGATATCGATTACAATATCTTCGCCCGCCTTGGCAGAGAGCTGCGGCCCGGCATGATCTGGGTTTCCAGCGGCGCTGCGGAAATCGGGCGCATCGACTATATCCACCGCCATGGCCGCGAGCTTTCGGGCGACGCGCAGGAGGTCAAGGCGGACTATGCCGCGCAGGGGCAGGCCATCCTCATGGGCGAGTACCGGCGCTATATCCCGCATGGCTATTCCGTGCGGCAGCTTCTGGTGGAGCACACGCATTTTAACGATGAGGAAAAGCGGGCGTATATCCGGGGCTTTCTGCTGCGCTGCGCCGCGCAGGGAGCCATCCCCATTGTCAACTACAACGATCCCGTCAGCGTGGACGAGATTCGCAAGCTGGAGCTGGCCAAGTACCGCGCCTCCATCGACCATGTGGTGGAGTGCGTGGACAACGATGAGACCGCCGCGGTCATCTGCGATCTGGTACACGCCCGCTATCTGGTGATTCTCACCAGCGTGGACGGCATTTACCGCGATCCCAACGATCCGGATACCCTCGTTGAAGCGGTGGAGGGGAAGGACGCCAGCGAGGTGCTCACCGCCATGGAGGAGCTGCAAAAGAGCTGCGTGGGCGCCAGCCGCGCGGGCGCAAACGGCGCGCGGGCCAAGCTGGACTTCATCCGGGGGCCGGTAATGAACGGCACGACCGTGATCATCGCGCGTGCGGACAAGCGATTGTCGGATGTGATTGCGGGCCGGTGCAGGCGAACGGTGTTTCGCATCCGCTGAAGGGCCGGGCGCAGGGCTGGAGAGCATTTTTGAATTGCCGGGAAGGACCGCAGACGGACGTTCTGCGGTTTTTTATTGTAAAAAAGCAAAAATAATATGAAATTCGTATAATTTTTATTGACAATCGATAAGATTAAAGGTATTCTACCATGCGAAAGAGGTGAAGCGGAATGGGCAACAGAAGCCTGAATCAACTGGTCAAAATTCTCATTGTCTGCGGCATGGTGGCGGGCTGTTTCTTCTCCTGTATCATTCTGCGGGAGATGGGTATGGAGGTGGACCGGCTGTCCGTGGAGCGCTGCGGCAGCCATGTGCTGACCTGTTTTGCCGTGGGGCTGGGCCTGCTGTTTGTGGCGGGCGCGATGGTGATCGCCGTGACGCTGCTGCAGATGATGCGCTCGCTGGATCAGGACCCGTTTGTAATGAAAAATGTCCGCGCGCTGCGGCGCATGGGCTTTGTTGCGCTGGGCATGGCGGCGTGCTGCCTGCTGCTGCTCCTGTTGCCTGCCAACACGATCATGGCGCAGCTTGTGGGCGCGGCGGTGGGAATGTGCGGCCTGTTTTCGCTGGTGCTGGCGCAGGTGTTTGAGCGCGCCGTCGCCTGCAAGCAGGAAAACGACCTGACGGTGTGAGGTGGAGACGATGATTCAGGTCAATCTGGACGTAATGCTGGCACGGCGCAAGATGAGCCTCTCCCAGCTGTCCGAGCGCGTGGATATTTCGCTGGCCAACCTGTCCATTTTAAAGAACAACAGGTGCCGGGCCATCCGATTTTCCACGCTGGATGCGATTTGCAGGGAACTGGCCTGCCAGCCCTCGGATATTCTGGAGTATCTGCCGGAGGCGGAGGAACCCGCCCGCAGCGCGGAATGAGCGCAGGCGGAAGCGGAGCCGGAGAGCGGCCTGGCCCGGGCGGCCTCAGCGTACCCGCAGGGGAAAGCCGCGGCGCGCAGCGGGAAGGCGCGGGATGAGTGACAGCGCCCGGCTGAGAACGAAGGCCCCGCAAAAACATACCCGGGCATGGGGGCGCCTGGAGCGCCTGAGGGGCGGTCTGCCCGCAAATTTCGGGAGAGCGGATGCTTCCGCCGGGCGGCAGCCTGCACCCTGCGGAATCCGCCCCTGCCGGCCGAAGCGCGCCCCATGCGGGCAGGTTCCGGGGCCTTATCGAAAGGAGCAATGGATAACATGGAAGATAAGATAAACGCCGCGCCGCTTTCGGCGCAGAAGGATAGCCGCTCTGCGGCGGAATCACCGGCCCCGTGCCGGGACGTGTCGCCGGGCAGACCGGCCCAGGGATCGTCAACGCCGCCGCCCGTGACAGGAGAGGCGCGCTGGCTGCTGCTCGGCGCGCTGCTCATCGGCGTCGCCTGCGCCGCGCTGCTCTTTTCCGATGCCTGCGACAGCTGGGGCTTCGCGCTGTTCTGGTGCATCGCCCTTCTGGTCTATCTTGCGTATCAGTGGCGGCGGGTATGGGAAAACCGCTATGCAATGCTGCTGCTTCTGGGCACGCTGGTTTTGAACTGCCGGTACTTTTTCGACGGCGGCGGGGAGTTCGGGCTTATCAATTACCTCCTTGTGCCCTGCCTGTTCCTGCTGTTTCTCGTGTTCGTGCAGGAGAATCCTGCGCGGCAGCGGGAGGGCGTACTGCTGCCGGCGTTCTTTGCAGGCTTTGGGATCAAGCCCTTCTCCGCAATCGGCCGGGCGTTTGCCGCGATGTCCTCTCTGGGCCGGGGGAGAAAACAGCTGGCGCCCGTGCTCATCGGCCTGCTGGTGGGGCTGCCGCTGGCGGCAATCGTCACCGCGCTTCTGACGCTGGCGGACGCGGGCATGGCGGCGCTTGTGGGGCGCATCTTCTGCGGACTGAGCCTGACGGCTGCCCTTCGGAACGTGGTGGTGACCTTTGTAACAGCGCTGCTGTTCTACTCGCTTTTTTACAACGCCTTCTGGGGGCAGAAGCGGCGTGTGCCGGACCATGCGGCGGGAAGCTGGCCGCCTGTGACGCTGGGCATCGTGACGGCGCTGCTGCTGCTGGTCTACGCGGTCTTTGCAATCGTGCAGTTTCAGTATCTCTTCGGCGGAAAGCTGCCGGGAGCGCTGACCTATTCGGAGTATGCCCGCGAGGGCTTCTGGCAGCTCATCGCCGTGGCGCTCATGAACTTTACCCTCTTTGGCCTGACCTGCCGGTACGCGAAAAGGACTGCGGCAGGGCTGGCGCTTCAGGCGCTGCTGCTGTTTGCGACGGCGCTGCTGCTGGCCTCGGCGGCCGCGCGGCTGCTGCTGTACATCGGCGCGTACGGGCTGACAATGATGCGCATTCTTCCGCTCTGGCTGATGGTGTATCTCGCGGCGCTGACCCTGCTCTGCGGGCTGCGGCTGTGGCGGGAGCGGCTGCCGCTGCTGCGGATTGCCGCGGCGACGCTGCTGTACTGGTATGTCGCGCTGAACCTGCCGGACTGGAGCGTGGTGATCGAGCTGTACAATGCGGCGCACTGAAGCGATAACCGGACGAATGAAAAAGAAGCTGCTTTTGACGGGGACCCCCGCCATCCTGTGCGGCCCTGTCCTCGGCTATGCCCTCGTTGGGGATCCGCTGGTGGCGTGGAACAACCTTCGTTTCGGCCGGGCAATCCGCTCACTTGCGCCGGGGCGGCAGACAACGCTTGAGCAGGCCGTGCTCTTTTCCTGAGAGGCGGTCTACCGCTTCCCGCCCTACACGGACAGGAAGGAGATGGAAAAAGCGACTGGCTTTTCCAGCCCCTCCATACAGGAGACCGTGAGCGAGGGCATGGTTCAGCTTCTGTTTGTGAAGGAGGGACGGGTCGTCGCAAGTGTCTGCGGCTATGCGGAGCGGCTGGGGTATCAAATTGCGCTTACGGGAAAGATCGTGGCGGGAGAAAACCGGGTGTTTTTCGTGGAACGAATGAACGAAGCGACAAGGCTGACGCCGGAGGAGCCGGCCAGGGCTAGTCCTCCCGCAGCGCCAGCGCGCGGGCATAGGCCTGCTTTTTCGGGAGGCCGAGGCGCTCTGCGGCAAGCGCCGCCGCGTCCCTGACGGTGCGCCCCTCCGAAAGCGCCGCAAGGAGCAGCGCGTCGAGCGCAGCTTCTCCGGGTTCCGGCGCGGCCTGCTTTTGGCAAAGCACCGCGATGACGCATTCCCCCCGGGGCTCCGCCTCGGAAAAGCGCGCCGCAAGCTCGGAGAGGGCGCCGCGCTCCACGGACTCGAATTTCTTGGTCAGCTCGCGCAGCAGCGCGGCGGGGCAGTCCCCCAGCGCTTCATACAGCGCGCGGAAGGTAGCGCCTACGCGGTGCGGGCTTTCATAGAGGATGGCCAGGTGTCCGCAGTCTGCAATGCGGGCCAGGGCGGCCCGGCGGCCTCTGCCGTCGCGGGGCAGAAAGCCGAAAAAGGAGAAGCTGCCGCAGGGCAGGCCAGAGAGCACGGCCGCGGTCAGCACGGCGGACGCACCCGGCAGCACCGTATAGGGCAGGCCGGCCTCGATGCAGGCCGACACGAGCGCCGCGCCGGGGTCGGAGATGCCGGGCATGCCCGCATCCGAAAGATAGGCCACGGACTGTCCCTCCCGCAGGCGCGCCACAAGCTCCGCCGCACGCTCCCGCTCGTTGTGGGCGTGGCAGGAGACGAGGGGCTTTTTGATGTCCAGATGGTTCAAAAGCTGTAGCGAGCGGCGCGTGTCCTCGCAGAAAACAACATCCGCCGCGCGGAGCGTTTCCACCGCGCGGTAGGTGATATCGGAGAGATTGCCGATGGGGCTTGCAACCAGTGTCAGCATAGGCCGTCGCTCCAGCGCAGGTTTTCGCCCGTCAGGAGGATGGGCTGCGCCGCGCTGCGGTCGGTGAGTCGCGACATGACGCGCTCGCCGTAGCGGTCCTGCAGGGCCGAGACGGAAAGATTGGTTGCCACAACGGTGGCGCGCCTTGCGTTCAGCCGCTCGTTCAGCAGGGAAAAGAGGGCCTCCTCCGATACGTTGGGAACCACCGGCTCGCTGCCAAGGTCGTCGATGACCAGCAGCGGAAGGTTGACATACAGAGCGCTGCGCCCGCTCTGATTCCGGATGGCGGCAAGCGCATCCTCCACAAAGGCGTAGGCCGTTACGCGCCGCGCCGCAAGCCCGCGGCAGAGCGCGCGGTAGGCGATGGCGTTGCAGAGAAAGGATTTTCCAAGCCCCGGCATGCCCATCAGCAGCAGGTTGGGCTTTTCCGGGTTGGGCAGCGTGTCCGCATAGGCCATGCAGAAGTTCTTTGCATTGACCGTGCGCTTTTTTTGCCCTTCATCGGGAAAGACGTCCAGGGAGAAGGTTTCAAAGGTTTCCCGCTCGTTGATCCCGATGGCGGGATCCCGCTGCGCCATATACTTGAGGCGGCAGGCGCAGGGGCGGCGGCTCGTGCCGCCCAGCCAGCCGGTGTCGCGGCATTGGGGGCAACGGCTGCGGAGCGTCAGCGTGTCCGCAGGAAGGCCCGCCGCAAGAAGCAGCGCCTGCTCCCGCGCGTCCAGCGCCTGGAGCCGCTTTGCGGATTCCGCGGCGTCGATGCGCCGCGCCGCCGCATCGCGCAGCACGGCCTGCCGCAGACCGGGCAGAGCGGCAAGCTCCGGCGCGCGGGCGTAGGCCTCCGCCGTGCGCACGGCAAGCGCGCGCCGCTCCTCGCTGCGGATGTCGCTGTAAACCCGTTCGATCTGCGTGCTCATCTTCCGTTCACTCCCCGCCAATCTCCTGGTTCAGGTCGAGAAAGAGGTTTTCAAAATCCGCGTCGCTGATCTGGCGCTGCGCGTAGTCCTTCGCCGCGCCTCTGCGCTTTTGCGGCGCGGGCTTTTGCCGCTTTTCGGCCTCAAGGGCCTCCGCCTCCGCAACGGTGGAAATCCCCCGGTTGTGCCAGTCGTTCAGCAGCAGCTTTATGCGGCCGAAGGGCTCGTTTGCGCCCCGGCTCAGCTCCGCGGCAAACAGCAGCAGCTCGCGGGGCATGGCGTATTCGGTCAGGTACATGGCGATCTGCGCCCGCTGGGTGCGGGTGGCCGGCTCAACCTTGCCCGCCCGGGCAAAGAGCAGCTTTGCAAAGGCGCGCTCCTGCGCGGTCTTTTCATCGTCGTCCGCGATGTCGGAAGCCTCCGTCAGCCGCTGGTCCCGCAGCGCGGAAAGCAGCTCGTCGAGATAGGTAAAATTGGGGCTGCCGGATACCGTGAGGCGCGGCAGCGCGGCGAGGATTGCCTCGTCGGAAAAGCCCCATTCCCCCGTCCATTTTTCATAGAGCGCCATCTCGTCCTGCGTGGGCCTGCGGCGTTTGTTCCACTGCCGCAGGATGGCCGTTGCGCCGTGCCTGCGCAGAGAATAGGCCTCGATGGCGGCGCGGGCCGCCTCAAAGGTGCGGATATTGTCCTCCGCCCAGCCCTGCGCCACCGCGCTCATGTAATTGATGCTGACGCGCCGCCCCTTCTGCTCCATGCAGTAGGCCACAAGCTCCAGCACCGCGCCCTCCTCAAGCCCGTACACCTCGATCCAGTCATAGATGTGCCTGAGTTCCTGCATGCCGAACTGCCGGGGGGCGGTGAGCGTGTTGAGCCGCGCCACAAGCCCGCCGTATTTCTGCGGGGCGGCGGAGCCGGCGGCGGCCTCCTGCAGCGGCAGGTATTCCACAATCAGCGGCTTTTCGGAAACAATGCGAACAAGGCCCTGCGTCTGCCAGTGGCAGAAGGCTTCCGCCACAGCCCCCTGCGAGACGCCCAGCGCGTCCGCAATGGCCCCGTCCATGCCGGGCTGGTAGCACTGCATCAGCCCATACAGATAGACCTGTAATTGCAGGCCCGTGGCCGAGGGCAGGTATTCCGAGATAAAAGCATTGTCTACGGGCGTGAACTCGCGCCGCGCCGCGTCGGAAGAAAATCGACAGGTCATGGCAACTCCCACAGTATCTCCGGCTCAGGGCAGCCAGAAGAAGGAGAAAATATTTTCGTTGAACCAGCGGTAGCCCAGATCAAAAAAGGGAATGATCCAAAGCTCCATCAGGATGCCCGCCAGGAGCCAGACAAAGAAGAGCAGCAGAAGCGCCGCGATGACCAGCGCCACAATCCCGCCTGCCGGCAGCGCGGCTTTTTTTGCGGGCCGGGACGTCAGGGGAGGCACAGGCTGCTGCTTCTGCGCGGGGGGATCCGCAGGCGCGGGCGGCGGCGCAGCTTCCGCCTGTTTCGGCTCCCCTTCGCCGGCGGAGCTGTTCCCGGCGGGTTCCATCGCCTGCGCCGCTTGGACGGGCTCCGCCTGCGGACCGCCCGCCATGCGCGCGCGGATGCGCAGCATGATGTCGTCCGTGCTGACGCCCGGCGCCGCGGAAACCGTGCACTGCGCCTGGAGCGCGTCCGGGGAAAGATCGCCCGCAGCGATGCGGCTGATGCGGATTTCCTCGTTGGTAAGCGCGGAGAGGCGGGCAGGCAGGTCGATATCGCTGTTTGTGTGCATCAGCTCGCGATAGAGCGTTAAAAAAACCTGGCGGACGACGGCGCGCGCGCCCTCTGCGCTGCCGAGGGCCGTTTGCGCCAGCGCATAAACCTGGCGGCTGTAGGCGCCGTAGATTTCGCGGAAGGCTTCCCGCTGGCCGTCGTGAATACGCTGCTGGAGCTCGTCCTGTATCATGGGGCTGTGTCCTTTCTCGTCATATCTAAGCTATTTTAGCATGAATGGCCGGAAAAGGAAATACGATAGAGGGAATCTTTCCGTCAGGGGCGGCCGTGCGCCAGAGCGTACCCGTCCGGCCGGCGGGAAAGGAGTGCGCGGTGTATCGGGTTTGCTGGGGCAGGGTCGTTGCCGCGGCCTGTACGCTGGGGATTTTTGTCCTGCTGATCCGCGGCTGCGTCTATGCCCGCGGGCAGACGGAAACGGCGGCGGACGGCGGATTCAGCGTGCAGGTCTATTCGGATCTCAGCATTTCCGTCTATGACCGGCGCACGGGTCAGATTACGGAGGAACCGCTGGAGGAATATCTTGTGGGCGTGGTTGCCGCGGAGATGCCCGCTTCGTTTGAGGAGGAGGCGCTCTGCGCGCAGGCGGTCGCGGCCCGCACCTATACGGTGCGAAAGCTCCTGCACGGCGGCTGCAACTCCTCGGATGCGGATGTGTGTACGGGCAGCAACTGCTGCCAGGCCTTCGCCTCCGCCGAGCGGCAGCGGGCGCGTTGGACAAACAGCTATGAGGAAAACCGCGCCCGCGTGGAGCAGGCGGTGCAAAAGACCATGGGGCAGGTGCTGCTCTATGAGGGCGAGCCCATCGAGGCGTTGTACCACAGCGCTTCCGGCGGGTATACGGAGGATTCCGAGAACGTCTTTGCCGTGGCAAGGCCGTATCTGCGGGCGGTGGAGAGCGGAAACGAAACGGGCACCTCCCGGCTCTCCGCAACGGTGAAGCTCTCCTATGAGGAGTTTTGCCGCAGGGTCAATGAAAGCTATCCGAAGGCGGGGCTGTCGGAGGGGCGGCTGGCCGATCAGATTGCCGTCGTGTCCCGCACGGAGAGCGGCCGGGTCAACGCCATCCGTCTGGGCGGCGCAACGCTGACGGGCAAGCAGCTCCGCTACCTGGTCGGTCTGGACAGCACGATGTTCACCGTTACGCTGACGGGCAAGACCGTTCGCTTTGATACGAAGGGCTTTGGCCATGGCGTCGGCATGAGCCAGACCGGGGCCAACGGCATGGCCCGGGCCGGTGCGGACTATGAAGAAATCCTTTTGCACTACTATACCGGCGTTACGATCGGGAGCTGGCAGACGATTCCCGCCCTGCGAGGCGGCGGATGAGCAGCAGGCAGGCAAGGCCCGTCGCCGCGCCTGCGGGGATGGAAAGCAGGCCCATATAGGGGAAATAGGCCAGCATGGCGGGACCTGTGACGAGCAGGCCCACAAGCGTCTGCCCGAGATTGAAAAAAAAGGCGCCCGCCACGCTGAGGCCAATGGGGGAGAGCGTACCGCACGCATACAGCGGCAGCAGAAGCGCCATGGCGCAAAAGGCCGAGAGGCTGCCCGCCGCCGCATAGAAAAAGCCGGAGACCGCGCCGGAGAGAAGCGGAAACAGCAGGCAGCGCAAAAGAGAGACGGCCAGCGCGTCCAGCCGCGACAGGCGCAGCAGCGCATACAGCGTGAACAGGTTGGCAAGGCCCAGCCGGACGGGAATTGCAG
Organism: Clostridiales bacterium; assembly: GCA_004554165.1. GTDB lineage: Bacteria > Bacillota > Clostridia > Christensenellales > CAG-138 > CAG-1024. The sequence continues at coordinate 19,562 of SFNQ01000024.1, read as the reverse complement.
GCACGATGGGCGGCAGAAGCGCTTCAAAATACTGCGTCGCCAGCGCCATGGCGCAGAGCAGCGCCACGAGGGTCAGGCGGCGGACCTTACTGCGTGATGGCATCCAGCGCATCGCCTCCTTCCCCGGAGATGATGACGGCGACCTGGTTCGGCAGGCAGACCAGCGGATGCAGCGCGCCCGCAGCGCCCGCGCGCAGGCAGAGCCCGTCCGGACAGTCCGCAAGCAGCATGCGCGCCTCGCCGTTTTTGATTTCAATGACGTTACCGCCCTCCGGGGTGACGATTCTCGCGTCCTCGGAGAGCGGGCCATCATAGATGACCGCGCCGTGCTGCAGGACGGCGACGCGCACGGCCCCGCCCCGCTGCGGCAGCAGGAGCAGCAGCGGCAGCAGCGACAGCAGCGCCGCGGCGCAGATTACGGCAAAGTCCCCTCGTTTCATGCTGCTATTGTACCATGCGGACGAAAAAAACAAAAGCGGCGCGCTTTCCGTGGGAGAACGCGCGCCGCCGGCAGGGTCAGGGCGGTTTATTTCAGGTTTTCGGGGTTCAGGCAGTCCAGCTCCGGCAGGACGAAGCGACCGTCCCTGCGGATGAGCACGTCGTCAAAGTAAATCTCGCCGCCGCCGTATTCCGGGGTCTGGATGAGCACAAGATCCCAGTGCTGGCTGGAACGGTTGCCGTTGTCGCACTCGTCGTAGCAGGAGCCCGGCGTGAAATGGATGCTGCCCGCAATCTTTTCGTCGAACAGCGTGTCCTTCATGGGGAAGGTGATGTAGGGGTTGACGCCGATGGCAAATTCGCCCACATAGCGCGCGCCCTCGTCAATGTCCAGCTGCTTGTTGATGCGCGCGTTGTCGTTGCACTCGGCCTTGACGATTTTGCCATCCTTGAATTCAAAGCGGATGTCCGTATAGGTAAAGCCGTCCCGCAGCGCGGGCGTGTTGTAGGAGATCACGCCGTTGACGCTGTCCCGGACCGGCGCGGTATAGATCTCGCCGTCGGGGATGTTGCAGCTGCCGGAGCACTTGACCGCGGGCAGGCCCCTGATGGAGAAGTGAAGGTCCGTGCCGGGACCGGTGATGCGCACGCGGTCGGTCCGCTGGAGCAGCTCCTGCAAGGCGTCCATGGCGCGGTCCATTTTGCCGTAATCCAGGCAGCAGACGTTGAAAAAGTAGTCCTCAAAGGCCTCCGTGCTCATGTCGGCCATCTGCGCCATGGAGGGCGAGGGATAGCGCAGGATGCACCACTTGGTTTTGGGCACGCGGATTTCGCCGTGTACGGGCGACCAGTAGTGGGTCATATAATCGTTCATCTTTTCTGCGGGCACGTCGGCCATTTCCGAGGAATTGCTGCCGCCCCGCACGCCGATGTAGGCCTGCATTCTGGACATGAGCGCGCCGTCCACCTGGGCGCGCAGCTTCAGCTGCTCCACGGAGCAGTGCATGACGAGCTCGCGGTCCATCGCCTTGTCGCCAAGCCACAGGAAGGGAACGCCGCCGGCGCGGTACGCCTCCTTGATGAGCGCGCGGGCCAGGTCGTCATTGCCGCCGATGGATTCGATCAGGATGTTTTCGCCCTTTTGCAGGCGGCAGGAGTAATGAATCAGGTTGTGGGCCAGCTTCTGGATTCTCGGATCAAACATGGGAACACCTCCGTTTTTGCAAATCATCAGAAATTCAACTCTATTATCCCACGGAATGGAAGAAAAATCCATACTGCAAACCGGGGGAGGAGAAAGGATGCAGCCGCTCAGATGTCAACGTTGTAAATCCGCTTGACCGCCTCCCGGTTCGGCAGCATGATGACCAGCGCGGCGGCAAGGTTGACCGCCATGGCGCCGGCCACGAGCCCGCGCAGCGGCAGAAAATCGCCCGCCGCGCCTGCAATGAGCTGGCCGAACACGCCGCCGAGAACGTTGAGCATCTGGAAGATCCCGTTGAACCGGCCGCGCTTGTCGTCCGGCACATAGTTCTGGGTGCTGGAAATGCGGATGTTGTAGCTGGTTACCCCGAACAGCCCCGAAAGGAAGTTGAGCGCCAGCATGCCCGCAAAGGGCAGGAACAGATAGACGCCTTCCATCACGGAAAGGGCCAGATACACAAACATGGCGATGGCGAACTTGCGCTCCACGGGATAGCGAAAGCGATATTGCAGGTATCCGCCAATGAGCCGCCCTGCCGTGGCGGCGCCCATCACAAAGGTGTACATCCAGACCCCGTCCGTGCCCAGCGATTTGAAATAGGGGAGGACGAGCGTGCCGGATACGCTGCCGCAGAGTGTCGTCAGAAAGAAATAGGCCGTAATCGTCAAAAGGCCGGTTTCGCTGCGCAGATAGCCGAGGCCTGCCTTCAGGTCGGAGGCGAACCTGCGGAAGCGGAAGGGCTCCGTCCTGCGCTGCGCTGCGTGGGACTCCTGGGCGCGGATCTGCGTTTCCATCACGGCGGCGATGAAAAAGCTGGCCGCGTTGAACAGGAACAGCGGCGCAAGCCCGATGGTCTTATAGCAGATGCCGGCGATGGGAACCATGATGACGTTGGCCAGCGGGTCGATCAGGCTGGACACCGAGTAGGCGCGCTGGAAGTTGCCGCGGCTGATGAGCGTCGGGTAAAAGCTCTCGTAGGCGACGGTGTATACGCTGTCGATGCCGCCGATGAGGACGGCCACCAGCAGGAACACCGGATAAGTGACAAAGTCAAAGCGCAGCAGAAAATAAAAAGCCAGAAAAATGCCGCTGGAAAGAAAGTCCAGCGTGTAGATGACGCGCTTTCTCGAAAACCGGTCCAGATAGGGGCCGGCCAGCAGCGGCAGGAGAACGCAGGGCAGACAGTAGCACACCATGAAGAGGGCGTAGAGCAGGATGGAATCCGTATAGTCCAGCACCAGCAGCCCGATGGCAAAGCTGGACACCGCGTTGCCCAGCAGGGAAACGACCGAGCCCAGAGTAATGATGGTAAAATCCTTTGTCCAGAGCGGCGCCGGATTCGGAAACACCGGTGTGCCGGAAGAACCGTTTTCTGTCATGGGCCCATTATAGCAGCCGCCGACAGGCGGCGCAAGCAGGGCGCCGGCGCGGCCGTCGTTTCCCTGTACAGGAGGAGGAAAAACTGGTATACTGAACACAAACCATCCCCTCCGGCATTCCCTTATCGCATGCGGACGGGATGTGGAACGGAGGTATGCCGCTTTGATTGAGGTCAGGATTGCAAACGCGGTTTTGCAGGAGGCGCTGAACCATGGCGCGGATTTTTCGGAGCTGTATCTGGAGGATACCGAGAGCAATCGCATTGCCATGGTCGACGGCAGGGTGGAGAACGCAGCCTACACGCGGCTGCGGGGCGCGGGCGTGCGGGTGCTGCTGGGCAACCGCAGCGCCTATGCGTATACGGCGGATATCAGCCCGGAAAGCCTGATGGAGACGGCCCGCGCCGCGGCGGCGGCCCTGCCCGCCACGCCGGAGCACAGGATCGCCAGCTTTTCCATGCAGAGCTACTGCCTGCCGGCGGCCCTCCCCTTTGCTTCCGTGGGAAACGAACGCCGCGTGGAGCTGCTGCGGGAGGGAACGAAGGCGGCGCGGGCCGTCTCCATGGAGATTACGCAGCTGCGCGCCACCTATCTGGACGTGGTGCAGCGGGTGCTGGTCTGTAACTCCGAGGGCGTGTTCTCCCGCGACGAACGGCCCCGCACGCGCCTGCGCTTTGAGGCCGTGGCCATGAAGGACGGGGAGGCGCAGACCGGGACGGAAAGCCCGGGCCTCGGCTGCGGCTTTGAGGCTTACGGGACGAGGATTGACGTGTGCGCCGCAGCCCGGGACGCTGCCAACTCCGCTGTGACCATGCTGCATGCGGCGGAGTGCCCGGCGGGGCGCATCCCCGTGGTGATTGACGGGGGCTTTGGCGGCGTCATCTTCCACGAGGCCTGCGGACACAGCCTGGAGGCCACCAGCGTTGCCCGGGGCAATTCGGAGTTCTGCGGCAAGCTGGGAGAAAAGATCGCCGCAGACTGCGTTTCCGCCGTGGACGACGGCACGCTGGCAGGCGAATGGGGTACGATCAGCATGGACGACGAGGGAACGCCCGCGCAGCGGAACCTGCTGATTGAAAACGGCGTGCTGCGCAGCTATCTGGTGGACCGGCTGGGCAGCCGCATCATGGGCCTGCCCATGACGGGCTCCTCCCGCAGGCAGGGCTATGCCTTCGCGCCCACCTCGCGCATGACCAACACCTTCCTCTGCCCGGGCACGGACGACGAGGAGGAGATGATCCGCCAGCTGGACGTGGGCCTGTACGCAAAGCGTATGGGCGGCGGCAGCGTGAATCCCGCCACGGGCGAGTTCAATTTTGCCGTGTCCGAGGGATACTTTATCAAAAACGGCCGCCTGCACTGCCCGGTGCGCGGCGCAATGCTCATCGGCAGGGGCGCGGAGGTTTTGCAGAAAATCGACCGCGTTGGCCCGCGCATGTGGATGGGGCAGGGCATGTGCGGCTCGCTCTCCGGCAGCGTGCCCACCAATGTGGGTCAGCCGCGCATTCGCGTTTCGGAGCTTACCGTCGGCGGCAAGGGAGGTGCCATCGAATGACTTTACAGGAGTTTCGGGAAAAAGCCTTTGCCTTTGCGCTGGCCCAGGGCTGCGACGCTGCGGAAACCTATTATGCCGCAGGCAGGTCCTTTACCGTCAACGCGCAGGGCGGAGAGATTGACCGCTACAAGGTCAGCCGCAAGGCAGGGCTCAGTCTGCGCGTGCAGGTGGACGGCCGCGACGGCTACGCCTATACCGAGGCGATTGAGGCGCCGGAGCAGCTTGTGCTGCGCGCCATGGACAACGCCCGCTGCATCGAAACCGTGGACGAGCATCCCATGCAGGGCCGCTGCGTCTACGAGGCCGTGGAGCAGACGCCGCACGCGCTTTCCGGGGCCACGGAGGAGCGGAAGATTGCGCTGGCGCTGGCGCTTGAGCGGAAAACCCTTGCGGCGGACCCGCGCATCCGGCGGGTGGTATACTGCCAGGTGGGTACCGCCGAGGGACACGTTGAAATTCACAACACCCGGGGCCTTGCCGCAGTGCGGGACGAAAACGACGGCTACTGCTACGTCGTGCCGCTCATCGCGGAGGGGGACGAGGTGAAAACGGGCTTTGCGCTGCGGCTGGGCCGGGAGGCCGCGCAGATTACCGCCTGCGCAAGGGAGGCCGCAAAGAACGCGGCGGAGCAGCTGGGCGCCTCGCCCGTGGCCTCGGGAGAGTACCGGGTGCTGCTCCGGGCGGAGGCCGCCTCCGACCTGCTGGAGAGCTTTGTTCCCATGTTTTCGGCGGACGAGGCGCAGAAGGGCTGCTCGCTGCTGGCGAACCGGGAGGGGGAAACCATTGCCGCGCCGGCGGTGGATATCGTGGACGATCCCTTCCACCCCATCGCGCCCCGGGCCTTCGACGGCGAGGGCACGCCCTGCGTCAGAAAGACCCTTGTGGAGCGGGGGGTGCTCAAAACCCTGCTGCACAACCTCAAGACCGCGCAGAAGGCCGGCGTACAGAGCACGGGCAACGCGCAGCGCGCTTCCGCAGCCGCACCGCTTGGCGTAGGGCCCACGGTGCTGTACGTTTCGCCGGGCCGGACGGGGTATGCCAACCTTGTGCGGAAGCTGGGCGACGGCCTTGTGATCGCCTCCCTCGAAGGGCTGCACGCGGGCGTGGACACGATCTCCGGCGATTTTTCCCTGAAGGCGTCCGGCTTTCTCGTGCGGCAGGGCAAAATTGAACGGCCGGTTTCGCAGATCACGGTGGCAGGAAACTTTTTGAAGCTCCTTTCGGACACGGAGGCCGTGGGCAGCGACCTGAAGTTCCGCGGCAGCCCTGTGGCAAGCCCCAGCCTGCTCCTGCGGGGCCTGATGGTGGCGGGAGAATGACGCGGGCCGCAAAGCCCCGGAAATTCAGAAAAAAGCAAGAAATTTTCGTTGACATGGCCTTGGGGCGTGTGGTAATCTATTCAAGGTGCCCCCAAGGGGGCTCATTTTTGATGTTTTGACCTGACAGGAGGGTATCGTATCATGCGCGTTAAGATCACGTTGGCCTGCACCGAGTGCAAGCAGAGAAACTACAACACCTTCAAGAACAAGAAGAACGACCCGGACCGCGTCGAGTTCTCGAAGTATTGCCGCTTCTGCCGCAAGCACACGGTGCATCGCGAGTCCAAGTAAACCTGTAAAGGAAGAGGAATCATGGCAAACGAGAAAAAGGCCGCCGACAAGAAGGCCGCCGACAGGAAACCCAAGAAGGAGAGGCGCTTCCACCCCATCCGCTATTTCCGCGAGATGTACGGCGAGGTGAAAAAGCTCACCTGGCTGACCGGCAAGGAACTGGTATCCCACACGATCGCCGTGTTCGTATTCGTTCTTGCCATGGCGCTGATCATCTATCTGCTGGATCTGGGCTTCAGTGGCGTCATGAGCACGCTGGAAAGCATCAACGTCGGGTGACGCCATGAGCCAGGAAGCCAGATGGTTTGTCGTACATACCTATTCCGGGTATGAGAACAAGGTCAAGGAAGACCTCGAAAAATCCATCGAAAACCTTGGCATGCAGGACACCGTACTCGAGGTCAAGTATCCCACGGAGGAGGCCATCGAGATCCTGCCCAGCGGCAAGAAAAAGGTGACGCAGCGCAAGGTTTTCCCCGGCTATGTCATGGTGAAGATGGTGGTTGACGTGGTCGAAAAGCAGCGGGAGGACGGCGGCGTAAGCGTGGACTGGGTGATGAACCCCCGCACGTGGTACGTCGTGCGCAACACCCGCGGCGTCACCGGCTTTGTGGGGCCGGGCAGCAAGCCCGTGCCGCTCTCCGATGAGGAGGTTACGGCCATGGGCGTGGAGCGCATCCCCATCGTGCTCAACATCGAGGTGGGCGAGAATGTCCGCGTGGTTTCCGGCCCGCTGGAGAACTTCATCGGTCGGGTGGAGCAGCTGGACCCGGAGCGCCAGAAGGTCAAGCTGACCGTCTCCATGTTCGGCAGGGAGACGCCCGTGGAGCTGGACTTTGTTCAGGTACAAAAGCTCTAACGATACCCGTTTTACTGCAAACGCTGTTTGGCGCGCTGTCCGCGCGTGAAATAGAACCGTGGGAGGGGGAGGCACCCCGTCCGCACCACAAAATTTACAGGAGGGAACTGCAATGGCAAAGAAAATCGTCGGCTATGTAAAGCTGCAAATTCCTGCGGGCAAGGCAACGCCCGCGCCGCCGGTCGGCCCCGCGCTCGGCCAGCATGGTCTCAACATCATGGGCTTCTGCAAGGAGTTCAATGAGAAGACCAACAAGCAGGCGGGGCTGGTCATCCCCGTCGTCATCACCGTCTATCAGGATCACACCTTCTCCTTCATCACGAAGACCCCGCCGGCCGCCGTGCTGATCAAGAAGGCCTGCAATCTGGAGTCCGCTTCCGGCACGCCCAACAAGGTCAAGGTTGCGACCATCTCCCAGGCGCAGGTGAAGGAAATCGCGGAGCTGAAAATGCCCGACCTCAACGCGGCGAGCCTGGAGGCCGCCATGCGCATGATCGCAGGCACCGCCCGCAGCATGGGCGTCGTCGTCGGCGAGTAAGGAGGAACGATCATGAAGCACGGTAAGAAGTATATCGAAAGCAAGAAGACCATCGACAGCCTCAAGCTGTACGATGTGCGCGAAGGCCTGGAGGCAGTGCTGGCCACTGCGAAGGCCAAGTTCGACGAGACCATCGAAGCCTCCATCCGTCTGGGCGTCGATCCCCGCCATGCGGACCAGCAGGTGCGCGGCGCCGTGGTTCTGCCCAACGGCACCGGCAAGACGGTGCGCGTTCTCGTGTTCGCCAAGGCCGATAAGGCCCGCGAAGCGCAGGAGGCTGGCGCGGATTACGTCGGCGACGAGGATCTGGTCAAGAAGATTCAGACCGAGAACTGGTTTGACTTCGACGTCTGCGTCGCAACCCCGGACATGATGGGCGTCGTCGGCCGCATCGGCCGTGTGCTCGGCCCCAAGGGCCTCATGCCGAACCCGAAGAGCGGCACCGTTACCATGGACGTGGCCAAGGCCATTGCGGACATCAAGGCCGGTAAGGTCGAGTACCGCGTGGACAAGACCTCCATCTGCCACTGCCCCATCGGCAAGGCCTCCTTTGGCGTCGAGAAGCTGGAGGAGAACCTGAACACACTCATGGACGCGATCATCAAGGCCAAGCCCGCGGCTGCCAAGGGCACCTACATCAGGAGCCTCGTCGTGTCCTCCACCATGGGCCCCGGCGTGAAGTTCAACGCCATGAAGTTCTGAGCGCCGAACCTTCGTTTTCGCTGTTGACAGCGAGGGCAGGATTGTGATAAACTTTCCTGCGATAACCAAATATCGCCGCAGACAGCCGGTGTCGTCCCCTTTGGGCGAGTAAATCCTGCCGAGGCAAAGAAGCATTGGAGTTTTCCAGTCATTCTCGCTTCCCGTCTGCCGGCGGGAAGCGTTTTTGTAATGTTTGAACCGGGGAGGTGAAACAAACGTATGGCAAATGCAAAGAACATCGAAATGAAAGCTGCGCAGGTGGCTGAGGTTCAGGAAAAGCTGCAAAAGGCGAACTCCGTCGTTGCGTTCGACTATCGCGGACTCACCGTGGCGGAAGCCACCGAGCTGCGCAACGAGATGCGCAAAAGCGGCGTCGAATACCTGGTGCTGAAGAACCACATCGTCAAGCGCGCCTGTGAAGCGGCTTCCGTAGACGGCAAGTTTATCGAGCTGCTGCACGGACCGTCCGCGTTCGCGTTCGGTTACGAGGACGCCGTGACCCCCGCCAAGATTCTGAAGGACTTCGTCAAGAAAGCGAAGAAATGCGAGATCAAGGGCGGTATCATCGAGGGCGAGTTCATGGACGCTGCGGGCGTCAATGCAATCGCAGACCTGCCCCCGCGCGATGTGCTCATCGCCCGCCTGCTGGGCAGCATGATGTCGCCGATTTCCGGCCTCGCAATCGTGCTCGACCAGATCGCCAAGAAGATGGGCGGCGGCGAAGCCCAGCCCGAAGCCGCGGCCGAGTAAGTGCTGCGCAGGACCAACACGACTTTTCAAAATTTAACGGGAGGATTTACCAATGGATAAGGAACAACTGATTGCTGATATTAAAGCGATGTCCGTGCTGGAGCTTGCCGAGCTCGTTAAGGCGCTGGAAGAGGAATTTGGCGTATCGGCTGCCGCAACCGCCGTTGCAGTCGCCGGCCCCGCCGTCGCAGCCGAAGCTGCGGAAGAGAAGACCGAGTTCGACGTCATCCTGAAGGATGTTGGCGCCGAGAAGATCAAGGTCATCAAGGTCGTCCGCGAGCTCACCGGCCTGGGCCTCAAGGAGGCCAAGGAAGTCGTCGACAACGCGCCGAAGCCTGTCAAGGAAGGCATCGCCAAGGAAGACGCCGAGAAGATCGTCGCCGCGTTCAAAGAGGTTGGCGCAACCTGCGAGATCAAATAAGCATCACTTCGACAGAGGAGCTGTGCAAAGTCTGCACGGCTCTTTTTTTATCTCCGCCGCTTTGGCGCGACAGGGGGATGCGGACGGTTCCTTCCCGTCGTCAAGTCGAGGCATACGCTCCCCGAGCACAAGGGGCGGCTTTGCGCGGCGGGACGATAGTCTGGAGGCATGCAGTCCGGGAGAGCGCTTTCAGCGCTTTACGCCGCGAGGAGTATTTTCTGCTGCGCGGCAGGGCAGGAGCTCCGCTTTCCTGTTGCATAGGCAGGCGGGGACTGCGCGGCGGAATGATGGTTTGGCGGCATGCAGACCGGGAGGGCGTTTTCAGCGTTTTACGCCGCGCGGTTTGCTGCGTTGTCACGGAACCCGCGGGGTGCTGCGGGTACTTTTCTTTCTCGGCGTATCGCCGCCGGCAAAGAAAAGTACCCAGAAAAGAAGCCAGGCACTCTTATTTTTTTGAGCGGAGCAGCGTTCAAGTTCATAAAAGCTGCCGTAAGGAGGCCGGGGCCGCGGCTTTTCTTTCCGCATCTCAATCGCCGAAGGGAAAGAAAAGCCGCCCAAAAGAAAGGCCTTGGCTCCCGCAGGCGCGGAGGAAACGTTGTACTGGTGCATCCTGCGTTCGGAGAACGGAGGGCGGCCCCGCGCGCGCCGCAGAGCGGCGCGCAGGGCGCAGCGGGCAGCGAAGCCTCCGAGATTTGAAGTCAACAACAGCCCGCAGCGCCCGTTCCGGTCACGGAACACGGGGCCGCCCTTGGGGGCAACACAACAGGGAACTTCACTCCGCAACGTGAACCCAACCCCCAAAATCTTTCCCACGCAGCCAAAAGAAAGCTTTTTTCCGCTATCCCCGACTGCTACAGCGCGGAGCGCTGCGGGCTTTTCTTGATCAGCGGCGCATGAGCGAAGCAAGAAAAGCGGCCGCAGCGCCCCGCGGGCCCCGCGCCAACGCAACACCCCGCGCGGCGCAGCGCGGAGGAAGCGGCTTTCGGGGCAACAAACCGACAAAGCCTCACCGCACAGCACAAGCTCCACAAACCCAACGCCCAAAATCCATCCCCAAAATCTTTCCCACGCAGCCAAAAGATTCCTTCCTCCCTCTGCCCCCCGACTGATACAGCGCGGAGCGCTGCGGATGCACGTGCCCCAGAGACGCTCCAGCCGGACGGGAGCGCAAGCAATAACAGCCCATGATTTCTTTTCTGGCCGCTTTTCTTGATCAGCGGCGCATGAGCGAAGCAAGAAAAGCGGCCGCAGCGCCCCGCGAGTCCCGCACCAACGTAGTCCCCGCGCGGCGTAAAGCGGAGGAAGCGGTTTCCGGGGCAACAGACCGACAAAGCCCCACCGCACAGCACAGCTTCCACAAACCCACCCCCCACAGATCTCCCCAAAATCTCTTTCCCACGCAGCCAAAAGATTCCTTCCGCCCTCTGCCACCGACTGATACAGCGCGGAGCGCTGCGGATGCACGTGCCCCAGAGACGCTCCAGCCGGACGAGGGCGCGCTTTTCTTGATCAGCGGCGCATGAGCGAAGCAAGAAAAGCGGCCGCAGCGCCCCGCGGGCCCCGCGCCAACGCAACACCCCGCGCGGCGCAGCGCGGAAAAAGCGCCCTCCGCTGCAACCCGCCAGCGAACCTTCGCCCCGCCGCGCAGCCGCCAGTACCCCGCGCGGCGCAGCGCGGAAAAAGCACCCTCCGCTGCAACCCGCCAGCGGAACCCCGCTCCGCCGCGCAGCCGCCAGTGCCCGCGCTGCGCATCGCACAGCCCCCCGCCCTCCGCCACAGTACGCCAACGTCCCAACACCCCGCCGCGCAGCAAACGGCGGCGGAGCGCACCAGGGCAGGAAAGCGCAAACGCACATCTTTATCGAAACAACTGAAATATAAGAAAAACAACCCACATAGTATCAAAAATACTGACATAAACCAAAAATTTCCCCCACCTGATGAGAAATGCAAAATATCGCTTGCGACTGCCATGGGGATATGCTATGCTGAATACATTCGTATTTTGAAGCTGAAATCAGAGGAGAAAGAGAACCATGCCGGATATCAAGAATGCACAGGCATATGCGTCCTTCGGCGCGGATGTTTTTTCGGATGAGGTGATGCGGGAGCGCCTGCTGCCAAAGACCTATGCCGCACTCCGCCGAACCATCGAGGAGGGCGGAGGCCTCAGCTTTGAGGTCGCGGGCGAAGTGGCGCAGGCCATGATGGACTGGGCCATCGAGCAGGGCGCGACGCATTATACGCACTGGTTCCAGCCCATGACCGGAGCGACTGCGGAAAAGCGCGATTCCTTCCTGAGCCCCGGCAGGCTGGACCAGACGCCCATTCTGTCCTTTTCGGCCAAGGCGCTGATTCGAGGCGAGGCGGACGGTTCCTCCTTTCCCTCAGGCGGCCTTCGCGCCACCTTTGAGGCGCGGGGCTACACCACCTGGGACTGCACCAGCCCGGCCTTTTTAAAGCGCAATGCGGACGGAACGAGCTGCCTCTGCATCCCCACGGCCTTCTGCTCCTTTTCCGGCGAAGCGCTGGATGAAAAAACGCCGCTGCTGCGCTCCATGGAGGCGCTCAACAAGCAGGCGCTGCGCGTGCTGCGCGCACTGGGGGACGACAGGACACAGCGCGTTTCGCCTACGGTGGGCGCGGAGCAGGAGTATTTTCTTGTCAACAAGCGGGCCTTTCTGAAGCGGAAGGATCTGGTCTATACGGGCAGGACGCTCTTTGGCGCCGAGCCAGCCAAGGGCCAGGAGCTGTCGGACCAGTACTATGCGGCGACGCCGGAGCGGGTGATCGGCTTTATGCATGAATTGAACGCCGCGCTCTGGCGCATGGGCGTACCCTGCAAGACCGAGCACAACGAGGTCGCGCCCTCCCAGTACGAGCTGGCGCAGCTCTTCGTCTCCGCCAATCTGGCGGTGGATCAGAACCAGCTGGTGATGGAGATGATGCGGCGCATTGCCGAGCGCCACGGCATGATCTGCCTGCTGCACGAAAAGCCCTTCCAGAACGTCAACGGCAGCGGCAAGCACAACAACTGGTCGCTCACCACGGACGGCGGCAAAAACCTGCTCAAGCCCGGCAAGGACGAGGCAAGCCGCCGCATTTTCTTTACCTTTCTGCTGGCGGTTCTCGCGGCGGTGGACGAATATGCCGGCGCGCTGCGCATGGCCTGCGCCAGCAGCGGCAACGAGTGCAGACTGGGGGGGCACGAAGCGCCGCCGCAGATCATCTCGGTATTCCTCGGCGCGCATCTGACGGAGGAGCTTGAACATCTGGCCGCGGGCGGCGATCTTGACAGCGCGCAGCCCGAGCTTATGAACATCGGCGTATCGACGCTGGCGGACATCCGAAAGGACAACACCGACCGCAACCGCACCTCCCCCTTCGCCTTTACGGGCGACAAGTTCGAGTTTCGCATGGTGGGCGCCTCGCAGTCGCTGGGCATGCCGAATACCGTGCTCAACACCATCGCAGCGGAGCAGCTTCGCCGCATTGCGGACCGGCTGGAGGCTGCGGAGGACGTGGACGCGGCATGGCGAACGCTGGCCGCCGAACTGTACCGCTCGCACAGCCGCGTGATTTTCAACGGCAATAACTACGATGCGGCCTGGGCTGCGGAAGCCCGCAGGCGCGGACTGCCGGTCATTGACAACACGGTGGATGCCATCAATCTGCTTCTGGGAAAGTCCGTCCAGACGCTGTTTGCACGCCATGGCGTGCTTTCCGCCGAGGAGCTGCGCGCGCGCTGCGAGATTGCCCTGCAAAACTATGCCACCGCCGGCATCATCGAGGCGCATACCATGATCAAGGTGGCGCGGCAGACGGTGCTGCCCGCAGTGGCGCGCTACAGCGAAGGCCTTGCGGACGCGGTATTCAAGTGCGCAAGCATCGGCGTTGACGCGCCGGCGCAGAGCACGATGCTGCGCGAGCTCAACCGGCGCATGAACGAGTGCCGCCTTTCGCTGGAAACGCTGGATTCCGCCATGACAAAGCTGCCGGAGGGCGGCTCTGCTGCCGTGCAGGCCACGGCGCTGCGGGACCGTTTGCTGCCGCGCATGGCGCAGCTGCGGCAGGCGGTGGACCGGCTCGAGTGCATCGTCGATAAGGCCTACTGGCCGCTGCCCAGCTACGGTGAGCTGCTGTTTCACATTGCGGAGTAGGGGAAGGGCGAGGGATCGGGCAAAAACAATGCCGCTGCTTTAGCGCGTTGAATCCACCCGGGGATTCTCTGTGAATTGCGGTTTTCCCGAAGCGCTGAACTGCCGCCGGCCTCCGCCGCAGAGCGCGGGCGTCAGGTACGCCAACCGGGCACCTCTCGATGAAAGGGTTTCTTCTGCATTGCACGCCCGGATGGCAACGCTGCTTTGATGCTGACCTGTGCCAGCTTGCGCCATGTGGCCGATACAACAAGAACTCCATGAGCTTGAAGCGTTCAGAGGCGTCATTGGGAGACACCTCGATTGCCAGACGCGCACATTCTGCCCGAATCTGCAAACCAATTTGCGCATAAATCCTGGCCGTACCCGGCATGCCCCGGCCCATACTGGTCCCCCGCGGGTTCTGCGGTTGTAGACGCTGAAACTCGGTTTATCGCCCCTGCCGGGAAAATATAAAAGCACCGCAACCTTCCTCTCTGACGGGGGGAAAGCTGCGGCGCTTTTTACGCAGAAAGCATTTGATGCAGGGTTTCATGCCCCATGCAGATCATTCCATGCCGCAGGATAAGCCTCCGGGGATTCCTGAAAGCGATACTGCGCAGAGAGATGATTGCCCGGTTTGACACGGCTTTCATAATCATCCGATTCCCGCAACCAGAACAATTCTTCCGCGCCTTCCGCAAGGCAGGGCTCCCGTCCGGGCTGGCTTTTCAGAGAGGCATAGCGCACTTCACCCATGCGGTTTTTCGCTTCTGCGGATACGGGTTATCACATCGGCAAAGCTCAGGCCCCGTTCCCTTGCGATACGGGCAACATCCTCATATTCATATTTTTCTCTGGTCACACCGTATCCGGTGGAAATCTTTGCGGAAACTTTGCCCAATTCCGTCGGGATGCTTTCCGTTGTGCGCGCCAGGGTATAGCGGCGGCTGATTCTTTCGCGCACGCCAAGTGTCGTCGTGTGCTGAAAAACCAGCCGGAGCATCCGTTCTTTATCCGCTTCGCGGCACAGGACCGAAAGCAGAATTCCCGGGCGTGATTTTTTCATCTGGGCAGGAATGGTATATACATCCAGAGCGCCTGCGGCAAAAAGCTGCTCTTGCGCGAACCCGATTGCTTCCGCCGTCATATCATCCAGGTTGCAGCAAAGCTCCGCAACCGTATCCCCGGAATCCTCCGTTTCTCCCAGCAGCGCCCGGACGCAGTTGGCGGCCGAAAAGTCTTTTTTTCCCATGCCATAACCGATGGCTGCCGTTCTCATAACCGGCATATCCCCGAATTTTGTGGCAAAATGCTTCAGCAATGCCGCGCCGGTTGGCGTACACAGCTCGCTTTTGATTCCGCCGCCATAGATCGGGATATCCCGCAGGATATATGCGGTTGCCGGAGCAGGTACGGGCAGAATCCCGTGCGCGCATTTCACATGGCCACTGCCCACATGAACCGGAGAAACAACCACCTGTTCGGGGGACAGACGCTCCATCAGCATACAAGTCGCCGTTACATCCGCAACCGCATCCATTGTTCCGACCTCATGAAAGTGAATTTCGGCAACAGGAACGCCGTGCGCATGGCTTTCCGCTTCCGCAATCAGCGAATAAACGGAAAGAATGTCGGATTTTACTTTTGCAGATACAGGCAGCTTCCCAATGATATGTTCGATGTCATGCATCCCGCTGTGATGATGCGCATGCGCGCCATCGCAGAAATGCTCCTGCCCGTGCGTATGCTCGTGTTCCTGCCCGTGGCTGTGCCCATGACCGTGCGCATCTGCGTGCATTTCTTCGGATTCCTCTTTTCCGTTGACTTTCACGGTGATATGCGTTCCCTGAATCCCGCATTTTACCGATGCTTCCCGAGTAACCGTTATGCCCGGGATACCAAGACCGTTCAGTTCGGCGAGAAATCCATCCTGATTTGGCAAAAGCTCCAGCAATGCCGCCGCCAGCATATCGCCGGCCGCGCCCATGCCGCAGTCCAGATACAGGGTTTTCATTTTATTTTACCTCCATATGGTTGATCATGCTGGCCAGATATCCGGCGCCGAACCCGTTGTCAATATTGACCACCGACACCCCGCTGGCGCAGGAATTGAGCATGGACAAAAGCGCGGACAAACCCTGGAATGACGCCCCATATCCGACGCTGGTGGGAACGGCGATTACGGGACAATCCGCAAGACCGCCGATCACGCTGGCAAGCGCGCCCTCCATGCCGGCTATGGCAATGATCACGCTTGCGCTCATAATTTCGTCCAGATGGGCCAGCAGCCGGTGCAGCCCCGCCACGCCCACATCATACAGGCGAAGGACTTCGTTGCCGAGGGCTTCGGCGGTCAGCGCCGCTTCCTCCGCTACCGGAATATCGCTGGTTCCGCCGGTTGCCACCACGATGTTTCCGATACCGCTCGCTGAGGGAATCTGACCGATGATTCCGATTTTCGCATCCGCATGATAGCGCATTTCGTGTACTACGCGGATTTCCTTTGCAGCTTCCGGAGAAAGCCGCGTAATCAAAATGGTTTTCTGCCCATTCTGTTTCATTCGATCCGCAATTCCGATGATCTGCTCTGCGGTTTTGCCGGCGCCGTAAATCACCTCCGGCATCCCCTGACGAACGCCGCGGTGATGATCAATTTTCGCGTATCCAATATCTTCAAACGGCGCTTTCCTGATGGCGAAAAGCGCGTCGGCCACTGTCATTTCCCCGGCCTGTACAGCTTCCAGAATCGTTTTGATTTCGCTTTTCATGCTCTTGCCTCCAAGTCCAGCAGCACCGCGGAGTAGTACCGCTTCAGTTCTTCCGTGATGCGTTCCCGATGTTTCATTACAGTTTCAATCTGCGCGGCGGGAACCTGCAGCTTTGCCGCATTCCCCATTTGCCGCACCCGAATATTGCTCAGTCCAAGCGAAAACAGAAAGGCCTCCGCGGCTTCGGTTGCCCTCAGTTTTTCTTCGGTAATCGGTTCGCCGGCGGGAATCCGTGTAGCAAGGCAGGCGTATGCGGGTTTGTCCCAGGTAAACAGTCCGGCTTCTTTGGAACGCAGGCGGATCTCCGCTTTCGTCAGCCCGCATTCCCGCAAAGGAGACAAAACGGATAATTCCTCGATCGCGCGCATGCCCGGACGGTCTGCGGCGTCATCGGAAGCATTTGTTCCGTCCAGCAGCACGGAAAAATGATCCGCCTCCGCTGCCTGCCGGATCGCTTCAAAAATCTTTCTCTTGCAGTGATAGCAGCGGTCGGCAGGATTGCTGGCGATGACATCGGAGGAAAGAACATCCACCGTCAGTATCCGCATGGGGACCGCAAGCTCTCCTGCCAGGCGCAGGGCGTCTTCCAGCTCAAATTGGGGCTGAAAAGCAGATTTCACATAATAGGCCTGCACCTCCTGCGCGTATTGCTTTGCCGCGTACAGGAGATAAGCCGAGTCAACGCCGCCCGAAAACGCAACCGCCACCCGGGGATTTTTTTTAAAAAATAAGGCTATCTTCATCCAGTATCCCGACAGGACAAGAGCGGCTCCGCCTCAAATACGGAGCCGCCCGGTCCCTCTCCTATTTTTTGAATAGCGCTGCCCGGACAACGCCTTTCGGATCTTTTACCAGCAGAATAACAAGCCAAAGGATCAGACCAAGGGCGACAACGGACAGGCCAAGGTAAAAATCGTTGAGCATATCCACAGGAGCGGGAGCAAAGAATTCCGCGCCAAGCGCTGCGTACTCGAAGATCGCATCAACAAGCCACATGAGGGACGCCCCCCAATACATCCAGCAAAGCGTGCCCACCTTCATGTCGCTTTTCGGAGCACCCTTATACCAGATGATGGTGCTGATGATTGCTGCAAAAACCGTTGTTAACAGAGTCATGCTTGTGCGCCTTCCTGCGCAGATTTGGAAGCGCGGAGCACTCTTTTTTCCACAACGGAGGAAACAGCGAGCATACCGACCCACACAGCGGTAACCAGCACGGCCATCATAAGGCCAGTGCTGCCCATCTCTGCCAGCATTTCAGCAGTTTCTCCATTCTCAACTGCCGTCAGGAACGGGAAGAAGGGAACCACTTCGCCGTGCCATACATGCTCAAACGCAAGCAGCGCGGAGCCGCCCCACAGCAGCTTATTCAGCCAGCCGAGTTTGGAAGAGAACTTAATTTTGACCGCGTCCTGAACAATGCCATCCGCAAAAGAAATCTCCACCGCTTCGTCCTTTTCCCTGGACTTGATTACCTTTGCAGCAACAGTAGTGATGACTGCTTCAGCAGCCGGAACGAGAAAACATGCCATAATGATATACCTCCTGAATTTTACAACTGTCCGTACGCCAAAAAAGAAGGCGTACTGCTCCTCTTCAGAGGAACCGTATACCTTCCTGTGTATACTCTATCCGTTTGCTATGGTTATGAATCGCAACCGACGCTTCAGCGTCTTCGCCCGGCTTCCTGCGGGAACACATTTATTTTACAGGTCTGGAACAGCGCTGTCAAGCCGCCGGGAAACAGGAATTCCATTCTCAGGATTCTTGTTGAATACTGGCCAGTTCTTCCAGAACGCCGTCGATCAGCCGTCCGATTGAAAAATCAGTAACGCCTACAACGAGATTGTCGCACTGGTTCACCGGGATCAGAATACGCTTTGCCATACTCTGCCCAACAGCAAGTGCCATCGTCGGAGTAATCTCACCATGCAGCGCATCTGCAATTACGATACCAATGGGGCCGATGATGACATCCGCACGACGGCAGCCAACAACAACAGCGTTTTCGCCCGTAGCGGAAACGTCCGCCCCGGCGCGCAACATTGCAACCGTGGCGGTGCCGTTTGTTCCTACGGCTGTAACCGTAATGCCGGGAAATTTCGCTTTTACGGCGGAAACAACCTGCCTGCCAATGCCGCCGCCCTGCGCGTCGATAATGAGTACCTTCATCTATTCTCTCCTTGCCCTTAATGATTAACAAATAACAGAAACTCCAGCGAATCAAGCGGCGTAAATGATTGGGATGCTTCGCTGTTTGCCGCCTCTTCCTCCGCCGGATACCGGGGTGCTTTCCCGCATTCCCCCTCCGACAGACGCTACCTCTGCCCAAGTGCAGGACGGTATTTCTGCTTCACCTGTGCGGTAGATGCGGGAGGCTCGCTTCAATCCGCCTGCCCCAGCCCAAGCTTCTTGATTTATCCGTATGCGGCTCCCTGCTCCTACAGCGAGAATTCCACCCGCACCTGCTTCGGGCCGGGCTCTCTCTTGGAAAGGAGGACAAGATTCTTGACACGATGCGGAAGCAGAAATATGTCAATGACATATATATTTTATTGTGAGATTCCCATTATAACCAAGGGTACGGCTGGTGTGTTTCGACCTTGTCTGATAACGTTATACAACTCACCTTCGTAATATGGAACCCCTGATGACATTTCATTTGCTAATTCTTTCATCGGCAGTATTTCTATACCTAAGTCAATTTTGTCACCAACATAAAAAGCCATATGCTTAACAAAGAGATCATAAGCGACGGAAAAATATTTTCCAAATTGAACCTCTACGGCCACTCTATTCTTTACAAAATCTGTTTGGTTGTATGTATATAGAGCTTCAGCACCATTTTCTTCTATGGTTTCTTTTTGCTTTGCAGGGGCATACCACAATGTTTCTCTTGCAAGTTTAACATTAGCAGTAACATAATACTGCGTTCTACTTTCTTTCCATCCTTTTAATTCTAATAACTCCTTCGTAAAAGCATCAACAATATACTGTTTCATCTTCCTACCTCATTTCATAAAATTTAAATTTTATCTCACTTCTGTGGACTCAGATACGTAATCGGATTCTGAGCCGACTGATTTAACTTAAGTCCGGCTAGACATACGGATATTTGCCGCCCTGCAAAGGGCGGTTCCGCCAATCCTCAATGTGGACATAGGCTTTCTTGTTCAGCTCACTGATGGTGGCTGGAGAT
>SFNQ01000047.1 GCA_004554165.1 Clostridiales bacterium | reverse complement strand
GCCGGGAACAGGAAGTGGAAATCTTCTACCGCTTTATCGGCAAAATCGAATGACACATCTTGAGATACCCAACAATATCTTTAACTAAGGGAAACGGGGGGAGCCGAACCGGAAGGCACCCGTTCCCCGCCTGTCCCCGGAGCCGAACCGGAACGCATGTCCTGCACAGGCGGCGCGGCCACCCGGGGCGGCCCGCCCGGAGTACAAAAAAAGCCCGCGCCCCGGGCGTTCACCGAGGCGCGGGTGAGACTTGCATCCCAGCGATTCGCTAGCGGATGACGATGCGGCCCTGTCCATAGGGCTCGGCGTATTCCTCACCCACCACGCCGCCGAGGGCATCGACGATGTAGTTGATGAGAACCTGGTTGTCCAGCATGATGCAGTCCTGCAACAGGACATTGTCCTGGAAGGCCGCATAGCCGTCGCCGCCGTTCTTGATGAGATAGTCATGGCTGGCCAGCGTATAGGTCTTGTCCGGATCCAGGGGCTCGCCGGCCACCAGAACGTTCTGGACCCGGCGGGCGCCGGTCACGCCCTGGAACAGCCCGTCCTCGCTCAGCTCAACGGTGGAGGGCACGCTGGTGTCGATCTCGTAGGAGAGGCCGGATACCTGCATGAATCCGCCGTTTTCGTCGGGCAGTGCGCTTGCGCCTAGCTCCAGCAGGTCGAGAATTTCCTGACCTGTGGCTTCGATGACGCACAGCGCGTTGCCGAAGGGATGTACGGCAATGATCTGCTCATAGGTGATGTCGCCGGGCGCAATATTGCTGCGGATACCGCCGCCGTTGACAACGGCAACGTCCGCGCCGGACAGGATTCGATAGGCATCGGCACACAGGTCGCCAAGGTTGGTCTCCATGCGGCGGATGATGCGCACATCGGACTGCTCGGGATCCATGATGGTCAGCGCCACGTCGGTCTTTGCCACGACCTGCTGGAGCATGGCGTCGAACTCCGCTTTGGCGGCGTCCACAAGGGAGGCGGCCTCCGCATCCGGCTCCGCGGCGCTGATGAGGCCCGTGGAGATATTGCCGTTGGTTTCAATGAGCAGCATGCCCACGTTCTGGAGCTTCGTACCGGTCTGGGAGAGCAGCACCCATTCGCCGGCCTTGTTCCTGACGCGCTCGCAGGGGACCACGCTGTGGGAATGGCCGTCCAGCACCACGTCGATGCCGGCGGTGGCTTCGATCAGCTCGGAGCTTGTCCAGGGCGAGGTGCTGGCGTCAATGCCCAGATGCGACAGGACGATGACATAATTCGCGCCCTCGCCGCGCGCCTCGTCAACGGCGGACTGTACGCTGGCGTACAGCAGCGAGCCGTCCGCATCCTGATCGAAGGCGTAGATGAACTCGCCCGCGTCGTTCTGGAAATAGACCGGCGCAGAGGAGGTAATGGTCTTGGGCGTGGCAACGCCGATAAAGGCGACCTTTACCCCGTTGAACTCCATCATCTCATAGGCGGGGAAGAGAGGCTCGCCCGTGGTGAGGTCGCGGAAATTGCAGCAGACGTAGGGGTACTCCGCCAGCTCCGCCAGCTCAAGCATGCGCGCGGCGCCATAGTCAAACTCATGGTTGCCGATGGTGGCCACGTCGTAGCCGATGCCGTTCATGATCTTGACGATCGACTCGCCCTTCGAGAGCGTGCCGATGGCGGCGCCCTGCAGAGCGTCGCCGCAGTCCGCCAGAACAACGTCGCAGCCGGACGCCTCAAACTGCTTTTTCAGCGCAGCAAGCCCGGCATAGCCAATGTTGTCGTCCACGCCGCAGTGAACGTCGTTGGTATAGAGAACAACAAGGTCCCGCGCAAGCGCCGCAGGCGCGGGCTCCTCGGAGGCGGCGGGCGCTTCGGTGGGCGCGGTGGCAGGCGCCGCTGCCGGGGCGCAGGAGGTGGCGAGCAGGAGTAATAGCAGCAGGAGCATCGAGAAAAAGCGTTTTTTCATTTTGATAGAGATCTCCTTCCTTGTATTGAATTCGGGCTCGTCCGATGGGATAAGAAAAGTATACATCAGGGGGCTTCCCCTTTGCAAGCGGAGGCAGCGCTTCACAACCAATTATTCACAAAAGATTCCGTTGAACATTTCCGTAAAGTGGGGTACAATAAATCCATCAAATGGAAAGGTGGTATGAGCCATGGAAGAAGAACGGGATATTGTCGTTTTTTCCGATGATGAGGGCAACGAGTTTGAACTGGAAGTCATCGATTACTTCGATCATGAGGATCAGGAATACGCAGTGCTGATGGATACCGCAGACTGCGACTGCGAGGAGGACTGCGAACACGAGACCGAGGTCTATATCATGAAAATCGTCGTGGACGGCGACATGGAAGAGTTTCTCCCCGCGGACGAGGACAAGATGGACGAACTCATCAAGATCGTTGAGAAGCGTTTTGAGGAGTGGGAGTGCGAGTGCGACTGCGATGACGACTGCGACTGCGGACATGACCACGAGGAGAACTGCGGCTGCGGCTGTGGCTGCAAGGACTGACGCGGAAAAACGATCTAAAAACGGTATGCATGCCGGCCGCCGTGCCCAAAAGGGCGCGGCGGCTTTTTGACGCAGAGAAAGCGCAGGCAAAAAACCGTAGCCGGCGGCGCACCGGCCGACCGGAAAGGAACCGGGCCTGCCCGGGTTCCTGCTGGGAGAAAAAGGCCGGACTGTGCGCCGCCGGGCTGCGGCCTGCCGGAACGGCCGCAGGAAGCGCCCGCTCTGGCTGGCGGAGCGGCGTGGGATTCGGGGAAGCTACAGATTAATATATCGTTCACAAATTCAAATTTAAACTTTCTGTGACCAATTTTTCTACATTTTGTGGGTGTTTGCCGGGGAAATGCCCCATATCTGGCGAAAACGGACCCGATTCTGTCATAATTTGCCTTTTTGGGGGAGAAGGCCGCGTTTCGGCACGGTTTACACATTTCTTTTTTTTATGCTATACTCACCCTAACTCATAGTGTATGACTATGCACCATTGGATTATCCAGCGTGTAGAAAGGATGTTTTGTATGAAACGTACCATCGCACTGATTCTGGCTGTGGCCATGGCGCTGGCGCTTGTGCCGGCGACCGCGCTGGCGGCAGATCCCCACATTGTAGCGTCCGTCTCTCCGGCGGATTTCTCTGTGGGCGATACGGTCGAAAAGGCGAATCTCACGGTCACCTATTACGACAGCAACGGCAACGCTACCCCCGTAACGGATTTTACCATCAACGGCGGGGACTCCGTGAAGCTCACCGCTGCCGGGAAGAAGAAGCTCCAGATCGCCTACCAGCATTCCACCGACGGTAAGCTCACCACTACGGTCAGCATCGACGTCAAGGCAGATCCCCACATTGAAGCGTCCGTCTCTCCGGCGGTTTTCTCCGTGGACGATACGGTCGAAAAGGCGAATCTCACGGTCACCTATTACGCCAGCAACGGCAACGCTACCACCGTAACGGATTTTACCATCAACGGCGGGGAATCCGTGAAGCTCACCGCTGCCGGGAAGAAGACGCTCCAGATCGCCTACCAGCATCCCACCGACGGTAAGCTCACCACTACGGTCAGCATCCAAGTCAAGGCAAAGGAGGACGGTCTTACCGCTTCGCTTTCCGACAAGGGCAAGTCGCGGGTCTTCGTGCAGGGGGATACGATCTCGGCGGAGGACTTTGTGGTGCAGTTCTGCACTGCCGGCAAGCCAGAGGTTGTCACCCTGACCGCAGGGCAGTACAGCATCAGCCCCACCACGCTGAAGGCAGGCGATAACGTTATCACCTTCACTGCAAGCGGGAAGAAAGCCACGCTTACCCTTCCGAACGTTGCGCCCAAGAGCGATCCGAAGCTCATCGTGACCGGAAGCTGCAAGACGGAATATGGCCTTGGCGAGGTCTTTGATCCCGCTGGCCTGACCTTTACCTTCCAGCCGCGCAACAGCACCACCGCCGAACAGGTGGACGTGACCGGCAGCGTGACCTGGACGCCCAACACCCCCTTCTCCGAAAAGGGCGACAAGACCATCACCTTCAGCTATACCGATTCCGCCACGGGCGAAACCGTTACCGCGACGATGGCCATCAAGATCATCGGCATGGTCAAGACCTTTGAACTGACGGGCAGCCTCGAAAAGGACTTCTACGCGGGCGACGTGTTCGACCCGAAGGGCCTTACCGCTACCATTTACGATTATGCGGGCAACGTGATTGTCACGCATAAGTTTGGTATTGACGCGGACGATGGCGACTTTGCCTATTCAAAGACCCCGCTGAAGAACGGCCAGACCTCCATTGACATCACCTACACGCATCAGGCAACCGGCGAAACCATCAAGCGCTCGGTGGATATCAACGTTTCCGCAAAGCTCAATAAGCTGGAAAAGACCGCGGGCGATATCCGCACCTACTATGTGGGCGAGAGCTTCGATCCGTCGGGCCTGACCTTCACGCTGACCTATAACAGGAAGGACAGCCACGGACAGAACGAGACGGAGCCGATCACCGGCTCCACCGCCGCAGCCTATGACAGGCTGACCTACGCCAAGGGCCCGTTCACCACGGTGGGCGCCTACACCCTGCCCGTAAGCTACACCGACAGCGTTACCGGCGAGACGGTGACCTGCAAGCTCATTGTTGACGTCAGGGACGCCAAGGCTGCCAAGCTGGAGGCCGCCACCGTGCAGGCCGATCTACAGGTGGTTGTCGGCGACGACTTTGAGCCGGACAAGCTGTTTGAGGTCATGTATCAGGCCCCGAACACCACGGGATTCAACAAGCTCTCCTTTGAAAAGGGCGAGTATACCATTTCCCCCAACCCGGCCAGCTTCACCGAGGCCGGCGCGCAGACCTTCACCATCAGCAAGGGCGACGTCAACGCCACTGTTGTCGTAACGGTTCTGCCCGTCATCAAGCAGATGACCGTCACCGGCGTGGGCAGTCTGAAGTTCTACGGCGGCGATGCGTTTGACCCCACCGGCCTGACCGTGACCGTGTACTACAACATCGGCACGCTCTGGACCGATGCGGACAGGACCGCCCGCTGGGACGCTGCGGCGATAGACCTTGCCAATGGGACGCGCACGATTACCGGCACTGACGCCGCTGCATATCAGACGGCGGGACTCTCCTGGCCTACCGCAAAGCTGGTGGCCGGGCAGAAGACCCTGACCCTGACCTATACGGACAGTCAGACCGGCGCGACTGCGACCAAGGACATCACCGTCACCGTAAACCCCTTACTCAAGGACATGACCATCGATGCGACCGGCCTCACGCTCTACGCAGACGATGTTCTGAACCTTGACGACGCGAAGATTACGATCGCCAGCAACAAGAGCACCGTCGCGCTGTACGACGGCAAGATCAGCGACCTCCCCTCCGCCACCGGCGTGATTTCCTACGACAGGAGCGCGCTGAAGGCTGGCGCCAACCAGATGGTTACCGTGACCTTCACCCACGCCAACAGCGGCGAGTCCATTACCGCGGACGCCATCTTCCGCGTCTCAACGACAACCTATACTCCGACGGCTTTTGAGGCGGGCGCGCTGAAGAAGACCGAGTATACCGCAGGTGAGATGTTTGATCCCTCCGGCATCGCCTGGAAGGTAAAGAAGAACAACACCGAGGATTTGACCATTACCAGCGGCTTCAAGTGCTATCCCGACCGTCCGCTGACCGAGGCCGACACCTCCGTCACGGTTGTATACGGCAACCTGGCCAAGGTGTATGAAATCACCGTCAATCCGCGTACGCTTGTCAGCATCAAGGTCACGCAGAACCCCGACGCCGCCAGCTTCTATGTGGGGCAGACCTTCGACCCCACGGGCATGATCGTCACCGCCACCTACAACAACAAGACGACCTCGCAGGTGGCCGGCTACACCTACGACACGACGGCCTTTACCGAGGCGGACATTGGCAAAAAGGTGATTACGATCACCTATAAGGAAGGCGCGATGATCGCCACCACCACGCTGGAGATGCCCATCGTCGCGGCGCCCATCCGCGCGGCGAGCCTCGTGCTGAGCCAGGCCGCGCTCTCCACCATTGAGAGCAAGACCACCACCCTGACCGCAACGGTTTACCCGACCAATGCGACCAATAAGAGTCTGGTCTGGACCTCCAGCGATACCTCCGTTGCGCGGGTGGATCAGGCGGGCGTTGTAACCGCGGTCGGCAAGGGCGCCTGCGTCATCACCGCCACCACCACCGACGGCAGCAACCGCTATGCGGACTGCTACGTCACGGTTGCGCCGAAGGTTCCGGTTAAGACGCTTACGCTCAAATCCACCACAATGGAGCTGCTGGTTGGCGATTCCACCATTCTGACCGCCACCATTGCGCCGGAGAACGCCACCTATACCGAGGCGACCTGGACCACCAGCGACGAGAATATCGTCAGCGTTGACAAGGAAGGAAAGATCACGGGCGTTAAGCTGGGCAGCGCGACCATCACGGCCTCTGCCGACGGCGTTGCGGCTTCCATGACCATCAAGGTTGTCAGCACCCTGACCAAGTACGGCACCGTTGTCAACTGCAGCCGCCGCGTCAACGTACGCTCCGCTGCGGACGGTAATTCCAAGGCGATTGGCTACGCCTACCTCGGCACGACCTATACCATCCTCGGCGAAAGCGGCAACTGGTACAAAATCCAGTTCTCCGCAACGCAGACCGGCTACATCTGGAAGGACTACCTGAAGGAGTCCGATAAGGGGTATACCAGCGTGTCTGACGGCAGCACGACGCCCACCACGCCCACCACGCCGACGACGCCCACCACGCCGCCCTCGCCCACGCCGCCCAGCACCACGGTCTATACGACCCTGACCGTTACCAACTGCCAGCGGTACTGCTATGTCCGCAAGGGGCCCAGCACGGCGACCAGCAAGGCCGGCCACGCCAAGCCCGGCGAGACCTACAAACTTCTGGGCCTTTCCGGCGACTGGTACCTGATCGACTACAACGGCACACAGGCCTACATCTACAAGGTGTTCGGCAAGCTGAGCTGACGGACACAAACATCCGACACGCGAAAAGGGCGGGAGCAATCCCGCCCTTCAGACCGTAGACAAACCCGCTTTCGGATTAAGTCGAAAGCGGGTTTGCTGCATAAATGTTGAAAGAATTGAGAAGGAAGTCTTGGAGAGCGTAAAA
>SFNQ01000003.1 GCA_004554165.1 Clostridiales bacterium | reverse complement strand
GCTTGTGCTGTGCGGTGGGGCTTTAGCGGTCTGTTGCCCCGAAGGGCGGCCCCGTGTTCCGTGACCGGAACGGGCGCTGCGGGCTGTTGTACAATTCACGCCTCGGAGGCTTCGCTGCCCGCTGCGCCCTGCGCGCCGCTCTGCGGCGCGCGCGGGGCCGCCCCCCGTTCTCCGAACGCAGGATGCACCAGTACAACGTTTCCCCGCGCCTGCGGGAGCCAAGACCTTTCTTTTGGGCGGCTTTTCTTTCCCTTCGGCGATTGAGATGCGGAAAGAAAAGCCGCGGTCCTGGTCTCCTTACGGCAGCTTTTGTCCAATTGGAGGCTGCCCCGCTCAAAAAAATAAGAGTGCCTGGCTTCTTTTCCGGGTACTTTTCTTTGCCGGCGGCGATACGCCGAGAAAGAAAAGTACCCGCAGCGCCCCGCGGGTTCCGTGACAACGCAGCAAACCGCGCGGCGTAAAGCGCTGAAAACGCCCTCCCGGACTGCATGCCGCCAAACCATCGTCCCGCCGCGCAGTCCTCGCCTGCCGATGCAAGAGGAACGTGGGAACCCCCGCTCCCGCCGCACACCCTCCTGTACCCCGCGCGGCGCAGCGCACAGCCTCCGCCTTCTGTGGCAACACACCGGCGGGCCCGCGCCCCGCCGCGCAGCAGAAGATACTCGTCGCGGCGTAAAGCGCTGAAAACGCCCTCCCGGACTGCATGCCGTCAAACCATCGTCCCGCCGCGCAGTCCCCGCCTGCCGATGCAAGAGGAACGTGGGAACCCCCGCTCCCGCCGCACAACCCGGCTTCCCGATGGAACAGGAAAACGGAACCCAGCGCCGCAGCACGGAGGCTCTCCCGTCACCGCGCGTATAGATTTCCGCCCCGGCTGTCGCAGGCCACGATGGCGGGAAGATCCTCCACTGTAAAGCGCCGGATCGCTTCGGTTCCAAGCTCTGGAAAAGCGATGAGCTCCACCGCCTTGATGCTCCGCTGAATCAGCATGCCCGCGCCGCCCGTTACCGCAAAATATACGGCCCGGCCCCGGAGCGCTTCCAGCACTGCCGGGGAGCGGGGCCCCTTGCCGATGAGCGCGGTTACGCCTGCGTCAATCAGCGCGGGGGTGTAGACATCCATGCGGGCGCTGGTCGTGGGGCCGCAGGGGCCGATGATCTCGCCCGGCGCGGCGGGACAGGGACCGGCATAATAGATGGCGCAGGGTGCAGGCAGGGGCCAGCCTGCGGGCGGGCTGCCGGCGGGCGCGTCGGAAAGGAGAGAGAATAACCGCTTGTGCGCTGCGTCGCGGGCCGTATAGAGCGTCCCGCTGAGCAGCACCGCGTCTCCTGCGGAAAGGGTTTTGATCTCGTCCGGGCACAGGGGAAGGGCAACGCGTTGATACATCTTACAGCCTCCTTTCGGCGTGGCGGCAGGCGTGGCACTGCATGTTGACTGCCACGGGCAGACCGGCGATATGCGTGGGTGTCTCGGCCACGTGAACGGCAAGGGCCGTGGTCACGCCGCCAAGGCCCATGGGGCCGATGCCGCTGGCGTTGATCTGTGCCAGCGCTTCCCGCTCAATGCGGGCCAGGGCCGGATCGGCGCTGGGCCGGCCCAGCGGCCGGAGGAGCTGCCGCTTTGCCAGAAGGGCCGCAGCCTCCATCGTTCCGCCGATGCCCACGCCCACAACGCAGGGCGGGCAGGCGCAGGCTCCGGCCTGGCGCACGGTTTCCACGATGGCGTGGAGAATTCCGGCCTCGCCCTCTGCGGGCGTAAGCATATGGAGCCGGCTCATGTTCTCGCTGCCAAAGCCCTTGGGGGCGACGGCAATGGTAAGCCCGTCCCCCTCCACAAGGCGAAGATGCAGAATGGCCGGGGTGTTGTCCCCGGTGTTCTTCCGCGAAAGCGCGGAGACGACGCTCTTGCGGAGATAGCCCTCCCCGTAGCCTGCCGCAACGCCGGCGTTGACCGCCTCCGTAAGATTTCCCTCGATGTGCACGTCCTGTCCCAGATCCACAAAGACCACAGCCATGCCCGTATCCTGACAGCAGGGGCGCATGCGCTCTCCGGCCAGCGCCGCGTTTTCCAGAAGCTGCTCCAGCACCGCCCGGCCCGGCCCCTGCTCCGCATCCCTTGCGGCGCGCAGGGCGGAGAGCACGTCCTCCGGCAGGCGGCAGCAGGCCTCCACGCAGGCGTCCCGCACGGCCTGACGGATTGCTTCGCTGCCTATGTTCCGCAAAGTGTTCCACCTCGCTTCCAAAAACACTGTATGGCTCAATTATAGCATAGCTTGCGGCGCGGCGTCCCGTGCCTGGCAAATCCAACAAAAGAAATAATTATGCAAAATTTATTTATAAATATCCATTGACAAGCGGGGCAAACGCGAATATAATTGAGAAAAATCAAGCGTTGCGGAGGAGTTGTTATGAAGAAGGCCATCAAGAAAGTCGTGCTCGCCTATTCCGGCGGCCTGGATACATCCGTCATCATCCCCTGGCTCAAGGAGAATTACGATAACTGCGAGGTTATCGCTGTTTCCGGCGACGTGGGGCAGGGAACGGAGCTGGACGGCCTCGAGGAAAAGGCGATCAGCACCGGCGCCTCGAAGCTGTACATCGAGGACCTCAGGAAGGAGTTTGTGGAGGATTATATCTTCCCGACGCTCAAGGCCGGCGCGATCTATGAGAATGAATATTTATTGGGCACCTCCATCGCGCGGCCCGTGATCGCAAAGCGCCTTGCCGAGATTGCCATCGCCGAGGGGGCGGACGCCATCTGCCACGGCTGCACCGGCAAGGGCAACGATCAGGTCCGCTTTGAACTGGCCATCAAGGCCTTTGCGCCGGATATGGAGATCATCGCGCCCTGGCGGGTCTGGGAGTTCAAGAGCCGGGAGGACGAGATTGCCTATGCCGAGGCGCACGGCATTCCCCTCAAGATCAGCCGCGAGACGAACTACTCCAAGGACAAGAACCTCTGGCATCTCTCCCACGAGGGGCTGGAGCTGGAGGATCCCGCCAATGAGCCCAACTGGGCCAACAGTTTTCTCGAAATGGGCGTGCTGCCCGAGGATGCGCCGGACGTGCCCACCTATGTCAGGATCGGCTT
Source organism: Clostridiales bacterium (assembly GCA_004554165.1). Lineage (GTDB taxonomy): Bacteria > Bacillota > Clostridia > Christensenellales > CAG-138 > CAG-1024. Next base: position 85,059 of record SFNQ01000003.1, on the reverse strand, counting down.
TGAAAAGGGTGTGCCGGTCTCCGTTGACGGCGTGAAGATGGACGGCGTCGCCCTCATCGAAAAGCTCAACGGGCTGGGCGGCGCCAACGGATGCGGCATTGCGGATATCGTCGAGAACCGTCTCGTGGGCATCAAGTGCCGCGGCGTGTACGAAACCCCCGGCGGCAGCATTCTCTACAAGGCGCATGAGATTCTTGAGACGCTTTGCCTTGACCGGGACACCATGCACTATAAGCAGCAGGTGGCCGTGAAGATTGCGGAGCTGGTGTACGACGGCAAGTGGTTTACCACCCTCCATGAGGCGCTCTCCGCCTTTGTGGATGCCACGCAGCAGACCGTTACCGGCGAGGTGACGCTGAAGCTGTACAAGGGCAACATCATTCCCGCGGGCGTGACCTCCCCCTACTCCCTCTACAGCGAGGAAATCGCCACCTTTGGGGAGGATCATGTGTACGATCAGAAGGACAGCGCCGGCTTCATCAGCCTCTTTGGCCTGCAAATCAAGACGAAGGCCCTGATGGAGCAGAAGCACAAAAAAGCGTAGGAAAGCGGGGGTCGGAGATGGAGAAACTGTGGGCGGGAGACCTCCACGGCCGGCTGGATGCGGCGGCGGATGATTTCAACGCCTCCATCCGCGTGGACGCGCGCATGGCCGGGGAGGATATTGCAGGGTCGCTGGCACATTCCGCCATGCTGGCGGCAAGGGGAATCCTTTCAAGGGAGGACGCCGCCGCCATCGCGGAGGGGCTTGGCGGGATTGCGGAGGATCTTTCCTGCGGCAGGCTCTCCATCGACGATGCTTCGGAGGATATCCATACCTTCATCGAGCGCGAGCTGACCCGCCGCATCGGCGACGCGGGCAGGCGTCTCCACACGGCCCGCAGCCGCAACGATCAGGTGGCGCTGGATCTCAGGCTGTACCTGCGCAGGGAGTGCGAGGCGCTGCGGGACGGCATCCATACCCTGATCGGAACCCTGTGCAGCAAGGCGGAAGCGCATGCGGATACCATCATGCCCGGTTATACCCACCTGCAGCGGGCGCAGCCGGTCACCTTCGGCCACCACCTCATGGCCTATGCCATGATGCTGCTGCGCGACAGCGCGAGGATTTCCGAATGTGCCGCGCGGATGAACGTCTCGCCGCTGGGCTGCTGCGCGCTGGCCGGCACCACCTTCGACATCGACCGGGAGCTGGCGGCGGAGACCCTGGGCATGAACGGCGTCTGCCAGAACAGCCTGGACGGGGTTGGCGACCGGGATTTCTGCCTGGAGCTGGCGGCGGATCTGTCCATCCTGATGATGCACCTGTCCCGCTTTTCGGAGGAGATCATCCTCTGGTGCTCGTGGGAGTTCGGCTTTGTCTCCCTGTCGGATGCCTATTCCACCGGCTCCTCCATCATGCCGCAGAAGAAAAACCCGGATATTGCGGAGCTGATTCGGGGAAAGACCGGCCGGGTTTACGGCGACCTCATGGGCCTTCTGACCACGCTGAAGGGCCTGCCGCTGGCCTACAACAAGGATTTGCAGGAGGACAAGGAGGCCATCTTCGACGCGGTGGACACGGCCAAAGCCTGCCTTTCCATGATGGCGCCCATGGTGGAGACGCTGACCGTCCACAGGGAGAACATGCGCAGGGCGGCGGCGGGCGGCTTTATCAACGCCACCGACTGCGCGGACTACCTGGCCGGCAGGGGCATGCCCTTCCGCAGCGCCTACCGGATCGCCGGCGACCTGGTGGCCAAATGCATTGCCGAGGGCAGGACGCTGGAAACATTGACGCTTTCCGAGTATCAGGCGGCGTCGGAGCTCTTCGGGGAGGACATTTTTGAGGCCATCCGTCTGGAAAACTGCGTCAACAGACGCCGCAGCCGGGGCGGCGCAGCGCCGGAGCGGGTGAAGGAGCAGATTGCCTGGGTGCGGGAGAGGATTTGAAATGGTCAGGGTTTTTATTGACGGCGAGGCGGGAACGACCGGGCTGGGCATCCGCCAGCGGCTGGAGCATCATCCGGCGGTGGAACTGCTGCGGATCGACGGGGCCGCCCGCAAGGACCCGGAGGCCCGGCGCAGCCTGCTGCGGGAGGCGGACATCGTTTTCCTCTGCCTGCCGGATGAGGCGGCGCGGGAGGCGGTGCAGCTTGCCGGGGACGGCGGAGCGCGCATTCTCGACGCTTCCACCGCGCACCGCACGCTGCCCGGCTGGGCCTACGGCTTTGCGGAGCTTTCGGCGGCGCACCGGCAGGCCATTGCGGAGGGGCGGCGGGTTGCGGTGCCGGGCTGCCACGCAAGCGGCATGATCGCCCTGCTCTATCCCCTTTTACGGGCGGGCCTGCTGGACGGAGAGGCGGCGCTGTGCTTCACCTCCGTCACGGGCTACACCGGCGGCGGCCGGCGGATGATCGCGGAATACGAGGGCGGGGAGCGCCCGGCAGGCCATGACGCGCCGCGCCAGTACGGCCTGGGCAGAGCCACAAGCACCTGCCCGAGGTGTGCGCGCAGTGCGGCCTGAGCGTGGCCCCCGCGTTTTTGCCCATTGTGGCCGATTTTCCCCGGGGCATGGCCGTGACGCTGCCGCTGCACCGGGCGTATTTCAAAAAGCCCATCAGCCCTGCGGGGCTTTGGGAGGTCTATGCGGCCCACTATGCGGGCAGTCCCGTGGTGAAGCCGCTGCCCCTGGGCGCGGAGCAGGCAGAGGGCGGTTTTTTTGCCGCCAACGCACTGGCCGGCAGGGACGGCATGGAGCTGCTGGTCACGGGCAACGAGGAGCGCATGCTTGTCCACGCCCGCTTTGACAACCTGGGCAAAGGCGCCAGCGGCGCAGCCCTGCAATGCATGAACCTCATGCTGGGGCTGGACGAAACCACGGGCCTTGCCCTTGAATCAACCAATTGCAAAGGAACGAACGCACCATGAAGACCATCGAAGGCGGCGTCTGCGCCGCAAAAGGCTTTACCGCATCCGGCGTACACTGCGGCATCCGCAGGAACCGGACCAAGCGCGATCTCGCCCTGATTTTCAGCGACCGGCCCGCGTCGGCCGCCTGCGTGTACACGCGGAATCTGGTGCAGGGCGCGCCCATCGCCGTCACAAGGGAGCATGTTGCAAACGGTTTTGCCCGCGCGATGCTCTGCAACAGCGGCAACGCCAACACCTGCAACGCCGGGGGCGTGGAGATTGCCAGGGCCATGTGCGCGCTGCTTGCAAAGGAGAGCGGCATCGCCGCGGAGGACGTCATCGTGGCCTCCACGGGCGTGATCGGCCAGCCCCTGCCGCTGGACGCCATCGCTGCCGGCATGCCCGCCCTCGTGGCCGGGCTGGGCCGCAACAGCGCGGACGCGGCGGAGGCCATCATGACCACGGATCTGTGCAAAAAGGAGCTGGCGGTGGAGTTCACGCTGGAGGGAAGGGTCTGCCGTCTGGGGGGCATTGCCAAGGGCAGCGGCATGATCCATCCCAATATGGCCACCATGCTGGTCTTTCTCACCACGGATGCCGCCATCGCGCCCGCCATGCTGCAAAAGGCGCTGCGGGCGGATATGGAAGAAACCTTCCATATGATCAGCGTGGATGGGGATACCTCCACCAACGATATGGTCAGCATCCTGGCAAACGGCGCGGCGGGCAACCCGCCCATCGAGGCCCCCGGCCCGGCGTTTGACGCTTTCTGCGCCGCGCTGCGCCGGGTGACGACCCATCTTTGCCGCAGGATGGCGGCGGACGGCGAGGGCGCGACAAAGCTCATCGAGTGCGCGGTGACGGGTGCGGCGGACCACGGAACCGCCAGAGTGGTGGCAAAGTCGGTGATCTGCTCGAACCTTGTGAAGGCCGCCATGTTCGGCGCGGACGCCAACTGGGGCCGCGTGCTCTGCGCCATCGGCTATTCCGGCGCGGCGGTGGACGTGAACCGGGTGGACGTCGCCTTCCGCTCCGCGGCGGGCTGCGTCCCCGTATGCCGGGGCGGCGTGGGCGTCCCCTTCGACGAGGCGCTGGCAAAAAGGATTCTCTCCGAAAAAGAGATACGGATTGAAATCGGTCTGGGCGAGGGCGCGGCAGAGGCCACCGCCTGGGGCTGCGACCTCAGCTACGACTATGTAAAGATCAACGGAGATTACCGCACATGAGCAAGGATACGCTGGACAATGCACAGCGGGCGAAGGTGCTCGTTCACGCCCTGCCCTACATTCAGAAGTATGCGAACAAGATCGTCGTGGTCAAGTACGGCGGCAACGCCATGCTCAACGAGGAGCTCAAGCGCGCGGTGATGAACGACATCGTGCTGCTGTCGCTGATCGGCGTGCGCGTGGTGCTGATTCACGGCGGCGGGCCGGAGATTTCCGACACGCTGAAGGCCATGGGCAAAGAGACCGCCTTTGTGGACGGCCTGCGCGTGACGGATGCGGAGACGGCGGGCGTGGTGCAGATGGTACTGGCGGGGAAGATCAACAAATCCCTGGTCAACCTCATCGGCTCCATCGGCGGCAGGGCCATGGGTCTCTGCGGGCTGGACGGGCACATGATCGAGGCCGAACCCGTGGACCGGGAGAAGCTGGGCTTTGTGGGCGCCATTGCCAAGGTGGATCCGCAGCCCATTCTGGACCTGCTTTCCATGGGCTACATCCCGGTGGTCGCCACCGTGGGCTACGATGAAGCGGGCAATGTCTACAACATCAACGCCGACACCGCGGCGGCGCGCATTGCGGGCGTGCTGAAGGCCGAGAGCCTCATTTCCATGACGGACATCGCGGGAATCCTGCGGGATAAGGACGATCCCGCCTCGCTGATTCCCCGCGTCAACGTCAGCGAAGCGCCGCAGCTTGTGCATCAGGGCGTCATCTCCGGCGGCATGATCCCCAAGGTGGAATGCTGCATCGAGGCCATCCGGCGCGGCGTAAAGAAGGTATTCATCCTCGACGGCCGGATACCCCATGCCATCCTCATGGAGATTCTGACCGACGAGGGCATCGGCACCATGTTCGTCTAGGGAAAGGAGCGCGCCATGAACACCATGGAAACCACAAACCGGTATATCGCCGCAACCTATGCCCGCGTTCCGCTGGCGCTGGAGCGCGGTAGGGGCTCGCTGCTGTACGACGAGGCGGGGAAGGAATACATCGACCTGGGCAGCGGCATCGCGGTCAACGTCTTCGGCGCTGCGGATGAGCAATGGCTCGGGGCCGTCTGCCGGCAGGCGGCGAAGCTCCAGCACAGCTCGAACTATTATTATACAAAGCCTCAGGCGGAGCTTGCGGCCCTGCTTTGCCGGAAAAGCGGCATGGAAAGCGTGTTTTTCAGCAACTCCGGCGCGGAGGCCAACGAGTGCGCCATCAAGGCCGCGCGCAAGTATGCCTCCGACAAATACGGCCCCGGCCGCCATGGCATCATCACGCTGGAGGGCAGCTTCCACGGCAGAACGCTGGCGACGCTGACCGCCACCGGGCAGGAGGCGATGCACCTGCATTTCGGCCCCTTCGTCGAGGGCTTTTCCTACGTTCCGGCCAACGATCTTTCCGCCATGCAGGCGGCGCTGGACAGGGGAGGCGTCTGCGCCGTGATGCTGGAGATCATTCAGGGCGAGGGCGGCGTGCGGCCGCTGGACTGCGCCTTTGTGCAGGGCGTGGCAAGGCTCTGCCGGGAGCGGGACGTGCTGCTCCTTGTGGACGAGGTGCAGTGCGGCAACGGCCGAACGGGCAAATACTTCGCCTACATGCATTGCGGTGTGCAGCCGGACATCGTCACCACCGCCAAAGCTCTGGCAGGGGGGCTGCCCATGGGCGCGACACTGTTTGGCGCGAAAACGAAGGATGTGCTGGGCCCCGGCAGCCATGGCTCCACCTATGGCGGCAACCCGGTCTGCGCTGCGGCGGGCGTCAGCGTCGTTTCCCGCATCGACGAGGCGCTGATGGCCGGGGTGACGGAAAAGGGCGAATACATCAAAAACCGTCTGGCCGGCGCGCCCGGCGTGGAGGATGTGACGGGCATGGGTCTGATGATTGGCGTCAAAACCGCAAAGGATGTCAGGGACGTCATTGCGGCCTGCCGGGAGAGGGGCCTGATCGTTTTGAGCGCCAAGGACAGGGTGCGGCTGCTGCCCGCGCTGAACATTCCCATGGACATTCTCAAAAAGGGAATCGATATTTTAACGGAGGTTATTGCGCAATGAAACATCTTTTGAAGCTGTCCGACCTGAGCGGCGAGGAAATCGTCGATATCCTGAACCTGGCCGACCAGCTCAAGTATGAGCAGAAGAACGGCATCGAGCACAAGCGCCTCGCGGGAAAAACGCTGGGCATGATCTTCCAGAAATCCTCCACCCGCACCAGAGTCTCCTTTGAAACAGGCATGTACCAGCTGGGCGGCTACGCGCTGTTTCTGAGCGCGAACGATTTGCAGATTGGCCGGGGCGAGCCCGTGCAGGATACGGCCCGGGTGCTTTCCCGCTATCTGGACGGCATCATGATCCGCACCTTTGCCCAGAAGGAGGTGGAGGATCTGGCGGCCTTCGGTTCCATTCCCGTGATCAACGGCCTTACGGACTACTGCCATCCCTGCCAGGTGCTGGCAGACCTGATGACCATCCGCGAGCACAGGGGCAGCCTCGCCGGCCTCAAGCTGTGCTTCATCGGCGATGGTAACAACATGGCCAACTCCCTCATCGTGGGCGGCATTAAGACCGGCATGATCGTTTCCGTCGCCACGCCGGAGGACTATTCGCCCGATGCGGAGCTCTGCGCCTGGGCGGAACGGAGCGGCGCGTTCCGGCTCACCCGCTCGCCGCTGGAAGCGGCCGAGGATGCGGACGTGATCTTTACCGACGTCTGGGCCTCCATGGGGCAGGAGGAGGAGTCGAAAAAGCGCCGGGCCGTGTTCGAGGGCGTGTATCAGGTCAACGACAGCCTTCTGGCCGCGGCAAAGCCGGACTGCATGGTGCAGCACTGCCTGCCGGCGCACCGGGGGGAGGAGATCACCGAGAAGGTCTTTGAGACCCACGCCAAAGAAATCTTTGACGAGGCCGAGAACCGGCTCCACGCCCAGAAGGCCGTCATGGTCAGGCTCATGGGCGGCGAATAAGCCCTACCCCGCCCTGCTCAAAAAAAGCGGAGGACTCCGCTTCAGTCTGTCGAAAAACCTCGGGGTGGATAAGGGGCCGCAGCCCCTTATGTTCCATCCGGCTCTGGCGACATGTGCGTCAGAACGGATGAAAACCCTGAGGGGTTCGTACTTTGCGGGTTTTGCCGCCCGGGAGCGAATGAGAGAGGCAAAACCCGTAAAACTCAAAAAAAGTGGCGATCAGCCACTTTTTTGACACTCCGAAGCGGAGGACTCCTCCTTTTCGCGGATGTTCAGGGACAGTCTGCGGCGTTGGCGCGGCCTTGCCTCCTGCTGACGGACCGTCGGGGTCCCGTTCCGTTCTCTGCGGACGCTGCATAGCATGAGGTAGGGAGAGGGGCGATTGCATGCATGTGGCAGCCTACGACAGGGATGCTGCCGTGGCCTATGCGCGCAGATGGGCGCTGGACCGGAACCGCGCATACTATGATTTCGAGAACGTGGGGGGAGACTGCACGAATTTTGCCTCCCAGTGCATCTATGCGGGCGCGGGGGTGATGAACTATGCGCCGGTTACGGGCTGGTTCTACCGCTCCGCCTCCGACCGCACGGCCGCGTGGACCGGGGTTGAATACCTGCATGCCTTCCTTGTGAGCAACCGGTCTGCCGGCCCCTTTGCGCATGTGGCGCCGCAGGGGGAGGTGGAGCCCGGCGATATCGTGCAGCTGGGAACCCGGAATGGCGATTTTTATCACACGCCCGTGATCGTGGCCGTAAAGCCCGCGATTCTCGTTGCGGCCCATACCTATGATGCGCTGGACAGACCCCTGTCCTCCTACGACTATGAGACGGTCCGCTTTTTGCACATCGACGGTGTGCGCCGGGGGTGAAAGCTGCCAGCGGCAGGGGCCGCCCCGACAGGGAACGGGCGTCAAAGGCAGGGTCCGCCGGAGCCGGACGGGGTTGCTGCGGTGCGCGCCCGCACCATCGCTGCCGTTGTATCTTTGGACTTGCTGGAAGCAGATTTGAGCGCATGCGCTCCGACGGCGCGGCGCAGGAAAAAAGTGCTTGACAAAAGGCAGGGGCAGGGGTATATTAAACAAGGGTTAGCGTTAACTAACCAAAAATCGGGCAAAGGCGGGAAGGAGGAGCAGGCACATGAATTTAACCAATGTACAGGAAGGAAAGGAGTATATCATCCGGCAGATCGACACGGAGGATGAAGAGCTGAATGCCTTCCTCTTTTCGCTGGGCTGCTACAGCGGAGAGCCCATTACGGTGATTTCGCATTTAAAGGGCGGGTGCGTCGTTTCCATCAAGGACGGCAGGTATAACATCGACAATCTGCTGGCCTCCGCCATTGTGGTCTGAGCGGCAGGCGGGCCGCTTCTTTTTTCCCATGAAGTTAGTATTTACTAACTACGGATGTTGCGCAGGACCACGTTCGAGAGGACGGCTGTGATAAAGAAAAGGAGGAAAAGTCAACATGAGAATTGCTCTGGCAGGCAATCCCAACAGCGGCAAGACAACCATGTACAACGCGCTGACCGGGAGGAACGAGCGCGTTGGCAACTGGGCCGGCGTTACCGTCGAAAAGAAGGAGTGGCCCATCCGCAAGAGCTATTGCGGCGGCACGGAGGAGCTGATTGCGGTAGATCTTCCCGGTGCTTATTCCATGTCGCCGTTTACTTCGGAGGAGAGCATTACCAGCGCCTACGTCAAAAACGAAAACCCGGATGCGATCATCAACATCGTTGACGCCACCAACCTGAGCCGCAGCCTGTTCTTTACGACGCAGCTTCTGGAGCTGGGCATCCCGGTGGTGGTGGCCCTGAACAAGAGCGATATCAATGAAAAGCGGGATACGAAGATCGACGCGGCGCTGCTTTCGGAAAAGCTGGGCTGTCCTGTGGTAAAGACCGTCTCCACCGTCGCGGGCGACAAGGGGCTGTCGGAGGCGGTAAGGGCTGCGGAAGCGCTCGGGGGCAGGCGCCAGAAAGCGCCCTATGTGCAGGGCGACATCGATCTGTCGGACAAGGCGCAGGTGGAGGCGGCCGACAGGCTTCGCTTCGAGTTTGTAAACCGGATTGTGGCCGAGGTGGAGACCCGCAGGGTTCTCACCAGAGAAAGAAACGCACAGGATAAGATCGATGCTGTTCTCACCAACCGCTGGCTGGGCATACCGATCTTTGCCCTCGTGATGTTTCTGGTGTTTTATCTTTCCCAGTCCAGCCTGGGGCCGCTTCTGGCGGATACGCTGGTGGGCTGGATTGAAGACTTTCAGGCGCTTGTGGCAGGCTGGGTGGAAAACAGCTCGCCCCTGCTGCAGGCCCTGCTGGTGGACGGCATCATCGGCGGCGTAGGCGCTGTTGTGGGCTTTCTGCCGCTGGTCATGGTGATGTATTTCCTCATCGCCCTGCTGGAGGACTGCGGCTACATGGCGCGGGTCAGCGTTGTGCTGGACCCCCTGTTCAAGAAGGTGGGGCTGTCCGGCAAGTCCGTCATTCCCTTTGTCATCGGCACGGGTTGCGCGATCCCCGGCATTATGGCCTGCCGCACAATCCGCAACGAGCGGGAGCGCAGAGCCACGGCAATGCTGACGCCCTTCATGCCCTGCGGCGCAAAGCTGCCCGTAATCGCCCTGTTTGCCGGCGTATTTTTTGCTGACGCCTTCTGGGTGGGCCCGCTGATGTATTTTGTGGGCATTGCGCTGATCTTTCTTGGCGCGCTGCTGGTGAATAAAATTGCCGGTTACCGGAGCAGGAAGTCCTTTTTCATCATCGAGCTGCCCGAATACAAGCGTCCCAGCCTGAAGCGCGCGGTTCTTTCCATGTGCTCCCGGGGTTGGGCATACATTGTCAAGGCCGGGACCATCATCCTGCTGTGCAACACGCTGGTGCAGATCATGCAGACCTTTGACTGGAGCTTTGGGCTTGTGGCGGAGGGGATGGAGCATACCTCCATTCTGGCCACCATTGCCTCGCCCTTTGCGGTGCTTCTGATTCCGCTGGGCTTTGGCGTATGGCAGATGGCGGCGGCATCCATCACCGGGTTTATTGCAAAGGAGAACGTTGTGGGCACTCTGGCTGTGGTCTACGGCATCACGAACTTTATCGACGTCGAGGAGCTGGTGCTGATTGGCGGCGCCAACGAGGTCGCCTCGATGTTCGGCCTCACCGCCGCCGCTGCGCTTGCCTGCCTGATGTTCAACCTGTATACGCCGCCCTGCTTTGCGGCCATTGGCGCGATGAACGCGGAGATCAGGGACCGCAGATGGCTCTTTGGCGGCATTGCCCTGCAACTGGGAACCGGCTATGCGGTAGCCTTTCTGGTCTACCAGATCGGCACTCTGCTCACAACCGGCGGGCTTGGCGCGGGCTTTGTTCCCGGCCTCGCCGCTGTTGTGGCGATGGCTGCCATCGTGCTGATCCTGATCGCCAGAGCCAACCGGCGCCTGCAAGGGGAGTACAGCCTGAGCGCGGGCGCAAACTGAGGAAAAATTCGGAGAAGGAGTTGTTGGTATGGCGGATTTGCTGATTGCGGCAGCGCTCCTTTTGATGGTGGCCGCTGCGGTGCGCTACATCATAAAAGCGAAAAGAAACGGGTCCAGGTGCATCGGCTGCCCTGCGGAGGGCGGCTGTCCCCACAAGCGCAGTCAGGATTCGGCCTGCGGCGGCTGCTGCGGCAAGGGGACGGAGGCCTGCAACACAAAACCGGAAGAGTAGCGGAAACGGCGGAAAAAGCGGGGCGCTCCTCTCTCCGCCGCAGTCCGTCAAAAGAGCCTCCATTGGAGCCGTTGCGAAACCGCGGCCACAGGGAGCCGCAAAGCGCTTGCGGAGCAGGGCCTGTTCTGTCTGCTGCGCTTGGGATGCCTCCCTCGGGCAGGGCGGCCGGCGGAGACAGTCTCCGGGATTCCCTGTCGCACAGGGCCGGACAGGGGCGCCTGAGCCTACTGCCGCAGGGCGTCCCGCTCCAGCATTCCCAGCACATCGGCCTGCTGGATCAGGGCCATTTGTACGGACACCTGATTGAAGGCGGTGCAGACGGCGTCGAAGAAGATATCCGTGGCAAGCATGGGCGTCAGCGCCTCGGCCGGCAGACCCAACTGCGCAAAGAGCATGGGGCAGAACATCAGCGTACCCCCCGGGATGGCCGGCACCGCGATGGAGAGCATCACCGTCATCAGAATCGCCATGACGAACCATTCCGCGGACACGCCCACCTGATAGGTGGAGGCCATGTAAAACGCCAGCACGATCAGCCGGATGGCGGAGCTGGGCTTGAAGATGGATGTACCGATGGGGATGCCAAAGCCGAAAACCTTGCCGTCAATGCCCAGCTTTCCGCCGCAGCAGGCGTAGCTCTCCGTGATGGAGGCCGCGCAGGAATTGGTGCCCAGCGCAATGAGAAAGGTGGCCGACACCTTTTTCAAAAGCAGCGACAGCCGGACCTTGTTTTTCCGGCAGATCTGCAGCGCCATCACAAGCAGCGCCGTTGCCTGTAAGCCCGAGGTGACGGCCCAGGACTTCCAGGCCGGCAGAATTTCGGACATCTGCCCAAGCCAGAAGCTTTTGACGATGATGATAAACACAAAGACGGGAATCAGCCGCGTAAACCACTCGGCCACCAGCAGCAGCAGGCTTTGAAGGTCGTCCAGCACGCCGGCCAGGTTTCTGGCCAGCGGATCCAGCTTCAGCAGCCCAATGCCGAAAATGAAGCCCATCAGGATCAGCTGCATGGCGTTGCAGTCCAGAAAGGGCTGGAGGAGACTGGTGGGCAGCCAGCCAAGAACCATTTCCAACAGATCGGTATAGGCGATGTTTAGGCTGCTTCCGCCGAAAATAAAGCGGAACATGGGGTAAGCGGCGGCGGCGGCCAGCAGCGTTGTCGCCAGCAGAACCAGAAAGTAATGCAGAACCATTTTTTTGCCAATTCTGCCGAACATATTGACATCGTCAATGCCGCGGATGCCCAGGGCCACGGAGAGGAAGATCAGCGGGATGCCGCAGAAGGAGAGCACGTTGAGATAAGTGGTACAGATGGGCGTCAGCCATTGCTCTGCAATGGCAACGCGCGCTTCAGCCGGCAGCAGACCGCCCGCTATGCCCACCAGCGCCGCAGCCGCCAGAGAAAACAGCAGAAGCACAAGGGGGCTGCGCTTTGGCATTACGATTCGGAAGGTGATCGTGTTGACGCCGCGGGTATAGCTATAGGCCGCCCGCGTCTCCATCTGGGAGAGCAGGTGCTTCTCCCACAGGCTGGATGCATCTCCGCTTTGTTCCAGCGGATCGAAGGCATCGCCGTCCAGCTGCAGGCGGATCAGCGGCTGCCCCATCCGGGAATAACAGGACAGACGGACCTGCGCAGATTTTCCAAACCGTTCCTGCCAGGCAAGCAGAATATTTTCCGTACTCAACTGAATCCGCAGCGCTTCGCGATGCTCCAGCGCCAGCTGCTGCAGAAAATCCATGATCTTTTCCGATGCAAGGTCGATCTTGTCCGCTTCAAGAAAGAAGTTGAAGCCGATATCCTTAGCCCGCAAGATAAGTCCTCCTGTCCCTCTGGGTTTTGATCTGTTCCGGGAAGAGCGGAAAGAGCGCCCGAAACTGCCCGGCGGCCGGGAGCCCAATGCTCCGCTGCTGGTTTTTTTCTGTCCGATGTGAAAAGCAGGGGCTGTGCTGCGCAGATTATAACATGAATTTGTCGGATTTACAATGAATTGGAAGAGTGCGTAATGCCCCGCCGGGCGAGATTCCGGCGCAGCCTTTTCGGCATAGCGTTAAGGAAAAGGGGCAAACGGCAGAAAACGCAGGGCTTTGTCCTGTGCGGCCGGCTCTCCCTTCGCCGCCGCGAACCCGGCGAAAGGGGTCCCTTCGGCCAGGCAGATTTTTGGACGGAGTCGCCGCAGGCGCACACCGAAAAACTGGCAGCACAGCGCAGGAGCAATGCCTGCGTTTTCAGGGGATAACCGCAGCAGGCGCAGCTTTTTGCGGAAAGGAGAAGAAACAATAGAGTGGGTTATTTTTGGGTTATTTGATGGAACGCATAAAAGAAAAACGCCCTAAATTAGGGTGCTTTTCTGGTGCGGCTGGGGGGATTTGAACCCCCAAGCTTTCGCCGACGGATTTTAAGTCCGTTGTGTATGCCGTTCCACCACAGCCGCACAATCCTGTTTATTGTAGCGGGGACGGCGCTCTTTGTCAATTCGGAAAGAAGACCGGTCAAACGCGGGCATAAAAAGTGTAGTGGCACAGGCTGCTCCGTTTGTGCTGCTCAATTCTTCCGGTTCCGTAACGGTCAACAGCGCAGCGCCTTTTCAAAAGACGTGCCACTGCATGACGCCCGCGTAGAGATAGACCGCAAGGCCTCCGAGGCACAGCAGCGTCAGCAGCAGATCCGCCCAGCGTTTTCCGCTTGCGCAGGCCAGCGCCAGCGGCAGGGGGAAGGCTGCAGTCAGAATACGCGGTGCGGACAGCAGGCCGGTGGAACCGGCCGCGAGCGCAAAATACAGCAGGAAATAGGCCGTATAGGAGCTGCGCAGCCTGGGCACGGCGGGAATCAGAATCGCCAGCGAGCCGAACAGGTAGGCAAGGTTGGGACCCCACAGCCCGATTGCTTCTGAAACGTTGCCGTTGCCAAGCGCCTGCATCAGCCCCGTGGTCTGATATGCGGCGGTGTTGAAAAAGAAGGAGAGCCTATGGTTCCAGTACTCCGCCTGATAGCTGACAAAGCGGAAGGGCTCGCCGGAAACCTGAACATTGATCCAAAGATAAAGTCCCAGCCCAACGGGGATCAGAAGCAGGCTTAAAAACTTCGGAAGATAGGCGAAAAACAGCGCCCGTCCGCTCTGCGACAGCTTGCGGTCCGCGATGCAGTCGCCGATAAGCTCCATGAGCGCAGGCAACAGGAGGAGAATGCCCAGAGGGAGCGTAAAGGCGGCGAACATGCCCGTAAGCGCGGCAAAGGCATAGCGCTTTTTGCGCACAAGGTAGAGGCAGGCGATGGACAGCAGCAGAAACAGGCTGTGGGGCAGGGGCGTGGACAGGGGCAGGCAGCCGGGCAGAATGCAGAGATATTTGACCGCGCGAAGGCCCGTGGAGCGGTCCGCATCGAAAAGCGTCAGCTCATACAGCAGGCAGGCGGCGAACACCAGCGCAACATTTGAGACAAACAGGCCGGTGACCAGATGGCTTTGAAAGATATAGTTGAGCACCCGGAGCACGGCCGGATAGAAGGGGAAGAGCGCCAGGTAAAAGCGCTCGCTGCCGGCGGCGGTGTACCAGTGCTCCGCCAGCCACAGATAGCCCCGGCTGTCGCACCGCTCCGGGTTCCACAGATCCAGCCGGTCGAACACGCCGCCCGAATAGCCGGAGCTGCGGCAGGCGATGAGGTAGGCCGCAACAAACAGCAGGACACGCGACAGCGCAACCACAGCCGCGATTTTAAAAAAGGGATGCATCCGCGCGCGTCTGGCGCTGCGGCGGCCACCCTCGGGGCAGTAGGCGGGCAGAGGATCGCCGCTCCAGGCCCGCTGCCACTGCGGAACCAGCCGGATCAGGCAAACGGCAAACAGAAACAGCAGCGCCGCCGCAGCCACAAGGGAAGCGATGCGGCCCGCGCCGCCCTGGTACAGCCAGGATGCAAAGCCGGCCATAAGCGCCGCAAGGGGCGCCAGCGTGCAGAGAATCCGAACCCTGCGGGCCTTTGTATCAGCGTTTTTTGTCTCCATGCGTTCAGTCTAGATGCGCCCGCGGCGCAGGGCCTTGGGCGGGGAGAGGATCTCCGCGTACACGATGCCGTCGCGAACGCGGGCCATATCGAAGCGGAACGCCTCCTGCTTTTGCTCCAGGTCCACAACAGCGGGCGTCTCCTCCGCCGGAACGGGGCGGGCAGCCGCGCGCTTTTGCGCCTTGAAGGCGGCAAGCCGGTCCGAAAGCGGAGGCTGCGCCGCAGCCCGCGGCAAAACCGGCGGGCATTCCGGCGCGATGCCGGTCATGCTGGTCTCCATATGGGCGTGGCCGGTTTTCTGGCTGGATTCCAGCGTATGCCTGCGGCTGTCGGGCATCTCCAGTCGCGGGGACAGCGTGGGCTGCACCGTGGGCTGGAGCGGCTGCGCTTGCTGCGCCGCATTTTGGCCGGCCTCGGCCTGCCGGGCAGCTGCTGCGGCGGCGCGGGCGCGGGCCTGCGCCGCCTGCTCCTGCTGCTGGCGCTTTTTACTCTTTCCGACTGCGGAGAGAACCCAGAAAATCAGGGCCAGAACCAGTAACAGCTCCATAGCGCGTTTACTTGGTCTCCGTTTCTGTCACCGGAGTGCGCGCGGCGGAACCGGTGCCTTTGGAAATGGCGTTGCGCATTTCGGTGTCGGAGATGACGTTCTGCATGTTATAGTAGTCCATCACGCCCAGCTTGCCCTCGCGGAACGCGGCTGCGATGGCCTTTGGCACCTCGGCCTCGGCCTCGATGACGCGCGCGCGCATGCCCTGCACGGCGGCGATGTTCTCCTGCTCCTGTGCGACGGCCATGGCGCGGCGCTCCTCGGCCAGCGCCTGCGCGATGCGCTTGTCCGCCTCGGCCTGATCGATCTGGAGCTGTGCGCCCACGTTGCGGCCCACGTCCACATCGGCGATATCGATGGACAGGATTTCAAAGGCGGTGCCCGCGTCAAGGCCCTTGCTCAGTACGGTGCGGGAGATCAGATCGGGGTTTTCCAGCACTTCCTTATGGCTTGCGGAGGAACCGACGGTGGTGACGATACCCTCGCCGATACGGGCGATGATCGTTTCCTCGCCCGCGCCGCCGACCAGGCGGTCGATGTTTGCGCGCACGGTCACCCGGGCCTTGGCCCGCAGCTCGATGCCGTCCATGGCCACCGCGGCGATGACCGGGGTTTCAATGACCTTGGGGTTGACGCTCATCTGCACGGCGTTGAGCACGTCGCGGCCGGCCAGGTCGATGGCGCAGGCCTTTTCAAAGTCCAGCGGGATGCCGGCGCGCTGCGCTGCGATGAGCGCGTTGATCACGCGGTCCACGTTGCCGCCCGCAAGATAATGGGCCTCCAGCTTATTGATCGAAACGGTAAGCCCCGCCTTGGTGGCCTTGATCAGCGGATTGACGATGCGGGAAGGGACAACCTTGCGCACGCGCATGCCCACCAGTTGGAAGATGCCGATGCGCACGTCGGACGCGCGGGCGGAGATCCACAGCCCGAGGGGGACGAAGGTGAAGAACAGGATCAGAAAAATGATCGCAACGATAATGATGATGACGGTGCCGATGAACTCCATACATACCTCCTGGAATAATTGTATTGAAGCTGCTGGCCGCAGCCCGGCCTCAGCCAAGCGCGCGCAGAGCGGAAACGACCAGATAGAGAACGCCGATCAGCGCGGGAATACCGACGCAAAGCGCAATCCACTGCCGCCGGACCAACCGGGGATCGGCCTCGGTCGCCGCTTCAGGGGACTCCTGCCGCTGTGCGACAGCGGGATTGCATTTGGGGCAGCAGGGCAGATCCGACGAGTAGAGGACGCCGCATTTTTTACAGTACTTCATGGTCCTGCTTTGTGGCGGCGCGCACGAGAATGTGCAGCCCCTTTACGTCCGTAACCTCGATGGCCGTGCTGGGCGCGATGAACTCGCCGGAGGTCATCACGTCAAGCCGTGCGCCGCCGATCTCCGCAATGCCCGAGGGGCGCAGCGCCGTGATGGAAACGCCCACCTTGCCCAGCAGCTCCTGCCGCGCGGCGTCGCCGTTTGCGGTAGAGGAAGCGTCAATGGCGTCGTTCAGAACCAGGAAGGATTTGGACAGCCGCCCCTTTTGCAGCGAGCGGATCACAAGCAGGATCGATACGATGATGATGATCAGCACGCCCGCAGTGATATAGGTTGCGACAACGGGCGACCCCCAGCCCAGCTGCATGACGATTACGGCGATCAGCGAGCCCAGCCCCAGCGCGCCGGGAACGCCGACGCCGGGCGTGAACATCTCAATCAGCAGCAGAAGCAGGCCGACCAGCAGGCACACGATGGTCGGCACCGCGGTGGGCCCCAGGATTTCCAGCAGCGGCATGGACAAAACCTCCCTTACCATGGTTTTACCATTGGATATCATTATTATAGCACAGTATCATAAAAACATTTGAAAACTTTTTGCGGCGGCGCGCGCTTGACAAGGCGGCCCGCATACCATATAGTAGGAAAAAACAGCAAAAGGCTGCGATTGGGAAAGAGTAAGGGATTCCCCTGACGGAAAACAAGAGAGCGACGGCCATCGGCTGAAAGCCGCGCGTTCCGGAAGAATTCCAGAAGTGCCTCCCATAGCCGCCGGCGACAAAGCGGGCAGCCGCCCGCCGGTATCGCCGGACGCAGGGCGCGGGCGTTACAGCGCGCGGCCGGAGCATGCCTCCGGTCACAGAGGGGGGAGAGCCATGCTCTCCCAAATAAAGTGGAACCGCGAGCGCATTCGTCTTTATGGAGGAATGCGTATTTTTTATATACTGGAGTGTATCGTTATGTTTGATACGATGAAAGAGGATATTCGCTGCATTCTCGACCGCGATCCTGCGGCGAGGAATGCGCTGGAAGTATTTTTCTGCTATCCCGGCTACCATGCGGTGCGGGCATACCGCCGCGCGCACTGGCTGCATGAGCACGGGTTTCCCACGCTGGCGCGCTTCTGGTCGGAGTGGTGCCGCTTCCGCACGGGCGTGGATATCCATCCCGCGGCAAAGATCGGCCGCCGCCTGTTCATCGACCATGCGGCGGGCGTGGTCGTGGGCGAAACGACGGTGATCGGCGACGACGTGACGCTCTATCAGGGCGCGACGCTGGGCGGCACGGGCAAGGACAGCGGCAAGCGCCACCCGACCATCGGCAATCATGTGACCATCTCTGCGGGCGCGGCTGTGCTCGGCCCCTTCACCGTGGGCGACCATGCCAAAATCGGCGCAGGCGCGGTGGTGCTCTCCGAGGTGCCGCCCTATGCGACGGTGGTGGGCGTGCCGGGGCATGTGGTGCGGATGCGCCGCTGCCCCTACGCCGCCTGCGACAGCGAGTGCTGCCCCGGACAGCCGGACAGCTGCCCGCGGGCCAAAACCTGCAAATGCCGGGGGGAATGCTGCCCACGCTTCTCCGACGGGGAAGCGGGCGTGGATCTGGATCAGGTGAATCTGCCGGACCCCGTGCAGATGCAGATTACGGAATTGCTCCGCCGCGTTGAAATGCTGGAAAAGCGGCAGGAGACTGTGCTATAATACAAACTGAGGAGGATCAGCCCCATGCAAATCTATAACACCATGCACCGCAAAAAGGAAGAGCTTGTGCCCAACGTGCCCGGGAAGATCAGCATGTACGCCTGCGGCCCGACGGTTTACAACTACTTCCACATCGGAAACGCGCGGCCCTTTATCGTGTTTGACACGCTGCGCCGGTATCTGGAGTACAAGGGCTATGAGGTCACCTTTGTGCAGAACTTTACCGATATTGACGACAAGATGATCAAACGCGCCAACGAGGAGGGAATCTCCGTCAAGGAGCTGGGGGAGCGCTTCATTCAGGAGTATTATACCGATGCGGACGCGCTTGGCGTGGAGCGTGCCACGGTGAACCCGCGCGCCACGGAGCACATTGGGGAGATTATCCGGCTGGTTGAGACGCTGATCCAAAAGGGACACGCCTATGCGGCGGATAACGGCGACGTGTATTTTTCCGTGCGCAGCTTTCCCGGCTATGGCAAGCTCTCCGGACAGAACATCGAGGACCTGGAAAACGGCGCGCGGGTGGACCCCGCCGAGCAGAAGCGCGACCCGCTGGATTTTGCGCTCTGGAAGGCCGAAAAGCCCGGCGAGCCCTCCTGGGATTCGCCCTGGGGCAAGGGCAGGCCCGGCTGGCACATTGAGTGCTCGGCCATGAGCATGAACATCCTCGGCGAAACCTTCGACATTCATGGCGGCGGGCAGGATCTGATCTTCCCCCACCATGAGAACGAGATCGCCCAGTCCGAAGCGGCCACCGGCAAGCCCTTTGCCAACTACTGGATGCACAACGGCTACATCAACGTGGACAACCAGAAGATGAGCAAGTCCCTCGGCAATTTCTTTACCGTGCGCGACATTGCGAAGGAGTTTGATCTTGAGGCCGTGCGCATGTTCATGCTCTCCGTGCATTATCGCAATCCCGTCAACTTTTCCCGGGAGCTGATCCGGCAGGCGGAGAGCGCGTTGGAGCGGCTGCGCACCGCGCGCGAGCGGCTGGAGGAGGCCCGGCGCGGAACGGCCACGGCAGAGGACGAGGGCTATCTTGCCCAGCTGGACGAGATTCGTACCCGCTTTGAGGCGGCCATGGACGACGACCTGAACACGGCGGACGCCATCGGCGTATTGTTCGACCTTGCGCGCATGTCGAATATCTTTGTAACCGAGCCCCGCAGCGGCGCGGCCATCGACGCGGGAAAGGCCCTGTTCGACCGGCTCACCGGCGTGCTGGGACTGCTGCAGCATAAAAAAGCGGAGGAATTTCCCGAGGAGGCGCTGTCGCTTCTTGAGGAGCGGCAGGCTGCGCGCCGGGCGAAGGATTACAAAACCGCGGACGCGCTGCGCGACAGGCTCCGGGACATGGGCTATGCCATCGAGGATACGGCGCAGGGTCCGAAGCTGCGGCTGCTGTAAGGGAAAGAATATCGGCGCGGCGCCAGGCCACATCCGGTCCGTCGCGCTTTGCGGGGGCGCTCCCCGAAAACAACAGAATGCTACTGTTTTAGGAAAGGAAACACAGAAAACATGACGAAGATCTTTGACTACCTGCTGCTTGCGATGGCTGTTTATGTGCTCTATGCCGGCATCAGCGGCAAAGGCCGGCTCTATGCCGTTGAGAATATCAAGGAGGGCATGGAGAAAGCTTTCAAAAAGGCCATGCGCTGGGTGTATATCGGCCTTGGCGCTTCCATGGTGCTCAACAGCGCGACCTCCCTGCTGATCAACACGCTGTATACCCTCAGCGCTGAGGACGGCAGCTATACGGCGGCGGTGGAGCTTGGCAAATGGGCCTTTCTAACGCCGGAGCTGCTGCGGGTGCTGGGCTATGTATTCCTGGGCCTGACCATCGCGGGCGTTGTGCTGATGATCGTTGTCATGCGCAGGTTTGTGGATAAGGAAGCGCAGAAAAAGGCGCAGCAGCAGAGCGCGCAGGCTGCCCGGCAGGCGGGGCACATTCTGCCCGTAAGCGCCTTTGAGTTTGACGATGAGGAGACCTCCGAACCGGCGGCGGGAGAAGCGGCGCCGCCGCAGGAGAGAGAGGACGCTTGAGCGCGGGGCTGCCCGCCGGAGTAAAAGCGAAACGGGGAGGAGATTCGATGACCGTACTGGTGACGGGCGGCGCAGGCTACATTGGTTCCCATACCTGCGTGGAGCTGCTCAAAAACGACTATGACGTTGTGGTTGTGGACAACCTTTGCAACAGCTCGGAGATTTCGCTGCGCCGCGTTGCGGAGCTCACGGGAAAGGCGCCCTGCTTTTACCGCTGCGACGTGCGGGATACGGCGGCGCTTTCCGACGTGTTCCGGCGGCATGAGATCGGCTGTGTGATCCATTTTGCGGGGCTCAAGGCCGTGGGCGAGTCCGTGCAAAAACCGCTTGCCTACTATGAGAACAATCTTGGCTCTACCATGACGCTGTGTCGTGTGATGCTGGAGCATGGGGTAAAGCAGCTGGTCTTTTCCTCCTCTGCCACCGTGTACGCGGGCAATAATCCCATGCCCCTGTCTGAGGAGAGCCGCACGGGGGATTGCAGCAATCCCTATGGCTGGACCAAGTATATGTGCGAGATCATTCTCTCGGATATCGCCAGAGCGACGCCCGGCTTCTCCGTGGCGCTTCTGCGGTATTTCAACCCCGTCGGGGCCCACGAGAGCGGCAGGCTCGGCGAGGATCCGTCGGGAATTCCCAACAACCTCATGCCCTTCATCTCGCAGACGGCGGTGGGCCAGCGCAGGGAGCTGTCCGTCTTTGGCAACGATTACGACACGCCGGACGGTACGGGCGTGCGGGACTACCTGCACGTGGTGGACCTGGCGCGCGGGCATGTGGCGGCCATGGATTACCTCAAGGCGCATGAGGGAGCGGCGGTCTTCAACCTCGGCACCGGGCGCGGTACCAGCGTGCTGGAAATGGTGCATGCCTTTGAGCGCGTGAACGGCGTGGCCGTGCCATACCGCATCACGGAGCGTCGCGCGGGCGACCTTGCCACGGTCTATGCGGACCCCAAGAGGAGCGAGCAGATTCTCCACTGGCGCGCAGAGCGCACGCTGGAGGATATGTGCCGGGATTCCTGGCGCTGGCAGTCCCAAAACCCCCGGGGCTATCAAAGCGGGGACTGAGCGCAGAGGAAGCGGTACAGTTTATTATAAGCACAGGGGAAAGGCCCGCGTGCTGAGGCTGCCGAAAAAGCTTCCGGGGGATTCGGAGGCCGCAGCCCACGGAGGCTTTGGTCGGATTTGGCGACATGCGCGGCAAATCCGCAAAAGCGCTGCCATAGGCACAGGCAGCGAACGAGAAAACTCAAAAAAAGTGGCGTTCAGCCACTTTTTTGACACGCTGAGCGCACGGGGAGAGCCCCGTGTGTTTTTTGCCTGCGGCGGGGCCTGTTGGCCCGGTCGCGGTGGAGGCCTTCCGGACCGGCGGAAAGGCGCGGCCTCCCGTGTGCGCTGCGGGCCACGCCTGCCGGGCTGCCGGAGCGCGCCGGCCCCGGCCCGATTCCGCCGCTCAGCTCAGCTCAAACATGCCCATGTAGAGCTGGTAGTACTTACCCTGCTGGGCGATGAGGTCGTCGTGGTCGCCGCGCTCAATGATTTCCCCGTGTTCGAGCACCATAATGGCGTTGGCGTTGCGCACGGTGGACAGCCGGTGGGCGATGACAAATACCGTGCGGCCCGCCATAAGCTGGTCCATGCCCTGCTCGATGAGCCCTTCGGTGCGCGTGTCGATGGAGCTTGTGGCCTCGTCAAGAATGAGCACCGGCGCGTTTTCCACCGCGGCGCGGGCAATGGCGATGAGCTGGCGCTGGCCCTGGGAGAGGTTAACGCCGTCTGCGGTGAGCACGGTATCGTAGCCCTGCGGCAGGTGACGGATGAAGGAATCGGCGTTGGCCAGCTTTGCCGCGCGCACGATCTGCTCCTCGGTAGCGTGCAGGTTGCCGTAGCGGATGTTATCGCGGACGGTGCCGGTGAACAGGTGGGTGTCCTGAAGCACCATGGAGAGGGAGCGGCGCAGGTCGTCCTTTTTGATGTCCCGAACGTCGATGCCGTCGTAGGTGATGCGCCCCTGCTGCACGTCGTAAAAGCGGTTGATCAGGTTGGTGATGGTGGTCTTGCCCGCGCCCGTGGAGCCCACAAAGGCGATTTTCTGGCCGGGCTTGGCGTAAAGCGTGACGTTTTTCAGCACGTCATGACCTTCCTCATAGGCAAAGGTGACGTCATGGAAGCGCACGTCGCCCAGCAGCTCAACCAGGCGGAACCCGTCCGCATCCGGGCACTTCCAGGCCCAGACGCCGGTATAATGGTCGCACTCGCGGAGCGTGCCGTCCGCATTCTTTTCCGCATAGGTCAGCGTAACCGAGCCCTCGTCCACCTCGGGCTGCTCGTCGATCAGCTCGAAGATGCGCTCCGCGCCGGCAAGGGCGTTGAGAATACCGTTGAATTGCTGCGAAATCTGCGTCAGCGGGTTGGTAAACTGCCGCGTGTACTGCAAAAACGCGGCGATGGTGCCGATGTCCAGCAGCCCCGCGATGGTCATGCCCGCGCCGATGGCTGCGGTCGCAGCGTACAGCACATAGCTGAGATTGCCCATGATGGGCATGAGGATCATGGCGAAGGTCATGGCGCTGGTGGAAGCGCGGCGCAGCGTTTCCGAGAGAAGGCCGAATTCCTCGCGCACCGCGTCCTCGTGGCAAAAGACCTTGACCTCGCGCTGGCCCTCGATCATCTCCTCCACATAGCCGTTGGCCGCGGCCAGCGCCTCCTGCCGCTGCTTGAAGTAGACGGCGGACCTGCCGCCAATGCCCTTGATGACGAACAGCATGAGAAGGAACACCACGAATACCACCAGCAGCAGCACGGGCGAGAGCAGCAGCATCATGACGATTACGCCGATAATGGTGATGGAGCTGGTCAAAAGCTGCGGGATGCCCTGGCTCAGCATTTCGCGCAGCGTATCCGTATCGTTGGAAAAGCGGCTCATAATTTCGCCGTGCGTGCGGCTGTCAAAGTAGCGCAGCGGGAGCTTCTGGAGCTTTGCAAACATCTGGCGGCGCACCTTTTCCAGAATGCCGGTGGAGACGTTCAGCAGCAGCCGGTTGCCAAGGAAGGTGCCCAGCGCGCCCAGCGCATAGATCGCCGCCAGCGCCAGCACGGAGCCCAGCATCGGCAGCATGGAGCTTGCGCCCTGCGCAAACAGCGCTGCGATGCTGTTGAACAGGGGTTTGAGCATATAGGTGCCAAACACCGCTGCGCCGGAGGACAGGATCAGGCTGCATACGATCACAAGGAGCTGTACGGGATAATCCCTCAGATAAGCGAACAGCCGGGCAAAGGTTTTTTTCGTGTCTTTCGGCTTCGCAATGCCCCTCATATGTCCGGGACCTGCCATGGTCAGGCCACCCCCTTCTGCTGAGAATGATAGACTTCCTGATAGATTTTGTTGCTTGCCAGCAGCGTTTCGTGGGTGCCGACCGCGTCAATGGCGCCCTCGTGCATGACGATGATGCGATCCGCATCCATAATGCTCGTCACGCGCTGGGCGATGATGAGCTTTGTGGCGTCGGGCAGCTCCGTGCGCAGCGCATGGCGGATGGCCGCGTCGGTTGCGGTGTCCACGGCGGAGGTGGAATCGTCAAGAATCAGGATTTTGGGCTGCCGGAGCAGCGCGCGGGCGATGCACAGGCGCTGCTTCTGTCCGCCGGAGACGTTCACGCCGCCCTGGCCGAGTACGGTCTGATAGCCGTCGGGAAAGCCCATGATGAAATCGTGGGCGGCGGCGGCGCGGCAGGCGGCCTCAATTTCCTCCTGCGTGGCGTCCGGCTTGCCCCAGCGGAGGTTGTCAAGAATGGTGCCGGAGAAGAGCACATTCTTTTGCAGCACCATGCCGATGCTTTCGCGGAGGGTTTCGACGGGATACTCCCGTACATCGTGCCCGGCGACGCGGACGCTGCCGGAGAGCACGTCGTACAGGCGCGGAATGAGCTGCACCAGCGAGGTCTTGCCCGAGCCGGAGCCGCCGAGGATGCCGATCAGCTCGCCGGAACGGATGGACAGGTTGATGTGCGACAGCGTGAGGTTGCCGGGATCGTCCGCGTAGGAAAAGCACACGTCGTCGAACTGGATGCCGCCGTTGTCCACGGTGAGCGCGGGCGCGGCCCCATCGTCGTTGATGGCGGGCGTTTCATCCAGCACCTCGCAGATGCGCTCGGCAGAGGCGGAGGAGAGGACGAAGTTGACAAAGGCCATGGTAATCATCATCAGCGACATCAGAATCTGCGAGATATAGGTGATGAAGCTGATCAGCGAGCCGGACTGGAGATTTCCGTCGAGCACATGGCCGCCGCCCAGCCAGATGACGCCGATGATGCAGGCGTACATGCTGATCTGCATGAGGGGCGAGGCGATGATGAAGAGCTTTTCCGCCCGCTTCTGGGCGTTTTTGAGGGCCGCCGCGCTCTCGTTGAAGCGGACGGTCTCATAATCGCCCCGCACGAAGGCCTTGACCACGCGGATGGCGATCAGCGTCTCCTGTGTGCGGGCGTTCATGGCGTCGTACTTTTTCAGCATCGCTTCAAAGCGCGGGAAGGCCAGCTTGGTAATGAGCGCCATGGCGCCGCCCAGCAGGGGGATGGCGCAGAGGATGATGACCGAAAGCTCCGGGCTGATGCGCACAGCAAAGATCGTGGCGAGAATCAGCATCAGCGGCGAGCGCGCCAGCAGCCGGATCATCATCTGGTAGGACTGCTGGACGTTGGTAATATCGTTGGTCAGGCGGGTGACCAGCGTGGCGGTGGAGAACTTATCCGTATTTTTAAAGGAGAGCGACTCGATCCTGTCGAACAGCGCAAGACGGAGATTCTTCGCCGCGCCGTTGGAGGAGTAAACGGCAAGGCGCGCGCCCAGAACGCCGAACAGCAGCGCTCCCAGCGCCATCAGCACCATGAGCCCGCCGGT
Organism: Clostridiales bacterium; assembly: GCA_004554165.1. GTDB lineage: Bacteria > Bacillota > Clostridia > Christensenellales > CAG-138 > CAG-1024. The sequence goes on along the minus strand of SFNQ01000003.1, from coordinate 59,813 downwards.
TCGCAGCACATAGGGGAGATCGGCGTTTGGAATCCCAACGTCGATGATTTTTGACATGTACAGGGGGATAAACACCTCGAGAATGACCTCGCCCATGACGGTAAGGGGCGTGAGAATCGAGCTCCAGGTATAGCCCCGGACATAGGCCAACAGTTTTTTCAGCATTCAGTTTTTCTCCTTCCAGTGGCAGGGAGGGAGCGGCAGTCCGTCCGCCGCATCCTCGCCGAGGTTTTCTATCATGCGGTCGAGCAGAGCGGCGAGTGTGCGGCGATCCTCCTCGGAAAAGCCGGCCAGCATCTCTCCGTCCACCGTATCCAGACAGCGCCGGTGCTCGGTGGCGCGGGCGGCGCCCTCCGCCGTGGCGTACAGGCAGTTGCGGCGGCGGTTGTCCTCATCCACGCGCTTTTCCACCCAGCCGGCCTTTTGCAGCCGCTTTGTGGACAGCGCGATGGAGGCGGGCGTAACGCGCAGCATGCCCGCAAGCTCCTGCTGCGTGCAGCCCGGATGGGCCATGAGCGATTCCAGCAGCGGCAGCTGCCCCGCGTGAAGGCCAGCGGAAGCGGCCCGCTTTTGCAGAAGATTCCGCCGCAGCAGGTGCAAAAACACGAGCCGTCCGCCGATTTCACGGGTATGCATGGCGCGATCCCCTCCGTTCATGCGAATAAAAAAGATAAACGCTTAACAATAAAGCGCTTGAGAAAGCATACAGGAAGGAATTGACTTTGTCAACAATGCAATTGTGAAATATTATGGCGCATGATACAATGCAGGATATGAAGAAAACGATCAATGGAAACACGGCGGGCATCCGTGACATACTGCTTCGGGAGATGGAGGGGCTGTACGAGCTGTCCATGCAGCCGGACATCTTCCTGTCCCGGGAGCTTTGCGATGCCATGGCGCGCTTTACCGCGCGCATCAACCGGGAGATCCTGGTCTACATTTCCCGCAGCGGCAGCATTGAGGATGTGCGCATTGGCGATGACAAATCCGTGGGGATGCAGCAGCTTCGCCTTGTGCGCAATGCGGACCGTCTTTCGGGCGTGCGCTGCGTGCATACGCATCCCGGCGGCAGCGGCATGCTGTCCGATGTGGACATGGGCTCCCTCTCCTCGCTCCGCCTGGACGCGATGGCAGCCATCGGCGTCTCCGGGGAGGGCGCGCCCACAACGGTCTATGTGGGATATCTGGGCGAGCCGGAGGGCGACCGCAGGCAGACGCTGCTCTATGGTCCCCTGCGGCCCCACCACCTGCCCCAGAAGCAGCTCATCGAAGCGATCTATGAGGCGGACGCCCGCTTTCTCACGTCCGCCTACGAGGTGACAAAGGCGCGGCCGGACCGGGCGATCCTCTGTGGGATCGAGAGCGGCGAGGGCTACGATTCGCTGGCGGAGCTTGCCGCGCTTGCGGAGACCGCGGGCGTGCAGGTGGTCGGGCGGCAGGTGCAGCGCAAGCGCGCCATCGATAAGGCAACCTACATCGGCGCGGGCAAGGCGGAGGAGCTGTCCCTGCTGTGCAGCGCGCTGGAGGCGGATATTGTCCTCTTTGACGACGAGCTTTCCGCCATCCAGATGCGGAATCTCGAGTCGGCGCTGGGCGTGCCGATCATCGACCGGACCATGCTCATTCTCGATATCTTTGCGGGGCGCGCCCAGTCCCGCGAAGGAAAGCTCCAGGTGGAGCTTGCGCAGCTCAAGTACCGCCTGCCGCGGCTGCTGGGCATGGGCCGCGTGCTGTCCCGGCAGGGCGCTTCCGGCGTGGGCATGCGCGGCCCGGGCGAGAAGAAGCTGGAGATCGACCGCCGGCGCATCCGCCGCCGCATTTTTGAGCTGGAGCAGGAGCTTGCCGGGATTGAAAAGCAGCGTTCGCTGCGCCGCATGCGCAGGGAGAAGAACGCGGTGCCCATCGTGGCGCTGGTGGGCTATACCAATGCGGGAAAATCCACCCTGCTCAACGCCCTCTCCGGCAGCGCGGTGCTGGCGGAGGATAAGCTCTTTGCAACGCTGGATCCCGTCGTGCGGCAGATAACGCTGCCAAACGGCACGGACTGCCTGCTCTCCGACACGGTGGGCTTTATCAACAAGCTTCCCCACGATCTGGTGCAGGCCTTCCGCTCCACGCTGGAGGAGGTGCGGGAGGCGGATTTGCTTCTGCATGTGATCGACAGCAGCAGCCCCTATGTTGACGTGCAGATGCGCGTGGTGCAGGAGGTGGTGGCCAGCCTCGGCGCCGGGGATACGCCCTGCATCGAGGTCTATAATAAGATCGACGCGGCGGGCAGCGCCGCTACAAAGCCGGGCGGCTTCCGCATCAGCGCCAGGACCGGCGAGGGAATGGACGCCCTGCTTTGCGGCATCGAGACCCAGCTTGCAAAGCGGCAGGTGCGGGTGGAGCTGGTCGTACCCTACGACCGCTATGAGGCCATGCAGCAGATCCGCACGCTGGGCGCGGTGCTGTCGGAAACCCACGAGGCTGACGGGACCCATGTGAACGCACTTTTGGACGAGGCGCTGCTCTGGAAGATACGCAAGAGCCTGGAAGGATAGCGGGGACGGAAACGCACAAAAAAAGGGCCGCCTGCCGAAAAAGGAAATCCGGCGGGCGGCTGTGGTATGTATAAAAAGGTCCCCCGGGCCCTGGCGGCCGGTGGAAAGCGCAGGGTTCCACCTTTTTGAGCCTGTTTCAGGGACAGCCTGCGCCTCAGGCGACGGCCCGCTACGCGGGCCTGTATAATCCGCTTTTGCCGCACATACAATAGCGGTATGAAGCAGATACGCAGCATCATCAGAAACATCCGCTGGAAGGCCATGGGCGTCAGCGTCGCCATTCCGCTGGCAGTGGGCGCGCTGTCGGCGCTGCTCACGGCGGGCAGCATGGGTACCTATGGGGCGATCAAGCGTCCGCCGCTGTCGCCGCCCGGCGCGGTATTCCCCATCGTGTGGACGATCCTGTTTCTGCTGATGGGCATTTCCTGTTATTTTATTTATTCCGCGCCGGATTCCGGAAAAAAGCAGATCGCGCTCCGCCTGTATCTGATCCAGCTGGCGGTCAATTTCGTCTGGCCGCTGCTGTTCTTCAACGCGCAGGCCTTCGGGCTGGCCTTTGTGTGGCTGCTGCTGCTGTGGGGACTTGTGGTGGCGATGCTGTTCGCGTTTTACGATGTTGCGCCGCTGGCCGCCTGGCTACAGCTGCCCTACCTGCTCTGGCTGACCTTTGCGGCCTACCTCAGCTTTGGCGTACTGCTGCTGAACGTCTGAGCCGGAAGCTCAGATTCCTGCGGCGTGTTCGTAATGCTGCATGAGCTTGACCAGCATGCGCCGCGCGGAGGAAGGGTTGCTGATGCGCACCGTGTCCGCCACCGAGGGGTCGGCCTTGCTCCGTATGGTCAGCGTAAGGCTGCGGCCCGCAGGGCAAAGGACGGCGATTTCGCCGCCCTCGAACGCGGCGCTGCAAGGGCTGTCGCCCTCCACGGTCAGGGTATAGGCCTCCGCCAGATCCTCCGGCGCTTCCACGCCAAGGGCATAGAGCGAAAAGCGCTCGCTGCCGGAAGGATCGATCCAGTAATCGTAAACAAAGTCGTCTGAGGCGTTTTTGAGCTTGATATAGCGCATGCCGTGGCCGGGCGCCTGCGTATAAGCCTCCAGCTCGGCAAGGCCCGCGCCTTCGCCCTCCGTTGCGCCAAGGCGCAGGGTGAAGCCGGTAATGCCCGCCTTTTCTTCAAAACGGATGCTGGTGGCCGCGCCGTTTTTCTCCAGCGGGCCGGTGGACAGGCGGCTGCCGTCGCTGAACACGATCTCCGCATCCAGCACGTTGGCGGTGAGCGAAGGGTTGTCGTACAGCCGGAGCTCCGAGAGGCTTGCGGGCGCGGGGAGCGTGACGGAGACGGTTTTTTCCGCATCGTCGGCGTCCGGCGTCCAGACATGGCCGGAGAAGGTGACGTCCGCTACGGTGAGATCCGCCGTATCGATGATTTTAAAGTCGTTCAGCACTGCGGCGTTGCCCGAGGAGGCGGAAAGCGCCGCGCGGTAGAGGAGGGAGGCGGTGTCGCGCAGCCAGAACACGCGGTCGCCGCTGAGGATTCCGCCGCTGCGGGTGGTCGCCTCCTGCGAGGCATGGGCGTACAGCATCTGGTACACGCTCGTGGAGGCCTTCAGGCGGCCCATGGCCTTCGCCGCAAGGGGGAAGCGCACCCGGTCCGCCCAGTTGTAATAGTTGGTTTCCTCCATATAGCTTGCCGCAGTGGGGTTTCGCGTGGAGCGGATGTTTTCGGCGTAGAAGTCCATCTCCGCGTACCAGCCGGTGCTGTAGCCAAAACCCTTGAACACCGTGGGCAGATAGTCCGCATCGGTTTTCAGCAGCTCGCCCATGATCTCCTCAAAGAACAGGGAGACCGCCCTGTGGTCCCTGTGACCGTCAAAGTCAATGCAGAAAATGGTATCCGGCCGGTATTGGAGAAGGAGGGAGCGCAGGTCGTTCCTGAGATTGTTGCGCGTATAGGGGAGGCCCTCCCGGTAGGGCGGGTGCTCCTCCGTACCGTAGGTTTCCGTAAAGCCGCCGTAGGAGGTCATCGGCTCATCGCCGCCGGCATGGTAGATATGGCTGCTCTTGGGGCGCCACTGATCGCCATAGCCCAGGAAAATCACGTTTTCCTCCGGAATACCCGCCACGGCCATCGCGTTGATTGCCTCGCGAATGCGGACGCTGCCGGAATCGCCGCCTTCCGCGTCTCCGTTTGTGACGAATACCACGCGCAGCGTACTGCCTGCGTTCACGAATTCTTCAAACAGGCCGCCAAAGAGGCAGATTTCGTCGTCCTCATGGGGAACGATGAGCATAACGTTGCGTCCGGCGAACAGGGAGGCGCGCTCCGTATGCGGGAAGTCGTACCGCAATTCGTCCAGCACCGCAGAGGCAAGCGACGACACCTGCACCTCGGGGATGGGGAGGGACGCGACATCCCCGGTTGGCAGGACAAGGCCGGCGCAGCAGATCATACAAAGCGCCGCAAGGCTGCGCCTTGCAGAAGAAAACAACCGGTTTTTCGTGCTTTTCATACAATTATTATACTATTTCGCCGCATGGTTTGCAAGAGCGCAAAGCTGTGCTATACTGTAATACAAAGCACCTGTTTGTGGAAAATCCGGGAGGGAAACCGTCACATGAAACGAGTCTTTTTGCCTGCGCTTTTTGCAGGACTTCTGAGTTTGTGCGCCTGCGCGCAGGAGACGAGGCAGCCCGATGCCCCGCCGCAGCCCGCAGAGACCGTACCCGCCGCAGCGGCGGAGACGGCGGAGCCGGAGCGACCGGCGAGCGCCGCGCCCTTGCAATCCGCAGAGCCGGAGCCGTCCGGGGAGGACGGGGGACTGCAAGTCAAAACACTGGCGCTGGACACGCCATTCCTCTTTCTGCCGCAGGATGGCGGCGAAGCGGTGGAGTGCCGCCTTGTGGAGCGGGTGGCGAACGAATGGGAGTACCGCATCTGCCTGCTGACGGCGGCGGGGGAGTTTCCGCTGCTGGAAAGCTACAGCGCGTTTGAGGACGCGCGCATCGTTTCCTTTCCGGAGGGCGGCAGCGTGCTGATCCTCACGGCGGACGAGGCATCGGACGATTATTTTACGCGCTGCTACATGCTGATCGACGCTGCGCCGGAATGCAGGGCGGAGCTGTTCGGCCTTGCGGGCGACGTGGAAGCGGACGGCACTGTGCCGGTCAGCCGGGCGGTGAATTTGCTGGGAACCTGGGGGGCTGCGCGGCGGCATATGCTCTCTGCGGACGGGACACTGCTGCCGGCGCCGGATTCGATGTGGGAAATGTTTTCCGAAAGGGCTGTGGTAACGGCCGCGGCGCTTCCCGCGGAACTGCTGACGGACGGCGCATGGCAGGCTGTGACGCTGGAGCCGGGTACGGCCCTGTATCCAACGGCGACGGACGACGAGGGGCTGTTGCTGTTCTCCCTTGAAAACGGGCAGAGCGGCAGATTGACCTTTACCCGCGAGGATTACAGCATCCGCATCGGCGGCGTGCCGGAGGAAGAACTGTTTGAGGAGCTGTTCTATGCGGGCTGAACCAGAACGAACAGAGAAAAAAAGGATGGAGCATCCCTGCGGAGGCAGGCCCCGCGCCCTGTTTCAAACGCTGGCCTGCTTTGTTCTGGCGGCGCTGGGCGTGGTGGCTTTTTCAACAAAAATTGAAGTATCCGGCTTTTCCCAGCACAGCAATATCACTCTGGCGGACAACACGCTGCTCTGGAGCGCGCTGGGCCTGCTGCTGACGTGGTTTTATCTGCGCGCCGGCATCCTGAAAAAGCAGCGCGGCGGGCTGGGGCTTGCGATTCTTTCGCTGGCCTTTGGCTTTCTGAACGTCCTCGGCCACAGCATGTACTATCTGGATTCCTGGGACTTCCTCTTTGGCAATCTCTATCAGTGCATGCTTGGCAGCCTGTGCGCGCTGGGCTATGCGGCGCTGTTCTATGCGGTGGGCACGGCGCTTTTTTCGGCCCTGGACGCGGGCCGCTTTTCCCGGCAGGCGGCGGACAGGCCTTCCCCGCGCGGGCTGTACGGCCTTTATGAAAGGCGGCCGCTTCTGTGCGCGGCTGCGGCGCTGTCGCTCTGCTATCTGGTGTGGCTGATCGTCTTTTATCCCGGCTGCACAAACTATGACATCAACTACCAGCTCCGCCAGTTTTTTGGCCTGGAACCCTGGACAAATTCGCACCCCGCGCTTTCTACCGCGATTATGGGCAGCTGCATGTGGCTCGGAAAGCTCCTTTCCAGCGACAATCTTGGCATGTTCCTGTACATGCTGCTGCAGGCCGCGGCCTTTGTGCTGGTGTTTTCCGCCATCGTCGTGCGCATCCGGGCGCTTTCCGGCTCCCGCGTTCTGGAGCTGGGGACGCTGGCATTTTTCGCGCTCCTGCCCGTATGGGGGGGATATGCGGTGCAGGGCATGAAGGATGGGCTGTTCTCCGCGGTCTTTGCCTGGTATGTGCTGGAAACGCTGGGATTGTTCGTTGGGGCAAAGGGCGGGAAAGCGCTGTCCAAGGCGGCTTGCGTACGCTTTGGCCTGTCCGCGCTGCTGACCTGCCTGCTGCGCAGCGCGGTGATCTTTCTCGTGCTGCCCTCCATGGCCTGTCTCGTCCTGTTTCTGCTGCGGGGGGCGAACCGCAGGCGCGCGGCCATGGCCGGGATTTCGGCCGCCGTGCTGGCGCTGGGCTTCATCTATGCGCTGCTGCCGGCGCTGGGCGTTATCCGCTGCAACCGTGCGGAGAGCCGCTCCATTCCCTTCCAGCAGACGGCGCGGGCGGTGCGGGACCATTGGGACACGCTGACCGGGGAGGAGAAGGCTGCCATCGACGCGGTGCTGGACGTGGAAACCATCGGCGAGGTTTACATGCCCGTGCTGTCCGATCCGGTGAAGGACACCTACCGGCAGCGCGATCTGCCGACGGAGGAGGAAGCGCTGGCCGCCTACCAGAAGACCTGGCTCGCCATGTTCAGAAAATACCCCGCCGCATATCTTCAGGCCACGCTTGGCAACAGCTTCGGCTATTACAGCTTCACCCCCTCCATACAGACCACGAACGGCCATACGGGCATGTGTTTTATGTTTTACCGGGGGGACAGCAACGGCGTCGCGGCGTCCGAAACCTACCGGCTGCAGTTCCCGCGGGGGCTGGAGCCCGTTCGCAGCCTGTTCAGCCTGGGAGCGCTGCTTGTGGATGCGGTGCCGGTGGTCAACCTGCTGTACGCCTGCGCGTTCTATTTCTGGGGGACGCTGCTCATCGCGCTGTACGCGTTTACCCGCAGGCAGAGGGGGTATCTTGCGGTGCTGATGCCGGTCATCCTCCTGATGCTGGGCTGCATCGGTTCCTCCGTAAACGACAGCTTCCGCTACGAGGCACCCATTGCGGCGGCATTTCCGCTGGTTCTGCTCTGCGGCGCGCTTGCTGCGCACGCGGCAGGGGAGGGGGACGCCGGGGAAGGCGAGCCGGGTTCGGCAGCGCCGTAAAGCGGAGGGCGGGGTCGGGCGCTGGCCCGGAGCGTACCCGCCGATCTTCCGAACGGCGGTAGCGGCCTGCGGCTTGCGGACGCTGGCGGCGGAGGCCCTATGCCGCCGGAGAAAGGGAGAGAGACGCCCGAAGAAAACGGCCGCCCATCGGTATGATGGGCGGCCGGTCTGTTCCATCCGGGGGGGTCAGTGCTGCTTGCGCCGGCGGACAAGCGCAATCAGGATTGCGGCAATGAGAAGAACCGGCAGCGCCAGCAGACCGTACCGGAGAAAGCCGGGGTTTGGCGGCCCCGGGTTCTGCGGCGCGGGGCTGGGCGAGGCCGCTGGCGCGGGACTTGGCGAGGGCTCGTCCGCAGGGTCGTAGGCTTCAATGCTGCGCGCGGCCAAAAGCTCCCCCGAAAAGAGTACGCGATCTCCGTAGAAGAGCGTGACCTGTCCCAGAACATCGCCCTCCCTGACCGGCGCGGAAACCCCCGCCTCGGGCAAGGTGATTTCCGCTGTGGTGCGCGAAGAATCCGCTTGCAGGGCCGCGATGACCTCTCCGGGCAGCGTTACGCTTTGACCGGAAAAATCGGCGAACATTTGCAGCAGGCCGTTCCCGGGATCGTTCAGGCGGGAATGAGCCACCGTGGTTTCGGCCTGATAGGAGGAGAGCCCCAGCTCCTCCGCCGTGACTGTGGCGTACATGGTCTCATAAATCGTTTCAAACATCATTTTGGAATCCGAAAAGCAGCGGCGGATGCGCTCGCTCTTGCCGCCGCCCTCCAGCACGCCCATCAGCACCGCAACCAGCGTTACACCGTCCTTTTCCGCAGCGGCAACGAGACATTTGCCGCCCTTTTCGGTGGAGCCGGTTTTGCAGCCGACGGCATATTCGTAATAGAATTTGGAATCCTCGGGATCGGAGACCAGGCGATTGGTGTTGACAAGGTGCAGCTCGTTGCTGCGGGCTTCATTGGCCGGCACGGTGTATTCCCCTGTGGAGACGATTTTGCGGAAGGTTTCGTTCTGCATGGCATAGGCGGAAAGCCGCGCCATATCGCGCGCTGTGGAATAGTGCTGCCCCTTGAATACGCCGCTTGCATTGACAAAGTTGGTATTCTCCATGCCAAGCTCCGCGGCCTTCTCATTCATAAGAACCGCAAACTGCTCCACATCTTCTGCAAAGTGGTAGGCCACCGCGATGGCCGCGTCGTTCCCCGAGGGGAGCATCATGCCGTAGAGCAGGTCGATGAGGGGCAGGACCTCGCCCCTTTTGAGGCCCATGAGGGTATTGGTGGACTTGAGGCGCGTGGCCACGTCCGGCACTTCGACGGGCTCGTTCAGGTCCCCGCACAGCTCGATGGCCAGGATGCAGGTCATGATTTTCGTGGTGCTGGCAGGGTAGATGCGCCTGTCCGGATTCTTTGCGTAGATGAAGGTTTCGGGGTCCGCCAGATCAAACACGGCAAAGGCGGGCGCCAGCACCTCGCCGTCCATGTCGCTCTCGGCGGCCAGCGTGGCAAGGGGAGTGGGACAGGCCAGCAGCAGGCACAGTAGAAAAGCCAGCAGGGATTTTTTCGGCATGGATTCCTCCGGGATGGTTGATCGTTCTCTGTTTTCTGAGTTTATCAGAAGAAGGGCGGAAAGTAAACCCGGGGGGCGGCCCCGGGTTCCGCAAGCGGAACGGCTGCGGCGGGCGGTGTCCCCGCTTGCGCCGGTGCGTCCGGCCCGCCCGCCGCAGCAGGCGCGGCCTGCGGCCGCGCCCGGGGCCGCCCGGGCCTGCCTCCGGAAAAAATGACAGCAGAGCGCGGCGTTCCTTTCACAATTCTTTTGAAACGGCGTAACAACTTCCTAATAACTTCCTGATATACTCTCCTTCGACAAAAAAAGGGGGGAAAGGCTGTCCATGGCAACAATTCTCATCGTGGAAGACGAGTGGGCGATTGCGGAACTGCTGTACCGCAACCTTTCGCTGACGGGCCACGAATGTACCATAGCGCGCAGCGGCGAGCGCGCGGTGGAGCTTCTGGAGCAGAGGGCCTTTGATCTGATACTGCTGGATCTCATGCTGCCGGGCATTGACGGCTTTGCCGTCATGGAGCGGGCCGCGGGCGTTTCGTCGGTGATCTGCCTGACGGCGCGCGGAGGGCTGCACGACCGCGTGCGCGGGCTGAACATGGGCGCGGACGACTATATCGTCAAGCCCTTTGAACTGCCGGAGCTGCTGGCGCGGGTGCAGGCAGTGCTGCGCCGCACGAAAAAAACCGACCGAACCTACCGGCTGGATCAAACCCATATCGACTTTGAGGGCTACAGCGTCACCGTCGCAGGGGAGAAGGTTGAGCTGACGCCGCAGGAATTCTCGCTGCTCGAAACGCTGGTGCTCAACCGCAACATTGCGCTTTCGCGGGAAAAGCTCCTGGCCATGGCCTGGGGCCTGGATTTTCTCGGCGATTCGCGCACGGTGGACGTGCATATCCAAAAGCTGCGGAAAAAACTGAATTTTGAGGATCGTATCAAAACCATATACAAGGTGGGCTACCGGCTTGAGGATCTGAAACCGTGAGGGTCTGGCAAAAGACGTATCTCTATACGCTGCTTTTATTCCTGCTGGTGTTCTATGGCGGGCTGTTTGCGCTGGGGCGGATCTGGCTGCACGGTGCGCTCAAGTCTGCCCGCAGCGCCTGCGACAACGAGGGCTATGCGATCGCTTCGGCCTTTGAAAACGCCTTTTCCCGGGTGCGGCCGGAGGAACGGGTGCTGGTTGCACGGCGCTTTGGCGGGAACTATGCAAAGCGGGGGATTGCCTTCGCCCTGTTTCAGGACGGCCTACCCATCTACGGAAACCTTCCGGACGGCTATCTGCGCTATGATGCGGAGGAGGCCTACCGCATGCGGCTGGTCCGGCCCGGCGGCGGGGTGGCGCTGCGCCTTGTGGAGCGGCTGGCAGACGGGGAGGTACTCGTGCTGCACAAGGATGTGTCCGTCGTTTTTTCCGATTTCCGGCGGCTGGCCTGTATGCTGGTCGGCATTGGCCTTGCCGTCTCCCTGCTCATGACGGTGGGCCTGTTCTATACCATGTGGCGGGTGAACAAGCCCGTGGATAATCTGGCCCACGAGCTGCGCACACCCCTGACCGCAATCCGGGGCTACGCGGAATACCTTCAGGCAGCCAACGCATCCCGGGAGGAACGCTACTCCGCCACCCAGTACATTATCGATGAAAGCGCCCGCCTTGCCGACATCACGGAGAAGCTGCTCATCATGGCCAATCTGCGCGAGGGCGAGATTGACCGCGCCAGGGTGGAGCTTGCCGCGCTTGCGGAGCAGGCGGCCATGCTGTATCCGACGCTGCGGACGGAATGTACGCCCTGCGTGGTCATGGGCGACCGGGCGCTTTTGCAAAGCCTTGTGAACAATCTGGTTGGCAACGCTGTGCGTGCAAGCGGGGAGGATACGCCGGTGCTGCTGCGGGTCGGAGCGCAGGGCTTCTCCGTTGAAGATGCGGGCTGCGGCATGAGCGCGCAGCAGCTCCTGCATGCAAACCGTCCCAACCAGCCCGCGCCGCGCATCGCCGGAGGCAACGGCCTCGGGATTCCCCTGTGCCATAAGATCGCGCAGCTTCACGGCGCGACATTGCGCTTTTCCGAAAATGCGGCGGGCGGGGTCACAGCCTCGGTGGTTTTTACAAAACCCTGACAAATCCATTGCAAGTTCCACATATTTCCCTTCTATGCTGTCGGTATGGAAGGAGTGATGCAACATGATGAGAAGAACGGCTGCCGGTATGCGACCGGCAACGCATGCCGGGGCGGAGGAACATCCGCCCGCCGGGGCTGTTGGCGGAAACGGCGGATACGCAGGCAAAACGGGGGAGAGAGGAGCGGTCATATGCGACGGTTTGTGGCAAGGAACAAAACCCTGCTGCTTGCGCTGACGCTTGCGGTGCTGGGCGCGGCGGCGCTTGGCGTGGGCTTTGCCTGCGCCCTGGAGCGGCAGGCGGAGACGGTCTCCCCTGTGGAGCGGGAGAACGCGGTTCCCCTGGAGACGGGCTCGGCGCCTGCGGGCGAAGCCGGCGCAGCGCTGCCAACCGGGGCGGTGCAGGATGCGGCGGACGCATTCTCGCGCCTGCGGGCGTTTGCGGAACTGCTGGGCCTGCCCGGGCTTTCGGAGAATTACGAGGCCGAGTATCGGGAGTGCAACACGGCGTCGCCGGGCGAGCCGGAAAAAATCGAAAAGCTGTGGATTCTCAATCACCATGACATGCCGGACGATACGGAAACAATCGAAGAGACATGGGCCACGGCCGGCAATGTTGCGCCGGGGGATGCGGATGCAGGCCAGGAGCCCCTTGCCGCCGTGGGGTTCACGGCTTCCGTCAATGCGGAGACCGGGAAGGTCCAGCTCCTCAGCTACAGCGAGGAGAACCTGTATCCGGCCACAGAGCCGGAGGCGACCGCAGAGCAGGGGCGGGCGATTCTGGAAAACCCTTCGGACTATCTCGCCCGCGCAGAGGCGCTTGTGAAAGCCATGGCGCCGGAGGAGGCGGTTGTATCCACCAGCCTTGGCACAGTACAACGCATCAACGGAAGAATCAGCGTAGAGGTCTTTGTGTATACGGAGGCCGACGAGACGCATCTGCTGGTTTTGAGTCCGGATACCCGGATTGCAGTCAACACCTATGTGCGCCTGGAGGGGGACGCTTCGCCCGGAGAAAGGGCGCTGTTTATTGATCGGGACGCGGACCGCTGGATCATGGAATACGAAAACTTCGACAGTCTGGAACCCGTGTCCCCACGCAGCTTCACGCCGGGCGAGGCAAAAAGCGGGCAAATCGGCGCAGCCGAGGCAAAGCGCCGCTATGCGGCCTTCTACGAGGGCCTGACCGGCGTGGCCTACACGGGCGCGGTCGATGCGCAGTATTTCAGCGACGCTTCCGGCGAGCGGGAGGATTACTGGGCCCTGCGCGGCAGGCAGAGCGGCAACGCGCTGAACATCGCCGTCTCTGCGGATACGGGTACGCTGCTGGAGCTGGAGGGCCAGACCGACATGGGCTCGACGATTCTGCTGCACCCGGAAAGCGCCCTGGAGGACTGGGCATACGACGGCGAGGACATCCGGTTTGCCTGCCAGGTGCTGCGCGCCGCCGCAGAGCAGCTGGCCGGCGGGGAAGGCGTAAAAGAGGTTTCGCTCAACGCGATGTATGACAAGTACTATCTGACGCTTGACGTGGAGTTTTCGGACGGACGCATAGTGGAGTTCCTGTTCTGCGTGAAGAATGGCAAGGTGCTGCTGGAGGAGGCGGGGGTCTTTTATGGCAGGGATGCCTTCTACTACGGCTGGATGGCGCCCTGGAAAGCTGACATTCGCTATGTGGATACGGACAGCGGCGAGATCCGGGAGGGCTGGGTCGGCGGCAGGGGAAACCGGGCGCTGCTGGGATAGGGCGTACCGCCGGGGCGGCCCCGGGTTCCGTGGCCGGAACGGCTGCGGCGGGCCGGGGCCCCGTTTGCGCCGTGGTGTCCGGCCCGCCCGCCGCAGCAGGCGCGGCCTGCGGCCGCGCCCGGGGCCGCCCGCCCCCGCCGGCGAAAAAAGAGCGAAGAAAGCGCATCCCCTAACCTGCGGAAAAACCAGGGGCAGCGGGTTCCCCGCTCCGCTGCGACGGGGCCCGGCTTTGACGACTGAGGATCGATGCGCCGAAAAACGCTTGCAGGCCGGGACGTGGGAGGCGTTTCGGACGGGCCAGTCAGGGAGGCGGCCCGGACGGTTTTCCGGACTTTGCGCTTTTCCGGCTTGCCGCCGGGCGCCGGCGGGAACGCAGTACCCAAAAAACGAAACACCCCGGGATTGCCCGGGGCCGCAGCCCCTTATGTTCCATCCGGCTCTGATGACATGTGCGTCAGAACGGATGAAAACCCGGAGGGTTTCGTACTTTGCGGGTTTTGCCGCCCGGGAGCGAATGCGAGAGGCAAAACCTGTGAAAGCTCGAAAAAGTGGCGTACAGCCACTTTTTCGACACTATGAAGCGGCTTGCCGCTTTTTTTCATACGCTGCGGGACCCCGGTTTTTTCGGAGTCCCGCTTTTTTGAAACGATTGTCCGCCGGTCTTAATCCGCCGGGAAGGCTGCGGCGCTCTTTCGCTTGGCGCGCAGCTTTTGCCAAATCCAGACTGCGCCCACAACGGCAAGGCCGACAACGTCCGTCATCAGACCGGGGATAATCATGGCGATACCGCCGCCGATGAGGATGATGCGCTCATACCAGGTGCAGTCATCCTGCACAAAACCGGCAAGGCCGCCGGAGAGCGCGTACATGCCCAGCAGCGCCGTGAACACGTTCAGGAGAATGTCGCCGATGCCTGCGCCGATCATCAGCATGGAGGGATTCAGCACAAAGATATAGGGCACAATGAACGCGCCGATGGCGATCCGCGTGGCGGTCACGCCGGTCTTGAACGGCTCTCCCTTTGCGATTGCGGAGCCTGCCATGGCGGCGAGGGCCACCGGCGGCGTGATATCCGCTACAATGCCGAAGTAGAACACGAACAGGTGTGCGCTCATGGTCATGGCAAGGGTGGCCTCCGAAACGCCGCCGCGCGCCATGAGCATGGAAATCAGCGCGGGCGCGCAGATGGTGGAGGTGATAAGATAGTTCGCCGTGGTGGGTACGCCCATGCCCAGCACGATGGAGGCCAGCATGGTGAAGAACATCATGAGGTAGATGCTGTTGCCGGCAAGGGCGGCAAGTCCGGTGGCCAGCTTAAGTCCCAGGCCGGTCAGCGTCACGGTGCCGACGATCATGCCCGCCATGGCGCAGGCAATGCAGACGGCAAGGACGTTCCGCGCGCCGTTTTTCAGCGCGTCCACCACATCCATGGGGTCGAAGCCCAGCTTATCCTTAATGCGGGGACCTCTCTTCCAGTTGGCGATCAGCGCGATGACAAGCCAGACGGCGATGGCGATGGGCGCATAGGTGGTGAAGGGAACCACCGTTATGCCCAGCTGCGCCAGCAGACCGGGGAACCAGTCCTGCGCGTTCATCGCCAGCACCATGATGGCTACGGGCGCCAGCGACAGCCAGCGGATGCTGTAGGCCATAAGCGAGGTCAGGATCGCGCCGAGCGCCGCATAGGAGGGCGTGACCTTGCTGCCGAGCATGTAGATCATCACCGCCAGGGCCAGCAGCAGATGACCGCGCTCCTTGAGAATGGGGCCCAGCTTGGGAATCTCTTCGGCGGGCATGCCGCGAAGGCCGATCTTTCTCGCCTCGTGGTGTACGCTGATGAGAATGCCCGAAAAATAGAGAATGGCGGGAATGATGGCGCTTTTGACCACGGTGGCATAGGGAATGCCTGTGCTCTCGGCCATCAGGAACGCGGCCGCGCCCATAATGGGCGGCATAATCTGTCCGCCGGTGCTGGCAGCGGCCTCAACCGCGCCCGCAAACTCCGGCCTGTAGCCCAGCCGCTTCATGGCGGGAATGGTGAAGGACCCCGAGCCCACGGTGTTCGCTACGGAGCTTCCCGATACCGTGCCCTCCAGCGCGGAAGCGATGACCGCAACCTTTGCCGGCCCGCCGATGTATTTGCCGGCAACGGCGTTTGCAATATCGATGAACAGCTTGCCCACGCCCGTCTTTTCCAGGAAGGAGCCGAACATGACGAAAAGGAAGATGAAGGTGGCCGATACGCCGATGGGGGAGCTGAACACGCCGTTGGTGGTAAAGTACATGTGGTTGACGATCTGCCGGAGCTTGAGCTGGCGAATGCCGTAAGTGCCCGGAATCAGGTGTCCGAGGAAGGCATAGGCCAGGAACAGCGTGACGATGATCAGAATCGGCACGCCCACGACGCGGCGGCAGGCTTCCATCAACAGCAAAATGCCAAGAATGCCGACGGCGATGTCAAAGGCGTTGAAGTTGCCAACGTTTTTGATGACATACTCGTAATTCAGCGGCAGATACATTACGCAGGCAAAGGCAAGGGCGGCGAGAATCCAGTCATACCAGGGAATCTGGTCCTTGCGCAGGCCGCGCTTGGCCGGATACAGCAGATATACCAGCAGCAACGCGAAGGCAAGATGCATCGGTCGCAGGATCTGGATCGGAATCGTCCAGATGGTGGTGTAGAGCTGGAACAGAGAGAACGCGATCAGGATGATGGAGATCATCCGGTTCAGCGGCATGGGCAGCCTGTTGCGATAGGCGGATTCCTTGTCGTACTTTTCAAGCACGGCCTCCGCTTCCAGCTTTGCGATTTCCTCCTCGCTCATGCCGGCCGTATTGACCGCGAGCAGGGAATCGCCCGCTTTTTTTCCCGTTTGCTTTGTTCCTTTCTTTTTGAAAATTGCCATTGAGTCACCTCCAACCAAGAATCAGGGGGAATGGGTCAGCCGGTTCCAGAGCGAAACCCGCTGCATACGCAGCACGATGAGCGTGCCGGACGAAAAGCGCGAAAGCAGATTGATCTCCCGGCCGCGATAGAGCAGTCGGTGATTCGGAACCTCCTGCAACAGGATAGGGATTTCACGCTGCGCCTTGTCGATGCCGGAAAGAAGGAAGCCCTCCTCCGTCTTTGAAAACTCTGTGCCGATGCCGTCGGAAAGATCCGGAATTCCGGCGCCGTAGGCCGTAAAGAGCGTTGCGCGGCAAACCAGCAGGTCGCCCTGGCGCGCGATCCGGTCCGTCACGTCGGACAGATTGACGGAGTGGAGAAAGCGGATGGAGAATTCTTCGCCATCGGAAAGGGGGAGACAGAGGAGGATGCTGCCGCTGTAATAGTCGGCGATCACCAGCTGCTTTTCAAGCGGCAGAAACAGAACCGCCGCGGCAAGGCAGGCCAGCAACAGCGCGAAAACCGGGACGAGGGGAGGCATCCGTTTTTGGGAGCTCCCCTCGCGCACGACTGATGAAGTGGAAGAACGCGCTTCCGTCATAAAACAGAGAATGTGTCAGTCAATGATGCCCTGCTCCCGGAAGTAGCGCAGCGCGCCGGGATGGAATTCCACGGTCACGCCCTGCATGGCGCGGGTCACGTCGAGATCGTTGCCGCGCGCATGTCCTGCGGAGAGCGCAGCCTTCTGCTCAAAGAGGTTCTTGGTGATCTGATATACGACCGCCTCATCCAGATCCTCCGTGCAGACCAGAGTTGCCAGCATGGCCACGGTTCCGGCCTCCGCAACGCCGTAAGTATCTGCGGGGATGATGGTCTTGGCGTAGAAGGGATACTTTTCGATCAGCTTGTCGGCGCCCTCGCCGTCAATCGGCACGACCACGATGTCCTTCAGCTTGGACAGCTCCTGGATGGCGGAATTGGGGAGCGCGGAGGTGGCGAAAGCCGCGTCCACGGTGCCGTTCTGCATGGCGGTAGAGGCCTCGGAGAAGGAGAGGTACTGCACCTCAAAATCGTCATAGCTCAGGCCGTAGGCTTCGAGCACCTGCTTGGCGTTGGTTTCGGAGCCGGAGCCCTGATCGCCGACGCAGACCCGCTTACCCTTGAGATCCTCGACGGTGTTGATGCCCGAGGAAGCGAGGGCGACGAGCTGTACGGCTTCGGGATACATGGAGGCGATGGCGCGCAGTTTCGGCATGGCGCCATCCTCGGCCATGGTTTCGGTTCCGGTTACGGCATAGCCGAGCACGTCGTTCTGCATGATGGCAAGGTCCGCCTCGCCGTTGTTCAGCGAGCGGCAGTTGGCGGCCGAAGCGCCGGAGGTTACGGCCGTAATCTCAAGATTCTCCACGGTGCTGCCGAGCACGTTTGCAATCACGCCGCCAAAGGCGTAATAGGTGCCGGAATCGCCGCCTGTGACCATGATCAGCCGCGCCAGCGAGTCAATGGTCAGTTCGCCGGCGTCTGCAGAGGGCTGCTCCGCCTCGGTCGACCCGGGCTGTGTTTCCGTGTTTCCGGCGGCGGGGGCGTCCGCTGCGGGCTGCGGGCTGCCTGTGCAGGCAAAGGCGGCAAAGACCATCGACAGCGCCAGCAGAAGGGCAAGCAGTTTTTTCATCTTACATTCCTCCCAGAATTAAAATCGTATGATTGTATACAAATATACATCAATGATAGAATAACATGATTTTGCCATTAATGCAAGCGCTTACCGCAATTCGCCGGCCGCAGAAAGCATCCCTGCTGCGCCAGCCGGAATTCCTTTCGCCATATCCATCGCCGGCAGGCGGCAATTGCCCCCTACTACTATATGTGGTATACTAATAAAAATATGTACACAAGAGGAAAGCGATGGCCGAGTGGATCATCTATGCCTGCATCTCCGCGCTGCTGACGGGGCTGATGCCGAGCTTTTTGAAAACGGGCGCAAAAAAGGCGGCGCCCGCGCTCGGCGCTGCGCTGCTCAGCACGGTGGTCCTGCTGTTTGCGGCGGGCATTGTGGCCCTGGAGGGCAGGGCAGAGGCGCTGTTACAACTCAAAAACGAAACGCTGCTGTACCTGGTCCTCTCAGGTGTGCTTCAGGGCGTGATGTGGCTGAGCCTCTGCACGGCGCTCATCCATGGCGGGGTCAGCCGCGTGATCCCGATCACCAACCTTGAGGCGGTGGGCGTGCTGGGGATATCGGCGTGGCTGCTCCGCGCCGTGCCGGGCGTATGGAAACTGTGCTGCGTTGTGCTGCTGCTGCTGGGAACGCTCCTCATCGAGAGCAGGCCGGAAAAGAGCGGCAACGGGAAGTGGGTTCTGTTCGCCTTTCTTGCGCTTCTTGCGGCGGCGGCAAAGACGCTGGTCGATACGCTCTATCTTGAGCAGTCCGTTGTCGCAGAAAGCGTTGCAAACGCGGTCTGCACGGCGGTATCGTCTGTGCTGCTCTGGTGCATAGCGGCGCTGGGAAAAGCCCTTCGGTCCGCAAAACGGATTACGGCGGACGGCTGGATTTTCCTTGTGCTTGCGGGCATGGCCGTGGGCGTATCCTGGCTGTGCGACAGCCGCGCGCGGCTGCTGGGCGACAGCAGCTACCTGCTGCCCATTTCCTGCGCGGCTTTCCCGGTGGCGATGCTTGGAGCGCGCCTGTTCCATAAGGAAGAAATGCCCACGGGGGCGATGTTTGGAATTTTGCTGGCGCTTGCCGGCATGTTTGGACTGCTGCTGGAAATGTGAGGTGGAGGATAGCATGTATCGTTTTTGTGCCTTTGATTTGGACGGGACGCTGGTGTACACCATCGAGGATATTGCCTTTGCGCTGAACTGGGCTTTGGAGAAGCACGGCTTTCCCGTGTTGAGCGAGCGCGAGGTGCAGGCCATCGTGGGGTACAGCACGGGCTATATGTGCAGGGAGGCTTTGCCCGAGGACGCGCGGGAGGCACACTGGAAGGCCGTTCACGCGGACTATACCGCCTATTACAACGCCCACTGCTGTGACCGTTCCTACCCCTATCATGGCGTGCTGCGGACGCTCCATAGGCTGAAGGATGCGGGGGTGCGGATGGCGGTGGTGAGCAACAAGCCCCACAGGGAAACGACCAGGGTGGTTCAGACCCTGTTCCCCAGGGATACCTTTTCCATGGTGCTGGGCATGATGGAAAAGTTTGAAAAGAAGCCCGCGCCGGAGCCGCTGGAGTTTGTGCTGAATTACCTGGGCGTGGAGAAGGAGGATGCGGTATACGTGGGCGATTCGGATGTGGATGTGGCCTTTGCGCGGAACACCGGGATTGACTGCATCAGCTGCACCTGGGGCTACCGCAGCCGCAACTGTCTCATCGAATCCGGCGCAAGCCGCCTCATCGACGATTTTGAGGAGCTGCTGGGGCTTTTGCTGTAGCCTGCCGGGGCGGCCCCGCGTTCCGTGCCCGGAACGGCCCGGCGCGGCCGGCGCCTGCGCTGTTCCGGCCTGCGCGCGCCGGGCAGGCGCGGCCCGGGAGGGCCGCGCGCGGGGCCGCCCGCACCGCATGCCGCAAAGGATGCGCCGCAGCGCGGGAACGTCCGCCCCCATTCAAAGACAGCCCGGGGGACGGATGGGGGAAAACTCCAGAACCATCGCAAAAACCGGGGTTGATAAGGGGCCGCAGCCCCTTATGTTCATCCGGCTCTGACGACAGGTGCGTCAGAACGGATGAAAACCCAGAGGGTTTCGTACTTTGCAGGTTTTGCCGCCTGGGAGCGAGTGCGGGAGGCAAAACCTGTGAAAGCTCGAAAAAGTGGCGTTCAGCCACTTTTTCGACACTCTGAAAGCGGCCAAAGGCCGCTTTTTTCATAGGCGGCACGCCGGATACGCGCCGCCTGAGCGTCGTTTGTCTCAGCCGCCCAGCACATACAGCATGCAGTCGGTATAACGCGCCGGCTCGGTATCCTCCTCCCAGCCCTGCGGATCGCAGGCCACTGCCGCGCGGCCGTCCTCCGGTACGGCGACACCGTTGCAACGGCGCATGACGTCGTGCCGCAGGAGCCGGTGCAGAAAGGCGCCGGGGTCCCCGATGTCCGCATGGCCGCGGGCTGCGATCCGCCTGAAGAAGCGCATGTAAACGTTTTGCAGCGCCTCCTCGGCGTCCAGCGGATTGCTGAGCTTGAGCACCGCGTAGCGCAAAAGCGGACGGTAGGTCTGCTCGTATACGCCGTTAAAGTAGGATTCGTTTGAAAGCATGTCGGATAGCCGCCTTCCTTTCAGAATCAAGCGCTTGTACCCATAAAGAGCCCTTTGCAGCGCATCCGGTTGCGCAGGAGAGCAAAGATTTCTGCAATCCCGTAAAAAATCTCCGCCCGGCAGTCCGGAACGGAGATTTCTTCAAGTATCTGTTGCAATTTCGCCGTGGGGACGGAATCAGCCGCCCAGATAGGCCTTCTTGACGGCCGGGCTTTCCAGCAGCTCCTGACCCGTGCCCTGCAAAACGATGTTGCCGGTTTCCAGCACATAGCCGCGGGTGGCGATGGAAAGCGCCATCCGGGCGTTCTGCTCAACCAGAAGGATGGTGGTGCCGTGCTCGTGCAGCTCCAGAATGATGTTGAAAATCTGCTGCACCAGGATGGGCGCAAGCCCCATGGAGGGTTCGTCCAGCATGAGCAGCTTGGGACGGGACATCAGCGCGCGGCCCATGGCGAGCATCTGCTGTTCGCCGCCGGAGAGCGTACCCGCCACCTGCCTGCGCCGCTCCTTCAGGCGGGGGAAGCGCTCGTACACATTGGCCAGCGAATCGTCAACGCTGCCCGTGGGCTGGGTAAAGGCGCCCATTTCCAGGTTCTCCTCCACCGTCATGCGGGCAAATACGCGCCGGCCCTCCGGCACATGCGCAAGGCCCAGGCCGACGATCTTATGGGGCGCGGTGGCGTGGATGTCCTGCCCTTCAAAGAGGATATCGCCCGTGCGCGCGCGGAGCAGGCCGGAAATGGTTTTGAGAATGGTACTCTTGCCCGCGCCGTTTGCGCCGATCAGGGTGACGATCTCGCCGTCATTCACGTCAAAGGAGATGCCCTTGATGGCGTGGATGTTGCCGTAGTAGACGTTGATATTGTTGACGGTCAGCATGCGCCTTCCTCCTCCTTCTTGCCGAGATACGCCTCGATGACCACAGGGTTGTTCTTGATCTCGTCCGGCGTACCCTTTGCGATGATCTTGCCGTAGTTGAGCACGGCGATGCCCTCGCAGATGCCCATGACCAGCGACATATCGTGCTCGATCAGCATGATGGCGATCTGGAAGGTATCGCGGATTTTGCAGATGTTTTCCATCAGCTCCGCAGTTTCCGCAGGGTTCATGCCGGCGGCGGGCTCGTCCAGCAGCAGCAGTTTCGGATTGGTGGCAAGCGCGCGGACAATTTCGAGCCGCCGCTGCGCGCCATAGGGGAGGGACCCCGCCTGATGGGCCCGGAGATCCTGCATGCCGAAAATCGAGAGGAGTTCGCCGGCCTTCTCCCGGGCCTGCTTCTCCTGCTTCCAGTAACCCGGCAGCCTGAACAGCGAGCTTGCAAAGGAATAATGAATCTGGTTGTGCAGGCCGATCAGCACGTTCTCCTCCACGGACAGCTCGCCGAAAAGCCGGATGTTCTGGAAGGTGCGGGCCACGCCCATCTGGTTGATCTGATAGGTGCTCTTGCCCTTGGTGTCGATGCCGTCAAGCAGAATGACGCCGCGTGTGGGCTGATATACGTTCGTAATCAGGTTGAATACGGTGGTTTTGCCCGCGCCGTTGGGACCGATGAGCCCCGTAATTTCGGTGCGCCCCATGACGAGGGTAAAGTCCTCGACGGCATGCAGGCCGCCAAAGTCGATGCCGAGGCTGTGGATATCGAGAATGGGGGGCTTGCCGATATCGCGCTCGGTCATGAGTCCGCGGCTGGGAATCGGGATGAGCTTTTTCCTTTCCATTATGCTTCACCTCCCTCTGCGTTTGCCGCATCTGCCGGATGTCTCGTCGGTTTGCGGCGGAAGATCGACTCCAACGTGCGGGACAGTGAGAAGTCATACTGCCCCAGCAGGCCCGAGGGCTTGAAAATCATGACCACGATCAGCAGCAGCGAGTAGACGATCATGCGATAGTCGGAGAAGGCGCGCAGCATTTCCGGCACGGCCGTGAGCACGGTGGCGGAAACCACGGAGCCCAGCATGGAGCCCATGCCGCCCAGCACCACCATCACGAGAATCTCGATGGACTTCATAAAGCCAAAGCCCGAGGGATTCAGAATGCCGAGATAGCTTGCGTACAGAGCGCCCGCCACGCCTGCGAAAAAGGCGGAGGCCGTAAAGCCCAGGGTCTTATAATAGGTCAGGTTGATGCCGCAGCTCTCCGCGGCGATTTCGTTTTCGCGTACGGAGAGGATGGCGCGGCCATGGCGGGACTTCATCATCGCATGGATGAGGAAGCACACGATGCCGACGCAGAGATAGGTGCTGAAGAAGCTGGTCTCCTTGGGGATGTTCTTGAGGCTCGCCGCGCCGTAGGTGAGCTTGAAGCCCAGTACGCTGTCGATGTTGAGCAGGATCACACGGATGATCTCGCCAAAGCCCAGCGTAATGATGGCAAGGTAATCGCCCTTGAGCCGCAGCGCGGGAATGCCGATGAGAATGCCCACAATGCCTGCGACGATGCCGCCCAGCGCGATGCCCATCGGGAATGCGATTCCGATGGGGATGCTGGTGTGGGTCAGAAAGATCGCGGAGGCATAGGCGCCAACCGCCATGAAGCCGGCGTGACCCAGCGGAAGCTGGCCCAGATAGCCCGTGGCGACGTTCAGCGAAACGGTGAGGATAATGTTGATGCCGATGAGCACGATCACCTTTGCATAGTAGGAGGAGATCACGCGGCCTTCCACGAGCAGGTTGCCCACAAGGAGAAACGCCGCGAACAGCGCCGCGTTGATCAGATAGCGCACCGGCATGGGGATACGGAGTTGCTGTTGCTTCATAAATCAGGCGCCTCCTTATACCTTTTCGGTCATCGAGCGGCCAAGAATGCCCGTGGGCTTGACCAGCAGCACGATGATAAGAATTGCAAAGACCACGCCGTCCTTCCAGACCGAAAGGCCCACTGCGGAAACCAGCGCCTCCGCAAGGCCGATGGCAAAGCCGCCGATCATCGCGCCGGGAATGCTGCCGATGCCGCCGAGCACAGCCGCCACGAAAGCCTTAAGGCCAAGCATGGAGCCCATGGTGGCGGTGGCCTGCGGATAGGCCGTGCAGTAGAGCACGGAGCCGATGCCGGCCAGCGCGGAGCCGATGGCAAAGGTGAAGGAGATGGTGCGGTTGATGTTGATGCCCATCAGCTGCGCCGCGCCCGTATCCTCGGAAACCGCGCGCATGGCCTTGCCCATTTTGGTTTTCTGGATCAGCAGGGTCAGCGCGACCATGGACAGCGCCGTGACGGCGATGGTCACGATGGCGGTGCCGGGGATCTCAACCGAACCGATCGAGGGGCTGGGCACGGTGAAGAAGGGCGGGATAACCTGCGCGCCGGCGCCAAAGATCATCTGCGCGGCGTTTTCCAGCAGGAAGGAAATTCCAATTGCCGTAATCAGCAGCGAAATGCGGGGCGAATTGCGCAGGGGCTTGTAAGCAACCTTTTCGATCGATACGCCCAGCAGGACGCAGCCGATGATGGCAAACAGAATGGCCAGCACGGGATTGAGCGCAAAGCGCGCCATGCACAGCCAAGCGATGTAGGCGCCGACCATGATGATATCGCCGTGGGCAAAGTTCAGCAGCATGATGATGCCGTACACCATGCTGTAGCCCAGCGCCACGAGCGCATAGATGGAGCCGGATTGCAGTCCGTTGATGATCTGCCGGAGAATGGTGGAAAAGACGGACATAAACGTTACCCTTTCTTGAACGGCCGAAACCGTGCGGGAGAAAAGCTCCCGCACAGTCCCGGTTTTTTCTTGATTGGAGAGGCTGGGGTTCCCGTGGCCGGGTCACGCCCGGCAGGAACGCGAAGGAATCAGAAGACCTCCTTATAGGTCTCGACGCCGTCCACAAGCTCCATGATGACCGCGTCCTTGATGGGGTTGTTGTTCTCGTCGAAGGTGTAGCCGCCCGCGCTGGTGATGCCGGACACGGAGGGGCCTTCGGTGCGGAACGCATCGATGATGGCCTGCTTGTACTCGTCGGAGCCGGTCTTGGCGCCGCTTTCCTCGGCCTTTGCGATGGCTGCGCAGAGCACGGCGGCCGCGTCATAGGCCAGCGGTGCGAACATGTTGGGAACGGGCTGGCCGTAGGCCTCCTCGTAGGCCGCCTCAAAGGCGCGGACCTCCTCGGTGCTGCCGGGCGCGTAGGCCGAGCAGTACAGGCAGCCCTCCAGATCCTCTGCGGAGGCGTACTCGGAAACGCCGCCCCAGCCGTCGCCGCCGAGGAACGTGGTGTCAAGCCCCAGCGCGCGGGCCTGCGTGACGATCATGCCGACGTCCTCATAGTAGTTCGGGCAGAACACCACATCGGGATTCTTTGCCGCAATGTTGGTCAGCTGCGCGTTGAAATCCTTGTCGCCAACGGCATAGCCTTCCTGTGCAACGACCTCAATGCCAACCTCCGCGCACTTGGCGACAAAGGCGTCCGCAAGGCCGGCGGAGTAGGCGTCGCCGGTGAGGGCGATGACCGCGGCGGTTTTCACGCCCAGCTTTTCGGCGGCATACTGCGCCATCTTCTCACCCTGGAAGGGATCGATGAAGCAGGAGCGGAAGACGTTGGTGTAAACCGTGCCGTCGTCGGGATTGACGGTAACCTCCGCCGCCGTTGCGGATGCGGTAATCATGGGCATGTTGATCGGATAGGCCTCTGCCACAACCGCCAGGGTATTGCCGGTCAGAACGTCGCCGAGGAAGGCGGTGATCCCCTCGTCAACAAGGCGCGTAAAGGCGTTGATGGCTTCCGCGTCGTCGCCCTTGTTGTCGTAATAGATCAGCTCCACCTGCTTGCCGTTGATGCCGCCGGCCTTGTTGAGCTGGTCCACATAGAGGCGTGCGCCGGTCTGCACGGCCAGACCGTAGACGGCGGTGCTGCCGGTATAGGGGCCCTGCATGCCGATCTTAATGGTGGAAGCGGCCTCTTGCTTGGCGCATCCGCCAAAGGCGAAGCATGCAGCGATCATCAAGAATGCCAGAACAAAACTGATGATTCTTTTCATTTTGAGTTCCTCCTGTCAGAATTACCGTTTTATATACAAAGCGGCGGCTCCGTCCTGGAACGGAGCCGCCGCAGTGTAAGCAGATGTTTTGCGGTCGAACCCGATTCCTAGGACGCTCTGGCCCATACAAGCAGCGCAAGGCGAATAATAATCAGCACTGCGACAAAAAGCAATACGCCCAACAGGCCGTTGAGCGTACGCAGGGAAATCAGGATGGCCGCGGCAGCACAAGAGGCGGACGCGCCGCAGGCGTTCGCTTTCGTCGTATTCATCGCGGTATTGTGGAACCGAACCATGGGGCGCTCCTTTCCTTGCAGCCGGTGCAAAAAACTTCAATGCAGATAATCTACCACCGATTTTTCGTCTTGTCAATAGAAATTGTATATTTTATATCAATCTTTTCGTATTTTTTGTTGTATTCCGCCGCTGCGGCCTTCAATACGGCCACGGAATGGGAACCTGGCCCTGCTCGCCCCCGGGATCAAAGGCGTACTTTTCCAGCTGATGCGCCGGTTCGTCGAAATAGACATAGTCATCCGTATAGGGCGAATAGCTGGTATAGCGGATCAGGCCCGCATCCTCATCCACCTGCAAAAAGCGCATGTAGCCGTCGCCGCCGGTGCGGGTCTCCGCCTCCGGGTCGCCCACGGCCTGATAGTTGTTGATCATCTGCAATACCGTGCGGTCGGAGATGCCGTCGCCGTCGTCGTCCAGCTCTGTGGGAATACAGGCGCCGTTGTAGCGGTGGCCGCAGAGGACAAGGTAGAGGTTGCCGCTCTTTTTTACAACGTTGTCATAGAGGCGCTGGCCCTGCTCGGTCAGGGAGCAGTCGTGGTAGAAATAGTCGTGTACGCAGAGGACGCCCACGCGGTCGGGATAAGCGGAGAACACCTCCCGCGCCCAGTCCATGCCCCCGTCGGTGACCTGATAGCCGAGATAAACGAAAACAAACTGCGTATTGCCTGCGTCAATCAGATCGTAGTGGCCGCGGTTGTTCTCATAGCTGCCGCCGTACCAGGGCCGGTCCCGGTAGCGCGCCTCGCCAAAGAGCGCACAGAAATAGGAGTAATCGCAGTCCTCGGGCTTGGTACCCACGTCGTGGTTGCCTGCGGCCACGCCGTTTGGCAGGCTGTCGATGGTCAGCATGGCCCGGTCGGCCACCGTCCATTGCGCGGGGACATCGCGGTTGTGGACCAGGTCGCCGGTGTGGACGATATAGGCAAGGTTCATGCGCTCGGCGTTGTCCGCAAGAAACCGGGTCATACATTCAAACACGCCGTTGTTCTGCCTGCTGTAGTGCTGGGTGTCGGAGATCCAGGCGATGGTATACTGTCCGTCCGCCGCAGTCAGCGCGTCAGGAATGGGCGTATTGGTGGGCAGCGGCGCGGGCGAAGCCGTGGGATCCGCAAGCAGCAGCTCCACAAGCGGCGTGTCCGGAGCGGGTTTTTGGTTTTGCGCACAGGCGCAGCAGAGGGGCAGCAGCGCTGCGAGCAGCATCGAAAGCAGTCGTTTCATGACGATAGTATACCACGATTTTCAAAAACAGACCAGAAAAGAGACGGGCGATGCAGCGCTGACGAAAGGGGCGCGTCCCTGCAAAAACAAGCGCATTGTGTCGAAGCGGGAGAACATGCTATACTGAATCAACCGAAAAATTTTCCGGGAGGAAACGGGATGGTACAGCATGGGAACAAATCCGCATGCCTGGCGTGGCTGCGGAGGGTGGGGGCGCCGCTGTTTCTTGCGGTGTTGTTTTTTCTCGGCCTCTTTGCCACGGCGGGCTATGGCATGCCCTTTGACGAAAAGGAGGAGCAGGCCATCCTGAACGCCAACATGCGCGAGTATATCCTCCGCTTCTGCGGAGCGGAGGCCCTGCCGGACGCCGACACGAGCGACCCGGAATACCGCATCGCAACCTCGGTCAACCGCGACCACGGGATTGCGGCGTTCTATCCGCTGGGCTTTTACATGCTACGGCGCGACAGCCTGCCCACGCGGCAGGTCAGCCTTGTCTGGCATTACTACATCTACTGCCTCTGCTTCCTCGGCGTGATCGCGCTCTATGCGCTCACAAAGGAGCTGCTTCACAGCAGGCGCCTCGGCTGCGCCGCCGCGCTCTTTCTGTTCCTCTCGCCGCGCATGTTCGCCGAGATGCACTATAACAATAAAGATATGGTCTGTCTGGCGCTGGTGCTCATTGTGCTCTGCTTCGGCGTCAAATGGATTCGGAGCAGCCGGCCGCTGTTTGCCCTGCTCTTTGGCATAGCATCGGCCTTTGCCGCCAACATGCGGTTGGTGGCGGCGTTCGCTTTCGGGCTTGTGGGGCTGACCTATCTCTGCCTGCTGCTCCGCGATGCGCGCGCCGGGGTGGAAAAGGCTCTCTGCCGCCGCAGGTTCCGGCAGGGGCTTCTGGCCATCTTTGTCTGCGGAGCGACCTATGTTCTGATTACGCCCGCGCTCTGGGGCGATCCTGTGGGCTATGCCAAATACCTGTTTACCTATACCTTCCATTTTGCCCGCTGGGATCAGCAGATGCTGTATGCGGGAGAGCTGTACCAGCGCAGCATCAATCCGCTGCCCCGCAGCTACCTGCCTGTAATGATCGCCATCACAACGCCCGTCTGGCTGCTGCTGCTCACCCTTGTGGGACAGGCCGCGGTCATCCTGCGCGCGGTGCGCTCGCGGCTGCGGGAGCGGGACGGCCTGCTGCTCTGTATGGTATCGCTCATGTGGCTGGTTCCGCTGCTCCTTGCCGTTGCGCTGAACACGCACGTTTATAACGGCTGGCGGCAGTTCTATTTTCTTTATGGGCCCATGCTGGTCATGGCCGCTGCGGGCGTGCAGACGCTGGCGCGTGTGCTTGCAAAGCGGGGCAGGGTCCTGCTGCGGGTGGGCGCGGGCCTGCTGGCACTCTGCGCGCTTTGGAGCGGCGCAGGCATCGCCGGGAACCATCCCTATGAGTTCGCCTATGTCAACGCCTTTGCCGGATGCAATGCGGCAGAGCGCTATGAACTGGATTACTGGCACCTTGCCGGCGGGCCGCTGATACGGGAGCTGTTCGCTTCGCTGCCGGAGGATGCGGAGGTATCCCTCTCCTATGTAACGTTGCACGATCAGCACGCCGTCTTTTTCGCCCGCAGGGAGCTTACGGAGCAGCAGCAATCGCGCCTGACGGTGGAGAACCGTCTTGAGGATGCGCAATATGTTCTGCTGAACCTGACCTATCTGCACACCCTGCCGGAGGATGCGCCCGAAGAGCAGTATGAGGAGGCGCCAAAGGGCAGGTCTTTGAACGCGCTCCAATATCTTGAGGAGCACTGCCATATCCGCAGCCGCGCGGTATCCTATGGAAACGAGTTGATGTATCTCTATGAGCGCAATGCGGAATAGGGCAGGGAACGTTCGGGGGCGGGCCTGCCGGAGCTGGGAGGGCGGCGCGCTGGCCGCAGGCCTGCTGGCGCTTGCCCTTCTGTGCGGCTGTGCGGGACGGCAGGCGGCTCCCGCCCCAACGCCGGACCCGGCTGGAGAACCGGCGTCTGCGCCCGTGCCTGCGCTGCCAAAGGCTTCGCCGGAGACTGTGGCGCGGCACGAACCGACGCCCACGCCTGCGCCCACGCCCTTTTCCATTGCCTGGATTACGGATACGCAGACCATGACCATGTATCCCTCGCTGGCGCCGGCGCTGCTGCCCACCTTCCGGTGGATTGCGCAGTCGCGGGAGGAATACAATACGCAGCTGCTGATTCACACCGGGGATTTTGTTGAAAACGGCTGGAATCCGCTCCACTGGGAGCGGATCAATCCGGCCATCGCTCTGCTGGAGGGGGAGCTTCCCTTCCTGCCGGTGGCTGGCAATCACGATGTGGCAAAGAAGGTCCTGAGCTATGAGCCCTATCTTGCGCAGCCCTTTATCGCCTGGCAGGCGCCGGAGCGCCAGTACCGGGGCGGCGAGGGCTATTATGAGCGCTTTACCGCAGGGGGCACGGACTTTCTTGTGCTCGGGCTGAGGTATCTCTCCGTCAACGAGGCGGGCCTTGCCTGGGCAAGGGAGGTGTTTCGGCAAAACGACGATTGCGTGGGCATCCTTGCCGTACACAGCTACCTGTCCTACGGAAGCGACCGGACCAGCGAGCTGACCGGCCATGGCGCGCTGCTGCGCCAGGAGGTGGTCGCGCCCTGCGGCAATGTGCGCATGGTGCTCTCCGGGCACGTGAAGGGGAACGCGCTGCGCATCGAGAATTTTGACGACGACGGCGACGGACAGCCGGAGCGGCAGGTCGTCTGCATGCGGCACAACTATCAGCAGAACCGCTATCCGGATCAGGTGGGCTACCTGCGCATGCTGATCTTCGATCCCGTCTCCCGGGCGGTGTCGGTCCTGACCTGCGCGCCGGCCCAGGGCAGCTTTACAGCGGACCCGGACCGGGCGGACGAGGAGCGCTTTACCATTGAAAACGCCTTTTAGCGGCCTTGTCAGCCGGGGGAAAGCGGGCGGCAGCGCCGCCGCCCCCGGCCCGGTCTGTCCGCGGCGGAAGGCAGCTTCCCGCCCGCTGGCGAAGCGTCGTGACCTTGCGGCCCCAATCCCCGGTTACAAGCGCCGGAACAGCGCCGGGCGGCAGAAAGCGGCAGCCTGCCGCGGCAAAAACCGTTGAGCGCCCGGAGACGGGATACCGCAACGTACGCAAGCAAAATGCCCGGGCGTTTTCTTCTTGCAGTCTCTGAAAAGCTAACGTATAATAATAGAATCAAATTTCTGCGCACTACACAAAAAAAGGAGGAAAATCATGCCCCGCTATCAGAACGACGTTGGAGTCCTTGTACCCAAAGTGATGCTCCCGCCCGAGGGATCCGATTTC
Source organism: Clostridiales bacterium (assembly GCA_004554165.1). Taxonomy (GTDB): domain Bacteria; phylum Bacillota; class Clostridia; order Christensenellales; family CAG-138; genus CAG-1024. The sequence goes on along the minus strand of SFNQ01000003.1, from coordinate 29,416 downwards.
TACAGATGGGCGGTCGTCGCCTGCGATCAGTATACCTCCCAGCCGGAATACTGGGAGAAGGCGCGCCAGATCATCGGCGATGCGCCAACCACGCTGGACCTGATTCTGCCCGAGGCCTATCTGGGCAAGCCCGGCGAGGCGGAGCGGATCGAGGCGATCCGCGAGAGCATGCGCGCGTACATGGCGCTGGGCGTGCTCCGGGAGCGGGAGCAGGGCTTTGTGCTGGTCACAAGGTCCGTTGCCGGAAATACCCGGCAGGGACTGGTGATGGCGCTGGATCTTGAGCAATATGATTATCATAAGGGCGCAACCACCCTCATCCGCGCCACGGAGGGCACGATTGTGGACCGGATTCCGCCGCGGCTGCGTATCCGCGAGGGCGCGCCGGTGGAGCTGCCGCACATCCTGGTGCTGATCGACGATCCGGGCCGCACGGTCATCGAGCCGCTGGCCCAACGCGCGGCGGAGCTGCCGCTGCTGTACGACACCGATCTCATGCTGGACGGCGGGCATATTACCGGCAGGCTCGTCAGCGCTGAGAAAGATATTGCTTCCGTGCTGGATGCCCTTGCCGCGCTCACCGATGCGGCGGCATTCCATGAAAAGTACGGGCAGGAGCATGCGCCGCTGCTGTTCGCCATGGGCGACGGCAACCACAGCTTTGCCACCGCAAAGGCCAACTGGGAAAAGGTCAAGGCCGGCCTGCCGGAGAGCCAGTGGGCGACGCACCCGGCGCGCTACGCGCTGGTGGAGGTGGAGAACGTCCACGACGAGGGCATTGTGTTCGAGCCGATTCACCGCGTGCTCTTCGGCATCGATGGCGAGACCGCCGTGGAGCGCCTGCTCAAGGCGCTGGCAGAGCGGAACGGCGGCGTGGAGCTGGTTTCCGAGGTGCGCGAGGCCGAGGGCGGCAGAACCCATGTGATCCCCTTCTTTACGGCGGGGCGCAGCGGCAGCTTTGTGGTGCGCGAGCCTGCGCAGCAGCTGGCCGTCGGCACGCTCCAGAACGCCATTGACGACGTGCTCCGGGAGTTTGACGGCGCGGAGGTGGACTATATCCATGGCGCGGAGGTGGTCAGGGAGCTTTCCGGCAAGGAACGGGCCCTTGGCTTTCTGCTGCCGGCAATGGCAAAATCCGAGCTGTTTCCCACGGTGGTGTACGACGGCGCGCTCCCGCGCAAGACCTTCTCCATGGGCGAGGCCAACGAGAAGCGGTACTATATGGAGTGCCGGCTGATCGAAGAATAATATTGTTCAAAAGCAGGAAGTTGGAGTACTATGGCAATCAAAATGACCAAGTTCGGCGGCAGCTCCATGGCCGACGCCGGGCAGTTTCGCAAGGTAAAGCAGATCGTCCTCTCCGATCCGGCGAGGCAGTTTGTGGTGCCGTCCGCGCCGGGCAAGCGTTTCCCGGGGGACGACAAGGTGACGGATCTGCTGTACCTTGCCCACGCGCAGTTTGTGAGCGATGCGGACTATGAGGAGACCTTCGGCCGGATCCGCGAGCGCTATGTTTCCATTGAACGGGAGCTGAACCTGTCCACGGACATCGGCGCGGAGCTGGACGCCATCAAAAAGAACCTGGAAAACGGCGCCTCCGAGGACTATATGGCCAGCCGCGGCGAATACCTGAACGCGCTGCTGCTTGCGGATTTTCTGGGCTTTGAGTTTGTGGACGCCGCGGAGCTGATCTGCTTCCATTCGGACGGCACCTACGACGACGAAACCACGCTCAAGTGGACGCAGAAGCTGGAGGGCATGCAGCGGGTGGTCGTTCCGGGCTTCTATGGCAGAAAGCGGGACGGCAGCATCAAGACCTTCTCCCGCGGCGGCTCCGACATTACCGGCGCCATCGTCGCCCGCGCCGTACACGCGGATGTGTATGAGAACTGGACGGACGTTTCCGGCTTCCTCATGGCCGATCCGCGCATTGTGGAAAACCCCAAGGTCATCCGTACGGTCACCTATTCGGAGCTGCGCGAGCTCTCCTACATGGGCGCTACCGTGCTGCATGAGGACTCCATCTTCCCGGTGCGCAAGGCGCACATTCCCATCAATGTCCGCAATACAAACGCCCCCGAGGAGCCTGGGACCATGGTGGTTCCGGACAGCTACCTCAGGTACTACAAGCGGGAGGGAACGCTTACGGGCGTTGCCGGGCGCACGGGCTTCACGGTCATTACGGTCTTTAAGGACAACATGCACAACGAGGTGGGGTTCGGTTACCGGCTGCTGCGGGTGCTGGACCGGCACAACATCTCCTTTGAGCATGTGCCCTCCGGCATTGATACCATGTCGCTGGTGATTTCCGACCTGAACCTGAGGGATCATCTTGAACAGATTCTGCGCGAGATCCGGCGCGACTGCGACCCGAAAACGGTGGAGGTGCAGTCCAACATGGCCCTCATTGCCACCGTCGGCAAGGGCATGGTGCGCAGCATCGGTACCGCCGCGAAGCTCTTTGGCGCGCTGCATGAGGCGGGCGTCAACGTCCGCATGATCGATCAGGGCTCCTCCGAGATGAACATCATCGTCGGCGTTGAGAGCGACGATTTTGCGGCGGCGGTCCGCGCGATCTACAAAGCCTTTGCGGATGAACTCTAGGATTCTGCCGGCGGGAAAAACCGGCGGAGGAGGGAGCCCAGGGGAAAATTGAACGGGGGGAGCGTTCCCGGATGCCCGCGCCGGCCTTTGCGGCGCGCAGGTTGAAGGGAGAGGAATCTGGCTCTTTGCGGGGTTTGCTGACAGCGCTGCGGCGTTTTGTGCAAACCCCGTATTTTTAAAAGAGGAGAGAGGGACTTTGTCCTTTGGTCCGTTGAAAAGGATCCATTGGGGCTGTTCCGGGGGACAGCCTCGAAAGCTTTCCCGCTCCGGCGGCATGTCTGCTGGATCGGGTTGTTGCTGAACGCTCAGACCGGGGCTGCGCCGCGCCCTGGCCGCCGGGGGAGGGTGGAACGGCCCTGCTGGCGCAGGAAGGCGACGGTATCCCGCAGGGTATCGCTCATGCTGCGGGGCGCATAGCCCAGCTCCCGCGCGGCCTTGGCGCTGGAGTAGAGCCCGTTGCCAATCAGCGCATCCAGAACATGGCGGGAAAATGCCGGGGCCTTCCGCCGGATTTTGTACAGCAGCTCCGCCAGCGGCGCGGAGAGCCTTGCAAGCCAGAGGGGAACGGCGGTTTTCAGCTCCCTGCGGCCGAGGATGCGGGAGAGTGTGCGCAAAAGCTCCCGAATCGTGCAGTAGTGTCCGGAAAGGATATAGCATTCGCCGGGCGCGCCCTTTTCCGCAGCGCGGAGCACGCCGTCCGCAACGTCCCTGACATCCACAAAATCATAGCCGCCCCGGATGAAGCCGGGCAGGCGGCCGCGCATAAAGCGCAGGACGAGCTGCGTCATATAGCCGGCAGCGTAATCGTTGGGGCCGATCATGCCCGAGGGCTGGACAACGGTTGCGTTCAGCCCGGCGGCTGCGGCGTCCAGAACGCGCTGCGTTGCCACGGCGGCGGAGCGGGCATATTCGCTTTGCAGCCGCTCCGGCGCAAAGCGCTTCACCTCGCGCATCGGCTGGCCCTGCGGCAGGGTTGGAATGGCCTGCACGGAGCCGACGTGGATCAACTTTTGCGCGCCGTACTCCCGGCAAAGGGCCAGCACGTTCTCCGTGCCGCCCACATTGATCTCCTCCAGCAGCGGGTTCTTTCCCGTCTCAAAGGAAACCATGCCCGCCGCGTGGATCACCACGAAGGGCCCGTCGATGCCCTCAAACAGCGGGCGCAGCGAGAGCTTGTCACGAATGTCGCCAAAGTAGAGACAGAGTCCCTCGTTTTCCAGCGCCGACACGTCCTCCTCCGGCTGGGCGAAACCGCGCACGCGCGCCCCCGCTGCCAGCAGCATTGCGGCGACGGTGCCGCCAAGGTGGCTGCCAACGCCCGTGATAAGGTAGGTTTTTGACATCGTTGCCTCCTTCGCCTGAATCGGGAAAAAGCAGCAGGAAATCTCCTGACGGTATCAGTATACCACCGGAAAGGAAAAAGTAAGCGCCTGCCATGGAAAAGTTACAAAAGCGAAACAACCGGGACAAAAGCAAAACGCCGGAAAGGCTGCGCCGCCGGGCGGGGAAAGACGGCGGAGCCACCGTTTCCCGGAAAATCCGGCATGGCCTCTGGCTCGGTCCAGCCAAAACGGAAACGGCGCCCATGACCGCCAGCAGGCCGCCCATGGACGCCGCACATCCAATTCCTCCGTCGCCGGAGGGCTGCGGGAGGAAGCACCCGCCCTGATTTACGGCAGCTCAGCCCAAAGTGCCGAGCGTGCCCAGCGTTGAGCCTGCACAGGCTGCGCAGCCTGCGCAGGATACAAGAAACAGTCCGGCTCCACCCAGTCCCACCACCGAGACCATAGAAGGACTCTAATTAGGATACAATTAGGGTTCTTCTTTTTTGCACCCCTCCTCTTAAGAAAAGTCCTTATGCCGTGGGCTTTTTCGGCTTCTCGCACACGAATTGTGGTTACTAGAACATCCGGGGCATCGGCTTTTTATGCCATTTTTCCACGTTTTCAGCAAAAATCCCCATCCCGGCAGACTTTGAAATCGTGTGCGAGATGGGGTAATCGTGTGCAAGATGGGTATTTCGTGTACGAGATTGTCTCGTCCGAAATACTTGGTAGATTAGATGTATCTAGGGTTTATTCTTCATCCTCATCGATGTAATCCTCTGAGGTTCGCAATACCTCTGGGATGCTTTCGTAAGCCGGTATCATTTGTTTAATGATAGCGAAACAATCTGTGAATTCATCTCCTGGCAAGTAGAAATCACGTGTGCGCTTCGATCTATCCACATAGGTGATGGTAAATGTAATAGCTCCAATATCTGTGCAAAAACCGTCAAGATCCCAATTTATAATTGCTTCTACAGCATTAGATACTTCTGTAAAAAAACAATTGAATATAGGGTTCGTCGTTTTATAGGTCCATTTTCTAGCGATATTGTTTTCACTCTCTATAACTGGCACATATTCATATTTAATAGAACCAGATTCAATAGTGACCTTATCACTATAGGCTTGGTCTACAAGCCCATACCCTGATTCTCCTTTGATTGTGATTCTCTTTATATCCGCCACACTACACCTCAAATAATTGTTTTATTCGACGTTGTTTTTAAGTATCTCGAAAGCTTGCTTTATCTTTGCTGCCATAAGCTTACGCCGTTCAATAAGGAAGTTCTCATAGGGCATATTTTCCCAGCCGTGCGGGAGAGCATTTTCTTCTTCCATTCGATTGATATCCTCCGCATTGCGGCCATTACAAATGATGGGATAATAGCTCGAAGGAGCGTCATCCAAAATCTCCATATTATCCTTCCAATCGATGAAAGCGTAGTTAGCCATCTGATTAATTTTTGAATCGTTAAATCCAAGGGACTTCAGGTATGCCTTCGGAAACAGGTGATGTTTTTCAAGTGACTTTCTATTTCCATCGGTTCCTGGCTCAAAAAGCTTGCTCACGAGAAGATTGCTCTTTGAAAAGAGAATCTTAGCATTCAAAACATTCAAAGCGGCAACGTATGCGTTCCAAGCATTGTTGCCACGACCGGAAACAGCAAGACCTTCTGAACCAGTTAGTGTAATATCGAAATAGTCGTTAGTGAGGCGCTCTTCGACTCTTGTCAAAACAAATTGCTTATACTCTTCCAACGTTTTTATTTCTTTGATCGAATTCAGATGATTCTCAACTGTTGACTCAAATGATCCCGTATAAAGAGATACCAGAGATGCATAATAGAACCACAGTGAGGTTAAGTGCATGTTTTCATTATACGACGCATCAAACCTGTACTTTGCGATTAGATATAGAGCATACGAATAATAGATTGCATTTCCTGATAAGATAAGGTCCCCGGACAAATATCCGGCATTCATGATGGACTTTAGGAATTCATGCCAGTTGTGAACATTTAGAACATCCGGAAGTTTTTCTTTAAGAACATCAAAGCGTTGATCTCTAAGTGTTTCATCAACAGCGCCCTTTTTGTCAAAATCAGCTCCACGCAACAGTTTGTATCCATATTTCAATCTTGCTCTATCAAAAGCATACGCCATGACAACGCGGATAACATCCTGTGCAGTCACCTCTGTCAATTGATTATATGATGTGATTTTATCCTTCTGTGGATAGGTCGATTCCATACTGAACTGCTCTATTTCCTTGCGTCCCTCATCCCAATATAGGGACAGAAGCGTAAGAATAAAGTCATTCTGCTTTAATGCTACTCCGCCAGAATTGACACGTACAAAGATTTCAGATACATCTTCTTCCTCGGCGTTCGCTTTGATGTCAAACACAGGAAGGGTATGCTGCTTCAGATTTGAAAGTGCAGTGATGTTTTCAGAAATAAGATCCCATTCCTCGTCACTGAGCTCTTCACCTTTTGCCTTTCTACTTTCATCCAATTTTTTAGTAAAGCCTATAATCAGCTTAGTTATATTAGACGTAGTAAAAACCTCGCTGATGTTATAAATCCACTCAGGGTCTTTCTTTGTAGCCTGATACCCGACTTCAAACTTGTTTTTAACAGGGCAATAGGAAATGATAATGGGTTTCTCTTCATATTTTGAGTTAACAACCTTCTTCCCTTTCATAACCGCATAAAGGGAAGTAAGCCGCTGCTGTCCATCAATGATTACCTGCTTTGGTGATTCATAGTTGTGAGCATCTGTTCCGATAGTTTTCTTTTTCTCAAGTGCAGGGCACTCCCACAACATTAAATAGCCGATGGGATATCCGCACATCATGGAATCGAATAAATCACGGACTTTTGAATCTTTCCAGATGAACGGTCTTTGAAGTTCCGGAAGGCCGAGTTCACCGGTATCGATCTTTTCAATCAGCTGATTGACGGTAAGAGTCGTGTTGCTAAAAATCTGTTGCATTTTCTTTTCCTCGGCTTATATTTTTCCAATCACATGATTCTCTAGCACAATATTGAGAGATAGTGTCTTCATGCCACCAGCAGCAAAGCGAACGGTAATAAGCGGGCCATTATCGGTATCCCTAATCTCGGTAATGACACCATCGCCAAACTTGCTATGATGAATCCTTGTCCCAACTGAGTAGCCACTAGTATCGATTACGGGCTTTGGCTTAGAAACAGTTGTCAAAGAAGGTTTTGCTACAAAAGGAGTTACCGTCGGTATTTGAGGATGCGAGGGTTCAGCTACTTTTGTAGCAGGCTTTGTCGGTGGAATTGTGTAGGTGATCACATCCGCCTGCTTCTTTTCCTTCTTCTTCGGATTGACCGGCTCGGGTTCCGGTTCGTCCTCATCCGGCTCATAGACATACGGTGTATCCGGCAGATCATCCGCAGCGGGAACAGCTGCTTTCATCGTGGCCTGCTGGTTATAGAACAGCACCTCGTATTCCTTGCGCTTGATGACAGTATCCCAACCGCCGACATCCTCGCCCTCGTGCCGATCAATGCCAGTATAGGACAGACTTGCATCTTCGTACCGTTTGAAATTGTAAACCGCCGGATTCATGACCGCCGAGTTGAACACGTTCAGCGACACCAATAGCTCGAAATCCTTCACGTCAAGGCCCGTGACCTTCTTGAACAGACCCGGTTCTAACTGCGTAATAACGTCTTTCAGCGAGCGTTCGCGGTAATCCGTCAGATACATAAAGATCGGGACGCGCGTTGCAAACTTGATCAGCTTCTCCTGAATCTCCTTGCGCTTGCTCTTGAATTCCTTTTCCTCGTCGGAAAGTTCTTTCTTCTCCTTCGGCGTCAGCTTCTCGCCTTTTTCTTTGGCTTTCTTCACCGATTCGGACTTGTTGATGATCGTCTCAATATCGTCGTTCAAGCTGCGGAAGCCCTCGATCTTCATGAGCGCCGCCATCGCTTCTTCATTCGCCATCAGGCGGGCAAGGGTCTCATTGTCCACGTTGACAAGCAGCGCACTTTGCCAACGCTTGGCGAGCAGCGTCGCGCTCGTGCCCGCCATCGCAATATCCAGAATATCCTGCGCATCCACCTGCTTCATGCTGCTGCCGTCGTAGGCAAGCACCGGCAGGAAGTTGATGAACTCCGCAACGCTCTTTTCGGGATTTGCTTCATGCGGATGGAGTTGAATGCTGTAACTCGAAATCTGTTTCAGAGCACGATCCAGTGCAAAGTCGAACACATAGCATTCATGCTTCATGATCTCCTTCGTGCCTGCGCCGGTTGTGATCTCCCACGGAGACTGTACGCGAAATGCCGCCTGGAAATATGTTTCCGGGCTCTTGAGGTTGCGCAGCATAAAGATGCCTGTCCACGGGCGCACTGTGACGCCGGTGGTAAGCTTGCCGCAGGAAAGCGTGATCGTCTTGGTCTCCAGCGGATCGCCCATGCTCGCCTGTACCGGCGCAAGCGCATCGACGCCGATACCGGCTTTTGTTCCGGCACAGACGTTGATCTTGTAATCATGGTAGAAAGTATTCTGCCGTTGCTTCAACAGGTTCGCCATCGCAAAGCAGCTTGCAACATTCGGCATAAACCACAGCGTATGGGAAAGCACGTTTAACAGACGTCCGTCCGAAAACGGCATCGGCGGTCGTTTGTCCCGTCCGAGTTTCAGATCATCCATGCTTGAAGGCAGATGCGCACCGCGGATCAGATCGAGCCACTTCTGCACCTCGTTCTCATAGACGAACTTCGCCGTTTCCGGCTTGCCTTTCTGCTGCACCTTGGCCGAGAAGAACACGTTGAGATCAAACTCGTTGAATTCGCCTTGCTCCGCAACTCTACGGATCTCTTCTGGGATCTTATAGGTCAACAAAACCATACGCGGCAGGGCAAGGTAGGGGTTATCCGGCGTGCCGCCCCAGGCTTCCTTGGCCCGCTGCTCATCCGAATAGGTCCAGTTGTAAATCTGCTCTTCAATGAACTCGCCGCTGTTCAGCGCACGGAAAGGGGTGCCGGAAAGAAACAGATACCGTTCCGTCGTAATCGGAAGGAAGGTTTCATTGTAGGCGTTGTCGGCTTCATCTAGCTTGTATTTCTCAGCGTCGAAGTCGTAATTTTCGTCCTCATCCTCAACCTCGAAAAGCTTTTTGGCGTTCTCACGCCATGCGCCGAAGTGGTATTCGTCAAAGATGACTAGATCCCAGTTTGTGGTGTGAACCCATTCGTTCTTGGCCTTGATACCGCCATTTTCATTGGTACCGAGATAATCCTGGAACGAACCGAAGCAAACGAACGGACGCGATTTGTCCGCTTGTTCATAGGTCAGACCGTCACGGCAGATAAACTGCCACCCCTCAAAGTCGATATGGGTCATCAGGTCTTCTTCCCATGCGGCTTCCACAGCGGGCTTGAAGGTCAGCACCAGTACCTTTGTGCAGCCCATCTTCTGTGCCAGCTTATAGGCGGCAAAGGTCTTGCCGAAACGCATCTTGGCATTCCAAAGAAACTTTGGCGTCCGATCCGGCTGATCCTTTTTCGCCGAGGCGTAGTATTCCATCGCCTTGTCGATCGCTTCCCGCTGTTCGGGACGCAAGCCAAAGCTCTGTGTGCGGTTTTCTAAATTCTGTGTTCCGGTTCGAACGGCGAGAATCGCTGCCTTTACATCGGCCACCTTACAACGGAAGAATTCCGTATTGTCCTGCGAGATCGGGTCCTTAAACCGCTTTTTCAGTACGGCATGGACATCGTGATCGGTAAAGCAGGTGCCGTCGGGCTTCATGGCGGACTCCACCAACACGATACGATAAGGCTTCAATCCGTCGGGACGCTTTGTCGGATACTGTTGCGCGACACGCTTTTCTGCTCCGATCTCCGTATAGCCGACTTTCAAAAGCCCTTTATACTGCGGGTTCAGATCTTCGTATGCGTAAATTGTCGGATGCGCGTCTGGACGCGGTGGGAAAGTTACGGTTGCCATATCTTTTCTCCCTATTTTCTCAACAACGCAATAATTGAAACTGCCAACGCCGCAAGAGCGATTAATGTCGTAATACCGTATCGCACCCATTCCCAAATCTTCGGCTGGCGTTGTTTGCGTTTATACTGCTTCTTAAACTCAAAATAATGGATCCCTTTGTAAGTCAATTTAGCGATATATGACCATCTCTCAAATGACGAGGTATCAATTGCTTCGACATATCCAGCTTTTTTGAGTTCTAGGAACTCTTCATGGCTACAATCCTTTTCTATTACGCCAAACTCCGCGCCGTGACTTTCTTGTTGAAACCTCCGCAAAACTGATTCAAGCCTCTTGTCCAAGATAACTAAATCGTCCATATATCACTCCATTGGCTTGATCATGGATTCGATGAATGCGATTTCTTCATCGGTTAAGCCGTATTTCACATATAGTTCTGCATCCGTCCACTTTCGGGCAAAGTCCTGAACTGGCACAAAAGCAAAATTGTTCTTCGCTATGTGTTGTGTGGATGTCGTTAATGAAACAAGAAATCTTACAAATTTACTTTTCAAGTAAAGAAGCAAATTTCCTGCCTCGTTCTCTGTGGAAAAAGCATCGACAACGAGATAAGTTTCAGTACAAACCGTCTTTGGCTGTAAAACCTCCATCGTAGAAAAGATTCTTCTCTTTCCGTCTTTATCTGCCCTGCCAGCATGATCATATGTTAAGTAGGACATAATAACTTTCCACTTATCTATCCATTCCTGTGCTTGCGGAACGTCTTTTCTCCAAAATGGACCTATTCCGCCATTATAGCGAAGTCTGATGTCTCCGTCTGTCGCCGGTTTAACATAAGTACGCAATCCAAATGGCTTCTGGGAGCTGACACGTTCCTTATAAAAACTCGATTCAACCTGAAGCACCTTATGAACAATAGACAACGCTTCGATATGCCTAATATAAATTGGATATTCGTTTAACCGACGAATAGCCTCTGTCGTTTTTCCATTATGTATTGTTATTGTTCTGCACTCGCCCAAATAATCTCTGTTCCATAGGAAATAGCAGATACCACCGGCAATATCCACTCCCGGAAAGCAATCCTCTGAATCGGTATAATCAACTAACGCTGAAACATGGGGATCATTCAGCATTTCGTCTCGAAAAGAATCTAAACCACGCCCTCCGGAAAACCATCTTGCAGGTATTACGAATGACATATATCGAGGATTCAGTTTCTTTGCCTGCATAATAAACTTTTGATATATAGGAGTAGCACTTGCTTTTTGCCCTCCGTCACTTAATTGATACGGAGGATTACCAATAATCACGTCAAACTTCATTTTCCAAAGCTCCTGTGGTTTTGTTGTATGTATATACTCGTAAGCGTGGGTTTCTAATTCGACATCACGATCATATTGTTCTTTGCTTGCACCACAGAATACGCAGTTCGCATGAGGGTTTCCTTTTGCGTCGTATGTTGTTTTACCCCACGTATGTGGTGTCCTCCGGAACCGAATATTCCCCTCTGCGCTCTCAAACTTACTGACGGAATACGCGCCGTTCGGATACTTGCTACAATAGACGCTGCGGCGGGACAGGAGAGAGGTCAGCTCGGTGATGGCGATGCCGTAGAGCTGCTCATGGAAGATGTGGTCCAGACGCTGCTGCAGATCAAGGATCTTGTTCTCCAGCCCGCGAATCAGGCGCTTTGCGATCTCGCGGAGGAAAACGCCGCTTTTGCAGGCTGGATCAAGAAACTTAGTATCTGGGTTTTCAAACAGTTCTTGCGGCAGCAGATCGAGCATGGTGTTTGCCACCTCTGGCGGGGTAAAGACCTCGTCGCTAGATAGGTTGGCAAGGCAGGAAAGCACGTCCGGGTTATAGAGACCGGTATAGAGATCGTCAGGCATCTTCCCAAATCCTCCTGTAATCTTTCGGTTCAAACTCACGGATGGGTTTCGGCGTCGGCTTGTTGGCCTCCGGATCGATCATCCAGTTTTCTGTTCCGAAAACCTCGTCCCCGAACAACGACATCTGAACGGAATAGTTATCCTTGTCAGGATTCTCTTCCAGCAACACATCCAATCGAAAATCACGACGCTTTACTTTATTCCCTAGAACGAAAGTCCACTCAGCAAATATGATGGGTTCTGCTGTATCCTGCCCTTGAGAATCTACTTTTTTCAAGGACAATGCATTTCCACACAATATATTTTTCTCAAGTATGAACCGAGCCGCCTTTCTACATTCGTCGTTTGCTTCATTCTTGCAGGCATTGCTATATGCCTCGTCCCAAATATCATAAAGGCGATTACGACACTCAATTGCATTATCATCCAGCAATTCGACTCCGTAGATGTTCATCAAAGCTATGATTGACCATTTTTCATAATCTGCAACGTTTCTGCCGTACATCCGTTTGACTACAGCTAGCTTGCGTCGTAGGATCTCAGCAAGGAAATTTCCATTGCCACAGGCAGGCTCTAGAAACCGACTGTCGATTCTCTCTGTTTCATTTTTAACTAAATCCAGCATTGCGTTGACCTCACGTTCTGCTGTAAACACCTCACCGTGATCGGCTACGCGCTGTCTGGACTTCACTAGTTTTTCCATAATCGGACGCCTTTCTTGCTAAGTAGAGCACTAAATCAGCTTTCACAAACCATTTCCATGATGTCGCTAACATCACATTGGAGGGCGATGCATATCTTCTCAATGATCTCTGTGTTCACGTGCTCATTCTTTGCAAGCTTTGTTATTGAAGCCGCACTTACTCCTGCGGCCTTTTGAAGGTCTTTCTTTTTCATATCTTTATCGATTAGCAGTTTCCACAGTTTCTTGTAGCTGATGACCATATAACAACCTCCGCCTTCTATCACACTAATTCATGCTAATATGATTATTAATTTTATCAAAATAAGCTCACCGTTTCAAGATTAAATCGCGCGAATGCAAGATATATTATCAATTTTACTTGATTGTTTATACAATCATTACGGAGGCAATTAGCTGGTTGTCATATTTACATAGATTTGCAGCCTGCTTGTTGAACAGCAGGCCGCAGTTGAAACTAATTCCCTTGCGCAATTGGGACAAAATGCAAAGCTACTCTAGCAGTCGGAATCGTCTGCCCCATAAGGCACCTCCACATCACGAAGGAAATTGCTTCGTGCGGTGATCGGAGGTTCTACCAATTTATAGCCCTTCCATTTCATCACACGAAATTTAAAATCAAGCAGTTCCATAGGAACTTTCAATGTAGATGCCGCCGCAAAGAATGTGTTGTCAGCATTCAATGTATCGAGCACCTCTTCGTCGTTCAGCAGGTACTCCGCCGCAAACAGGTTAGCTTCCTTTTCAAAACGAGAGGATTCATCGAACATACCAACATCGTGGAAGGCATGGACTCCACCTCGCGTATGGAGCTCGGAGTGACCTAATTCATGAGAGACTATGATTCTCTGAAGAACATAAGGAAGATCAGAATTATAGGTAATGGTCTTGATACGCTTCTTCTGTAGAAAAAATCCTTTTATAGAATCTGTCGCAAGCCCGAAAGGCTCAGGAAGAAGAATTATTCCCTTTTCTTGGCACAGAGCAAACGGATCGTTTTCGTGGTATCGCTTTTTCAGCTTTTCCACGGCATGCACAATTTCAGCATAGAGCAATGTTTATCACTCCCTTCTGCAAAAAAGCTAATCTTGCCTTTCCGGCAGTTTCATCCTACAACATTACCTGTCCAAAAAAACGGACTCCATCTTCCATCTAAGTAAAATGTACGTAAAGCGGTACTTATTCCACGTTTTTACGTCCAAACTTCACCCGTGCTTCCTCTTTGCAGGTGATATACGCTTTCATAACTGCCTCGAAGAAAGCATCTTTTTGATCCTGAGATAGTTCACCACCGGCAAATAGAGCGGCGTTATCTGAAAGCAGCTGCTCCACATCACGGGCACCTTTTGCGCCGTAACGCTCACGTGCCTCTTCGATATAGCCGTCCTTTTCAATGTCCTCTAAGGGATTCATGCACTCATCATCAGAAAGAAATTTAACTGAAACCTTGAGCGCCTTCGCCAGCTTCAGCATGGTTGCAGGCCGCGGGTACTTCTCTCCTTTTTCATATGCGAGAATCGTCCGCAGCGATACACCTGCTGCTTCTCCTAGCTGCGTCTGAGACAGTCCGAGTTCGTTCCGGGCCTCTTTGACTTTTTCGGAAAACGGCTTCATTTTGACACACTCCTTATGCCTAAGTATATAAGTTCCAAGAAGTTCAAAAGTTCTATTGACATAAGTTCTACTAAGTGCTAACATAATGGTCGAACTCATTGGAACTTGTTGGGCTCATTATACGCATTATTTAGAACATTGTCAATAGGGAAGTTCGCAAAAGTTCCGATAAGTTCTATGATTGTCAAGGAGAGTGAATATGAACGAAGAACGTGCGATTCTACATAGTGATTTGAATTCTTTCTATGCATCTGTCGAAATGATGCTCGACCCATTTTTGAAAGGAAAAGCTGTTGCCGTGTGCGGTTCAACAGAGAACCGCCATGGCATTGTTCTCGCTAAATCCGATCTTGCCAAGAAAGCTGGTGTAAAGACCGGAATGGTCAATTGGGAGGCTTGGCAACTATGCAAGGACCTGATCATGGTACCGCCACAGTACGATCAGTATCTGAAGTACAGCAAATTGACCCGGGCCATCTATGAGCGCTATACAGACCAGGTAGAGCCGTTCGGCATGGATGAGTGCTGGCTCGACGTTACAGGAAGTCGTGTGCAGGGCTCCCCTATGGAGATTGCCGAGCAGATCCGGAAGAGCATCCGAGAAGAGCTTGGCCTTACCGTCAGCATCGGCGTTTCTTTTAATAAGATATTTGCCAAGTTGGGTTCAGACATGAAAAAGCCGGACGCGATTACGGAGATCACCAGGGATGGTTTCAGAGAAAAGGTATGGCCGCTGCACTGTTCAGAAATGATTTACTGCGGTCCGGCAACTACAAGGAAACTCGCTATATATGGGATCAACACGATCGGCGATGTTGCTAATACTGATCCTGCATTCCTCAAACAGCTACTAGGCGTGAACGGACTCTCGCTATGGATGTTCGCAAGCGGGAATGACACGTCGCGTGTCATGCAGAAGGATTTCGTTTCCTCGATCAAGTCTGTGGGGCACGGCATCACCTGCACTGCTGATCTTGAGAATGAGGATGAGGTCTTCCGAGTGATTCTCGAACTTTCACAGGATGTCGGTCACCGGCTGCGAATACATGGACTCTCCACCAGAGGTGTTCAGATATATGTACGGGGCAACGACCTCTTCGGTTCACAGTTTCAATGCAAGCTGCCGTACAAAACACAGCTTCCGGGAGAGATAGCACTTGCCGGATTCCGGCTGTTCCATGATAAGTATCGCTGGGCCAAGAACGTGAGAGCGGTATGCATCCGCGCGATCGACCTTGTCCCGAAGGACGCCCCAGAGCAGCTTTCCATCTTCGATGATACGGAGCGCAGGGAGAAACGGGAACGTATGGAGGATGCCGTAGAAGAGATCCGCGCACGCTTCGGAAAAAGGGCAATCACCTGTGCTTCATTGCTCGGTGATTTGAAAATACCCTGTGACGGCAGGGATACGGTCAAGATGCCCGGTCTAATGTATCAATAGGTTCAACGAATTATATATTTGAACCATTGACATTATTGGTACAAATATGTATAATCATCGTACCAACGAAAGGAGATGCTTTTATGCCTAAGAAGATAGTTCAAGATGATGTAGAGACCGTCCTGATTGACGGAACAGAATACGAGTTAGTACTTCCAGAAGATTTCGCTGGTCTGATGAAGGCTATAAGGATCAGGGATCTGATTCAGGACGCAATTGCCACTTCATCCCCAGAGTATCACAACGCTAACCTTGAAGAGGGGTTAGAACTACAGCAAACGTACATCCGGTTCTACATGGACGAAGATGTTGGCGAATTTGACAACCGCAATCTCATTAACAACATTGCGTACCTTTCAAAAAAGAACGGTCTCCGAATTGGTGAACTCGAAAAGCTGCTCGGTCTTAGTGCTGGCTATATTTCCCGGACTGCTAAAGAGTCGTCGTCAAAGAAGCTGAGCATCGACGCAGTTTGGAAGATATCGAAGCTGTTTGAAGTAGATATGCATTCTCTTTTGGATTTGGATCTCCGCATCCCAAACCGGAATACAGATATCGTCGCGCTGTTTCTCGCTAAACTGTGCTATCAAACAGAACATCGGGAACAACTATGGGACGACCTTGGCGGAGCGTCTACCAGCCTCGATAGTCACTATGCGTCGATGAAGGTCTTCATCCCGAATGAAATTGGTACTGTTGACTATAAACCGGACCGGCTCGTCATGAGTAAGAGATATAAACTCCGGAGCGATGTTTACGGATGCTGGGTAACTGACGAGAAGCAGCTCCTTATGTTTGAATATGGTGACCCAGAGGCTGATCGGGCGGTTGGGTACGATTTCATCATGGTGACTACTACAAGTAACAATGGCAAGAGAAAACTTGAATGGGAGTACGCCTTTAGTTCCACATCGGATTGCACTCAAACAGTTTACGAGTACTCGGAAACGCTCATGCATGCTGTTATAGCACAGGTCATGGACACGGATGTTTCTGATGATGTCAGGGATATACTGACCGACTATCTCAAATGAGGAGGGACCTGCCTATGGAAGAAGCAACTGTACCTAAGCGCAAGCTCCTCAAAACCCCGCTTCACAAGATTCCAATCGGAGAAGCATATAAGAGCGGAGACGGACACTACGGCATCAGGATCAAGAAGCCAAAGGGCCAAGAATACGAAGACCTACCCCTTGACAGACTCCTATCGATGGTAGTGTCAGAAGCAGATAATCAATACGGCAAGGAGCAGGCACCCCACAGCGAGGGAGCCGCCGCCGGCAATAACAACTAAATAAACTCCGAACGAGCGAAACCGAATGCGAGTTTGGCCGGTGCGAGCATTTTACGGATGAAACCGTAAATGTTTGTACCGGCCTTTAGTTTTTCTAAGGAAGGAGGAATGCCTATGGAAGAAATCCGGGATTGTCTCGGACGATTGGCTTGTCGCGGCAATGCCGCAACCGGGTATGTCTCTTCCCTGTACAAAGGGCATCGCACGACAGCGTATCTGTCGGTCGGTGAAACTTTCACAGTCGAAAGAGATAACACAAGGACCGAAGTGACACGGGTCACCACCTCGGCGTTTAAAGTGCGCAGCTATAAAACAGCTGCCTGATCCACCTAATTAGAAGTCCGCAGAGCTGCTTGACGGCCATGGACATAGTTGAATCCCTCACGGGATGACTGTGCCATTGGCCGTCATTTTTAGTTTCTACGGACGGCTGCCCCTGCGGATTTCGAAACCACGAAATTCACAGGAGGCAACAAATGAAATCTTCTGACAATCAGTACCGTATCTACATCAAGTCTACCCGCGAGTGGATGGCAGTCCCCGAAGAAGTCTACCGAGAACATGTCCGTCACTACGATACCTTCCGCAAAAGACAGCAAAGCCGTGGCGAGTGCGCCTGCCCGAAAAGCAGGTTCTGGCTCTGCGACGGCGACTGCCTGACCTGCGAGTTCCATTGCGCATCCATGGACTCCCTCGATTACACCATCGAAAGCAATGACGGTGATACCTATTCCCCTATTGACCAGCTCAGTGATCCATCGCCGTCCATCGAAAGCGTTGTCTGCGACAAGGTCGAGCTTGACTGGCTCTTTGCACGGCTGAACGAGCTCATGCCCGAAGCCATCGAGATCGGCAAACTCCGGCAGCAGGGGCTCTCCGATTCCGCGATAGCGGATGCGCTCGGCATCAAGCGGACCACATTCCTGTCCCGGCTGAAGAAGGTAAAGGCCCTGCTTGCGGACGAGTATCCCGACTTTTTCTAAGACGACAACTTTTTTCAGATTTCCATTCCGGACCTTCGTCAAAACGCCAACCCCATCTCCATTGGGAAGTGTAAGGAGCGCAACAGAGAAGGCTCCGGAATGGAGGTGAACGGGATGCACGACGCCCAACGACATGGTCCCCCGGACGCAGAAGTGATCGATGTCCTGATGGATATCAGCTATGTGTCCGCACGACTGGCAAGGAAGCTCAGAGTCCTTGCAGCAAAAAGACAATCCGAGGAAGGAGGTAGACAAAATGAGCAAAATGGCCGAAGTAGCGGAGATCATCAACGCATTGCGGGATGTTGCTTCTTCTATTAACAGCATCGCAGACGATCTGACCGACATGTTCAGCTATAGCAGCAAAACCCCAGAGATCGCGCCTGCAACGGAAAAGGCGATGTCCCTCGAAGAGGTCCGTGCAATTCTGGCAGACAAATCCCGCGACGGTTTTACTGCTCAGATTCGTGACCTTCTTCAGAAGTACGGAGCCGGCAGGCTGTCGGAGATCGACCCGGCAAACTACATGGCTCTGGTCGCAGACGCGGAGGTGCTCGGCAATGCCTAACCACGCACTTCTCTCTGCGTCTTCCTCTCACCGCTGGCTCCACTGCCCTCCTTCGGCAAGACTCTGTGAAGGCTACGACGACAAGGGCAGCAACTTCGCTGCTGAAGGCACCGATGCCCATGCGCTCTGCGAGTACAAGCTCCGATCAGCGCTCGGCATGGAAGCCAAGGACCCGACCGAGGACCTCTCCTGGTATGACGCCGAGATGGAAGAATCCGCAACAGGGTACGCGGCGTTTGTAATGGAGCTGGTCGAGGAAGCCAAGAAGACCTGCCCGGACCCGGTGGTCCTGATCGAGCAGCGGCTTGACTACTCCCGATACGTGGCAGAGGGCTTCGGAACAGGCGACTGCGTCATCATCGCAGACGGCACCCTGCACATTGTCGACTTCAAGTACGGCAGAGGCATCCTGGTCGAGGCCGAGGACAACCCGCAGATGATGCTCTACGCGCTCGGCGCGTTGGAACTGTTCGACTGCCTCTACGATATCGACACCGTCAGCATGACGATCTTCCAGCCCCGGCGCGGGAACGTCAGCACCTATACCCTCCCAAAGGCAGACCTCTACGAATGGGCGGATACGGTTCTGGCCCCGACAGCAGAGCTCGCTTGGAGCGGTGAAGGCGAATACCACTGCGGCGAATGGTGCCAGTTCTGCAAGGCGAAAGCCGACTGCCGGGAACGGGCCAAAGCGAACATGGAGCTCGCCAAGTATGAGTTCAAGCAGCCGCCGCTTCTGACCGACGAAGAGGTCGAAGAGATTCTCGGTCGGATCGATGAACTCATCGCATGGGCGTCCGACATCCGGGACTATGCACTGCAGGCGGCGATCAGCGGGAAACACTGGTCCGGCTACAAGCTGGTTGAGGGCAGATCCAACCGCAAATACACCGACGAACGTGCGGTCGTCGCAGCCGTAAGAGCTGCTGGGTACGACCCCTATGAGCACAAGGTCCTCGGCGTTACCGCTATGACCACCATGCTCGGAAAGAAACAATTCAACGACATCCTTGGCGGGCTTGTTACGAAGCCGCAAGGGAAACCCACGCTGGTGCCGGACAGCGATAAAAGACCGGCCATGACAAACATCATTAATGAATTTATGGAGGACAACTGATATGTCAAATAAACCTGTAAACCCCTTGAAAGTCATCACCGGCAAAGATACCCGCTGGTCGTATGCGAACCTCTGGGAAGCAAAGTCCATCAACGGCGGCACCCCGAAGTTCAGTGTCAGCCTCATCATCCCGAAGTCCGACACCGTGACCGTGCAGAAGGTCAACCGCGCGATTCAGGCTGCCTACGAAGAAGGACAGGCCAAGCTCAGAGGCAACGGTCGCACCGTCCCGCCCCTGACCGCTATCAAGACGCCGCTTCGAGACGGCGACACCGAGCGCCCGGACGATCCAGCATACGCCGGCTGCTACTTCATCAATGCGAATAGCGCTACGGCTCCCGGGATCGTGGACGCGGACTGCAACCCGATTCTGACCCGTTCCGAGGTCTACTCCGGCGTGTACGGCAGAGCGAGCATCAACTTCTACGCTTTCAACAGCAACGGAAACAAGGGTATCGCCTGCGGACTCAACAACCTGCAGAAGATCCGTGACGGAGAACCCCTCGGCGGCAAGGCCAGCGCGGCGTCTGACTTTGCTACGGATTCCGATGAAGACTTCTTGTCTTAAGGAGGTGCCCTATGAACACAACGACGATCCTCTGCATCCTGCTTCTCTCCCTGTCCATTGTTATGACCCTGTTCTTGCTGGTCAGGTCCATCATCGACACCATTCAGGAACACAAGCGCGATAAGCGCAACGCTCAGTGGGAAGCCGAATACCAAGCAGCACGCATGAAGAGCCTCGAAAAGTAAGTACCGGCCTGCGGGTGGTGGGAGCGATTCTGCCACCCGATCAGGCAAAAGACGTATCTACATGAAAACACTCAGCATCGACATTGAAACATACAGCAGTGTGGAACTGCCAAAGTGCGGGGTCTACAAATACACCGAGGCACCGGATTTCGACATCCTTCTCTTCGGCTACTCCGCCGATGGAGGGCCAGTGCAGGTGGTCGATCTCGCTTCCGGGGAGACGATCCCCACCGAGGTCGTTTCCGCGCTGACAGACGACAAGGTGACAAAGTGGGCTCCGGGATCATGGCGGTTTCGACAATACCGGCTACAGCATCCCGGAAGATAGCGTCGCGAACTACCTCGATCCGGCTGCATGGAAATGCACCATGATCTGGTCTGCGTATATGGGTCTGCCGCTTTCCTTGGAAGGTGTCGGAACCGTGCTGGGCCTTGGGAAACAGAAACTGACCGAGGGCAAAGACCTCATCCGATACTTCTGCCAGCCCTGTGCGCCGACGAAAGTAAACGGTGGCCGGACCCGGAATCTGCCTCGGCATGCCCCGGACAAGTGGTCCGTGTTCAAGCGGTACAACATCCGTGACGTCGAGGTCGAGATGTCCATTCAGGAAAAACTCGCCCGGTTCCCCGTTCCGGATGCGGTCTGGGAGGAATACCATCTCGACCAGCAGATCAACGACCGGGGCGTCGCTATCGACAGAGAACTGGTCCGACAGGCGATCGAAATGGATTCCCGCTCACGCTCCGAGCTCACCACCGCTATGAAAGCTCTGACCGCGCTTGAGAACCCGAACTCCGTCCAACAGATGAAGCAGTGGTTCTCGGACAACGGGCTCACGATCGACTCTCTTGGAAAGAAGGAAGTCATGGAACTGCTCAAGACCGCACCAACGGAGCTTCAGACGGTTCTCTTGCTCCGGCAGCAGCTTGCCAAGTCCTCGATTCGCAAGTATCAGGCTATGGAGAAGGCGGTCTGTGCGGACGGGCGTGCACGCGGCATGTTCCAGTTCTATGGTGCGAACCGGACCGGGCGCTGGGCGGGGCGCATTATCCAGATGCAGAACCTGCCACAGAACCATTTGTCAGATCTGGCCGAGGCACGAGCACTGGTACGCTCCGGTGACTTTGACGGTGTGGAGCTGCTCTACGAGGATGTCCCGGACACGCTATCCCAGCTGATCCGGACCGCCTTTATAGCAAAGCCCGGGTACAAGTTCATCGTGGCAGACTTCTCTGCGATCGAGGCACGGGTCCTCGCCTGGTTTGCCGGGGAGCGTTGGCGGCAGGAGGTATTCGAGTCCGGCGGCGACATCTACTGCGCTTCGGCCTCGCAGATGTTTAAGGTCCCGGTGGAAAAGCATGGCGTGAACAGGCATCTTCGGCAGAAAGGCAAGATCGCAGAACTCGCGCTCGGATACGGCGGCTCGATCGGTGCGCTGAAAGCTATGGGCGCTCTCGACATGGGACTGACGGAAGACGAGCTTCAGCCGCTGGTCACAGCATGGCGTAACTCGAACCCGAACATCGTGAAGTTCTGGTGGGAGATCGACCGGGCGGCTATGAATGCGGTCAAGTACCACATGAACGGCGAGGTGGACAGCATCCAATTCTGCTACCAGAGCGGCATGTTGTTTATAACCCTCCCCTCCGGCAGACGCCTGTCCTACGTCAAACCTAAGCTCGGGACAAACCAGTTCGGCAGCGAATGCATCACCTACGAGGGTATCGGCAGCACAAAGAAATGGGAACGGCTGGAAACCTATGGTCCGAAGCTCGTGGAAAACATTGTGCAGGCGACCGCCCGGGACCTTCTCTGCTACGCTATGCGCACGCTTTCGCACTGCTTCATCACCATGCACATCCATGACGAGCTGGTCATCGAGGCCGATCCGCGCATGTCGCTGGAAGCGGTCTGTGAGCAGATGGGTCGAACCCCACCGTGGGCTGAAGGATTGAAGCTCCGCGCCGACGGGTACGAGACCCCGTTCTACAAAAAAGACTAATGGAGGTAACCAATATGGCTGACTATAAGAACGCAGAAGGATACCCAGACCCGACAGCTTTCGGGGCCTTCTGTGCCATTGAAAAAGAAGAAAAAGCACTCCGAGCATTCCGACCGATCGTGTACATCTGCAGTCCGTATGCCGGAGACATTGAAACTAACACCGCTGCCGCGAGGCGCTATTGCCGGTTTGCCGTGGAAGCCGGATACATTCCCATCGCGCCGCACCTGCTCTTCCCGCAGTTCTTGAACGATTCCGATCCCAAAGAACGTGAGCTGGGCCTGTTCTTCGGGAACGCGCTCCTCTCAAAATGCGCAGAGATGTTCGTGTTTGGAAGCCGGATCTCCGAAGGCATGGAAGCCGAGATCAAGCGTGCGACGTGGAAGGGACATCGCATCCGCTACTTCACCGAATCCTGTGAGGAGGTAACCCAATGAAATTCACGCTCTACCATTCCGATAGTCGGGAAACCCCTGCTAACTGCACATACATGCACAAAGTTGAGGTTACCGATAAAGATACCCTGCTCCGTGCCGTGGCACACGACTATGTCTGCGCCGAGTATAAGGACGGGTACCGCAGCAACGATAACTTTCTCGGTTCCGATTGTCTGCCCGTGGACTGCGACAACGATCACAGCGAGGATCCGGAAGCATGGGTCTATCCGTCCGATGTTGCAAACGCGTTCCCCGGCGTGGCGTTTGCGGTCCATTACAGTCGGAACCACATGAAGATGAAAGCGGGCAAAGCAGCAAGGCCGAAGTTCCATGTGTTCTTCGCCATCGCCCGCGTCACGGATGCCGGTCAGTACAGTGAGCTGAAGAAACTGGTAAACACGATCTTCCCGTACTTCGATACCAAGGCGCTCGACGCTGCCCGGTTCTTCTTCGGAACACAGAAACCGCAGGTCGAGATCTTCGACGGACCAATGACGCTCTCCACGTTTCTTGCGGACGAGGATTTCGACGCTGATCTGGATTCCGGCAGCTACGGCGACATCGTGATCCCGGAAGGCAGCCGCAACGCTACCCTCTCTCATTACGCCGGGCGAATCCTGAAGCGGTTCGGAAACACGGAGGAAGCGCATACGCACTTTGCGGAAGTGGCCACCTGCTGCCAGCCGCCTCTCGAGCAATCGGAACTCGACACCATCTGGCGTAGCGCACAGCGGTT
Organism: Clostridiales bacterium; assembly: GCA_004554165.1. Classification (GTDB taxonomy): domain Bacteria; phylum Bacillota; class Clostridia; order Christensenellales; family CAG-138; genus CAG-1024. The sequence continues at coordinate 5,955 of SFNQ01000003.1, read as the reverse complement.
CTATGAAAAGGTGTCCGCACAGGACGGGTACATCCCTCCGGAGCAGTACAACCAGGACCTGCAGCTGAAGCCTACCGACTACTCCGACGTCGGACAGGCTACCGTGCTGTCAAGGGAATACGAGGAACGGCTACGCTACTCGCCTTCGACGGACTTCCTTGTCTACAACGGTCGGTTCTGGGAAGAGTCCAAGCCCAAGGCGCAGGCCATCGCACAGGAACTCACGACCCGGCAGCTGGACGAGGCCGATAACGAGATCAAGAAGGCGACCGACGAGCTCATGAAGAACGGCGCATGGGAGCTGCTGGCTTCTATGGGTCCGAAGAAAGCAGCGGCGGTGTTCAATCCGGAACAGGCACGGTCCTTCCAGAAGTATGAGAACGCGACCACGTACCGGAACTTTGCCATCAAGCGCAGGGACTCGAAGTACATCGCTGCCGCCATGAAAGAAACGCATCCAATGGTCGAGATCGATCAGAAGGCGCTGGATGCAGATGAGTATCTGCTGAACACACCGTCTGCCACATACGATCTCCGCGTCGGGCTCTCCTCGGCGCAGGACCATAACGCGGCGGACCTGATCACGAAGCAGACCACCGTCGATCCATCGGATGAAGGCATGGAGATCTGGGAGGATGCGCTTTCCACCTTCTTCTGCGGTGACAAGGACCTCATCCGCTACGTGCAGGATATCGCCGGGCTCTCCGCCATCGGCAAGGTCTGTATCGAGGGGCTCATCATCGCATACGGCGAAGGTCGGAACGGAAAGTCGACCTTCTGGAACACGCTCTCCCGGGTGCTCGGAACGTACAGCGGGAACATGTCCGCCGATACCCTGACGGTCGGCTGCAAACGGAACGTGAAGCCGGAACTGGCCGAGGTCAAGGGCAAGCGACTCATCATCGCTGCCGAGCTCGAGGAAGGCATGCGACTCAACACCTCGAATGTAAAGCAGCTCTGCTCCACCGACGAGATCTACGCGGAGAAGAAGTACAAGGACCCGTTCAGCTTTGTACCGAGCCACACCCTCGTGCTGTACACGAACCACCTGCCGAAGGTCGGTGCGCTGGATGACGGGACGTGGCGCAGGCTGATCGTGATCCCGTTCAACGCCAAGATCGAAGGCGCATCGGATATCAAGAACTATGCTGATTACCTGTACGAGAAGGCTGGCGGCGCGATCCTCAAGTGGGTCATGACCGGAGCCAAGCGTGTGATTGGAAAGAAATTCGATATCAGAAAGCCCGCCGTCGTGGATGAGGCGATTCGGAAATATAAGGAGAACAACGACTGGCTCACGCATTTTCTTGATGACTGCTGTGAGATCGATCCGTCGTTCTCTGCTAAGTCCGGTGATGTCTACAACGCATACCGCAGCTATTGCATGCAGGTGGGCGAGTATATTCGCAGCACTTCTGATTTCTATACGGCTCTGGAAACGGTCCGTGGCTTCGATCGGCGCAGGACCAGCAAGGCCAATATCATGATCGGCCTGCAGCTGAAGTCGGATTTCATGCAGTAACCCACTATAGTGGAGGTCGTGTAACTGTTTTCCAAAACTATTCTATAGACCTAAAAAACAGCCTATAAGAAAAGTTTCGGAAATGAGGCTCACGACCTCCACACCCCCACTTTAATTCCGGATGGTAAAACATATGCGAGAGAAAAATATAGAACAAAAACTGGTCAAAGCAGTAAAAAGTGCTGGCGGCATCGCGCCAAAGCTCACCTGTCCCGGATTCGACGGCATGCCGGATCGTCTGGTCCTTATGCCGGAAGGCAGGATCGGGTTTGTGGAAGTCAAGGCACCCGGCAAGGAACCGAGGCCTTTGCAGGTAAGGCGACACGAGATGCTTCGGAATCTGGGATTCAAGGTGTACGTCCTTGATGATCCGGAGCAGATTGGAGGGATAGTGCATGAGATACGAACCACATGAGTACCAGCGCTACGCGACCCGGTACATCGAGGAGCATCCCTGTTCCGCTGTCCTGCTGGACATGGGTCTTGGGAAAACGAGCATCACGCTAACGGCCATCGCGGACCTGCTATTCGACAGCTTTGAGGTGCACAAGGTCTTGGTCATCGCTCCGCTTCGGGTCGCCCGGGATACATGGAGCGCCGAGCTTATCAAGTGGGACGAGCTGCACCATCTGACCTACTCTGTTGCCGTTGGAACCGCGTCCGAACGGAAAGCTGCTCTGATGCGGAAGGCGGATATCTACCTCATCAACCGAGAGAATGTACAGTGGCTGATCGAGAAAAGCAAGCTCCCGTTCGACTACGACATGGTCGTGGTAGACGAGCTCTCTTCGTTCAAGAACCACCAGTCCAAGCGCTTCAAAGCACTGATGCAGGTCCGGCCCCGGATCAAGCGCATCGTCGGGCTCACCGGCACCCCGGCCAGCAACGGACTCATGGACCTGTGGGCTGAGTTCAAGGTAATCGATATGGGCAAGCGCCTCGGCAGGTTCATTACCGGGTACCGGCAGGAGTATTTCGTACCGGACGCTATGAACGGACAGATCGTGTACAGCTATCGCCCGAAGCCCGGTGCCGAGGCAGCGATCTACCAGCAGATCTCGGATATCACGATCTCCATGAAGTCAACCGACCATCTGAAGATGCCGGAACTCATCTCCAATGCGTACAAGGTCTATCTCAGTCCCGACGAGCGTGAAACCTACGACGAGATGAAGAAACAGTTCGTTCTGGACCTTCCTGATGGCGAGATCACCGCCGCCAACGCTGCTGCCCTTTCCGGGAAACTCAGTCAGCTTGCCAACGGCGCGATCTATGACGACACCGGCAGCGTCGTTCCGATTCATGACCGGAAGCTGGATGCGCTGGAGGACATCATCGAGTCTGCGAACGGGAAACCGCTGCTGGTGGCGTACTGGTACCAGCACGACCTTGAGCGGATCGCAAAACGGCTGCATGAGCGGCATATCCCGTTCTCCAAACTGGATAAGGCCGACAGCATCCGTAGATGGAACAACGGCGAAATTCCGGTAGCGCTGATCCACCCGGCCTCTGCCGGACACGGGCTCAACCTACAGACCGGCGGCAGCACCATTGTCTGGTTCGGGCTCACATGGTCGCTGGAACTCTATGCCCAGACGATCGCGAGGCTCTGGCGACAGGGACAGACTTCGGAAACGGTGGTTGTACAGCACATCGTGACCGACGGGACCATAGACGAACAGATCCTCCGGGCACTGAAAGCAAAGGACAAAACGCAAGCGGCACTAATCGCTGCAGTCAAAGCCAATCTTACGACAAACAACGACAATCCTTGCCAATCCGAGTGATCAAACTTCGGAGGTAAGAATATGACCCCCTATCAGGAACTTGCAAACGCAATCATTGAACAGGCCGCAAAGGACTACAGAACCGCACTCGCGTACCACTTGAAGCATCCCGGAAACCCGAAGTATCAGCAGAACGTGTGCGAGATCGAGCGGTTCTTCCGGTCCGACTGGTACGATGCGCTGACGGACCTCGACGGTGAATACCTGATCCGTGAAATCCGCCGCAGAGTACAAAGCGAGGTGGCGGTATGACGGCAAGGACGTACCTCTCGCAATCGCTCCGGCTGAACCAGCGGATCAATTCCAAACTGGAGCAGATCCAGTCGCTCCGGGAACTGGCCACCAAATGCACGCCCTTTCTCACCGGCATGCCCAAGAGCCCTAATCAAGGCAGCTCTGTCATGGCGGATGCGGTGATCAAGATCGTGAATCTGGAAGCAGAGCTCCAGCAGGACATTGACCGGCTGGTGGATCTGAAGAAGGAGATCATGACGGTCATCAAGGCCGTGGACAACTACGAGTGCCAGACACTGCTGGAGCTACGATACCTGTGTTTCAAAAGCTGGGAGCAGATAGCCGTTGACATGGGCTATAACGTGCGGCACGTGTACCGGCTCCATGACGAAGCGCTTCTGAAAGTGAGCGTTCCGCAAACACAGCAGTAAATGTCACTATATGTCATGTAGCCTTCTATAGTATGCTATCCTTGCGAAAAAAGAATGGACCGAGCCTTGTGGGGATTCCCTGCAGGGCTTTTTGTATGCCCAAAGCGAGGTGAGGATGTGCCAAGAAGTCCAAAGAAACCCTGTGCCTATCCCGGCTGCCCACATTTGACCAGCAAGCGGTTCTGCCCGGAACACGAGAAGCTGAACCGTGATCAGTACAACCGGTACGAGCGCAGCCCTGACATCAACAAGAAATACGGCAGAGCTTGGAAGCGTATCCGGGACAGTTACGCGGCGGCGCACCCGCTGTGTGAGATGTGCCTGAAGGAAGGACGACTGACCCCCATGGGGGAGGTCCACCATATTTTACCGATTTCACAAGGAGGCACGCATGCGCGGAGCAACCTGATGAGTCTCTGCCAATCCTGTCACAAAAAAATCCACCACTCGCTTGGAGATCGGTGACCCGTAGGGCGGTCTAAATCTCTACGACCCCGTGCACGGACAGCGGCGTGGGGTCACGAACGCAAAAATCAGAAATCAAACGGGGTATTGACCCCGGATGCACAAAGCGAGGTGAAATGTGTGGCAAAAGACGGAACCATGCGCGGCGGTCAGCGCGTCGGTGCAGGCCGTAAAAGCAAGGCGCTGGCCGACAAGATCGCGGACGGCAGGCTCGATGGCGCGATGGTGCTCCCGGAACCGACCGAGATTGAAGGAGCGGATGTCCCGCCGGTCAAAGAGTACCTGAAGGCGTCCCAGAAGAACGGCAAAGACCTGTGTGCTGAGGCGGTGTACCGGGATACTTGGAACTGGCTCAAGGCTCGCGGCTGTGAAACGTTAGTAAACAACCAGCTGATCGAGCAGTACGCCATGTCTGTTTCCCGATGGATTCAGTGCGAGGAAGCGATCTCCGAGTTCGGGTTCCTTGCCAAGCACCCCACCACCGGGAACGCCATCGCCTCACCGTATGTGGCTATGAGCCAGACCTACATGAAGCAGGTCAATCAGGTCTGGTACCAGATCTACCAGATTGTGAAAGAAAACTGTGCCGTGGAGTACGGCGGCAGGAATCCACAGGATGATTTGATGGAGCGGCTGCTCTCCGCTCGGAAAGGAAACTGAAATGTTTGAAAAAGTTAACCCGTCGCATCCCGACAAGATCGCAGACCGGATCGCCGGTGCGCTTGTCGATTTGGCGTATCGGAAAGAGGAAAACCCGAGAATTGCTGTCGAGGTCCTGATCGGTCACGGCGTTTGTCATATCATAGCGGAAACATCCGTGCATCTTTCGGAGACTGAGGTTTCCGGGATCGTTTCAAGGACCGCTGGTTCCGTCGAGGTCGACTATAAGGAGGTGCCGCAGGACGGGCATCTGGCTCAGAACCAGAAGAACGGCATCCGCTGCGGCGACAATGGTATCTTTAAAGGTGTCCCAGTCACGGATGAACAGGAGGATCTGACAGAGATCGCGTTCCTGCTGTATGACCTATACCCGTTTGACGGGAAGTTCATTCTGGACAAGGATAAGTTCATTATCTGCCAGAGCAACGTGGAAACTGACCTGATCGAGGGCATGTTCCCCGAAGCGCTGGTGAACCCGCTCGGAGACTGGACCGGCGGTACGGAAGTGGACTCCGGCGCGACGAACCGGAAGCTCGGAAGCGATATGGCTGACTCCGTGACCGGCGGTGGTTTGCATGGCAAGGACCTCAGCAAAGCGGATGTGTCCGTGAACATCTATGCGTGGCTGAAAGCGCAGCGTACTGGAAAGCCTGTGGAACTCTGCTGTGCCATCGGCGACGATACGATTGATGGGCTTTCATACTCCGAGATAGTGGAGACAGCCCGGGCGTACATTCAGACGATTGGCGGATTTGAAAAGTTTGCGGAATGGGGTCTTGTACGATGAGAACCACCACTGAAATGAAACTTGTCCCGATCGACAGACTCGTTCCGTATATCAATAACGCCCGCACCC
>SFNQ01000046.1 GCA_004554165.1 Clostridiales bacterium | reverse complement strand
TCGGTCTTTGTTTTCTGACAAACCTACCATAACCGATCTGTGCAAATCCTTCTCCCTTTTTCTCCCCCCTCTGTCCAAGATGTATTGTAATCCTACAGGAATAATCGGGCAAATGCAAAGAATCATGTTGACAAACGCCCGGCCAATCGGTAAAATAATCGATGGTCATCTTTAATCGGGGAGTATGACATGGAACTGCAGGTTGCAAGCGCATTGCGGCGCGTCGGCGAGAGTTTCTCGTTCGATCTGTCCCAGACGATCGGTGTACAGCAGTACGGCGGTCGTTCGCTTGTGTTTGCGGCTCCGCTGCATGTATCGGGGCAGTTTTCGTTCGACGGCAAGGCCTTTTCTGTCGGCGGAACCGTCGAAACCGTTCTGCTGTCCGTCTGTGCGCGCTGCGCGGAGTCCTTTCGCGAGCCGCTGCGGTTCTCCTTCACAGAGCGTTTTATCAAGGCTTCCGAATGGGAGGACAACGGAGAGTGCTACCCCTTTGAGGGCGACCGGCTCTCACTCGACACGGCCGTGATGGACAATCTGTATTTACAGCTACCGCTCATCAGCGTCTGCCGTGAGGATTGCAGAGGCCTGTGTCCGGTCTGCGGGATCAACCGCAACCACGGTTCCTGCATGTGTGAGCAGGCAAAACCCGAGGGCCCCTTTGCGGCGCTCTCAGAATTAAACTTTGAGGATTAATGGATTAAGGAGGTGTAATCATGGCAGTACCCAAGAGAAAAACATCCAAGGCGAAGAGGGATTCTCGCAGAGCGAGCAACTTCAAGCTGGAGCAGCCCAACCTGACGGAATGTCCGCAGTGCCACGAGCTGAAAACTTCGCATACCGTATGCAAGAAGTGCGGGTATTATGATGGCAAGCAGGTCATCGACATGGATGCAAAGGAAAGCAAGGCCAACTGAGCCGTGAAACACGCCGGGCTTTGAACGCTTCAGACAAAAGGGTTCCAAACCAGATCTGGTCAGGAACTCTTTTTGTTTGCAAAATTCCGCAACATTCGCTATACTGACACGCATGGGAGGTGGATACACCCAATGAAAATTGCGATTGACGTAATGGGCGGCGACAACGCGCCCGATGCGGTGGTGGAAGGATGCGCCATGGCGCTCTCAAAGCTCGGACAGGACGCTTCGCTGGTCCTTTTCGGAGAGGAGCGCGCGCTCCAGAGCCTGACAGCCCGGTTTGGGCTTGCTTCGGACCGCGTGGAGCTGGTTGCGGCAGGCCAGCGTATCGGCTGCGATGAGTCGCCTACGCAGGCCATCCGCCAAAAAAAGGATTCCTCGCTGGTGCGCGCGCTCAACAGCGTCGCCGCGGGCGAGGCGGACTGCATTGTTTCCGCTGGCAATACCGGCGCGCTCCTGACCGGCGCGACGCTGATCATCAAGCGGATCGACGGCGTAAAACGCCCGGCGCTGGCGCCTGTGCTGCCGACGAAGACCGGCGGCCATGTACTGCTGCTGGACAGCGGTGCGAACACCGACTGCAAGCCGCAGTATTTGCAGCAGTTTGCGCTGATGGGCGCGGCCTATATGGAAAAGGTTGTGGGCGTGAAAAATCCACGGATTGGCCTTCTGAACAACGGTGCAGAGGCGGAAAAGGGCAACGAGCTGACCAAAGCCGTCTATCCGCTGCTGAAAAACACGCCCGTGAACTTTGCCGGCAACTGCGAGGCGCGCGAAACGCTTTCCGGCGATTTCGACGTAGTCGTGGCAGACGGCTTTGACGGGAACGTGCTGCTCAAATCCATCGAAGGCACTGCTTCCGTCATGATGTCGCTGCTCAAAGACGCGCTTTTCTCCTCAGTGCGCACCAAGATCGGCGCAGCCCTTGCAAAGCCCGCGTTTCGCGCGCTCAAGCGCTCACTGGACTATACCGAAGCGGGCGGCGCGCCGCTGCTTGGCGTGCGCGGCGGCGTGATCAAGGCGCACGGCAGTTCCAATGTCAAGGCGTTTTGTCATGCGATTTTGCAGGCGGAGCGGCTGATTCGGGGGAATGTTGCACAGATCATAGCGGATTCTGTCGCCGCTTTGCCCGAAGAGGATTGACAGAAGGGAAAAGCTCATATAAAATACAGGCGTTGCGATATGCGACGACTTATTTGGAATGAGAGGTCAGGATATGAATTTTGAAAAAGTGCGCGACATCATTGTCCGCCAGCTGGATCTGGATCCCGCTTCCGTAACAATGGAAAGCCGCCTGATTGACGATTTGAAAGCGGATTCGCTGGACATCGTTGAATTGATTATGGATCTTGAGCAGGAGTTCGATGTTGAGATTCCCGATGAGGAACTGCCCAACGTCCGTACGGTAGGGGATATCGTCAACTATCTTGAGAACCGCTGAGCCTGCAGCTTTGTCGGGCCACCCCGCATCGCATGGTGCGGGTTTTTTCATAAACCGGAGGAGATGGACATGGATGCGGTTTCGGAACGAATGCTCGCGATGGAAGCAGCGCTGGGCTATACCTTTATCGACCGATCGCTGCTCGTTACTGCGCTGACGCATACCTCATTTGTGAAGGGGGACGGCGCAAACGCCACGCATAACGAACGGATGGAATTTCTTGGCGACGCTGTGCTGGAGCTCTGCGTCAGCGAATACCTTTACCACAAGCATGGCGAAATGAACGAGGGAAGCCTCACCAAAACGCGGGCGCGCCTTGTGTGCGAGTCCGCACTGTTTTCCGCAGCCTGCGCGCTGGGCGTGCCGGAAGCGCTTCGCCTTGGCCATGGCGAGGAGCGTACCGGCGGCAGGAGCAAGCCGTCCATCGTCTCCGATGCAATGGAGGCCATTATCGGCGCAGTATTTCTCGACGGCGGGATCGACGCGGCAAAGTCGCTCATCAAATCCCGCATCATTGAACGGCTGGAAAGCGCCTCGGTGGATGCGCTGGACCGGGATTATAAGACCATGCTGCAGGAATATGTTCAGCATGGCCATATCGGCCAGCTTCGCTATGTGCTGGATACAGCCGAGGGCCCGGAGCATCAGAAGCGCTTTACCATGTCCGTGCTGCTTGGCGAAAGCCGTATCGGCAGCGGCGCCGGCGGCAGCAAGCAGAGCGCGGGACAGGCTGCGGCAAAGGCTGCGCTGGACCATTTGAAACAATATAACGCCACAAAACGGGAGTAATAGAAGCTTGCGACTTACTAAACTGGAGCTTTCCGGCTTCAAGTCCTTTGCCAGAAAAACGGAACTGGACTTTGGGCGCGGTATTACCGCAGTCATCGGCCCAAACGGGAGCGGAAAAAGCAATATTGCGGACGCCATCCGCTGGGTGCTGGGCGAGCAGAGCGCAAAAGCGCTGCGCGGCGCGCGGATGGAGGACGTTATTTTCAGCGGTACACAGCAGCGAAAATCGCAGGGCTATTGCGAAGTGACGCTGACCTTTGACAACACGGACGGCAAACTGAACCTGCCCTTTTCCGAGATTGCCGTAACGCGCCGCCTGTATCGAAGCGGCGAAAGCGAATACTGTCTGAACCGCAACGCCTGCCGCCTGCGGGACATTCAGGAACTGTTTCGGGATACCGGCATCGGTAAGGACGGGTATTCCATCATCAGTCAGGGCAAGGTGGACGAGATCCTCTCAAACAAATCCAACGATCGCCGCGCCGCGCTGGAAGAGGCTGCCGGCGTGATGCGCTACCGCGTGCGCAAGGAGGAGGCCGCAAGAAAGCTCGAGCACACAGAAAAGAATCTGGAACGTATCGAGGATATTCTGGACGAGCTTGCGGGCCGGCTCGGTCCCCTGGAAGAACAGAGCGCCGCGGCGCGGGCGTATCTGAAGCTGCGGGACGAACTTCGGGATCTTGAGATCAATCAGTTTCTCTATCAGTACGACCGGGCAAGGGAACGCCTTGCTGCGATGGAGCAGACGATCGCTCAGCTCGGCGAGCAGGAAACGGCCACCGAGGCGCAGGCGGAGGCGCTGCAAGGCGAATGCCAGGCGCTGGAGGAGAGGACAAGGTCGCTGGAGACGGCGCTGACCGGGCAGCAGAACCGGCTGATGGAAATGCTCTCCGGCGTCGAGACGCATGTGGGCGAGTACAACGTGCTGCGGGAGCGCAAGGAGAACATCGAGCGCGAGATACAGCGGCTGGAACTGGAGAAGGCCGCGTCGGCGCAGCGGCTTCTGGAACTGACGGAAACGCTGTCCGGCATGGAGAGCGACGAGGCGGGCCGCATCGCCATGCAGCGGCTTGAACGCGATATCGAGGCACAGGCCGCCGGCCTTGCCGCGCAGGACGCCGAGGTGCAAAAGGCGGAAGCGGCGCTTGAGTCGATGAAGAACGGCATCATGGAGGCCATGAACCGCCTTGCGGATGCAAAGGGCGATCTCACGCGCTTTGAAACCATGTCCAGCGCACTGGAAGCACGCATCGTTTCCATTTCCGGGGAAATGGAGAACGCCAGCGCCGCGTCCGGCGCGCTGCAGGCGGAATACGAGCAGGCCAGAGCGGAGCGCGACGAGCAGCAGGCCGCCTGCGAAACCCTGCGCGCCTCCATGGCCGGAGCGCAGGAGAACCGATCAAAGCTACAGGAGTCGCTCCAGAGTTTACAGCAGAAGCATCATCAGATGGAGCAGGAAGCCGGCGCGATGGAATCCCGGCTGCGGGTGCTCGGGGAAATGGCGCGGTCCCGCGAGGGATACTATGCCTCCGTAAAAAACATCATGCGCGACGCGGCACGGGACGCGCGGCTTGGCAGCGCAATCATCGGCGTGGTGGCAGAGCTGCTGCAAGTGCCGAAGGAGTATGAAACCGCCATTACGATGGCGCTGGGATCCGCGCTGCAGAACATCGTTACGCCAACGGCGGAGGACGCCAGGTATGTCATCGATTATCTTCGCTCCCACGATTACGGCCGGGCGACGCTGCTGCCGGTGGCCCTGCTGCGCGAGCGCCCGCTGAGCCCCCAGGAGCGCCGCTTTCTTGCTGCGGACGGCTGCCTGGGGCTGGCCAGCGAGCTTGTCGGCTGCGCGCCCGAGGCGAAAACCGTGCTGGAATACCTGCTCGGCCGCACGGCCATCGTGCGCGACCTGCCAAGCGGCATCGCGCTGAAAAAGCGCAGCGGCGGCGCGTTCAGCATCGCGACGCTGGAGGGCGACATCATCAGCACCGGCGGCTCCATGAGCGGCGGCAGCATAAAGAAGCGGGAGTTTTCCCTGCTTGGCCGCGAACGGGAAATCCAGGAGCTGAATAAGAAACTTGGAGAAACGCGCGATGCGCTTGCGGCGCTTGCAGAGCGCTGCGAAACGCTGCGCAGGGATATCCTAATGGCGGAACTCCAAACCGATTCCTTCCGGGAGGAGCTGCATACGCAGGAGATTGCCCTCGCAAAGAGCGAGGAAAAGCTCGATATCATCCGCCGAGACATGGAGAGCGGCGATACGCGCAGGGCGCGCCTTGGAGAGGAGCTGCGCGCCATACAGGAAAATTTGCAGGATATTGCCGAAGAAAAGGCCCGCGCGCTTGCGCTGCAGACGGAGCTTGAGAGCGGTAATGCCGCCACGCAGGACGATGTGCGGGTTGCGCAGCAGGCGCTTTCAGAGCTTCGCGCAAAGCGCGAGGCCGCATCGAATGCATTGACCGAGAAGAAGGTGCGGCGCATGGCTCTGCAAAAGGAGCAGGATGCGGTCGCAAACGAGCAGAAGCGCCTTTGCACGGAGCAGGAGCGGATTCGCCGGCAGGCGGAGGATCAGGCGCAGACCATTGCGGCGGAGCAGGCGCAGCTGGATGGGATTCGGGAGCGCCTTTTGGAAATGGAGCAGAGCATTGCAGGCGAGCAGCAGCAGGCCGGCGAACAGAAGAAGGCACAGCTGGAAATGGAGGAGGAGCGCAACACGCTGTCTGAAACGCTGACGCAGCAGCGCGCCCGGCGCGAATCCCTGCTCTCCTCGCTGCGCGAACTTGGCGAGCGCAAGCATAAGCAGGAGCTGCAGCGCAGCAGGACGGAACTGGAGCTTAACGCAATACAGGACCGTATCTGGGAAGACTATGAGCTGACCTATGAAAACGCGCTGCCGCTGCGGCATGAGATCGCGGTGGGCGCAACGGCGGGCAGAATTTCCGCGATCAAGAACGAAATCCGCGATATGGGCGATATCAACCTTGGCGCCATTGAGGATTACCGGGCGGTTTCGGAACGCCACACGTCGCTTTCCACGCAGCGGGACGATCTGCGCAGCGCGCAGGCCGATCTCAACCGGCTCATCGGCGAGCTGACCGAAACCATGGAGCGTGTGTTCTCCGAACAGTTTGCGCTCATCCAGAAAAACTTCCATGAGGTATTCGCAGAGCTGTTCGGCGGCGGTCACGCAGAGCTGCGGCTGTCGGACAAGGGGGATGTGCTCGGCTGCGACATCGATATCATCGCGCAGCCACCGGGGAAGAAGCTGCAACTGCTTTCGCTGCTGTCCGGCGGCGAGCGGGCGCTGACGGCGATTGCCCTGCTGTTTGCGATGCTGAGGCTGAAGCCGCCGGCTTTCTGCGTGCTCGATGAGATCGAGTCGTCGCTGGATGAGGTGAATGTCAGCCGCTTTGCCGGCTACCTCAGGGCGTATTCCGATGAGACGCAGTTCATCATCATCACACACCGCAAGGGCAGCATGGAGGTCTGCGACTCGCTGTACGGCGTATCCATGGAGGAGCGCGGCGTCAGCAAGGTTGTATCAGCAAGATTTGGAGAGGCGATGTAGCACATGGAAAAAAAGACGGGTTTGTTTGAAAAGCTCCGGCAGGGTTTGTCCAAAACCCGCGGCAACGTGTTCACGGGTTTGTTTTCCTCGATGGAGCGTGTGGATGAAGCGTTTTTCGAGGAGCTGGAGGAGGGCATGATCCTTGCCGATATGGGCATGGAAACGTCACAGCGGCTCCTGACGGCGCTGCGCGCACGGGTCCGGGAGCAGCGGATTACGGAGCGCGCCGCAGCAAGGGATGCGCTCACGGATATCGTGGCCTCCGTTTTGCGCCCATCGGAAGCGTTTTTGCCGGACACAGCGCCCGCTGCGCTGCTGATTGTGGGCGTCAACGGCGTAGGCAAGACCACCTCCATCGGCAAAATTGCGTACGCCTATCGCGCCAACGGCAGGAGGCCCATGCTTGCTGCGGCGGATACCTTCCGCGCGGCTGCCGCAGAACAGCTTGCGGAATGGGCAAGGCGCGCGGATGTGCCCATGGTGCGCCACGGCGAGGGCGCGGATCCCTCCGCCGTTGTTTTTGATGCCATCGCATCCTATAAGGCAAAGGGCTGCGACCTGCTGATTGTGGATACGGCGGGACGCCTGCACAACAAGGCGAACCTCATGAACGAGCTTTCAAAGATGCGCCGCGTAATCGCCAGAGAACTGCCGGATCTACCCTGCGAGGTGCTGCTGGTACTGGATGCGACGACCGGGCAGAACGCTGTGGCGCAGGCGAAGGCCTTTCAGGAATCCGTGCCGCTGTCGGGCTTGGTGCTGACAAAGCTGGATGGAACGGCGAAGGGCGGCGTCGTTGTAGCGATTGCGGCGGAGCTGGGGCTGCCCGTGCGTTTTGTGGGCGTTGGCGAGCAGGCGGACGACTTGCAGCGTTTCGATCCGGAGGCCTTTGCAAGGGCGTTGTTTTAGCCCGTTGCCGGTTTTATGCGAGGGCGGGGGCGCAGCGTGACGGACTGCGTCCGTCACGCCGGGCGCGCCAGCAGCCTGGGCTCAGAGCGCATCCGTCCCGCGCCCGGCCGCGCGGCAAAGCCGCGCGCTGCGCCCCCGCCCGCACAATTGTTGAGATACAATACATAGGTAACAGAAAAAAGGAGCAAAGCCTGCACAGAAATGGTAATATTGGGACTGCCGGGAACCAATAGCCAAAGGAGTG